>NZ_JBSDZD010000007.1:0-276683 GCF_056726165.1 Vibrio sp. 9-16B-A1
AGATCCTGAATCGCGCTTAACCTGCTGAGAGCAAGGTAAATTAACGGGAGCGCGTTCAGGATGACACTGTGTTCGTTGGTGTTTTGTGCCGGAAGAAGCTTTTATGCTTTCGGATGGTATATTCAATAAGAGCTGTGTTGTTTGATATGCACGTACTGTTTCCACACGCCGGGTCATCCTGAACTTGATTCAGGATCTTCTGTCAGCGTGTCGTATCGCTAAAGCGCCAGCAACTCAATGTACCCGCTGCAACAAAGAAGAGTCGCTACCGCGAGGTGAGTTTTATCCTTGTGGAGAGCAGATCCTGAATCGCGCTTAACTTGCAGAGAGCAAGGTAAATTAACGGGAGCGCGTTCAGGATGACATTGTGTTCGTTGGTGCTTTGTGCCGGAGGGAGCTTTTATGCTTTCGGATGGTTTATTCAATAAGAGCTGTGTTGTTTGATATGCACGTACTGTTTCCACACGCCGGGTCATCCTGAACTTGATTCTGGATCTTCTGTCAGCGTGTCGTATCGCTAAAGCGCCAGCAACTCAATGTATCCGCTGCAACAAAGAAGAGTCGCTACCGCGAGGTGAGTTTTATCCTTGTGGAGAGCAGATCCTGAATCGCGCTTAACCTGCTGAGAGCAAGGTAAATTAACGGGAGCGCGTTCAGGATGACACTGTGTTCGTTGGTGTTTTGTGCCGGAAGAAGCTTTTATGCTTTCGGATGGTATATTCAATAAGAGCTGTGTTGTTTGATATGCACGTACTGTTTCCACACGCCGGGTCATCCTGAACTTGATTCAGGATCTTCTGTCAGCGTGTCGTATCGCTAAAGCGCCAGCAACTCAATGTACCCGCTGCAACAAAGAAGAGTCGCTACCGCGAGGTGAGTTTTATCCTTGTGGAGAGCAGATCCTGAATCGCGCTTAACTTGCAGAGAGCAAGGTAAATTAACGGGAGCGCGTTCAGGATGACATTGTGTTCGTTGGTGCTTTGTGCCGGAGGGAGCTTTTATGCTTTCGGATGGTTTATTCAATAAGAGCTGTGTTGTTTGATATGCACGTACTGTTTCCACACGCCGGGTCATCCTGAACTTGATTCTGGATCTTCTGTCAGCGTGTCGTATCGCTAAAGCGCCAGCAACTCAATGTATCCGCTGCAACAAAGAAGAGTCGCTACCGCGAGGTGAGTTTTATCCTTGTGGAGAGCAGATCCTGAATCGCGCTTAACCTGCTGAGAGCAAGGTAAATTAACGGGAGCGCGTTCAGGATGACATTGTTCCTGCTGGTGGCTTTCTGCCATCCTGAATTCGCTAAGCCGCTACTGCCACTCCCCCCGCAGTTCCGATACTTTCTTATGCATCAGTTCATTGGTGGCCTCGTGGCCACATACCGGTTCACCGGCTTCGATCTCAAGGCGTGACCAGAAGCGGGCAGGGAAGCCGCTGCATGCTGCACCGTTATGGCGGCTGAAGAAGCTGCCCCACAGGCCTTTCAGGGCCAGTGGTACCACGGGTACCGGCGAGCGGCGCAGTACCAGGTCCATGCCGCGCATGAACTCGCGCATTTCACCGTTGTGGGTCAGGCGGCCTTCCGGGAAGATACACACCACTTCTCCGGCATTAAGGGCTTTTTCAATTGCCACAAATGCCCGGCGTACAGAGCGGGAGTTGGTGCCGTCAATTGGGATCACACCGGCGTTTTTCAGCATGCGGCGGATGGGTTTGAAGGTGGCGTACTCTTCTTCCATTACAAAGCGGATATGGCGTTTGGAAGCGCCAATCAGCAGCGGGGCATCCATATAGCTGACGTGGTTACACACCAGCAGCGCACCGCCGGTTTCCGGGATGTGGTGGAAGTTTTTCACTTTGATCCGGTACATAGTGCGGGTAAAGGCTTTCAGTACCAGGCGACCCATATACATAGGTGACTGCAGATAGGCTTCTGCCGCGACCGCGATATTCAGGATCGCCAGCAGGGTAAACAGCTGCAGGATACTCAGTTCAAGCACCGAAAGACACACGATCCCCAGTACCGCACTGCCGACCATAAAGATGGCGTTGTAGATGTTGTTGGCTGCGATGATACGCGCCCGCTCTTCTTTTCTGGCCCGGGTCTGCATCAGGGTATACAGCGGTACGATAAACAGGCCGCCGGATGCTCCCAGCATCAGCAGGCTGATAAAGACAGGCCACAGCTCTGGAGTGGAGATGAATTGTACAAAATTTTCTGCCGGGGCCAGGCCTGTGGGCACTGTCATCGCCATAGACATGCCAAACACACTGATCCCAACACCGCCGATAGGTACCAGGCCCATTTCCAGTTTGTGGTTGGAGATCTTATCGCAGGCCATTGAACCTACAGCAATGCCCACAGAGAACAGTGCCAGCAGGAAAGAAACTGCGCTTTCATTACCGAGCAGGTGAATCTTGGTGAAGTTCGGGAACTGAGTCAGGTAACACGCGCCCAGGAACCAGAACCAGCTGATCGACAGGATCGCGTGGTGCACTTTGTCATCGCGTTTGGCAATTTCCAGGGTGTGTTTGGTCTGCGAGTACGGGCGCCATTTGAAGTGTGCGTCCGGGTTATGAGGCGGTGCCAGTGGGATCTGACGGCTTGCCAGATAACCGAGAATCGCGAACAGTACCACACAACCGGCAGCCACAAGTTCTGCGTTTTCAGCAGAGGCAATCACGCCTGCGCCCAGGGTACCGAGCAGAATAGCCAGGAAAGTGCCGGTTTCTACCAGGGCATTACCCGGTACCAGTTCACCTTTTTTCAGGTGTTGGGGAAGCAGGGCATATTTTACCGGACCAAAGAAGGCCGACTGAGTACCCATCAGAAACAGCAGGGCCAGCAGGATAAAGTAGCTTTGGGTGATAAAGCCAATCGCACCCAGCATCATGATCACGATTTCAGCCTGCTTTACTTTGCGGATAAACCAGGCTTTTTCATATTTGTCTGCCAGTACGCCCGCGGAAGCTGAGAAAAGGAAGAAAGGCAAAATGAACAGCCCGGCCGCGAGGTTGATAAACAGGTTACTGGACACCGGCAGCGCGCCCGCGCCGGCAAAGGCGACAAACAGCAACAATACGTTTTTAAAAATATTGTCGTTAAATGCGCCAAAAAACTGGGTAATAAAATATGGCAAAAACCGGCGGCTTTTTAACAGAGCGCCAGGAGAGTGTTCAGACATGGTATTCCTTTACGCCCGCCAGGCAGTGAGATAGTTGGCCAACAGATTGTCGATGAGTATTTTACCTTCCACCGGAGACGATGAGAAGAACTTGTCATCCACACTGAGCAGGGTAATGCCGTGAACGCCCGCCCACAATACCCGGCTGGCTTCTTCGACATTTTTGGGTGTGCCAGGAACCAGTTGGATCAGCAGTTCTTCAAGCATGCCGGTCATGGTGCTGATGCGCTTCGTTTGCCATTCCGGCAGCTCCTCGCCGTTCATGGTGTGCTGAAAGATCAGCTGCCAGCGGTGCGGGTGAGCCAGGGCAAAGTCGTGGTAGCAGTAGGCCAGTTTATGCAGGGCGTCTACGGGGTTAGTCGCACCGGAAACGCTGTCGGCCGCTTCAGCTGAGAGCTCGTCCAGAGTCTGGGCGACGGCGTGAAGCAGAAGCAGGTTATAGTTGCCGAATACGTTGACCAGGGTGCTGGGTACATAACCGATCATGTTCGCGATTTTTCGCAGGCTGAGCTCGTGATGAGGGTGCTCTTCGAGGAAGTTTTTTACATTTTCCAGCGTGAGTGCTATCAGCTCTTCGCGGGTGTGATCGTTACGTCTGGCCATGATAAGTATATAAAATAGAACAATGTTCATTATTTTAGGGTTCGCTTATCACAGGGTCAAGCAGACAGGGCTGCTCAATCGCAATATTCTGAAACATTGATCTCAGGTTGTTATGTATCTTTGTCGAATGTGAACCGCTATGATGACAGCGAACTATTACAATTAACTATCCCTTCGAGGAGATTATGAAACGTATTCTTGCCATGGTTGCGCTGCTGATGGTAGCGGTGACCACAACTCCAATAGCGGAAGCAAAGAAGTTTGGCGGTGGTAAGTCTTTTGGTAAGAGCTTCAAAACGGCTCCGGCACCAAAGCAGAAACCAACCAATACCAACACCATTAAACAGGATCAGACCAAGAACGCATCCAGCAAGAAAGGGCTGATGGGTGGTCTGCTTGGCGGCCTGCTGGCTGGTGGTCTTCTGGCAGCATTCTTTGGTGGCGCATTCGAGGGTATCCAGTTTATGGATATTCTGATCATGGGTCTTATCGCCTGGTTTGCGTTTAAGTTCCTTCGCGGCATGCTGGGGGCGAAGCAGGGCAGCATGAATCAGCAGCGCCAGAGCTATGCAGGCGCAGGCGTGAACAACGATATGTTCCGCAACCAACAGCCTCAGTCGAACGTGCACAACTTCGAGCAGCCTCAGGCAAGCAGTGGCTTTGGCAGCGCAGGCACTTCAGATGTGCCGCATAACTTCCCTCCGGGCTTTAACCAGTCTGCGTTTGTAAACGGTGCCCGTGAGCACTACCGCATTCTTCAGGGCGCATGGAACCACAATCAGCTGGAAACCATCTCTGAATACGTGTCACCTGGCCTGTTTGAAGACCTGAAAGCAGAGCGTGCAAAACTCGAAGGCGAGCAGCACACCAACGTAATGTACGTGGACGCAGAAATTGTCCGCGCTGACTACGACGCATCAATGGCGCAACTGAGCCTGCAGTTCAGCGGCCGTTACCGCGACGATGTGGAAGGTGTCGAAGAAGACATCACCGATATCTGGCACCTTGAGCGTGACCTGTCCGTGCCGGATGCTCCATGGCTGATTGTGGGTATTCAGGCTTAATCCTGATTCCATTACCAGACTTAATTACCAAACCCGCGCCGATTGACGCGGGTTTTTTATTGCCGGTCATACCAGTGACTGAGATCGCCTTTATTCCCGTTTGCTGCATAATTAACCTGATCAGGATCACAGCCTGAATTATTACTGATACTTTCGTTTTTAAATGGCGCTATTATCTTCATCGAAACGTATCGATGAGTTTTTGTTTCCTCAAATCGAAACGTATCGATGATAGAACCTCACGCTGTTACAAGAGGCAAAAAATGAAAAAAAGTACCCTGATTAATGCTGACCTCTCTTACCTTGTTGCCACTTTAGGTCATACGGATGAGGTAACCATTTGTGATGCCGGACTGCCGATCCCTGCGCATGTTCGCCGTATTGACCTTGCCCTGACCCATGGTGTGCCAGGCTTTCTTCAGACGGTTCAGGTAATGCTGAGTGAAGCTCAGGTTGAATCGGTGATCATGGCGGAAGAGTTTGCCAAAGTGAGCCCGGAGCTTCACCTGGCGCTGCTTGCTGAACTGGACGCGGAAATGAAGCGTACCGGCCGTGAGATCGCGGTGGAATACATCAGCCACGAAGCATTTAAAGCCCGTACTCACCAGAGCCGCGCTGTGGTGCGCACCGGTGAATGTACGCCTTATGCCAACATTATTTTTCAGTCTGGTGTGGTTTTCTGAGAAAGGACCAACTTATGACCCAAGCAATTTTACAGCTCAATGCGATTGAAAAAGCCTTCCCCGGGGTGAAAGCGCTGGATAAAGCCAGCCTGAACGTTTACCCGGGCCGGGTAATGGCATTGATGGGTGAAAACGGAGCAGGGAAGTCTACCCTGATGAAAGTACTCACCGGGATTTACAGCAAAGACGCCGGCTCGGTTCACTACCAGAGCCAGGAGTGTGCGTTCGGTGGCCCGCGGGACTCTCAGGAGGCCGGGATCAGCATTATCCATCAGGAGCTGAACCTTATTCCTGAACTGACTATCGCAGAGAACATCTTCCTCGGCCGTGAGAAAACCGGCGCGTTTGGCCGCATCCTGTGGGATGAGATGTACAGTGAAGCAGACAAACTGCTTAAACGCCTGAATGTCCGTCACAGCTCTCATACCCCGTTGGGTGATCTGAGCCTGGGCGAGCAGCAGATGGTAGAGATCGCCAAAGCGCTCTCGTTCGAGTCGAAAGTCATCATTATGGATGAGCCGACCGATGCCCTGACCGATACGGAAACCGAGTCGCTGTTCAGTGTGATCCGCGAGCTGCGTGAACAGGGCTGTGGCATCGTCTACATCTCTCACCGTCTGAAAGAGATCTTTGAGATCTGCGATGACATCACCGTACTGCGTGACGGCCGTTTTATCGGTGAGCGTGAAGTCGCCGATACCGACGAAGATACCCTGATTGAAATGATGGTAGGGCGCAAGCTGGACGAGCAGTACCCAAGGGTCGATGTCCGCCACGGCACCACCTGTCTTGAAGTGAAAGGGGTGACCGGCAGTGGCGTTCATGATGTGAGCTTCAGCCTGGACCACGGCGAGATCCTGGGTATTTCCGGCCTGATGGGGGCGGGACGCAGCGAGCTGATGAAAGTGATCTACGGTGCGCTGCCACGGGAAGCGGGTGAGATTGTTCTGCACAATAAAGTCGTTAATCCTGTCAGCCCGCGTGATGGCCTGGCTAACGGTATCGCCTATATTTCTGAAGACCGTAAAGGTGATGGCCTGGTGCTGGGACTGTCGGTGAAAGAGAACATGTCGCTTTGTGCGCTGGACCAGCTCTCCAACTCGATGCAGATTCGCCACCACGATGAAGTGACTGCGGTGGAAGACTTTATCCGCCTGTTCAATATCAAGACCCCGACCCGGGATCAGATCATCGGTAACCTTTCCGGCGGTAACCAGCAGAAAGTGGCGATAGCCAAAGGGCTGATGACCAGACCGAAGGTGCTGATCCTCGATGAACCGACCCGTGGTGTCGATGTCGGGGCCAAGAAAGAGATTTACCAACTGATCAACCAGTTTAAAGCGGACGGCATGAGTATCATTCTGGTCTCATCAGAGATGCCGGAAGTTCTGGGAATGAGTGACCGTATTCTGGTGATGCACGAAGGGCGCATTACCGGTGAGTTCACTGCCGAAGAGGCAGATCAGGAAACGCTGATGGCTTGCGCGGTCGGCAAAGTGAGGAAGTAGCATGAGTACTGAAACCATGAATACCCCAAAGAGCAAAACCAAATTTAACAAAGAGTGGCTGATCGAACAGAAATCTCTGATTGCACTGATTTTTCTGATTGCGGTGGTCTCGTTTTTAAACCCTAACTTTTTTACCGTCGACAACATCTTAAATATTCTGCGTCAGACCTCGGTTAACGCCATTATTGCGGTAGGTATGACCCTGGTAATCCTGACCGCCGGTATTGACCTGAGTGTCGGCTCGGTACTTGCGCTGTGTGGTGCCCTTGCGGCGAGCATGATTGCGCTGGAGGTTCCTGTGCTGGTGGCCGTACCGACGGCACTGCTTGCCGGTGCGGCACTGGGTGCCATCAGCGGCATTATTATCGCCAAGGGTAAAGTGCAGGCGTTTATCGCCACCCTGGTGACCATGACCCTGCTGCGCGGCGTGACCATGGTGTACACCGACGGACGACCAATTTCGACCGGTTTTACCGACACCGCTGACGCCTTTGCGTGGTTTGGTACCGGCTATGCACTGGGTGTACCTGTGCCGGTGTGGCTGATGGCTATTGTATTTGCTGCGACCTGGTACCTGCTTAATCACACCCGCTTTGGCCGTTATGTTTACGCGCTGGGTGGCAATGAATCTGCAACCCGTCTGTCGGGCATCAGCGTTGACCGTGTGAAGATCGGTGTTTACGCCATCTGTGGTCTGCTGTCTGCACTGGCTGGCATTATTGTTACCTCACGCCTCTCCTCGGCTCAGCCGACGGCGGGTATGGGCTACGAGCTGGACGCCATCGCGGCGGTAGTGCTTGGCGGTACCAGCCTGGCCGGTGGCCGCGGACGTATCATGGGAACCCTGATCGGTGCCCTGATCATCGGATTTTTGAATAACGCTCTGAACCTGCTGGATGTCTCCTCTTACTACCAGATGATTGCTAAAGCTGTAGTGATCCTGCTGGCGGTACTGGTAGACAACAAAAATAAGTAACGGGCATACATAGCCCAAAATCACAAAGGACGATAACGATGAAAAAGATAGCAACCCTCCTCTCTGCTGCCGTACTGTCTGCTTCAGTTTCTGTAGCTGCCCAGGCGCAGGATACCCTGGCGATTGTGGTCTCAACCCTTAACAACCCTTTCTTTGTCACCATGAAGGATGGGGCAGAAGCAAAAGCGAAAGAGCTGGGTTACAAACTGATCGTACTGGACTCGCAAAACGACCCGAGCAAAGAGCTTTCTAACGTGGAAGACCTGACGGTTCGCGGCGTAAAAGCCATCCTGATCAACCCAACCGATTCTGACGCGGTATCTAACGCCATCCGTATGGCAAACCGCTCTAAAGTGCCGGTACTGACTCTGGACCGTGGCGCAAGCCGTGGTGAGGTAGTGAGCCACATCGCGTCTGACAACGTGGTAGGCGGCGAAATGGCTGGTCACTTTATCGAAGCAAAACTGGGTTCAGACGCGAAAGTTATCCAGCTGGAAGGCATCGCGGGTACTTCAGCGGCGCGTGAGCGTGGCGAAGGCTTCATGAACGCGGTTAAAGGCACCAAGATGCAGCTGCTGGCAAGCCAGCCTGCTGACTTCGACCGTACCAAAGGTCTGAACGTAATGGAAAACCTGCTGGCAGCTAACCCGGATGTACAGGCGGTGTTTGCTCAGAACGATGAGATGGCACTGGGCGCACTGCGCGCGGTACAGGCTTCAGGTAAAGACGTACTGATCGTTGGCTTTGATGGCACCGATGACGGTATCGCAGCGGTGAAACGCGGCAAACTGGCTGCAACCGTTGCTCAGCAGCCGGACATGATCGGTGCCCTGGGTATCGAAACCGCTGACAAAGTACTGAAAGGTGAAAAAGTTGCAGACTACATCCCTGTACCTCTGAAAGTGATCACTGAGTAATACACATTTCCCCGGTGCCTTCATTTATCCCTGTAGGTGGCACCGGGGACTTTTCTCCCTCAATTGAAGAGAGCTTATCGGTTTAGCGATTGCCCGTTAAACCCATGTGCTTTCCACGCGAACCAAGGATTAAGATATGAATAAGTTGGTGGTATTAGGTAGTGTTAACGCTGACCATGTATTGCAGGTGCCTTCGTTTCCCCGCCCGGGTGAGACCCTGCATGGTCGCAGCTATCAGGTTATTCCAGGCGGTAAAGGCGCCAACCAGGCGGTGGCTGCCGCAAGACTGAAGGCCGATGTGGGCTTTGTTGCCTGTGTGGGTGATGATGCGTTTGGCATCAATATCCGCGAGAGTTTTAAACACGACGGTATTAACACCCGTGGTGTGAAGCTGCAACCAAACTGTCCGACCGGGATCGCGATGATCCAGGTTTCTGACAGCGGTGAGAACAGTATCTGTATCTCAGCCGAAGCTAACGCGAAGCTGACCGCAGAGCGGCTGAGTGAAGATCTTGAACAGATCGGTAACGCTCATTATCTGCTGATGCAGCTGGAAACCCCGCTGGACGGTATCGAGCTGGCGGCGAAAACCGCCAAACAGAACAAAACCAATGTGATCCTGAACCCGGCACCAGCCCGTGAGCTGCCGGACAGCCTGCTTGAGTGCGTGGATGTGATCACCCCGAACGAAACCGAAGCCGAAGTGCTGACCGGCATCGCGGTGACCGATGATGATTCTGCCCGTGAAGCCGCCGATGCGCTGCACCGCAAAGGTATAGAGGTGGTGATGATCACCCTGGGCGCGCGCGGTGTGTGGGTCAGTCAGAACGGCCGTGGTGAGATAATTCCGGGCTTTAAAGTCGAGCCGGTTGACACCACCGCAGCAGGCGATACCTTTAATGGTGCGTTAGTGACTGGTTTATTAGAAAAGATGCCTTTAGAATCAGCTATTAAGTTTGCCCATGCGGCGGCGGCGATCTCCGTCACCCGCTTTGGCGCGCAGACATCGATCCCGACCCGTGAGGAGGTCGATGCGTTTCTAAGCCAGCATCAGTAATCAAGGAGAGCATCCATGGCGTCAATGAAAGATATTGCCAGACTGGCCGGAGTATCCACATCCACTGTCAGCCATGTGATCAACAAATCCCGCTACGTGAGTGAAGAGATCTCCGAGCGGGTAATGAAAGCCGCCAGGGAGCTGAACTACACGCCGTCAGCCCTGGCGCGCAGCCTTAAGATGAACCGCACCCGCACCATCGGGATGCTGGTGACCACCTCTACCAACCCTTTCTTTGGCGAAGTCGTAAAAGGCGTTGAGCGCCGCTGCTATCAGCAGAACTACAACCTTATCCTGTGTAACACCGAAGGGGACGCCGATCGGATGCGCTCTTCTATCGATACCCTGCTGCAAAAACGGGTCGATGGCCTGGTGCTGATGTGCTCAACCCTGGAAGGGGAGCGGATCGATGTGTTCGAGCTCTACCCGGACCTGCCGGTGGTGGTGATGGACTGGGGTCCTATCCACTTTGCCAGTGACAAGATTCAGGATAACTCTTTCCATGGTGGCTATCTTGCTGCCCAGCACCTGATTGACTCCGGGCATAAAGAGATCGGCTGTATTACCGGTCCGCTGAACCGTCACCAGGCGCAGATGCGTTACGAAGGCTATAAGCGGGCGATGAACGAAGCCGGTCTTGAAATCAAACCGGAATGGATCGTCGAATCCGACTTTGAATGTGAAGGTGGCGCTCAGGCGTTCAACACCATGCAGGGCAGGGGAGCACTGCCAGGCGCACTGTTTGTTTCCAACGACATGATGGCGATGGGCGTGATCAACGCTGCAGCCAGAGCCGGGGTTTCTATTCCTGATGACCTTTCCATCGTCGGTTACGATGACATCCACATCGCGAAGTTTATGACCCCGGCACTGACCACAGTGCACCAGCCAAAGTATCGCCTGGGTCAGGCGGCGGTGGATACGCTGCTGAATAAGATTGATAAGGTGACCAGCGATGCGCAGGTCGTGCAGCTGGAGCCTACGCTGGTGGTAAGGGATAGTGTGAAGGTGCTAAACTGAAGTTTATTGACTGAAGAGTTGTGAAGCCCGGCCCGTATGCGCCGGGCTTTTTTTGTTCCCCCAGGGTTGTGGTTTCTGGGCTGCAGTGATCTGCAGGTACTAAAAAGCCCGCCATTTTGGCGGGCTTTGCTTTATCAGCTAATCGCGATTAAGCGTTCGCGTCGTCAGCTTGTTTAGCCTGGATCGCAGTCAGAGCAACGGTGTAGACGATGTCGTCAACCAGTGCGCCACGAGACAGGTCGTTTACAGGCTTACGCATGCCCTGAAGCATTGGACCGATAGATACCAGGTCAGCAGAGCGCTGTACCGCTTTGTAAGTGGTGTTACCGGTGTTCAGGTCCGGGAATACGAATACGGTCGCTTTACCCGCTACTGGCGAGTTAGGCGCTTTAGAAGCCGCTACGTTTTCCATGATCGCTGCGTCGTACTGCAGAGGACCGTCGATTACCAGGTCAGGGCGTTTAGCCTGAGCCAGTTTAGTCGCTTCACGTACTTTATCTACGTCTGCACCCTTACCAGATTCACCGGTAGAGTAAGAGATCATTGCAACGCGTGGGTCGATACCGAACGCAGCAGCAGAATCTGCAGACTGGATAGCGATTTCAGCCAGCTGCTCAGCAGTTGGATCAGGGTTGATCGCACAGTCACCGTAAACCAGAACCTGGTCAGGCAGCAGCATGAAGAATACAGAAGATACGATAGACGCATCTGGTGCAGTCTTGATGATCTGGAACGGAGGAACGATGGTGTTCGCAGTCGTGTGAACAGCACCAGATACCAGGCCGTCAACTTCGTTGTTTTCAAGCATCATGGTGCCCAGGAATACAGAATCCTGCAGCTTCTCACGAGCAACAACTTCAGTCATGCCTTTCGCGCCACGCAGCTCAACCAGACGGTCAACGTAGTTTTCACGTACTTCGTCAGAGTTGATGATTTCTACGCCAGCACCCAGCTCAACGCCCTGCTGCGCAGCAACACGACGGATTTCATCAGGGTTACCCAGAAGTACACAAGTCGCGATACCGCGCTCAGCACAGATAGCTGCAGCTTTAACGGTACGTGGCTCATCACCTTCAGGAAGAACGATGCGTTTAGCCGCTTTACGGGCAAACTCGGTCAGCTGGTAACGGAATGCTGGTGGGCTCAGACGACGGATGCCTTCAGTGCCTTCAGTCAGAGAATCGATCCATGGGCCATCGATGTGGCTTGCAACGTGCTCGTTGATGAACTCGATACGCTCTTTGTCGTCAGCCGGTACTTCCAGGCTGAAGCTCTGCAGGTTCAGGGAAGTCTGCCAGGTGTTACCCTGCGCCTTGAAGATAGGCAGGCCGGTTTCAAACGCTGGCTTACACAGTTCCATTACTTCTGCAGGCATGTCGTAGCCGCCGGTCAGCAGTACTGCACCGATTTCAACGCCGTTCTTTGCAGCAAGGGCTGCAGCAACGATTACGTCTGGACGGTCAGCTGAAGTTACCAGCAGTGAGCCTGGTTTGAAGTGCTCGATCATGTGTGGCAGAGAGCGTGCACAGAAAGTGATGCTCTTGATACGGCGTGACTCGATTTCACCTTCGTTAACGATCTCAGCGTTCAGGTGCTTAGCCATGTCGATTGCGCGGGTAGCGATCAGGTCGATGCTCCATGGCACGCAACCCAGTACACGGATTGGGCTGGTGTTGAAGATCTGCATCACTTCCAGTTGGTTCTTCTGTGCGCTGTCAGCGTCGTCGAAGATTTCAGACAGGTCTGGACGGGTACGGCCCGCTTCATCTACAGGTGCGTTCAGCTTGTTGATGATTACGCCAGAGATGTTTTTGTTCTTGGTGCCGCCGAAGTTAGAGCATGCAACTTCGATGCGCTCTTTCAGCTGTGCTGGGTTGTCAGTACCTGGAGTAGCAACCAGTACGATTTCAGCGCCCAGGGTTTTCGCGATTTCTGCGTTCACCTGGTTTGCGAATGGGTGCTTACGGGTAGGTACCAGACCTTCGATCAGAGTTACGTCTGCATCGTTGATTTGGTTGTAACGCGCTACTACGGTTTCCAGCAGTACGTCCATCTTGTCGTTACCGATCATGTTCTCGGCTTCAGACATTGGCATTGGCTGCGCAAGTTTGATGTCGCTGCTGTTGCCGATGATGGTAGAAGTTAGATCAGGCTGGTCGCCGCCGTGACGTGGCTGTGCGATTGGCTTGTAGAAAGAAACTTTAACGCCTTTGCGTTCCATAGAACGCAGAACACCCATGCTAACACTGGTTAGACCAACACCAGCGCTGGTAGGGATAAGCATAATAGTACGGGACATGTGAGGAGTTCCTCTGACTATTCTTATACAAAGCCCGGGTTATTGTTATAAAGGGGGCCCGGACGACAAATAGAAAACTGGCTAACTTTCGTTAGCCAGTTTCTTTAGATTAGATACCTGTCAGACGTGCAGTATCTTCAGCGATAACCAGCTCTTCGTTGGTAGAGATTACCATCGCTGGAATGCGGCTGTTTTCAGAAGTGATTACACCTTCGCCACCGAAGCGTGCTTTCAGGTTCGCTTCGCCATCCAGCTCGATGCCGAATACGCCAAGACGGTTCAGAACCATCTCACGGATTGGGCCAGAGTTCTCACCGATACCACCGGTGAATACGATAGCGTCCAGACGACCTTCCAGAGTTGCAGTGTAGCCAGCAACGTATTTAGCCAGACGGTGGCAGAATACGTCCATTGCACGGGTAGCTTCTTCTTTTTCGCCGTAGTTGTCTTCAACGAAACGACAGTCAGAAGTAACGCCGGTAAGACCCAGCAGGCCTGACTCTTTAGTGAACATAGTGTTGATCTGGTCAACGCTCATGTTTAGCTTGTCGTGCAGGTGGAACATAACTGCCGGGTCCAGATCGCCACAACGGGTACCCATTACCAGACCTTCAAGCGGAGTCAGACCCATAGAAGTGTCTACAGACTTACCGTTTTTGATTGCACATACAGATGCGCCGTTACCCAGGTGACAGTTGATGATGTTCAGCTCTTCAACTGGCTTGTCCAGGATCTTCGCACACTCACGGGTGATGAACAGGTGAGAAGTACCGTGAGCGCCGTAGCGACGGATACCGTGGTCTTTGTAGAGGTTGTAAGGAAGTGCGTACAGGTACGCTTCTTCAGGCATTGTTGTGTGGAAAGCAGTATCGAACACAGCAACGTTTTTCAGCGCCGGGAATGATTTTTGTGCTGCTTTGATACCAATGATGTGTGCAGGGTTGTGAAGTGGTGCGAAAGTTGCCGCGTCTTCGATACCTTTTAGTACTTCATCAGTGATAAGTGCAGACTTAGTGAACTGCTCGCCGCCGTGTACAACACGGTGACCGATAGCTGCCAGGTTGTCAGCCAGTTCTGGTTTGGAAGCAATAATAGTTTCTACCATGAACGCCAGAGCTTCTTCGTGAGCAGCACCGTTACCCAGTTGTGCTTCGTGTTTGCCATCAAGTTTCCACTTGATACGTGCTTCAGGAAGGTGAAGACATTCAGCAAGGCCTGTTAGGTGCTCGTTGCCGTTTTCTGCGTCAACGATAGCGAACTTAAGAGAAGAACTGCCGCAGTTCAAAACTAAAACTAGCTTAGACATGAGTGATTACCTGTTTTGGTCTGATAAATCAGTTAAGAGTGAAAATCAATCACAAGAATAGGCGGAGCATTGCTGTCCCGCCTATCCCTGTCAAAATCTTGAATTTCCGTATATTGAGACACATCTACGTCTTAACGATGTGCTTGCTGTCCTGGCAAAATGGCTCAAGTATGTTGCTTAAATTGTAAATAACCGCAACAATGAGATTGAGGCACAGCTAAGGATAGCGATAATGGCCCAATATAACAAAAATATTTGAGAGCATTTTAACTAGAATCAATTTTTTTGCAGCTTTTTTTTAAACGTTGCACGATTATTTTAGTGGGAGGTGGGGATGAGTAATAAAGTCGGATGGATTCACAGCCTTAAAGATGGTCAGAAGTACATGGATATCTGGCCGGTGCGCAAAGAGCTGGCACCTCTGTTTCCCGAACAGCGTATTATTAAAGCGACGAAGTTCGGTATCAAGGTTATGCCTGCGGTCGCCGCGATCAGCGTGCTGACCCAGATGGCATTCAGCAACCCTCAGGCAATGCCGCAGGCGATTGTGATCGCACTATTTGCTATCAGTATGCCGCTGCAGGGGATCTGGTGGCTGGGTAACCGCTACAATACACAACTGCCGCCTGCGCTGGCTGGCTGGTATCGTGAAATTCATGGCAAAATTCTTGAGTCAGGTGGCGCGCTTGAGCCCCTGAAAGCCAAACCCCGTTATAAAGAGTTGGCAATGATCCTTAACCGCGCTTTCCGTCAGCTGGACAAATCCGCACTCGAACGCTGGTTCTGATCGCCTCTTTTAACCCGGAGCGTACCCCGCGCTCCGGTATCATTGTTTCTTCTTGCTTCTTTCTTCTCTCTTCTCTCTGTCTCGTTGCCTCGTTGTCTCGTTATCTACTCTCTTTCTCGCTTTCTGCTCTCTCCATCCCTGTTCCTTATAACTAAGTGATTTGTTAGTCCGTTGCGACTCTTTGCTTTATTTTTGGCCAGTTAGCTGGTATGGATATGTACACTTGCGTAAAAATTTACGTACAGATACAAAAATAATTATTTCATGGATGAGCATTGACCGGGTTTTCCCGGAGCTTGTTTGAATCAAGGAGTCAAGATGAAAGCAAATCACCTGTTAGTTGCAGCCTGCCTGGCCGGCGCTGCGATGATCACCACCGGCAGTGCGATTGCCAAAACGGCAAAAGTGGCGGTATCCCAGATTGTTGAACACCCTGCGCTGGACGCGACCCGTCAGGGCCTGCTCGATGGCCTTAAAGAGAAGGGCTATGTTGAGGGTAAAAATCTCGAGTTCGATTTTAAGACCGCGCAGGGCAACCCGGCTATTGCGGTACAGATCGCCCGCCAGTTTGTGGGTGAGAAGCCGGATGTGCTGGTTGGCATCGCAACGCCTACTGCTCAGGCGCTGGTCTCTGTTACCCGCAATATTCCGGTTGTATTTACCGCTGTAACAGACCCGGTGGGCGCAAAACTGGTTAAGAAACTGGATAACCCGGGCAAAAACGTAACGGGTCTGTCTGATCTCTCTCCTGTTGACCAGCACGTGGCGCTGATTCAGGAAATCATGCCTTCGGTGAAGTCCATTGGTGTGGTGTACAACCCGGGTGAAGCGAACGCCGTCAGCCTGATGGATCTGCTGAAAGCGTCAGCAGAGTCCCGCGGGATCGTTCTGGTTGAAGCGACCGCGCTGAAAAGTGCTGACGTTCAGTCTGCCACTCAGGCAATTGCAGCCAAGTCAGACATCATCTATGCACTGATTGATAACACAGTTGCCAGTGCGATCGAGGGCATGATTGTCGCCGCTAACCAGGCAAAAACCCCGGTGTTTGGCGCAGCCACTTCTTATGTAGAGCGCGGCGCTGTGGCCAGCCTTGGTTTTGATTACTACCAGATTGGCGTTCAGACCGCCGATTACGTGGCTTCTATCCTGGAAGGGGCCGACCCGGGCAGCCTGGACGTGAAAGTAGCGAAAGGTTCGGATCTTGTTATCAACCAGACTGCGTCCAAAAAACTGGGTCTGGTCATTCCTGAATCTGTTATGGCGCGGGCAACCAGCGTCGTTAAATAACGCAACAGAAAAAGATAAGAGGCAGCGGGCTTTCGGGCCCGCTTATCACAAGGAGTAGTTATGTCTGCGTTTGCGTTTTTCGGTGCGCTGGAGATAGGCCTTATCTATGGTCTGGTGGCACTGGGTGTTTACCTGACCTTCCGGGTGCTCGATTTTCCGGATCTGAGTGTGGATGGCAGTTTCCCTATGGGTGCGGCGGTAGCAGCAACCGCGATTGTTGCCGGGATCAATCCATGGCTGGCGACCGCGCTGGCGATTGTTGCAGGTGCAGCAACCGGCTGGGTGACGGCGTTTCTTACCGTGCGCTGTGGCATCCTTCACCTGCTGGCGTCCATTCTGACCATGATCGCGGCCTTTTCGGTCAATATCCGCATTATGGGACGGCCGAACATGGCGTTGCTTGGTGAAGATACAATCCTGACACCATTTGAGTCCATGGGGGATGCGATGTACATCCGTCCTCTGGTGGTTGGGGTACTGGTTGTTCTCTCGGCGCTGTTTGTGGTTCGCCTGCTTAACAGTGACTTTGGCCTCGGTATGCGTGCGACCGGTGTCAATGCCCGTATGGTGTCGGCTCAGGGTGCCAGCACCGCGTTCTACACCTATTTCTGTCTCGCGCTTTCTAACGGTTTTGTGGGCTTTGCCGGAGCCCTGTTTGCCCAGACCAACAGCTTTGCAGATGTGACCTCTGGTGTGGGAACCATAGTGGTTGGCCTCGCGGCTGTGATCCTGGGTCAGACGCTGATCCCGGGGCGTAAAATCTGGGTGGCTGTGGTCGCGGTGATCGTCGGTTCGGTGCTGTACCGCCTGGCAGTCGCGTTCGCGCTCAGCTCGGGCATGTTTGGTCTTCAGGCATCGGACCTGAACATCGTGACCGCGGTTCTTGTCGCCCTTGCGCTGGTGGCACCGAAAATGAAAGGAAGCCTGCGCGCAAAAAAGCGTGCTAAGCCGGTTGCGGCTAAGTCAGTGGTCAGTCGCAAGGAGGCAGTATGATCCATTTAGAAGATATTCAGGTGACGTTTAATGCCGGGACAGTGCTGGAAAACCGGGCGCTGCGTGGTGTAGACCTTACCGTGCCTGAACATCAGTTTCTGACCGTGATTGGCTCTAACGGTGCGGGTAAGTCTACCCTGCTTGGCGCGGTGACCGGTGAAACCCCGATGGCCGGAGGACGGGTGCTGATTGATGACGCTGATGTTACCGGCTGGAGCGTTGACCGGCGCGCAGCTCAGTGCGCGAGAGTGTTTCAGGACCCGCTTGCAGGTACCTGCGGTGACCTGACCATCGAAGAGAATATGGCGCTGGCGTATATGCGTGGCAAAAGGCGGGGCTGGAAGCTCTCCCTGTCGGGAAACCGGCGTAAGCTGTTTCAGGAAAGGATCAGTATTCTCGGGCTTGGGCTTGAAGACCGCCTCGGTGACAGTATCGGCCTGCTTTCCGGTGGGCAGCGTCAGGCGGTCAGCCTGGTGATGGCGACACTATCGGACAGCAAACTCTTGCTGCTCGATGAGCATACCGCTGCGCTCGACCCGCGTATGGCGGCGTTTATCATCGACCTGACCAAAAAGATCGTCAAAGAGTTTAATTTGACGGTGATGATGGTGACTCACTCGATGAAAGATGCGCTGGCCTGTGGCGACCGTACCGTGATGCTCCACCAGGGCGAAATTGTACTCGATGTGGCTGGTGAAGAGCGGGCTAATATGCAGGTTCCGGATCTGCTGGAGATGTTCTCAAAAGTGCGCGGAGAAGAGCTGACTGATGACAGTTTGTTACTGAGTTAACTGTCAGAAACTACGCCTTGTTACTCATCCTATCCCCCTTATTCAAAGGGGGATTTTTTATGTTCACTGTTGCTCTAGACTGGAACGATACCCTGCATATAAGAGCAAAAAAACAATGACGATTCCCTTTCTGTTTCACTCCCAGGCCGATGGTCTGAAAACCGATGGTGACAGACTTACAGTCACGCTGAAAACCGAAGACCAGATGTTTGAAAAGGTGCTGCTGCGCTGTGAACCTGACAACGAAGAGATGCTGCTGGAGATGCAGCCGGCAGGCCGTGAGGGCAGGCTGAAACTGTGGCAGGTCAGCTTTACCGCCAACCATGACCAGGACCTGACTCATTACCTGTTTAAAGTCCTGTGTGGCAATCGCTCTTACTGGCTCGATGACCGGGGCGTGCACAAGCGTATGCCAGGCCGAGAGTACCACTTCAAGTTCAACCGTAATCATCAGCCGCCGTCCTGGGTCTCTGAGCAGGTGTTTTATCAGATCTTCCCGGAGCGCTTTTGTAATGGTAAGCCGGAGATCAGCGTAAAAGAGGGAGAGTACGCGGTGAAAAACGGTACCCGTCCGGTGGTGGCCAAACAGTGGGGTGAACCGACAGGATGCCATACGGGGATGGGAGGTGCCGAGTTCTACGGCGGTGATCTGTACGGGATCGGCAGTAAGCTGGACTACCTGCAGGAACTGGGGGTAACAACCCTGTACCTGAATCCGGTTTTCAGTTCGCTCAGTAACCATAAGTATGACACCACAGATTATTTTTCAGTCGACCCGCACTTTGGTAACAATGAGTATTTTGCGCAGCTGTGTAATGACATTCACCAGCGTGGCATGAAAATCGTGCTCGATGCGGTGTTTAACCACACTTCTGCGGATCACCCCTGGTTTGATATGCAGGGTAAAGGGGAGGGCGGGGCATACCATAACCCGTGCTCTCCTTACCGTGATTACTATTTCTTTGATGGCGACAGTAAAGACTACTCTGCCTGGAAAGGTGTGCAGAACCTGCCGGTACTGAATTTCAGTCATCAGCCGGTGCGCGATTATATCTACCAGGGGGACCAGGCGGTGATCCGTCACTGGCTGCGCGAGCCGTATAAGGTGGACGGCTGGCGTTTTGATGTGATCCATATGCTGGGTGAAGGCGAAGGGGCAGCCAATAACGCCCATTACGTGCAGGCGTTCCGCCAGGCGACCAAAGAGGAGAACCCGCAGGCTTATGTGCTGGGTGAACACTTCTTCGAAGCTTCCCAGTGGCTGAAGGGCGACCAGGAAGATGGCGCGATGAACTATTACGGCTTTGCTCATCCGGTGCGCGCGCTGCTGGCGGGTAAAGACATTGCTTATCACCCAACGCAGCTTGATATGGAAGAGTTTGTTGAGTGGGTGACCGAAGCCAAAGCCCGGGTGCCGTTTGCCAACCAGTTGGCTCAGCTTAACCAGCTCGACAGCCATGATACGGCGCGCTTTCTGACCACCCTGGGTGATGATGAAGCGAAAATGAAGCTCGCTTCGGTGCTGCTGTTTGCTTACCCCGGTACCCCATGCCTCTATTACGGTACTGAAGTCGGCCTTCAGGGCAGCCACGACCCGGATAACCGCCGCTGCTTCCCGTGGGAGCGGGTGGAAACCTCGCCGTGGCTGGATTTCTATAAACAGCTTATTGCGCTTCGCCGTGAGCGGGTGTCCCTGCAGTCCGGCGCTCTGGTGTCCCTGTATTGTGATTCTCAGGTCTGGGTATTTGGCCGGCAGAAAGAGGGGGAAGTCACCCTGTGTGCATTCAATCTGTCTGAGCAGGAGGCGCAGCTCAACATCCCGGTGTGGAAGCTGGGGATTGAGAAGGGAGAAGCGGTCAGCCTGATGGACGACTCAGAAGGCTGGGTCGGAAATGGATTTATGTCCCTGACTCTGGCACCGGCATCCGGGATGCTGTTCGGTATCAAATAGCTTTTCTGGCGGTATAACGTATAATCGTTACCCGTTGTCATCCTGAGTGTCGCAAGGTGCTCAGGATTTTTATTGTTAAGCTCATAAAGTTCTGCCCATGCCATTTAAGCGCTATTTTAGTCTGCGAACTATCGCTCTTGCCCCGTTACTTTTGGCCATGTTAGTGGTTATGGTTATTGTCGGGGTTTACTCAGACAGATTGAAACAGCAGGTAGAAGATGAGTTCTACCGCGTTGAATCGGCCCTGACGAGAGGGGCAAAAGTGATAACAGCCCTGGATTACAGCCTCAGTAATCAATTGGATAACGGAGGCGGGCTCAGGGTCGCCCATAAGTTTGAGTTTAAGGAAGGCTTCTGTTTTATTAAGCCAACCGAGGACTACGTTCGTACTAAAGAAAAAATGGCCGATATTCCGGCGGTAGATATTGATTACCTGATCACCGCCCGGGCTGAGTTGTGTCATTTGTCTGATGAAGACAGTCTGGTCTATGACCGGATCTCACTTGCACCGCTGCTCTCTTTTCTGAATGACCTTGACCCTTATATTTTTAGTGTTCGCTATGCCGATCGCAGCGGCTATGTTATGTCTTCTCCGAAAGATTATGCCGGGCAGATGACGGAAGAGAAGTTTGATGAAATCATGCTTAGCCCGTTCTGGCTTATTACTTCAGCGGATAAACGCAGCATAGAGGTTGTTGGCCCGGAGTTTTCCCCCGAATACAGGCATAACCTCCTTAGCTTTATTACCTCGGTGACTCACCAAGACAGTCAGGTGGGGTTGCTGGCACTGGATATTGACCTGAATGTGCTTTTGGCAGAGAGCTACTACGCCCGCAGACCGATAGGGATAGCAGATATGATCGAACAGGGGCTGCCCGGCGATACAATCTGGTCACACAAGCTGGTGATTGAGGGGCTGGAATTTGATCACTATCTCTATTATCAACTCAATTGGCCCTTTGAGATAGGACGTTTTCTGGAAGAAGAGAAATACGGCCTTCTCCTGACCTTTATTCTCTATTTGCTGAGTGTCGTGTTTCTGTTTTTTGTGAACTCAAATATTGAAAAGCTCTACTTTAAAGATATGGCCAGCCGCGATCCGATGACCGGGCTGTACAATCGTCGTGGGATGGAGCAGTACTGGGAGAGTATGCCCCGGAGTGTCTATCGTGGCATCATGGTGCTCGACCTGGATGACTTTAAGAAGATCAACGACAGCTATGGTCACGACTGTGGTGACAAGGTGATTTGTTACGTCGCCCGCCGGCTGGAGCGCTTTGTTGGCGAACGGGCAGCGGCTGCCCGTTTTGGCGGAGAAGAGTTCGTGGTGGCGTTTTCTGCCGACAGTCAGGAAGAGGTGTATGAGTGGGCTCTTCAGGTACATAAAGCTGTGAGTGCCGGTTCATCGGGTGTGGTTGAAAACGGTTTTACCGCATCTGGCGGCGTGTCGGTCAGGCGGGAGCTGCAGCCGGATTTTGTCGCTCTGTTTAAGGCGGCAGATAATAATCTCTACCGCGCCAAAGAAAACGGCAAGAACCAGGTGATTTTCTAACAGACGGCTTCGGCCTGTTCCAGCTCTCTCAGTGCCACTTCCAGCCGCTCAACGATAGGGGCGGCTTTGTTAAAGGTACGGATCTCACGAAACAGTGCATTTGCCTGCGGGTACTCCTGCTTCAGGTAGCTGAACCACTGTTTAACCCGGTTAGGGTAGTACAGGCCTTTATCACCTTTGATTTCATACTCTGAGTAGCGCAGCATCAGGGCCAGCACCTCTTCCCACGGCATCGCGTTGTGGTTGTACTTCACCATGTTGCCAAGGTTTGGCACGTTGAACGCGCCGCGGCATACCATTACAGAATCGACGCCGGTCATTTCAACACAGCGCTTTGCGTCGTCAAAGCCCCAGATTTCACCGTTGGCGGTTACCGGGATGGAAAGGCGCTTTGCTACTTCCCCGATATATTTCCATTTGATTTCGCTGGCTTTGTAGCCACCGAGCTTGGTCCGGCCGTGAATAGTCAGGCCGTTGGCACCGGCGCTGGCGATGGCGTCTGCTATCTCATGGCAGTCTTCCGGGTTTTCCCAGCCCAGGCGGATCTTGGCGGTAACCGGAATTTCAGCAGGCACGGCTTTCCGGCAGGCAGAAACGATCTGATGAATAAGCTCAGGCTCTTTGAGCAGCACGGCACCACCACGGCTCTTGTTGACGTTTTTGGCCGGGCAGCCAAAGTTCAGGTCGATACCTTTGGCACCCAGATCAGCGCAGCGAATGGCATTTTCTGCCATCCAGTGCGGATCCTGGCCAAGCAGCTGGACGTGGACAGGTACGCCGGAGCGGGTCTGAGAGCCCTGCTCCAGTTCAGGACAGAGGCGGGTAAATACATGGTCAGGCAGCAGCTGGTCAACTACGCGGACAAATTCGGTGACGCACAGGTCATAGTCGTTGAGCTCTGTTAACAGCTCGCGCATCAAATGATCCAGTACGCCCTCCATCGGGCCAAGTACAACCTGCATAGTATTCCACCTCATAAAATTGAGGCGGAATTGTAGAGTGGCACCCGGGAAAAGTCACGATTTACTTCCCCGGGGCCTTACAGAATGGCTGTATCAGCCGCTTGGGGTGGAGTACACCATACGTGTCTCACCGGTAAATGGTGAGTAGTTCAGGCGTGGAATGGCTTCGCCTGCTGTAAAACCCGAAGTGTAATAGTAGTAACAGTAGCCGTCCTGAGTGTACCAGGAGACGATTTCCTCGTCTGAAGGAAAGACGCTGGAACCGTGGTTGCGGGCTCTCAGGTCGGTGTCGAGCAATGAGCCCCACAATTTGGCACAGTCTTCACCTGTGATTGCGCTGCCGTCGTCTTTCGGCAGGTGGGCTACCGCTAAAGGAAAGCCGGTGTTCGATGGGTAAATATCGTTGTTACCGTAGCCGTTCAGAGGTTTGGTTGAGTCAGGCTCACCGGACGTCATCCATTTACTGTGGTACAGTTGCACCGCGTTGGTGAATGCTGCAAACGAGCCTTCAGCCCGGCTGATATGGGCATCACGCTGTAAGTTAAGGAATTTTGGAGCGGCGGTGACCGCCAGAATACCAAGTATAACGATCACCACGACCAGCTCGATCAGGGTGAAACCAGGAGAGCGATTTTTCATAATGCGTTTTCTGTAGCAAGCAATAAAAATACGAAAGCAGCCGCTTTCACGTGTTTATAATTTTTGCGCTATGATGCCAAAGATTTATCAAAATATAAATAAGTGTAACCAGATGTATCGAAAGATTGATTTACAGGCAGAGTGGCAGGACCACAGCCCGGAGTTCATTGAAGGGGCGGTCCTTGCGGCCAACCTGACCACAAAGCCACTGCAGCCGGAAAGCTGGCTGACCTCCATTGTTGAAGCGCCGTCAAAAGAACAGGTTGCTCAGGTTGAGCAGCAGATCCATGCTCAGTTCGCTATGCTCAAGCGAAGCGAGTACTCGCTGCTGGCACAGGCAGAAGGGAGTGATGAGATGCTGGCAGACCTGGCAGAGGGCTTTATGACCGTCTGGCCTGTGATTGAGGAGCAGTGGCAGGAGCTGAGCCTGTCTGATGGTACGGTGCGCATGCTGCAGGCGCTGCTGACTACCCTGATGCTGGCGATTGATGAAGAGCAGACTCAGGCACAGATGAAAGAAGCGGGCATTGAACCGGTCCCGGCGCTGGCGGAGCTGAAACCTCAGCTGGATCTGATGGTCAATGAAGTAGCACTGGCAGCCGATGAAGCGCTGGCTGGTGGTAAAGCACAGAGCGTGAACCCGTATAAGTCCGTTGGGCGAAACGATGCCTGCCCATGTGGCAGTGGCAAAAAGTTCAAGCAGTGTTGCGGTAAGAACTGATACAAAACAAGCGCCGGTTGGCGCTTGTTTTGTATTTGGGCGGGTATTTATGCTTTGGCTGGTTTGGCAAACTGAGAGGCGATAACCACCGCCAGCGCGGCCAGCATGCCGGCAAAAATAACGATCAGCCACTGTGGCATGGAAAGGCCCATAAACTGCCAGACGATCTTGCTGCAGTCACCGTAGGCGTTAAACATCCACGGAATCCATTTCTGCAGCGGAGCCCAGTCCGGGAACGAGACAAAAATATCACAGGTTTTAAACGGCGAAGGATTAAACTGGTAATCCACGTGCTCGATGGAGAGCATCAGTCCCCGGTAGGCGCTGTAGCCCCATCCTGCGAAGCCCAGCCAGCGAATAACCGGATTTTTTGGCTGCACCATGCCAAACAGCGCAGCGATACCCACTCCGCTCATTGCCACCCTTTCGTAGATACACATAACACACGGTGCCAGCATCATGACGTGCTGGAAGTAGAGGGCGCAGAGTTCAAAGGCAACGATACTGGCAAACAGAAGGAACCATGACCAGCGGGACTCAGAAAACTGTCTGATGGGAGTTAGCAGTGACAAACGATCATCCTTAAATAAAAAAGCTCTGAATACACAGAGCTTTTTATATTGATTTAGTTCCCGGTTCAACCGGTTTTTTAGTGACCTACAGCCGGTGCCACAGTACTGATGGCTTTCGCGCTGTGGTGAACAATCCAGCCCATATCGTAGAACCATGCTGTCATTGGCTCCAGCAGGTAGCTGATACCAAACAGGCCAACCAGGGTCAGAACGATGGTGTATGGCAGTGCCATCCACACCATACGACCGTATGACAGGCGGATAAGCGGAGCCAGGGTAGACGTCAGCAGGAACAGGAATGCAGCCTGACCGTTAGGTGTCGCAACCGATGGCAGGTTGGTACCTGTGTTGATAGCTACCGCCAGCAGGTCGAACTGGTCGCGGGTGATCACGCCATCCAGCAGAGCTGATTTCACTTCGTTGATGTAAACCGTACCTACGAATACGTTGTCCGATACCATCGACAGCAGGCCGTTGGCAATATAGAACATAACCATCTGCTGGCTGCCTTCCAGGCTCAGTACCAGGTCGATAACCGGTTTGAACAGCTGCTGGTCGATAATTACCGCTACGATAGAGAAGAAGACGGCAAGCAGGGCGGTGAATGGCAGGGCCTCTTCAAACGCTTTACCCAGCTGATGCTCTTCGATAACACCGGTGAACGCGGTTGCCAGGATGATTACTGACAGGCCGATAAGACCAACTGCTGCCAGGTGCAGTGCCAGGCCTACAATCAGCCATACAGCAATAATGCCCTGGATAACCAGACGAGCGACGTCCTGTTTGGTACGGCGCTTACGTTCAGCGAGATCGTACTCTTCAAGGATGTGACGAACGCTGGCTGGAAGCTCGGCGCCGTAACCACAGATTTTGGTTTTCTCTACCAGAATACAGGTCAGCAGGCCACAGAACAGTACCGGCAGGGTGACTGGCAGCATGCGAACGATAAACTCACCGAACAGCCAGTGCGCCTGGTCTGCGATGATCAGGTTCTGAGGCTCACCAACCATGGTCATCACGCCGCCCAGTGCAGTACCCACACCAGCGTGCATCAGCAGAGAGCGCAGGAAGGCACGGTAGTTGTTCAGGTCTTCACGGGTTACTTCACACAGGTGGTCATCACTGGTGTGGTCGTGAGAGGCGTTGGAGCCTTTGCCGGATGCTACTTTGTGGTAAATCGCGTAGAAGCCTACTGCAACGCTGATCACAACCGCGATAACGGTCAGGGCATCAAGGAATGCAGACAGGAACGCCGCCGCAGCACAGAAGCAGACCGACAGCATAGCTTTGGAGCGTACGCCCAGCAGTATCTTGGTGAAAATAAACAGCAGCAGCTGCTTCATGAAGTAGATACCGGCAACCATAAAGATCAGCAGCAGCAGAACTTCGATGTTAGCAACCAGCTCGTGTTTAACCTGACCAGGACTGGTCATGCCAATGGCAACGGCTTCAATGGCCAGCAGACCACCAGGCTGAAGCGGGTAGCACTTCAGTGCCATTGCAAGGGTGAAAATGAACTCAACAACCAGCAACCATCCGGCGACAAACGGGTCGACCAGGAAAAAGACGATTGGGTTGACGATAAGAAAAGCGATGATGGCTAATTTGTACCAGTCTGGCGCGTTGCCCAGAAAGTTCTTAATAAAAGCGTTCCCGAGTGACATCGGCATGATAAGACTCTTTTGTTGTAAAAATTGACACTACGAGTGTGTCTGTATCCCTGACAAGAGAAAATTGATGTTTTCTCTAAAACAATCATCCATCAAAAAGGAACATAGAAAAGCGACAAGGTGACGACACTACGATCGCCTTGCCATGTCCATCCCTGATATAGACAAGCACTCCTTATTCTCCGGGCGAAACTCTACTCCTACCCATTTTTTAGTCAATAGGCAATTGTTATCGGTATTGGAAGTTTTAGAATCAACCGTGAAATTTCGACCGGAATCGCTCAAGGATAACACAATTTGTTACCTTTGCTTACAAATTCATGCAAGTGATGTATTTCCCTGTGCGGCCAGATTTTAACGGGCTTCAGAGTGTGATGTTTTTAATTTAACTTACTGACTTATCATTAATACTTATTCAAAAGTGCAAACAAATATTTCAAAGTGTAATGTTGGTTACCTGTTATAAATGATAAGAAATGCGACATAATTCACGTTATTCATTTGAGGGGGTCAAACTTAACAAAAATGTAATTAAGTTTTAATTCGCAAACGCTGTCCGTTGTAACAGGTTTTCGCTTGGCGGCTTTAAGTGGTATGATGAGTGCAATTTTTTATTCCTAAACCACGCGGATTTAAGCATTCATGGTTATTAAGGCAAAAAGCCCAGCAGGTTTTGCTGAAAAATATATTATCGAGAGCATCTGGAAAGGACGTTTCCCTCCAGGCTCCATCCTGCCCGCAGAGCGCGAGCTGTCGGAGCTGATTGGCGTTACCCGTACTACCCTGAGGGAAGTACTGCAGCGTCTGGCGCGTGACGGATGGCTCACCATTCAGCATGGCAAACCAACCAAAGTTAACCAGTTTATGGAAACTTCCGGTCTGCATATTCTGGATACCCTGATGACGCTGGATGCGGATAACGCCACCAGCATCGTAGAAGATCTTCTGGCTGCGCGTACAAACATCAGCCCGATCTTTATGCGTTATGCATTTAAGGCCAACAAAGAAGCGTCACTGAAGACGATCACCAGTGTGATTGAGTCCTGTGAACAGCTGCTGGCTTCACCTGGCTGGGATGAGTTTGTTGAGGCTTCGCCGTACAAGGATAAGCTCAAACAAAGTGTTAAAGAAGATAACGAGAAGGACGAAACCCGTCGTCAGGCTCTGCTGGTGGCAAAAACGTTCAACTTCTACGACTACATGCTGTTCCAGCGTCTGGCTTTCCATTCCGGCAACCAGATCTATGGCCTGATCTTTAATGGTCTGAAGAAGCTGTACGATCGTGTAGGCAGCTACTACTTCTCTAACCCTCAGGCCCGTGAACTGGCGCTGGAGTTTTATCGTGAACTGAAAACAGTTTGCGAAGAAGGTAACCGCGACGCACTGCCTGCGCTTATCCGTCACTATGGCATTGAGAGTGGCCACATCTGGACCGAGATGAAGACCACCCTGCCTCAGGACTTTACTGAAGACGACGCATAATTTGCAGATATTCAGAATATGAATGAGCCCGCTGTTAAGCGGGCTTTTTTTGTACGCTCATGCCGGGATTGGGCAGGGGCTGGTAGAGCTCCTCACAGATCCCGCTGAGCACCAGATCGTACTGGCTGAACAGCTCGGTGGAAATGTCACTGGCCAGCCTGTAGAGCGATTCCGGTTCAAACATCCGGCTGGCATAATGAATATCACTCAGTCGCCGGTGAATGGACAACAGGGCAGGCCGACCAGACGGGTGCTCGTTCATCAGCGCCAGCTGACTGAGCCGTCGGATCAGAAGATCGCTGTTACGTTTTAGTTTTGCCGAATCTTCACTGGCTATCGCGATCCGGAACTGGGTCAGTGAATCCATTCCGTCCAGCGCCAGCTGCCAGGCTTTCTGGTAGCGCACCTGTGAGTTCAGCCTGCCTTCGATAACCCAGGCTATCACCAGCTCATCTATGAGGTACATGGCATGGCGAATCGCTTTACCGTGCGCCACCTGATTTTTCACCAGCCCCATGCTCTGCCATTCCCGGCACAGGTGTGAAAGGTGCCTTGAGTAGATACGGAAAAGCTGCCGGTTGTCGCTGTGGGCACGTTCGCGCAGCTGATCGCAGCTGTATAACAGTTCCTGTTGCAGCCGGCCCAGTTTTTTCTTTTCTGAGCGGGTTGGTACGCCATCGTTGTCACACCAGATTTGATGAGTCAGCGCCCGGTGCTCCCTGCACAGCTGAATCAAATGGCGCAGCAGATTCAGCTGGCCGTATTTGCGCTGGTTGTTTTCCTGTCTTAATGACGATGTGTGATAAAAAAGCCATAAGCCGCCACCTGCGGCCAGTAAACTGACGATGATAAACATAGTTTTCTCCTTCCTGCAGAAAAACCATGTGTGTTGTTGCATTATCGGTGCCAGCTTGGGTTTCCTTTAAAATCAATGGGATATAAAAGGCTGGTGGAAGCGGGTTGATGTTGGGTGGTGCAGGTGCACTGTGTTGGGGCGTTGGGGGGACGGCCTGGGGTCCCCGGTCCTCGGTCCTCGGTCCTCGGTTCTGGGTTCTCGGTCCTCGGTTCTGGGTTCGCGTTAGCAGTTATTTATCCCGGGGCATAAAAAAAACCAACCGCACATGCGGTTGGTTTAGTATCTTTCCAGTACCCAGTACCCAGTACCCAGTACCCAGTACCCAGTACCCAGTACCCAGTACCCAGGTCCTTACATCACACGCATGCCAGGCTGTGCGCCTTCGTGTGGTTCCAGGATCCACAGGTCGCTGCCGCCAGGGCCTGCTGCCAGGATCATGCCTTCAGACATGCCGAACTTCATCTTGCGTGGTTTCAGGTTTGCAACCATTACGGTGTGCTTACCAACCAGCTCTTCCGGCTTGTACGCTGACTTGATGCCAGAGAATACCTGACGGGTCTCACCACCGATATCCAGCTGGAACTTCAGCAGTTTGTTGGCCTTTGGTACTTCTTCGCAAGAGATGATCTTAGCGATACGCATATCGACTTTGGCAAAGTCGTCAAATTCGATCTCGTCAACGATAGGATCTTTGCTCAGCTCAGTTTCAGTCTGAGCTGCCTGGGCTTTATCAGCCGCGGCTTTCTCTGCTGCAGCATCTTCTTTAGACGCTTCAACCATCGCTTCGACCTTCTTAGGATCGATGCGGTTAAACAGTGCCTTGAACTTGGTGATCTCGTGGCCAGTCAGTGGGCTTGCGATGCCTTCCCAGGTCAGCTCTTCGTTCAGGAAGCCTTCGGTACGGGCTGCCAGCTCAGGCATTACTGGTTTCAGGTAAGTCATCAGAACGCGGAACAGGTTGATGCCCACAGAACAGATGTCCTGCAGCTCTTTGTCCTTGCCTTCTTCTTTCGCTACAACCCATGGGGCTTTCTCATCAACGTACTGGTTCGCTTTGTCTGCCAGAGCGGTGATTTCGCGGATAGCGCGGCCGAACTCACGGGTCTCAAACAGTTCTGCGATGCGGTCAGCGGCAGCGGTAAACTCGTTGTACAGCTCAGGCTCTGCAAATTCTGCAGACAGCTTGCCTTCAAAACGCTTGGTGATGAAGCCTGCGTTACGTGACGCCAGGTTAACAATCTTGTTCACTACGTCAGAGTTAACGCGCTGAGTGAAGTCTTCCAGGTTCAGGTCCAGGTCATCGATACGGCTGTTCAGCTTGGCAGCGTAGTAGTAACGCAGACACTCAGGATCCAGGTGATCCAGGTAAGTGCTTGCCTTGATGAAGGTACCTTTCGACTTGGACATCTTCGCACCGTTTACGGTCACGTAGCCGTGCACGTAAACGTTGTTTGGCTTGCGGAAACCAGAGCCTTCCAGCATTGCAGGCCAGAACAGGCTGTGGAAGTAAACGATGTCTTTACCGATGAAGTGGTACAGTTCGGTGCTGCTGTCTTTGTTCCAGTACTCGTCAAAGTCCAGGTCATCACGCTTGTCACACAGGTTTTTAAATGAACCCATGTAACCAATAGGCGCGTCCAGCCACACGTAGAAGAACTTGTCTTTCTCGCCCGGGATCTCAAAGCCGAAGTAAGGCGCATCACGGGAGATGTCCCACTGCTGCAGGCCTGACTCGAACCACTCCTGCATCTTGTTGGCTGTTTCTGCCTGCAGGGAGCCTGAACGGGTCCACTCTTTCAGCATGCTCTCAAACTGAGGCAGGTCGAAGAAGAAGTGCTCAGAATCTTTCATTACCGGCGTCGCACCGGAAACCGCAGATTTCGGATCAATCAGCTCAGTCGGGCTGTAGGTCTCACCACAGTTGTCACAGTTGTCACCGTACTGGTCCTGAGATTTACACTTAGGACAGGTGCCTTTTACAAAGCGGTCCGGCAGGAACATCTCTTTTTCAGGGTCAAACAGCTGAGAGATAGTGCGGCTTGAGATAAAGCCGTTCTTTTTCAGCTCCAGGTAAATGTGCGAAGCCAGCTCGCGGTTCTCATCAGAGTGGGTGCTGTGGTAGTTATCAAAGCTGATATCAAAACCGGCGAAATCTTTCTGATGCTCTTCGCTGACTGCGGCGATCATCTCTTCCGGCGTAATACCCATCTGTTGTGCTTTAAGCATGATTGGTGTGCCGTGAGCATCGTCGGCACAAATAAAGTTTACAGTGTTGCCACGCAGGCGCTGGTATCGAACCCAGATATCTGCCTGGATATGCTCAAGCATATGGCCCAGGTGGATAGAACCGTTAGCGTACGGAAGGGCGCAAGTTGCCAGAATTTTCCTTGGAGAAAGGTTTCTTGGATCAGTTGCCATACTTATAATTCGCTTTACTAGATAGGTATTAAAAACTTAGCCGTCAATACTACCCCAAGCAGCACCGGACTCCAAGGGAGCGCCGGGTAATTCCCCTTATATTTTTTAGGGTTCTGATCAACCGGTAGCAGTGATAGGATCGTTTTAATTGCCCGGAGGTAGTGATGCATCAATTTGAATCCAAACATGAATTGTGTCAGTGGCTGAACCAGTTCAGTCACCCGATGCTCGGTGAACGCTGGAGCGAAGCCAGTGGCGTAGTCCGGATCCTGGCGACAGGACAGGTAAATATCTGCCTGCCGTTTGTCGCACAGGGCCTGCCTGATACGCTTGGCCAGTGGCTCAACGCTCAGATTGCCGAAAAGAGAGTCCCGGAATTTGATTATCAGCTGGTTACTGAAGTGGCAGCGATGGAAACCGGGCAGGTAAAACCTGTGTCAGGCGTTAAAAACATTCTGGCGGTGACGTCGGCCAAAGGTGGGGTCGGAAAATCCACCACGGCCGTAAATCTGGCGCTGGCGCTGCATGCGCTTGGCGCGAAAGTGGGCATTCTTGATGCGGATATTTATGGCCCCTCCGTGCCGCTGATGCTGGGTACCCAGGGACAGACACCAGAGGTCACGGACAATAAGTGGATGCAGCCTGTTGAAGCGTATGGCCTTTACACCAACTCGATTGGTTATCTGGTCAGCAAAGATGAAGCGGCGATCTGGCGCGGCCCTATGGCTTCCAAAGCGCTTTCCCAGCTGCTCAATGAAACCCGCTGGCCGGATCTGGATTATCTGGTGGTGGATATGCCACCGGGTACCGGTGATATTCAGCTGACGCTGGCTCAGCAGATCCCGGTTTCGTCGGCACTGATCGTGACCACCCCACAGGATCTGGCGCTGGCCGATGCCCGCAAAGGCGCGGCGATGCTGGAGAAAGTGGATGTACCGGTCGCCGGACTTGTCGAGAACATGAGTTACCACATTTGCAGCCAGTGCGGTCATGAGGAGGCGATTTTTGGCGCTGGTGGGGCTGAGAAAATGGCTCAGGAATATGGTCTGGCGCTGCTGGCAAAAATGCCGCTGCACATCAGTGTACGCGAAGATATTGATGCAGGCCTGCCGACGGTAGCCGCCCGCCCGGAAAGTGAACACGCTTCTCTGTATCTGGAACTGGCATCGAAAGTGGCCAGTCGTACTTACCATAATGGTAAGGTCCGTCCGAAGTCGATTGACGTGACCGTGATTTAGCCAAACGTTTGCTTTGCGAGCAGTTTCGCTTTGGCCATAAAAACTGCTCAAGCTTTCTCCCGTTGAGCAGTTTTGAACCATACTTTACTGGTATAGCGACTCAGATATCCCTATAATCAGGCGGTTTATCTATTTCTTGCCACCCATCTAGTCTCAGGTGCAACTAACATGTCTAATAACAATCAATGCGTCATCGTAGGAATTGCTGGCGCTTCTGCTTCCGGAAAGAGCTTAATCGCGAGTACCATCTATAACGAGCTGCGCGCCAAAGTTGGCGACGATCATATCGGTGTGATCACCGAAGATTGTTACTACAACGATCAGAGCCATCTAAGCATGGACGAAAGGGTGAAAACCAACTACGACCACCCTAATGCACTGGATCACGACCTGCTGTGTGAGCACCTGCAACAGCTGATGCAGGGCGAAGCGGTAGAAGTACCTGAGTACAGCTACACCGAGCACACCCGTACCTCTGAGTCCACCACGATGACAGCTAAGAAAGTGATCATCCTGGAAGGTATCCTGCTGCTGACGGATCCGCGTCTGCGCGATCTGATGCACGCAACCATCTTTATGGATACTCCGCTGGATATCTGTCTGCTGCGCCGCGTTAAGCGTGACGTGGAAGAGCGTGGCCGTACTATGGATTCTGTACTGAAGCAGTATCAGGAAACGGTACGCCCAATGTTTATGCAGTTCATCGAGCCTTCGAAGCAGTACGCTGACATCATCGTACCGCGTGGTGGTAAGAACCGTATCGCGATTGACGTGCTGAAAGCACACATCGCCAAGCTTCTGAAAGCTTAACTCCGGGCTTTACCTCAAACCGGTTTTGAAAAGTGGCGCTATATGCGCCACTTTTGGTATAAGTTACTCTTACTTTTACTCTTCTTTCTGCCAAACCTGGTTTGGTATCAGCATGGAAAGGAACCCGCTATGAAAAAGCTACTCTGGATTGTAGCAACACCCATTATCCTTGTTCTCGTTGCCATTGCGGCGTTGGTGTTGTTTGTTAATCCCAACCAGTTTAAGCCACTGATCACCGAACAGGCCCGGCAGCAAACCGGACTGGAACTGGTGATTGACGGCGACCTCAGCTGGCAGTTCTTCCCGTCACTGGGCTTCAGTTTGGGTAAAACCGAGCTGAGAAACCCGGCCGGATTCACTAACCCGAACATGCTCAGCATCAGCCAGGTGGGTCTGGCAGTGGAGGTTTCTCCACTATTCAGCAAGCAGCTGGTGATTGGTGAAGTGCTGCTCGACGGCGCGCAGTTCTCAATGGAAACTCTCAAAGATGGCCGCAGTAACCTTCAGGCGCTGAGTGGGGCAAAATCACAGAGCCAGCAGGCAGAGCAGAAGCCGGCGGAACAGGAGTCACAGGCTCCCGCTGAAGCCGCTCCGTCTCAAAGTGCGGCCGAAGGCTGGACCATCTCCCTTGCAGGGATCCGGGTCACCAACGCTAAAGTAGACGTAGTCAACCATCAGGCGGGCAGCAGGCTCTCCCTGTTTGATATGAACTTCAGCCTGGATAAGTTTGCGCTGGACAGCTGGACTCACGCCAGCTTTGAAACCAAAGGTACCACGGGCCCACAAAGCTTCACCGCGACCGGTAATGTGGACCTGAAACTGGCGGGTGATTTGCAGAGCTATGAGATCCGCGACCTGGTGTTTGACGCCAGCTACCAGGATGCAGCTAACAAGATTGAGAAAGCCAAAGTGACCCTTGGCAGCCTGAACTTTGGTAAGCCAAACGCGCTGAGCTTCGAGCTGAGCGGACTGGCAGCCGGGCTGGATATTGAGGCCAAAGCGACCACAGAGCTGACCATCGATAAGGCGCTGACCAAAGCGCAGCTTGGTAAGCTGACCCTGGCTTCCGTCCTGAAAGGGGATGCACTGCCTCAGTCACCGATGAAAGTCGACATGGACTCTGAGCTGAGCTTTGACATGGTGAAGCAGCACCTGGCATTTGAACTGCGCAAACTGACCGCGAATAAGCTTCAGTTTGATGGCAAAGCGAATGTGACCCTGGCAGAGATCCCGAAAGTGCGTTTTAAACTGCACAGCCCGGAGATTGACCTCGATGAGTTTCTTGGCCTTGGTGGTAAAGGACCGGCGTCTGGTGACAGCGCTCCACAGGGCGGCGAGCAGCCTGCTCCGGGCAGTGACAGCAAACCTGTTGTCGCCGAGCCGGACCTGAGCGCGCTGAAAGGGCTGGATGTAAAAGGCACTATTGTCATCGATAAGTTCAAAGCGGCTAATGCCAAAGTGAATGCAGTAACCACTTCGTTTAGCGTAAATCGTGGTGTGGCGGTACTGAACTCCTTCTCAGCCAAACTGTACGACGGCAGTATTACTGCCAGCGGCAAACTGGATGCGCGCAAGAGCCCGGCCAGTTACAGCGTGAAGCAGAGCATCAAAGGGATTCAGGTTCACCCGCTGTTTGTGGATGTGGCTGAGTTTGACCTGGTCGAAGGTACCGGTAACCTCAGTGTGGATGTGAAAGGCAAGAGCCTGATCCCGGATGTGGCAAAACAGAATCTGGCCGGTGTGGTGAAGATCAATTTTGCCGATGGTGCGGTATACGGGATCAATATTCCGCAGCTGATCCGTACTAACTACGCGCGCTTCAAAGGTCAGCCGGTGGAAGAGCTGAATGAGACCAAGAAGACCGACTTCAGCGCACTGACGGCGACCCTGAAACTGAATAAAGGTGTCATGACCACGGATGATATGCACATGGAATCGCCACTGCTGCGTATCGCCGGTCAGGGCAGCGTGAACTATATTCAGCAGACCATGGACATGCTGATCCGCACTTCGATCGTCGGCAGCCTTGAAGGTCAGGGTGGTAAGAGCATTGATGATCTGCGTGACGTTACCATTCCAATTAATGTCAGCGGCAGCTGGACCGACCCTCAGTACAAGCTGGTGTTTGATGATGTGCTCAAACAGAAAGCCAAAAAAGAGGCTGAGCGGGGTCTGAAGAAACTGCTCGGTGATAAGGTTGACCAGGATGACACCAAAAAGATCGCCGATCAGCTGCTGAAAGGGCTGTTTAATTAACAGAGAGCGCTTCCGGAAAGGAGGCGCTTTTTTTATTGGTTGCGCGGGACGTGGTTCGTGGTTCGCGGGGCGGGCGCGTAAGGTGTACTGACATACCAATTTCAGACAGTTACTGACAGAATTGTATTCGTCCATTGGGTAAGCTGGTTATTATTTATCCTCCGGAGCTTATTATGAAAGGATTGATGTTATTCAGTGCGCTGATCAGTGCAGGGGCGACAGGCGGTGAGTTCTCGCCGTCGGCTGATACGGTCAGTGGCTGTCCGGCTGACTTTTTTACCCAAAAGGCGGTGGTGTTTGATGCCGTTACCCTGTGTGCGACCAGGGCGGTGCCAAAGGAGAAGCTTGCTCATGCAGCTGGTGTGACGGCGCAGTGGCTGGACAATGATATGGATGGCCAGGCCGATGAGCCCGCACTGTTAACTCATCTCAAACGAAACAAAGCCACCCTGGTCATGAGCGGGAGCGGTTTCAGCGAAAGTGCGTTTGACAGAATGGATATGGATGGGCTGATCGGTCAGGATCTGGCCGCAAATGAAACCAGTCCTGTGCATCGCCGTGATGCCTCACAGGAAGAGATTCATCATCTTATTGTTAATGCTGGCTGGCAGAGCCTGTATCCCGCAGTATTTTCTGACAAGCCCGGCAGCAAACTTTACGAGCAGTGGCAGCTGGCAGAAGCCAACGGCTATTACGCTTATGACGACCCGACCTGTGACAGCAGCTGTAAAGCGGTCGAGTTTTTCTATCTTTCCACCGCTGCTTATCTGGGCTCAGCTTCCGATCTGGTTAGTGATGAGATGCGGCTTAAAACGCGTCAGTCGCTGAAGAGCAGTCTGCCGGGAATGGTGGCCCTGATGGAGTCTTCACAATATCACTACCCACTGACGCGCTGGCCGGATGGGAAATATTTGCATGCTCAGTACATTTCACGGTGAGAAAAGAGTAGGATAGCGGCTTTTCCGGACAACCAGGTAACAGGCTATGACGTTTAAGGCTGCTATTTTTGACATGGATGGATTGCTGCTCGATACCGAGCGGGTGTGTATGCGAGTGTTCCGCGAGGCGTGTGAGGCGCTGGGCGAACCGTTTCTCGAGCAGGTTTATCTGCAGATCATTGGCCGTAACGCACAGGGCATTGAGGAAGTACTGCGAGAGGGCTACGGGCCTGCGCTGGATTACCCGCGCCTGAATCAGGAGTGGCGAAAGCGTTATGATGCAATAGTGAAGCATCAGCCGATCCCGAAAAAAGAAGGGGTGGTTGAGCTGCTGGAATGGCTGAAAAAGCAGGGCATTCCGGCCGCGGTAGCAACGTCTACCCGTAATGACGTGGCAAAAGTTAAACTGGAGCTGGCGGGTCTGGCGCATTACTTCGATGTGCTGACCACAGGTTGCGAAGTAAAGCAGGGCAAGCCGCACCCGGAAATCTACCTGCTGGCCGCTGAGCGCCTCGGGATTGCTCCTGAGCAGTGCCTTGCCTTTGAAGATTCGAACAACGGCGTACGCTCTGCCGTGGCGGCGTACGCTCTGCCGTGGCGGCGAACATGATGACGTATCAGATCCCGGATCTGGTTGAGCCGTGTGAAGAGATCCGGGCACTGGGGCATGAAGTTCAGCCGAGCCTGTCTCTGGTTCTGAGCGGGTTAAGAGAGCGCCGGGCGAATCAGTTATAAACCTTGCTTCTGCAACGGTTTTGCAGTTCCCGGGTCTTCATTGCATCTTCTGAGCGGGGAAGATAGCGTAAAACGCAGCGGTCGTACTGAGCCTGCTTTTCGTCCGGGATCAGCCGGTCTGATTCATACAGGCTGGCGCAGGCGCTTTTTATCGCATCGGTAGCGCTGGGATCCTGAGACTCAGACAAAAACTCCAGTACGCAGGTGTCGTAATCTTCGATCTGCTCCGGATCGGGCAGGGAATGAGCGTGGAGATTAGTGGAGGCTGCCAGAGCAATTCCGGCAAGCAGTAATGCTTTTTGCACGTGTTATTCCTGTTCTTATTAAGTTTTCGTTCACCAAACTAAACAAAAATCCTGACCAGCGGGAGAGGCTGGTCAGGATTTTTACCGTTATTTTACTTAGCTTGTTTTGTTATCTTACTTTGCCGCTGTCAGTGCGAGAGCCTGTTCGATTGCGGTATCCAGCTGATGGTCAATACCGGCTTCAACCTGTTCCGGAGTATTGAATACCTCAACGTCCGGGATCAGTTCCAGATTCTCGTAGTAGTTGCCATTTTTGTCTTTCAGCGGCAGGAACGGGAAGCGGAAGCTGACATCCGGATAAATCTTGCTGGTGATATCCATAACAGCAGTGCCTGTGCCTGGAACCGGTTCGCCAATTACCGGCCCGACACCAAGGTCACGGTAGTACTGACCAAATGCAGATCCTTCTGAGTAGGCTGAGGCATTGGTCAGCAGCAACGACGGCTTCAGCCAGCGGCGCCCGGCGGCGTCAGCCTGTGGCTGGCCGGCTTTCGGTACAACATTGGCCGCGGCCTGGGCTGTAAGAAAATCGATCAGTGTGTCAGCCAGGAAGCCTCCGCCGTTAAAACGCACATCAACAAGCAGTACTTTAGCGTTGCGGAAGCGGCCAAGTGCTTCTGATCGCAGATGGATAAAGGCATCGTTGCTCATTTCCGGCAGATAGACGTAGCCCACCTCTCCATTGGTTTTCTCACTCACATAATTGCGTCTGGCGATAGCCCAGCGTTTTTGCATCAGGGCGTCGTCTTCCTCGCTGTAACCCGGAGTGATTCGCACATAATGAGGCTCTCCCCCGCGTTCAAAGGTCAGTTCGGTTTCTTTCTCGGCCTGTTCTGTTAACGCCAGGTTCAGTTGCAGCAGCGAGCTGACATCCTGATCATTGATCTTCTGAAGCAGGTCGCCAGGCTGAATATCCAGCCCCTGAGCCGCGCCGCCAGGCAGAAGTTCAACCACGCTGAGCGAGGCGTCATCATTACCTTTCTGGTTTGCCGCAAACACAAGGCCCAGAGAAGCGCTCTGTTCATAACGCATCCCAAACTGGTCATAACCGTAAGCGCCGGTGTGAGAAACATTCAGTTCGCCCAGCAGTTCCCTGAGAAGGATTGCAAAGTCAGCATTGTTGTTGATTTGCGGCAGAGAGCGTGCGTAGCGCTGGGTCAGTGCCTGCCAGTCTGCGCCGTTCATTTTCGGGTCGTAAAAGTGCTGCGCAACCTGCTTTGTCAGCTGCTGGTACATGGCTTCCCGGCGCTGCTTATCAGCGTAGGTCACATCGAGGGCGACGCCATTTTGTTCGCTGTAGTCATCATTCAGGCTGAAGTGGTGCAGTTCACCTCCGGCAAGAACGGTAACCCTGGCGTGCTCTTGCTGAAATGAGATCAGCTCAGCGGGGGCTATGTTCCGGTACAGGCTCTGAGATTCCTGGTCGTGGATGTTGTACTGATAGATTTCGCTGCTCTGGTCGCCGGAAGGAGTGTTGTCTTCAGCGATGACGAAGAGCAGATCTCCGCTCAAATGGTAGTCCTGGATTAATCCGGAAACCGGCAGGCTGAAAGCCTGACGATATTCGCTGCCCTCTTCTTCGAACGGATAGGATTTTACACCTTCTTCAGGCAGCTCTGCGCCATCGTCAAAGTCACGTTGGGCCTCTGCGCTGGTAAAAACACCGACAATAGTGGTACTCCAGTCGCTGCCATCTGCGGTTTTAAGACCGAAACGGCTGGTTTCCCACATCAGGATCCGGTTGTCACTGCTCCATTTCGGGCTGCCTTTACTGAAACCGCTTTGTGAGACGACAGACTGGTTTCCCTTCAGGTCGCTGACCACGATTTCAGTATGGTAAGGGCCCGGGTTGGTGCGTATCGCTATCTGCTCAGAGTCGGGTGACCAGCTGTAGAGTACGCTGCCGGCGTCACTGAAGTTTTCTGCCGGGAGCAGAGGTTTGCCCAGTTTCTGGTTTACGCCGATAATTTCCAGCAGGCCGGCATCTTCACTCAGTTTCCAGTCTGGCTTGCCGCTGCCGAGCTCTTCAGTTTCGACAATGTGCAACGCCCGGCCGTCGACGACAAAGGTGAGGTATTTTCCGTCGGGAGACAGTGCAGGCAAAGAGACGTCGTGGTCAGGCACAAGCAGCAGCGGAGTTTCTTCAACAACCGGAGCTGCAGAGAGAGGTTCATCCTCAACAACTGAACGGGTCTGATACAGCCCCCACCTGTTGTCACGCAGTGCCGCGTAAACAACGGCAGTACCGTCATGGGTATAAATCGCATCTTTCTCTTCTGACGCGGTGTTGGTCAGATTTCGCGAGCTAAAGTCCCTGCCACCGAGCGCGTAGATATCGCCAAAACTGGTCAGCAGCGCTTCATCCTGATTTTTTATGGCTAACTGATCAGCCTGGCTGGTGGTGAAGCGCTGACTCTTCTCCGGCGCAAAATGGCGCAGTTTCATCACTACTTTGACCGGTTTTTCGTCTCCTGGTTTTAGGGTATAGAGTTCACCATCAAATGAGAAAGCCAGGGTGCCATTTTCAGCCACACTCAGGTCGCGTACCGGAAGATCGGTGAAATGAGTGAGCTGGTTCTCGCCCTGCTTGTCTCTGTACCAGACGTTAAAACTGCCGCTGCGTTCACTGAGATAGAAAAAACCATCCCCGAACCAGTGAGGATTTTGTGCCGCCACACGATTTTCTGTCAGTTGACGGTGTTCTCCGCTTTCAGGGTCAAAGAACCAGATATTCGGCACCGCAAAAGAGCGCTGGTGCTTGCGGTAGACCTGATCTTTGTGCGGACTGTTATACAGGAGACCCGTATCGCTCCAGCTCAGGTTGCGTACCGGGAGGGTAAATGCCACTTTTGCCTCACCACTTTCAAAATCAAAGCGGTAGAGCTGGTTACCAGGCTGACCATAACTGTATGGTGCGACACTGTAGAAGTCCTGTTCATGGGCGGTAACCCGGGTAGCAGAGAAATAGAGCTGGCTGCCATCTGCACTGAAACCTGCCGGAGTATCGGCACCTGCGTGTGCGGTAATGCGTCCGAGTTTGCCGTTTTCAAGAGAGAGGGTGAAGACATCGTCACTGCCGTAGATGTTGGCGGCAAAGGCCAGGGTCTGGTTGTCAGGTGACCAGATTAGCTTATGCGGGAAGAAGCTGCCGTCGGTAAGCGGCACAGCGTTGTTACCCTGGGGATCGCTCAGATAAATCCGTCCCTGGTAAGTAAACGCGAGCTGCTGCCCGTCCGGTGAGAGAGCGGCATTTCTCAGCCATAACGGCTCGGCGCAGGCCAGTGCGGGCACCAGCAGCAGTGAGAGCAGCGTTTTGCGCATAGTAACTCCTTGTATAGCAGTGACGTTGTATATATTTGTCTTATCTTGTTGTTTGGAAACTATTTCCAGCGATTATAGTGCCATATCCAGTGCTGTGGGTGAATGCGAATCGCGTTTTCCATTTCCCGGGTCAGTTGGGAGACCTGATGTTTGATGTCGATATCTGTGTTGAACCGCTGATAGCGCAGATTGTGCTCACGCCCCTCCTGCCAGCCAAACTGGAAATAAACCGGCGTATTGGTCATTTTGGCCAGATGCAGACCAAAAGCGGGGATTTGGGTCTGATGACCGAAAAAGCTCTCTGACTCACCAGGTGAGTTCATATCACAGTGAAACACCAGCCACTCACCACGCTGGATGGCTTTAATGGCTTCGACCATAAATCCCTGTTTACGGGTGATATAAGGACACCGGATATGGTCCAGCATAGCAGCTACCCACTGGCTCTCTTCATTCTGACCGTCTTTACCGGCACCAACAATGGTACGGGCATTGATACCCTGCTGATTAAGATACCAGGTTCCGGCATCTGCGATACCCAGGTGCAGGGTAAGTATGATGCCGCCATGGTGCTGATTCAGTGCTTCGGTCCCTTCTGCGTGGAAGTTCAGGCGTTCCGGGTGCAGGCCGCTCAGCAGGCCAAAAGCCTGGTTGTAACCAGACTTAAGACTCAGAGAGCGGTAGCCGGACTCGCACAGACCGGCTTTAGCCATACCTTTGTAAGCTACTTTGTTGCGGGTGTAATGGATGATACGCGCAGTTAACCTGGCCAGAGGAGAATGCAGAAAAAAAGGAATATTGCTCAGCCAGCGCACGCCTTTTTCAGGAGTCATGCTTCCGCCTTTACGAACTGGCCAAGCCAGGCGATAAAATCAGCCAGGGTTGCGTCCAGATCCAGGTCAAACAGGCTCAGATCTGCGTTGATACCCAGGTTGCTCAGGTGAGCTATAAGTCCGACAAAGTGCATCGAGTCCATTTCAGTAAAGACAGGGCTTTCAGCCTGAAGCTGGTAATTGTTCTCGCTCAGGTATTGGTTAACATGGTTGTGCAGCATGGGTTACCTCTGTTTGTTGTTCGATATAGTTTTGCAGTGCTTTAATGTCTGTTTTGCCGTTGGCGTTGAGCGGCAGACTGTCGATTCCCAGAATTTTTCCTGGCTGCATATAGTCCGGCAGGTGGTTTGCCAGGGCCTCTCTGACCTGGCTCAGCTGACGGACTTCGTCACTGAGTCCCGTAATACACAGTGCGATGCCAAGAGCATTTCCGCTTTCATCCAGTGGCCAGGGAACGGCGGCCGACTCCAGACCAATACTGCGGGTGACAGATTCCAGTTCTCCGGGCTCAATTCTGTGACCCTGAATTTTCACCTGATGATCCAGTCTGCCAAGGTGCATCAGCCCCGGTTCACTGTGCGCGACTTTGTCTCCGCTCCGGTACCATCGCTGGCCGTTTTGGTCACAGAATGCCTTGCTGTCTGCTTCCGGGTTTTGCCAGTAGTGTTTGATTACCTGGCTGCCTGCCAGCAGCAGTTCTTCATCCGCGCCGATACAGGCCTGCTGGGCGGAGAAAATCTTACCGATGGGTACATGCGGGCCTTTAAGGCCGGGGCGCCATTCAAACGCACTGATGGCGATGGTTGCTTCAGTCGGGCCATACAGGTTTACGACTCTTTGCCCGGTTGCGCGGGCCCAGCAGTTTGCGTGGTCAACACTCAGGGTCTGGCCACAAAAGAAGCTCAGCCTCAGTGACGGCAGAGATTCTTCGCTGATTTTGCCTGCCTGATCTGAAAGAGGGATCACGGCAGGTACTGCCAGCATAGTGGTTATCTGGTAGCGTCTCAGAAAGTCTGCCGGGCAGCTTTTTTGTATCGGCGGGATCACGTAAAGCGTTGCGCCCAGACTCCAGCTCAGAGCCCAGTCGTGTACTGATAGATCAAAAGTCAGGTCGGAATGCTGGCTGAAGCGGTCCGAGGCATTCAGGTCATACTGATGGCTCAGTTCGCTCACATAGGCGTCCAGGTTAGAGTGGGTTATCCCGATACCTTTTGGTGTGCCGGTCGTACCGGAAGTATGCATCAGATAAGCGTAGTCACCGCTGACGTGCTCCATTCGGAATGTATTAGCAGGTTCAGCGTCCAGCAGTGACTCCTGCCAGATAACGGTTAACTCCGGAACCGCGGCTTGCAGTGACTGAACGCTTTTACAGTCCAGCTTGCTGGCGACAAGGGTGGTGCATCCGGATGATCTCAGGATTTGAGCGCTGCGTTCAGTTGGCTGCCTGGGATTGAGGGGCATAAAAATGTTGCCGCTGAACAGGCAGGCCAGTAAAGCCCGGTAACTTGAAACGTGGCGATGGGCCATAACCGCTATAGGTTTCTGGTGAGTATTACCAAGACCGCTAAGCAGCTTTATGGCATCTTCCCCCAGCTCACGGTAGCTGTAGCTTTGGTTTCCGACCCAGAGGGCCGGGGTGTCCAGAGTGGCGAAGTTGCGCCAGATCTTTTGTGTTGTGACCGACATGTTCAGGAAATAGTTTAGCCAATAGTAATGAACACTGTACAAAATATCACTTTACGGGAATATCACGGTTTTGTATGAGAATGTCAGACATAAGTGACATAAATAAACCGTGCACTGACAAACACTATTATCCATAACACCTTGTGCAGGAAGAATTTTGAGAGCTACACTCTGTTGCATATGTCACGGAGAGGTCAGGGAAATGAGGATAATAAGCAAGATTCTGCTTTTGGTAAGTATTATATGGACTCTGAACGTTGCCGCTGCCAGCGCGGACTTTCCTCTTTCCCCTCCGGATCTCAGTTCTCCGGAACGTACGCTGGCCAGTTTCCAGTCGTTGGCGGAGAGTGCCGGAAACCAGCTCTTAACTCCGGCAGCTGATGAAGAATTGTTGAGTCAGTTGATGGATAAAGCTGCGCTCTGCCTGGATATGAGTCAGGTAGCCAAAGCCAGCCGCAGCCGGGTGGCGGTGGAATCAGTACTGCTGCTCAGTGAGATTCTTGAGCGTATTCCCGAAATCCCCTCTGATGCGTTTCCTGGCGGGAAACCAGAGCGCTGGCAGGTTCCCCACACCCAACTGGTAATAGCGAGAGACGGTGACGGAAGGTACCGATTCGATCCTCAAACTGTGGAGCGCCTGAGACAGGACTACGCAGCCGTGAGTGATCTTCCTTCCAGGCGCGGGCTTGAGCAGGACTTCTATAAGCAATACACCAAAACCGCAGGGCGTTTGCTGGCACCAGGCTGGCTGGCCTGGGTCAGTGATTTACCGGCACCTTTTCACAAACTCTATGGTGAGCAGGCTCTGTGGCAGTGGCTGGGGGCGGCGGTGTTTTCGGCGCTGCTGGTGGCCGTTGTCTCCGGCTTTGTCAGAAAGCTGGGTATGAACTTCTGGTTGCCTGTTCTGCTGGTGGGGCTGATTCAGGGCTACGTCTATCTGCTGGATTACCAGCTCAATCTCAGTGGCGCGGTTATGTATGGCATCCGCTTTGCTGCTGAAATCATCAGCTGGCCGCTGATTGCGTTAATGGCCTATCAGGCCGGGACGCGTCTGGTTTCACTGTTTTCGTATGGTGTTAATCAGCAGCTTAAATACAGTATTGTGCGCATTGTGGGTACGCTGATCGGGGTGGTGGCCGCAACCCTGGTCACCGGTTACGGTCTGTCACGCCTTGGCGTACCTGTCTACGGTATTGTTACCGGCCTGAGCCTGGGTGGTATGGCGATTGCCCTGGCGATCCGGCCGACGATGGAGAACCTGATAGGTGGGGTGATCCTTTACCTGGATAAAACGGTTCAGGTAGGCGACTTTTGCGCCGTGGGTAAGCATTCAGGCACGATTGAGGTGATCGGGGTGCGTTCAACCCGGATCCGGGCCAAAGACCGCACCCAGATCATCATTGCCAATGGTGACCTGGTGAAAATGGAGGTGGTAAATTTCAGCCGCCGGGATAAGTATCAGCTGAAATTTCGTTTGCCGCTGCCCGGGAGTCTGCAACACGAAGAGCTCGATAACCTGCTGGTCAGGGTCAGGCACTGGCTGGCGGAAGACAGCCGTCTGTACGATGAACCCTGCCGGGCATACCTGGCTACGCTAAATGGGGCCGTGGTTGAGCTGGAGATTGAGGCGTATGTGAAGACCACCGACAGGGAGAAGTTTCTGGCGACTCAGGAGGCGGTTCTGACGTCACTGCAACAGTTGCTGGAGCATCAGGGCGTACGGCTTGTATCGCCTTACCGCCGTGAGTGGATTTTGGCGGAGTCCGTGCAGCAGGGCAGGGACAAACCAGTTACCAGTCCACACCCTGAAGCGCTTTAACCCCGTTTTCAAAGGCGTGCTTAACGTTGCGCACTTCTGATACCGTATCCGCCAGTTCAGTGAGCTGGCGGTGTGCGCCGCGGCCAGTAATGATTACCGACTGCATTTTGGGACGGTTTTGCAGTGCTTCGAGCACTTCATTAAGTTCAATGTAACTGTAGCTCACCATGTAAGTCAGTTCGTCAAAAAGCAGTACATCCAGACTCTCATCGGTAAGCATGCGCATACACTCCTGCCACACACCCTGGGCAGCGTCGGTATCTGCCTGCTTATTCTGGGTTTCCCAGGTAAAGCCGGTCGCCATGACCTGAAACTCGACGCCAAGCTTTTCCAGCAGGTTGCGCTCTCCATTGTCCCAGGTGCCTTTAATAAACTGAGCGACAGCGCATTTCTTACCATGGCCCACAGCGCGACAAATGGTGCCAAAACCAGAGGTCGACTTGCCTTTGCCGTTACCGGTGATCACCAGCAGCAGGCCTTTGATTTCCTGAGCACTGGCGATGCGTTCATCAACCTGCTGTTTGACTTTTTGCTGGCGCGCTTTATGACGTGAATCTTTGTTCTGTTCCGCTGACATCGGCTGATTTTCCTGTTGTTTTGTGGCTGTGGCCTTTTGTGACTATCATAGCGTAATCACTTAATACGAAAAACCATAAGGATTTAAGGTGAAAAGCGTTCTTATCGTATGTCTTGGCAATATTTGCCGCTCGCCGACCGCTGAGGCGGTGCTGAGACACAAAGTGACCGAGGCAGGTCAGCCAATCAGGGTTGACTCCGCCGGTACCGGCGGTTATCACGTTGGGGAATCGCCGGATCCGCGCACAATGGCTGCTGGTCAGAAGCGGGGATACTCCTTCAGGGGGATGCGTGCCCGACAGGTGAGGCAGCCTGATTTTGATGACTTTGACCTGATCCTGGCTGCCGATAGACAAAACCTCGCCGATCTTGAAGCGATCTGTCCGCAACATTTAGCGCATAAACTGGCGCTGTTTTTGAGCTTTGGTCAGTCCTTGTGTGATGAGATCCCGGATCCGTACTACGGTGGACTGAACGGCTTTGAGACGGTGCTGGACCTGATTGAAGAGGCGTCAGACGGGATTATTGAGTCACTGAGCTGACAGTTATGATATGGGTACAAAAAAACCGGCACTGAAAAGCGCCGGTTTTTCTTTTATTGAGCAAGCTTAGCCAGCCAGAATGTCGGTGGCCACTTTGTAGCTTGGGTCTTCTTTGAGGTTGATTTCCACCAGGCTGCCTGCTTTGTGCAGCAGCGCGCGACAGTCCTGACTCAGGTGGCGCAGGTGCAGGGTTTTGCCCACAGCAGCGTAGCGCTCGGCCAGGGTTTCAATCGCTTCGATTGCAGAGTGGTCAGCAACGCGTGATTTGGCGAAATCCACGATAACGTCCTGCGGATCGTTTTTCGCGTCAAACAGCTCAAGGAAGTTAGCAGCAGAGCCGAAGAACACCGGGCCATTGATGTGGTACTCTTTTGAACCTTCCTGATTAACGAAGCTGCTGGCGTAGATGTGCTTGGCGTGTTCCCAGGCAAACATCAGCGCAGAGGCGATCACACCTACCATTACCGCTACGGCAAGGTCGGTCAGTACAGTAACCACAGTTACCAGTACGATAACGAAGAAGTCCTGTTTTGGTACGCGGCGCGCCAGTTTGAAGGTTGCCCACTCAAAGGTACCGATAACGACCATGAACATCACACCAACCAGTGCTGCCAGCGGGATCATTTCAATCAGGTTTGAAGTGAACAGGATGAATACCAGCAGCATGACTGCGGCAACAATGCCAGAAAGACGACCACGGCCACCAGAGTTTACGTTGATCATTGACTGACCGATCATCGCACAACCACCCATAGCACCAAATACCGAACAGGTGATGTTCGCCATACCCTGGCCAACACACTCACGGTTTGACTGACCGCGGGTATTGGTCATTTCATCGACAACAGTCAGGGTCAGCAGGGATTCGATCAGGCCGATTGCCGCCAGAATGATGGCGTAAGGCAGGATGACCTGAAGGGTATCGAGCGAGAACGAAACGTCAGGCAGAGCGAACGTCGGCAGGGTACCTGCCAGGGTCGCGTTGTCATCACCTGACATGGTGCGCAGGAAGTCAACCACAGTGCGGGTGTCCAGGTCCAGACCCTGTACCAGCAGGGTAACTGTCAGGATAGCTACCAGAGAAGAAGGTACTGCGGTAGTGAACTTCGGCAGGAAGTGGATAATCGCCATAGTCAGCAGAACCAGACCCAGCATCAGAGCCATCTGGTCAGCTGGCAGCCATGTCAGGGCACCGGTCAGGTCCGGGGCTTTAAACTGACCAAGCTGGGCCAGGAAGATAACGATAGCCAGGCCGTTTACAAAGCCGATCATTACCGGGTGCGGCACCATACGGATGAACTTACCCAGGCGGAAGACACCGGCGGCGATCTGCAGGATACCTGCCAGCATCACAGCGGCAAACAGGTACTGGATACCGTGGCTCAGTACCAGGCTGGTCATTACCACCGCCATCGCACCGGTTGCACCGGAAATCATACCCGGACGGCCACCAAATACTGAGGTGATCAGGCCAACGATAAATGCGGCGTAAAGACCAACCATAGGGTCAACACCGGCAACGAAGGCAAATGCAACGGCTTCAGGGACCAGAGCAAGAGCTACGGTCAGGCCTGACAGAATGTCATTTTTTACAGAGTGTGTTTTAAACTGTGGAAATTCGAACATTGTTCTCAGTCAATAAGTTAATAGATGGATTTGGGTCGATTCACTGGCTGAAAACAAGTTGTAAAAAGAGCGCGCAATGATCGATAGTGCCGCCATACTTCCCGGTTTGTCCTGTTAAGCGACCACCGGACTGGCTGAAATTTGGCATAAGTTCGCGCATCCTACCGAAAAGTGTGACTAAGTTCAATCTTAATCCGGTGAATGAATTGTGTCCTGAGTATTAGCAGAACCATAAGAGAGTATCAGGATGACCGGAATTTCACTCGTTCCCAAGGTTCCCTTTCACTCGTTCCCACGGTCCCCCGTGGGAATGCATATATGTACATACAGATAGCAATTGTAGTCTGAAAACGACCTGGCTTGTTCATGTGCTCAGGGGGGCAGTTTTCAGCTTAGGTCTGCATTACCACGCAGAGCGTGGGAACGAGGTGTTTTGGTGTGTAGGGGGGAGGTGGGCCCTGTCTGCTTCAGGTACAAAAAAAGCCGCACATTTGTGCGGCTTGATTTTGCTTAGGTTGAGTTATGACAGCGTGCTGGACATCGCGCTGCCAGCCTGGCTGCGTGCAGCCTGACTGCCGGCACCAATTGGTGCCATGCGCTCTGCCTTAAACGGCGCGGCGTTAACTTCAATCTCTTTCAGCTCGTTGCTGCCTGGCGCGCTGGCCATAGCGGCAGAAGCGTGACCTTTCGCGGCGGCTGCCGGTTTGGCCTGTGGCTGAGGCGCTTTCTCTGCTGAAGCTTCTGGCTGAGCAGTTTCAACATCAGCTTTCGCTTCTGTCTCTTTCACAGCGGCTTGCTCCACAGCGGCTTCTTCTGCCGGTGCTGCTTCTGTTTCTGCCTGGGCTTTGTCCAGCTCTGGTGAAACAACCTGAGCGGCTTCAGCTTCAACGATTTCCGGTACTTCGACTACAGCGTCAGCAACAGCTTCTGCCACTGCTTCAACGAAGGTTTCGTTAACTGCATCTTTGGTTACCGGAGCCTCTGCAACGATTTCTGCCGGAGCTTCAGCGACTGCCTGTGGTGCAGCTTTCTCTTCTTCGCGGCGGACAATTACTTTGCCCATCGCCATTTCAGGGAAGGCGTAGCCACCGTGTGCAGGTACGTTGCTGATTACAACTGCTTCTTCCTGTACTACCGGCTTGTCTGCTTTTTGCTTCTTAGGCTTAGGCAGGTCGTATTTTGGCATCACTTTACCCATTGCCATCTCAGGAGAGGCAACACCACCGCGACGCAGGCGGAATGGGTTAGGGCGACGGTCGCGACCACGGCGACGACGCTGACCATTTGCACGCAGGTGGCGTGGTGAACGGCGGCTGCGACGCTGCTCTTCACCATCATTACGCTGCTGCTTAGCTGGCTGAGCGGCTTCTGCCTGCTGCTGTTTCGCTTCGGTGTTTTCTGCTTCAGTCTGCGCTGCTTTCGCCTGAGCCTGCTGGTCCTTAACACGAACCTGCTTGTTCATCTTACGACGCTGACGGCGTTCTTTCACCTGCTCTGCTTTTTTGTCTGAACGTGCAGTGGTTTCGCTGCGTGCATCTTCTGCCAGCTGCTGACCTGCTTCCATCAGTTTGGTGTTCGCTTCTGCGGCTTCCGGCTTCGCTTTACGGTTCTGACGGCGTTTGTCAGAACGGTTTTGCTTCGCTTCTGTCGCTCTGCCGCGTTTCTGCTCGGTTGCTACCTGAGCTTCATCTGCAGCAGTGCGCTCATCGCCACGGCGTTTGTTACGCTGAGTTTTATCGCGGTTATCACGGTTACCACGGCGGCGGTTATCACGCTGCTCACGACGGTCACGACGCTGACGGTCACCGCGGCGGTTACCTTTGCTTTCTTTCTCAGTTTTCTTCTCTTCCTGCTGTTTCTTCTCTTCTTCACCAGAGCCGAACAGGAAGCTGCCAAGCGCTTTAAAGAAGCGGCCGACAATGCCAGGTTTAGCTTCGTCAGTTTTTGCCTCAGGCGCCGCTTTAGCTGCAGGAGCTGCTGGCTTCGCTGTTGGAGCCGGAGTCGGGGCAGACTGTGCAGGAGCCGCAAAACCTTTCAGAGCAGGCTCTTCGAATTTCTTCGGCTTAAGATCTGCGTCATTGGTTTCTTTTGCTTCTGCTTCTTTCAGTGCTTCCAGTTTCTTCGGCAGCAGGTAAGAAAGCAGGTCCTGCTCTTCACCATCACGGATACGGATCACTTCAAAGTGAGGGGTTTCCATATCTGAGTTAGGTACGATGGTCAGCTTAACTTTCTGGTTGCGCTCAATGTGGTTAACAGAGCGGCGCTTTTCGTTAAGCAGGTAAGAAGCGATAGAAACAGGCACTACTGCCAGAACCTGGCTGGTGTTGTCTTTCAGGGCTTCTTCTTCGATCTGACGCAGTACAGACAGCGCCAGGGATTCGTTGTCACGTACAACACCGGTACCTGAACAGCGCGGACAGATATGGTGGCTTGCTTCCGCCAGAGATGGACTCAGTCGCTGACGTGACATTTCCAGCAGGCCAAAGCGTGAGATACGGCCGATCTGAACGCGGGCGCGGTCCATTCGAACAGCTTCACGCAGACGGTTCTCAACTTCGCGCTGATGGCGAACCGGAGTCATATCGATAAAGTCGATAACAACCAGACCACCCAGATCACGAAGACGCAGTTGACGTGCAATCTCGTCCGCCGCTTCCAGGTTGGTGTTCAGTGCGGTTTCTTCGATATCACCGCCTTTGGTTGCGCGGGCAGAGTTGATGTCGATAGAGGTCAGCGCTTCGGTCGGGTCGATAACGATAGAACCACCAGAAGGCAGGCGTACTTCACGCTGGAAAGCAGAGTCAATCTGGCTTTCGATCTGGTAGTGGCTGAACAGCGGTACATCCTGCTCGTTCTTGTACAGTTTTACCCGGTGGGCAAAGTCAGGACGAACCAGTTTGATGTGCTGCAGCGCACGCTCGTAGATGGTGTTGCTGTCGATCAGGATTTCGCCAATGTCACGGCGCAGGTAATCACGGATCGCACGAACGATAACGTTACTTTCCTGGTGGATCAAAAATGGTGCCGGGTTCGCATCAGAGGCTTCTTTGATTGCGCTCCAGTGGTTCAGCAGAACATTCAGGTCCCATTCCAGTTCTTCAGCGCTCTTGCCAACACCTGCAGTACGCACGATAAGGCCCATGCCCTGAGGCAGTTCCAGTGTGCTCAGGGCAGCCTTAAGCTGTGTACGCTCATCCCCTTCGATACGGCGTGAAATACCGCCGGCACGTGGGTTATTTGGCATCAGAACCAGGTAGCTGCCCGCCAGAGAAATAAAGGTCGTCAAAGCGGCGCCTTTGCTGCCACGTTCTTCTTTTTCAACCTGTACGATAACTTCCTGGCCTTCCTTCAGCACTTCTTTGATGCTTGGGCGGCCCTGGTAAGTGTAACCTTCAGGGAAGTAGTCTTTGGCAATTTCTTTTAGCGGGAGGAAACCGTGTCGTTCTGCACCGTAGTCCACGAAAGCCGCTTCCAGGCTTGGTTCGACACGGGTGATACGTCCTTTGTAGATGTTCGCTTTTTTCGATTCGTGGCCCGGACTTTCGATATCTAAATCAAACAGTTTTTGGCCGTCGACCAAAGCGACACGCAACTCTTCTTTTTGAGTTGCGTTGATTAACATTCTCTTCATTTTAAAAAAATCTCGTTGTCTTTTTCGTTGTCTTTTTCAACTGTCGTCTGGCAACGTTACTCATGGTGTCGGATCCCGTGGTTTATCGTTTGCAACCTCACGGCTGGAAGGGATGCTCGCGGACACTCAGTAACCACATCACTCTCGGTGACGTGCCCCGCATTCTCTGGCGGTAAAACTCATCATGGGTAAGGCGAGTAGAACGACATTTGATGCCTCTGCCTGTATGTCTTACGCCCGTCGCTGCATACTGGTTGAGAGGGTATCTACTCATTACTGCTGGTCTCACACGTACAAATTGGTAAAAAGTACAAAATCTGACCAATTTGGTGTTTACAGCACTGAACTATAGCAGTGCAAAGAAATCACGGCAATCTGCTTTGTTGGTTTGTCGCGAAAAATGCGTCAAAAACCGGAGCCGTGTCCGGCGGCAGCGCCTGAAAAACCGGACTTTGAGGTTTTTTTAGCCACAGCGGTCAAAAAAAGAACCCACCAGTTATGCACAGCTTTTTCTGTGGCCTGTTTATCTCACTTTTTGGACCTTTTCCGCACGGTTTTAAGGCTTAAAGATTTGAATAAATGACGTTGGTCACGTTTCGCTTCGGTGTTAGAATGCGCGCCATGAACGAGATCAGAACCAAAGTACAGTTCGTCGATATCGATGAAGATATGGCCGGACAGCGCATTGATAACTTTCTGCGCAATCAACTCAAAAACCTGCCCAAGAGCATGATCTATCGTATCGTGCGTAAGGGAGAGGTGCGGGTAAACAAAAAACGGGTCAAGGCCGAGTATAAGCTTAAGGCCGGCGATCTGGTGCGTATTCCACCGGTCACCATGACCGAAGAGGAAACCCCGGCACCGGTCAGTACCAAACTGAATAAAGTGGCTCAGCTTGAAAAAGCGATCATCTTTGAAGATGACCACATGCTGATCCTTAACAAGCCATCAGGTACTGCGGTACACGGCGGCAGCGGCCTGAAGTTTGGTGCGATTGAAGCGCTGCGAGCGCTTCGCCCTGACGCCCGCTTTCTGGAGCTGGTTCATCGTATTGACCGTGATACGTCGGGCATTCTGCTGGTCGCTAAAAAGCGTTCAGCACTGCGCCATCTTCAGGCTCAGTTTCGTGAGAAGACGGTGCAGAAGTACTACTTCTGTCTGGTGATGGGCCAGTGGAAGAGCAGCTGTAAAGTGGTTAATGCGCCGCTCCTGAAAAATGAAGTCAACAGCATTGTGCGGGTGAACCCGAAAGGCAAAGCGTCCGAAACCCGCTTTAAGGTACTGGAAAAGTTTGAGCAGGCGACATTGGTTCAGGCAAGCCCGATTACAGGCCGTACCCACCAGATCCGGGTACATACCCAGTACACCGGCCACCCGATCGCCTGGGATGACCGTTACGGTGACCCACGCTTTGATGCTTACACCGGCCAGTTCGGTCTGGACCGTCTGTTCCTGCACGCGGCGAACATTAAGTTCGTTCACCCGGGCAGTGGTGAGAAGATGGATATTTCAGCTCCGATGGAAGGGAAGCTTGAAAAAGTGCTTAGAGGGTTACGCGGGGCGTAACCCGGTCCTCGGTTCTCGGTCCGCGGGAATGGTTCACGGCGCTTTGCTCGCGAACCGAGAACCACGTACCGCGAACCTTATATCACTTCTACCCCTTCCTTCTTCAGCAAATCAATCAGACTAATCAGTGGCAGCCCAATCAGGCTGTTCGGGTCTTTCCCTTCCAGCTTTTCAAACAGGGCGATGCCGAGGCCTTCACTTTTGAAGCTGCCTGCGCACCATAGTGGTTGCTCCTGTTTGACGTAGTTTTGCGCCATTTCAGGGCTAATTTGCCTGAAGTGGACAGTAAAGGTGTCTAAACTGGTATGAACCTGGTTTGTTTTGCTGTTGTGAAGTGCGAGACCGGTATAAAAGGTGATGGCTTTGCCGCTCTGGGCGAGAAGCTGTTCGACGGCTTTCTCTTCAGTCAGTGGTTTGCCGATGATGTTGCCGTCAATTACACATACCTGGTCTGAGCCGATGATAATGGCATCGTGCTCCAGTGGACAGGAACGGGCTTTCAGTTCCGCCAGGCGAACTACCAGCTCGCGGGCGCTTTCGCCCTCCAGCGGTGTCTCTTCACAGTCAGGGGAGGCCACGTTAAAAGGCAGGTTGAGTTTCTCCAGAAGCTGGCGGCGAAAAACCGAGGTGGAGGCGAGTACAACGGGCAGGTGTGGCATGGGTATTCTCTGTATTTTTGGTCTTTGTTTGCCAAGAATAAACCAGTTAGGCAGTAACAGGACAGAGTGGCAGAAAAATTCGCAAGTTTTTTGCTATTTTACTTTGACTAAAGCGGGATTGATCGTTAATATTCGCGCCCTATGCAAAAGGTAAAATTACCGCGAACGGTTGATCCGGCCAAAGCGGCTCAAAAGCGATTGGATTACGATGGCATCATCCAGGCCAGTCTTTTTAAGCGCTTAGCGGATACAGTCGATGGCGTGAAACGCGACGCCGAAGTTACATTGTCATTTGCGTTAGATGAACAACGACTCGTAGTTATCTCTGGTAAAGCTAACATCGAAGTCGGGTTAGAGTGTCAACGTTGTAATGAGGTATTCACACATCAGTGTGAAGTTGGGTTCACTTACACTCCTTACTATAGTGAGAAGAGTGAAGAGGACGCACCGGAAGAGTACGATTTGGTAGATCTGAACGAGTACGGTGAAATTGACCTTATACAGTTGGTTGAAGACGAGTTCATTCTAAACTTACCGCAAGTAGCAATGCATGACGAAGCGGATTGTAGCGTTGACTCAAATAATCTGGTGTTTGGTGAACTTCCTGACATTGAGCCGGAAGAGAAACCGAATCCGTTCGACGTTTTAAAGAGCCTGAAGCGTTAATCTTCAGGTGTACTTAACATAGGAGTAGGGTCCATGGCCGTACAAAAAAACCGTAAAACACGTTCTAAGCGTGGCATGCGCCGTTCACACGATGCGCTGACTTCAGCTGCACTGTCTGTAGATGCAACTTCTGGTGAAACTCACCTGCGTCACAACATGACTGCTGACGGTTACTACCGTGGCAAAAAGGTTATCAACAAGTAAGGTTGACCTTTTGCAAAGTATTACCGTTGCACTTGATGCAATGGGCGGGGATTTCGGTCCCCGCGTAACAGTGCCTGCCGCCGTGCAGGCATTGTCGCATTTCCCAGAGCTAAAAGTGATATTAATCGGTGATCGTGACGCGATCACATCTCAGCTTACCCAAACAGGGTACATTCCTAACTCCCGACTCACCGTTAAACACAGTGATCGTACCATCTCGAATTCAGAAAAGCCGTCTTATGCGTTGCGTAACAGTGCAGGCAGTTCAATGCGCCTCGCTCTGGATAAAGTCGCCGATGGTGAAGCGGATGCGTGCGTCAGTGGTGGCAATACCGGTGCGCTGATGGCCCTTTCCCGTTTTCGGCTGAAACTGCTTCCCGGAATAGAGCGTCCGGCGCTTGTCTCCGCTCTGCCTACTGTATCCGGTAACAGAACCTGGATGCTGGATCTTGGGGCGAATGTCTCATGTGACGCAGATACTTTATTCCAGTTTGCAGTTATGGGCAGTGCTCTGGCTGAACAGCATCTTGGCCGCGAAGCCCGGGTCGCACTGCTCAATATCGGTGAAGAAGATATTAAAGGCAGCGATTTGGTCAAACGCTGCGCAGAAATGCTGACTCATTCCGACGAAGTCAACTATGTTGGTTATGTCGAAGGAGACAGGTTATTGCGTGATGTGGCTGATGTAGTAGTGTGTGACGGATTTGCCGGCAATGTGTGCCTGAAAACCACTGAAGGGGTGGCTCACCTGTTTTTAGATAAGCTCAAAAAGTCTTTGACCGGTAACGGAATTAAAGCCTGGCTGGCCCGAAAACTCTTTTCCGGGTTGCTAAATGAGCTGAAATCACTGAACCCCGACCAGTATAACGGCGCAAGTTTGCTAGGATTGCGCGGCATTGTTATAAAAAGCCACGGAAGTGCGGATGTAACTGCTCTGGTTAACGCCATTGGCGAAGCAGTTCACGAGGTCAAACGGCAGGTGCCGGACCGTATTAGTGACCGTTTAGAAGCGGTTTTACTCGAGAGGCATTATTAGTCTTCATGTATAGCAGAATTTTAGGAACAGGCAGCTACCTGCCGGCTCAGGTGCGTTCTAACGCAGACCTGGAGAAAATGGTAGAGACCAGCGACGAGTGGATCACAACCCGCACTGGTATTAAAGAACGTCGCATCGCTGCAGATAACGAAACTGTTGCGGACATGGGTTACCAGGCAGCGAAGAATGCTATCGAGATGGCGGGTATCGATAAAAACGATATCGACATGATTCTCGTAGCAACCACCAGTGGTTCTCACGCTTTCCCGTCGGCGGCATGTCAGGTACAGGCCCTGCTTGGCATTAAGCACTGTCCTGCTTTTGATATGGCTGCGGCATGCTCAGGTTTTGTTTATGCGCTGTCTGTGGCGGATCAGTACATCAAGACCGGTCATTGCAAAAACATCCTGGTGATTGGTGCGGACGCGTTGTCTAAAACGTGTGATCCCAATGACCGTTCCACCATCATCCTGTTTGGTGATGCAGCGGGTGCGGTAGTTGTTGGTGCCAGCGAAGAGCCAGGTATCCTGTCTACCACCATTAACGCCGATGGCCGTTTTGGTGATTTGCTGAGCCTTAAGCACCCTCATCGTCGTGAAGAGCAGCCAGGCAGCTTTGAGCACAGCGAAGATATCAACAGCTGGCTGCACATGGCGGGCAACGAAGTATTTAAAGTAGCCGTTACCCAGCTTTCCCGTCTGGTGAAAGAGACACTGAAAGAGAATGGCATGGACAAATCTGAGCTGGACTGGCTGGTTCCGCATCAGGCGAACATGCGTATTATCGCCGCGACAGCTAAAAAGCTGGCGATGCCGCTGGATCAGGTGGTGATCACCCTTGATCGTCATGGAAACACCTCTGCAGCGACAGTTCCGACTGCGCTGGATGAAGCAGTACGTGACGGCCGTATTCAACGTGGCCATACCTGCCTGTTAGAAGCATTTGGCGGCGGATTTACCTGGGGATCGGCGCTGGTTCGCTTCTGATCCATACAAATTAATGCCGCCGGGTGTTTTGCCGGGCGGTGACTCTTTTATATGCATTGCTTTAAGGAAAAAACGATGAGCAAGTTTGCTGTAGTATTCCCTGGCCAGGGCTCTCAAGCCGTTGGCATGCTGGCCGAACTGGGCGAGCAGTTTGAAGTAGTAAAAAACACTTTCGCAGAAGCGTCTGACGCGCTGGGTTATGACCTGTGGGCTCTGGTACAGAATGGTCCTGCTGAAGACCTGAACCAGACTTTCCGCACTCAGCCTGCACTGCTGGCTTCTTCTGTCGCTGTCTGGCGTGTATGGCAGGAGCTGGGCCTGGAACAGCCTGAAATGATCGCAGGTCACAGCCTGGGTGAATATTCTGCACTGGTATGTGCAGGTGTGATCGACTTTAAACAGGCGATCAAACTGGTTGAGCTGCGTGGTCAGCTGATGCAGGAAGCGGTTCCTGCAGGCGTTGGCGCTATGTACGCCATCATCGGCCTTGATGATGACGCTATCGCAAAAGCGTGTGAAGAAGCGGCGCAGGACGAAGTGGTTTCTCCGGTGAACTTTAACTCACCAGGCCAGGTAGTTATTGCCGGTAACAAAGACGCAGTAGAGCGCGCAGGTGCACTGTGTAAAGAAGCGGGCGCTAAGCGTGCACTGCCTCTGCCGGTGTCTGTTCCTTCACACTGTGCCCTGATGAAGCCTGCTGCGGATAAGCTTGCAGTGGCTCTGGAAGAGATTGAATTTAACGCTCCGTCTGTACCGGTTATCAACAACGTTGATGTTGCTGCTGAAACCGATCCGGCGAAGATCAAAGACGCACTGGTTCGTCAGCTGTACAGCCCGGTTCGCTGGACTGAAGGCGTGACCCAGATGCACGAGCAGGGCGTTGAGAAATTGCTTGAATTCGGCCCGGGTAAAGTTCTGACCGGTCTGACTAAACGTATCGTAAAAGCACTTAGCGCAGCCGCAGTAAATGACGCAGCGTCTCTGGAAGCTGCTAAGTAATAAAGGAAACTCAAAAATGATGAATCTGGAAGGCAAAATTGCCCTGGTAACCGGCGCAAGCCGTGGTATCGGCCGTGCAATCGCTGAAACCCTGGTTGCGCGTGGCGCGACTGTTATCGGTACTGCGACCAGCGAAAATGGCGCAGCAGCGATCAGCGAGTATCTTGGCGAGAACGGTAGAGGTCTTGCGCTGAACGTGACCGATCCTGCTTCTATCGAGTCAGTACTGAAAACCATCAACGATGAGTTCGGTGCACTGGATATTCTGATCAATAACGCTGGTATTACCCGTGATAACCTGCTGATGCGTATGAAAGACGATGAGTGGACTGATATCATGGATACCAACCTGACATCTATTTTCCGCCTGTCTAAAGCGGTTCTGCGTGGTATGATGAAGAAGCGCTGTGGCCGTATCATCAACGTAGGTTCTGTTGTTGGTACTATGGGTAACGCAGGCCAGACCAACTACGCGGCAGCTAAAGCTGGTGTGATTGGCTTTACCAAGTCGATGGCGCGTGAAGTGGCGTCACGTGGCGTAACGGTGAACACCGTTGCTCCTGGTTTCATTGAAACCGACATGACAAAAGCACTGAATGATGAGCAACGTGCTGCTACACTGTCTCAGGTACCGGCAGGTCGTTTGGGAGATCCACGCGAGATCGCAGCAGCTGTTGCATTTCTTGCGTCACCAGAAGCGGCATACATCACAGGTGAGACACTTCATGTGAATGGCGGTATGTACATGGTGTAAATTGTGCATTATCTTTTGTGCATGATTTAGGTCAAAATTGTACCGAATTTCGGTTAAAATCGCGCAAATTGTGGTTTGACCAGCAAGGACACTCTTGCAACTTTTAAAAGTTTCAATAAACTACGGAAAACATCGCATTAGGCGAAATCTGTAAAGGAAAAGAAAAATGAGCAACATCGAAGAACGCGTAAAGAAAATCATTGTTGAACAGCTGGGTGTAGACGAAGCAGAAGTTAAGAACGAAGCTTCTTTCGTTGACGATCTGGGTGCAGATTCTCTTGACACTGTAGAGCTGGTTATGGCTCTGGAAGAGGAATTCGACACTGAGATTCCTGATGAAGAAGCTGAGAAAATCACTACAGTTCAAGCTGCAATTGACTACGTGAACAGCGCTCAGTAATTTGCACTTCCAGGCGGTCATCTTGACCGCCTGAGTTTTTATTGTCTAACTCCTTTCTAATACTCACTTCAATTCCGGAGAATAAATCGTGTCCAAGCGTCGTGTAGTAGTCACTGGCATGGGGATGTTGTCTCCTGTCGGCAACACAGTTGAATCATCGTGGAAAGCGCTGCTGGCAGGCCAAAGCGGTATCTCAAATATCGAACACTTTGATGCTTCAGAATTCGCGACTCGTTTTGCAGGTATGGTTAAAGACTTTAACTGCGAAGAGTACATGTCTAAAAAAGATGCCCGTAAAATGGACCTGTTCATCCAGTACGGTATCGCTGCAGGTATTCAGGCCCTTGATGACTCAGGTCTGAGCATTACCGAAGAAAACGGCCCACGTGTTGGTGTGGCTATCGGTTCTGGTATCGGCGGTCTGGGTCTTATCGAAGCAGGCCATACAGCGCTGTACACCAAAGGCCCGCGTAAAATCAGTCCTTTCTTCGTACCATCGACCATCGTAAACATGATCGCAGGTCACCTGTCTATCATGAAAGGTCTGCGTGGCCCGAACATCGCGATCTCAACTGCCTGTACTACAGGTCTGCACAACATCGGTCACGCGGCACGTATGATCGCTTACGGTGATGCAGATGCTATGGTTGCCGGTGGTGCTGAAAAAGCGTCGACCCCTCTGGGTATTGGCGGCTTTGCTGCGGCGAAAGCACTGTCTGCGAACAACGAGAACCCACAGGGTGCTTCACGTCCATGGGACAAAGACCGTGACGGTTTTGTTCTGGGCGATGGCGCTGGCATGATGGTTCTGGAAGAGTATGAGCACGCGAAAGCACGCGGTGCGAAAATCTACTGTGAGCTCGTAGGCTTTGGTATGAGCGGTGATGCTTACCACATGACGTCTCCGAGTGAAGACGGTTCAGGTGGTGCACTTGCGATGGAAGCAGCAATGCGTGATGCGGGTGTAACCGGTGAGCAGATTGGTTACGTGAACGCTCACGGCACTTCAACACCTGCTGGTGATATTGCCGAGCTGAAAGGCATTCGCCGCGCTCTGGGTGAAGAAGGCGTTAAAAAAGCGCTGGTATCTTCTACCAAGTCAATGACCGGTCACCTGCTGGGTGCTGCCGGCTCTGTAGAAGCCATCATCACCGCGATGAGTCTGGTAGACCAGATTGTACCGCCGACTATCAACCTTGATAACCCGGACGAAGGCACTGAAGGCTTCGACCTGGTGCCACACGAAGCACGTAAAGTCGAAATGGAGTACGCAATTTGTAACTCTTTCGGCTTCGGCGGAACCAACGGTTCGCTTCTGTTTAAGAAGATTTAATGGCATCATAGTCTTGTAAACAAGCGGCTTAATGCATAGCATTAAGCCGCTTTTTCACTTTCAGGGGCTTTATGTTTTTAGTCAACGGAATGGCCGGCGGGTCGATCCCGCTGTCAAATCGCAGCTTTCAGTACGGTGACGGCTGTTTTACTACGATTTTGGTCCGAAGTGGCGTCCCACAGCTTTGGGAGCGGCATCTGGAGAGGCTGACAGCCTGCCTGCATGCGCTTCAGATCCCAATGCCTGACCCGGAACTGCTGCGAAGCCAGGTCGAACAGGTCGCGCAGTGCGCACCGCTCAGCGGAGTGAAACTGCATATCAGCCGTGGCTCAGGCAGTCGTGGCTATGGCACTTCTGGCAGCGGTGAGGCGGTGGTGACGGTGAGCAGCTTTGACTACCCGCTGGCGTACCGTGAGTTTCAGGCCAGTGGCATCGAACTGGGCATCAGCAGCATCCGGATCGGGCATCAGCCCCTGCTTGCCGGGCACAAACACAACAACCGGCTGGAGCAGGTGCTGATCAAAGCAGAGATCGAGCAACGTGGCTGGCAGGATGCGGTGGTACTGGATCTTGATGGTAATGTCACAGAAGCCAGCGCTGCTAACCTGTTCTGGGTGGACCAGAATGGTGTAGTGCTCACACCAGAGCTCAGCAGAGCCGGTGTGAATGGCGTTATGCGCCGTCAGGTACTGGCCGCGCTTGATGAGCTTGGCATGCCATGGCGTGAGCAGAGCACCGGGCTTGCGAGCCTGTACGCGGCGAGTGAAGTATGGATGACTAACGCTTTGATGGAAGTGGTTCCTGTTACCCGCGCCGGGGAAACAGAGTATCAAATTGGACCGGTAACGCGTCAGATTCAGGAGAAGATTAGTTCGTGTTAAAGAAAGCAGTATTTGTGGTGGCTTTGCTTGCGCTGGTTGCGCTGGGCGGAGCTGTATATATCAAAAATCAGGTGGATCAGTACGCCAGCCAGCCGCTTACGATGGAAAGTGACTCGCTGATCACCGTTGAGCCAGGCACAAGCTTCGCCGGACTACTGGCCAAGTTTGAAAAGGCGGGCTGGATAAAACCAACGCCATTTGTTCGCCTGGTACCTAAGCTGCACCCTGAGCTGGTGAATGTGAAAGCCGGTACCTTTATGCTCAGCCCTGACAAGACGCTGGCTGAAGCGTTGAGCTGGCTGGGGCAGGGTAAAGAACATCAGTTTGCGATTACCTTTGTTGAAGGCAGCCGTTTTTCTGAGTGGCGTGAACAGTTCGCTCAGACAGAGCATATCGCGCATGACACGACAGAGTTGAGTGAAGCCGAAATTGCAGCCAGACTGGGCATTGAGCAGGAGAAGCTTGAAGGCCTGTTTTTGGCGGAAACCTATCACTATACGGCCGGTACCAGTGAGCTTGAGATCTTAAAGCGCGCTAACCGTAAGCTCAAAGCCGAGCTTGAAGCTGCGTGGCAGGGGCGTCAGGCAAAACTGCCGCTGAATAATCCTTATGAAGCCCTTATCCTGGCCTCCATCATCGAAAAAGAGACCGCGATTGACAGCGAGCGCGAGCGGGTGGCATCAGTATTTGTTAACCGGCTGAACCGCGGCATGCGCCTGCAGACAGACCCGACCGTGATCTACGGGATGGGGGATAAATATCAGGGCAATATCCGTAAAAAAGATCTGCGTACCCCTACGCCATATAACACTTACGTAATCCGCGGGTTGCCGCCTACGCCTATCGCTATGGCGGGTAAAGCGTCGATTGAAGCTGCCGTGAATCCCGAAGAGAGCCGCTATCTCTATTTTGTAGCCAGTGGTCACGGCGGTCATGTGTTTTCCAAATCGCTGACCGAGCATAACCGCGCGGTCCGTGAATATCTCAAAGTATTAAGAAGTAACCGATGAACCAGGCAAAATTTATCGTCATTGAAGGACTCGAAGGCGCGGGCAAGAGCAGTGCTATCGACAACATTCTCGCAGTCATGAAAGAGCACGGGATTGACAATATCCGTCAGACCCGTGAGCCGGGCGGCACCGTGTTGGGTGAGAAGATGCGTGCGCTGGTAAAAGAAGAGCATGCCGGTGAAGAGCTGCAGGATATTTCTGAGTTGATGCTGATGTACGCTTCACGCGTGCAACTGGTCGAGACGGTAATCAAACCCGCGCTTGCTTCCGGAAGCTGGGTCGTGGGTGACCGTCATGATCTGTCGTCTCAGGCATACCAGGGCGGTGGTCGTCAGATCCCGGCTAAAACCATGGCTTCGCTGAAAGAGCTGGCACTGGGTGAGTTTAAGCCGGATTTAACCCTGTATCTGGACATTGACCCGCGCATTGGCCTCGAACGTGCCCGTGGCCGTGGTGAGCTGGACCGGATCGAGAAGATGGACATCAGCTTTTTTGAGCGCAGCCGCGCGCGTTATCTTGAGCTGACGGCTCAGGATCCTGATGCCATCGTGATTGACGCGTCCCAGCCGATTGAACAGGTTTCTGCAGATATTCGCAGTGCACTGTCTGACTGGCTGGCAAAGCAGGGCTGCTGATATGACGCCGGAATACCCATGGCTGACAACCCTTGCCGGGCAGTGGAAAGCGCTGCTCGCCAATGACCGCCTGACCGGCGCTCTGCTGCTTTCTGGCAGGGCAGGGCTGGGCCTTGAAAGCCTGGTGGACTATTTTGCCCAAAGCCTGGTGTGTGGCTCAGCTGATGGAGAAGCGTGTGGATTTTGCCATCAGTGTGAGCTGGCCAAAACCGGAGCTCACCCGGATATTCACCGTGTCAGCCCGGAGAAAGCTGGTAAAAACATTACCGTTGATCAGATTCGCCAGTGCAATCGCTGGGCTCAGGAATCATCCCAGATGGGCGGTAAGCGACTGTTGATGATTGAGCCAGCAGAAGCAATGAATGAGGCTGCGGCAAATGCGTTGCTGAAAACCCTGGAAGAGCCGGCTGCAAACTGTGTGTTTTTGCTGGTGACTGCTAACAAGGCCGCGCTGCTGCCTACTATTGTCAGCCGCTGTCAGAGCTGGCACCTGGCGGCCCCAGCTGCAGATGTTACCCGTAACTGGCTGGCAGGTCAGCTGGATAAACCGGTTGATGATGCGGTGATGACCCTGTGCCATGGTGCGCCACTTAGCGTACTGGCCTTCTGTCAGCAGGGAGCGGAGAAAGATTATCGCGCCCTGGAGCAGAAGCTGGAACAGTTTCTGACTGCCCCGGCTGCCGATCCGGGCGTCATTTGGGGCGTATTGAAAGAAGAGACTACCGAAAGGCTGTATTGGCTGAGCCATCTGCTGCTGCAGGTACAAAAAGCCCACTTCGGTGCGGTATCTTCAGCCAATGGCCTTGCTGCGCTGCTCAGTTATGACAGCACGTACAAAATGTGCGTTGAACTCAATCAGCTGATTGGTCAGCTGAAACAGTTTCCTGGACTCAACCAGGAACTGTTGGTGTTTGACTGGTTACTGAAATTACATGGTAAGAGAAATGTTTGTTGATTCCCATTGCCACCTGGACAAGCTGGATTACCAGGATTTACATCAGGGAATTGAAGATGTAGTAGAGAAAGCGCGTCAGGCGAAGGTAGAAAGCCTGCTGTCTGTAGGAGTAACACTGGACTCGTTCCCGAAGATGATGGCGATGATTGCGCCGTTTGATAATGTCTACGCGTCCTGTGGTGTGCATCCGCTGGATGTGGAAAGCCCGTTCGACCCGCAACGAATGCGTGCTTATCTGCAGGAAGATAAAGTCGTCGCAGTGGGTGAGACCGGTCTGGATTACCACTATAAGCCTGAGACTGCAGAGCTTCAGCGCAGCTGTTTTGAGCAGCAGGCTGACATGGCGGTGGAAGTGAACAAACCACTCATCATCCATACCCGCAACGCCCGCGAAGATACGCTTGCGATCCTGCGTAATGCCGGCGCTGAAAAGTGTCGCGGGGTGATTCACTGCTTTACTGAAGATCTGGCCTTTGCCAAAGCGGCGATGGAGCTGGGTTTCTATATTTCTGTTTCGGGTATCGTCACCTTCCGCGCAGCTACCGAGCTCAAAGAGGTCGTTAAAGCGTTGCCGCTTGACCGGCTGTTGATTGAAACCGACGCCCCTTATCTGGCACCGGTTCCACACCGCGGAAAGGAAAATCAGCCTGCTTATGTGGTCGAAGTTGCGCAATATATTGCACAGCTAAAAGGGGTCAGCCTGGGTGAAGTGGCCTCTCAGACTACCCAAAATTTCACCGATCTTTTTTTGCGATAAAAAGTGAACCGGAACCAAAAAAGAGTGCGAAAGCGCTCTTTTTTTATTTGTTGGTTAATTATTCCTCATGTTTACCGTATTTGTTGGACAAAAATGAGCCAATTGCAACGTCTTGTAATTTTGTTACGTGAAATAACATTGGGTGCGTAATTGATTACAGGCGAAATATTTCGCTTTGTGAATAAAATACTTGATAAACATATAGATACGCGTATGTAAAGCATTTCAGCAATAGATCCTGATTGTGATCCAGTTAGTATTTTGAAACTAATTTTCACCATCCGCTAGGAATGGTGAGTTAAATCACGATATATTTTGAGGCGGAAAATATAATTCTTTTCAGGAATTAATTCCTTTGCAATCTGACACGTTTACTACACTGTTTAAGTGAAACATTCACTGATGGGGCAGTAATCAAGGCTACGGGGGTGTGCCGTCAGTTTGTAAGAAATACTAATAATCTTCAGGAGCATATTTATGAAAAACCTATTTGGTAATCTGCAAAAGGTAGGTAAAGCGCTGATGCTGCCAGTATCAGTACTTCCTGTTGCAGGTATTCTGCTTGGTGTTGGTGCTGCCAACTTTAGCTGGCTTCCAGAGGTGGTATCCCACCTGATGGAACAAGCCGGTGGTTCTGTATTCGGTCAAATGCCACTGCTGTTCGCAGTAGGTGTAGCACTTGGCTTTACTCACAACGACGGTGTATCAGGTCTGTCTGCTATCGTAGGCTACGGTATTACTGTTGCGACTCTGAGCGTAATGGCTTCCGTCATGGGCGTCGATAAAATCGATACCGGTGTTCTGGGTGGTATTATGGTCGGTGGTGTAGCTGCCTGGGCATTCAACCGTTTCTACAAAATTCAGTTGCCTGAGTACCTTGGCTTCTTCGCTGGTAAGCGTGCTGTGCCAATCATCACTGGTTTCCTTGCAATCGCACTGGGTGTAATCCTGTCGGTAATCTGGCCACCAGTTGGTTCTGCTATCGCGACATTCTCTGAGTGGGCAGCACACAAAGATCCTGTAACTGCATTCGGTATCTACGGTATCGTTGAGCGTTCTCTGATCCCATTCGGTCTGCACCACATCTGGAACGTACCATTCTTCTACGAAGCAGGTACCTGTGTGAACGCGAACGGCGAAACTGTAAACGGCATCATGACCTGTTTCCTGACTGCGGATGACGCATCTCGTGCAGCTGGTAACGGTTTCGGTCAGCTGGCTGGTGGTTACCTGTTCAAGATGTTCGGTCTGCCTGCTGCTGCATTTGCAATTGCTCACGCAGCTAAGCCTGAAAACCGCGCTAAAGTAATGGGTATCATGGCGTCAGCAGCTCTGACTTCATTCCTGACTGGTATTACCGAACCAATCGAGTTCGCATTCCTGTTCGTTGCTCCTGTACTGTACGCAATCCACGCTGTACTGGCTGGTCTGGCGTTCGTACTGACTAACTCTCTGGGTGTTGTACACGGTCATACCTTCTCTAACGGTTTCATCGACTTTGTTGTTCAGTCTCCACGTGCAGAAAACATGCTGCTGCTGGTAGGTCTGGGTGTTGCTTACGCAGTACTGTACTACGTAGTATTTACTTTCGTAATCCGTGCTATGGACCTGAAAACTCCAGGTCGCGAAGACGAGTCTGAAGAAGATGAAGAAGCTCTGACTGGTACTGCTCTGGCAGGTGAACTGGTTGCAGCATTCGGTGGTAAAGAGAACATCACTGGTCTGGACGCTTGTATCACCCGTCTGCGTGTATCTGTTGCAGACACTGAGACTGTTAACCAGGACAAACTGAAGCAACTTGGCGCAGCTGGCGTAGTAGTTGTATCAGGTGGTGTTCAGGCAATCTTCGGTACTAAGTCTGACAACCTGAAAACTGAAATGGATGAGTGGATTCGTAACCACGGTTAATTCCGCTTCAGCTTAACTTCCCCTCAAAAAAAGAAGGCTTCGGCCTTCTTTTTTGCTTTCTGACAAACACCTGACCTGCGGCGTGTTTACAGCCTACGGCATATTTGAGAAAACTCTGCCCATTAAAAAACTTATACGCAGAGACAACATATATGCGCAAATATGCACTTCTTTCCCTGGCACTGGTGTCAGGTTTTGCCGCAGCAGAAGGTAATGCAGCAAAAGACTTCAAATTGGGTTTTGGTGTGGACCAGGGCTTTAGCTTTGTTGGTCAGTATCAGGACACTTATAACTTCGCCATCGGTAACGATGGTGTTGCTGTAGATTATCTGTTCCACAGGAACAAGTTTGAATCACAGCCAAACCTTGACTGGTACATCGGCGCTGGTGGCTGGATCGGCTGGCGAGATAATGGCGGTGTTCGTGTACCGGTAGGACTTGATCTGGATATCGGGAAGGGCTGGAACGGCTATGCTCAGCTGAGCCCGGCGTGGAACTTCATTGGTAACAGTAAGCTGGAACTCGATGCGGCACTGGGTGTGCGTTATAGCTTCTGAATTTGATGGTTGCGCGGTACGTGGTTCGTGGGACGAGGGGCTTCTGCTTGTTCCCACGGTCTCCGTGAGAATACATACGGGAGGTTAAACCCAAAACCGTAGTTGATGTTAAGTCAGATATGCATTACCACGCGGAGCGTGGGAACGAGAAATATCATCCAGAGCCCAGAGCCCAGAGCCCAGAGCCCAGACCCCAGAGCCTTAAAAAAAAAACGCCGGCATTTCAGCCGGCGTTTGTCATTTCAGAGTGTTGAATACTATTTATTCATCGCGCGCTTAATGCAGATTGCTGCGCCACCCCAGGTGATCCCCAGTCCCAGGACCATCATGATGATTGCACCTGTTGTCATGCCAGTACCTCCTTACGGGTGGTTGCGTTGATAAGCAGAGAGAAAGCGAACAGACCAGCGATCAGCATCCAGCCTGGAGTCAGGTTGTAGCCGCCGTAGCCGTCGGTAAACAGAGCCTGAAGTTTGGTGGCCAGGATTACCGCCAGCATAACCGGGGTTACAAAGCGCAGACATACTTCAAACCAGCTGCCGATGCTGAAGTCAGACTGGCCGTTTACGTAAACGCGTACTTCAGGCACCTTGTTCAGCAGCCATGCCATCAGGGCAATCTCAACAAAACCGCCGGCCATGATGCCTACGTTGTTGGCGAAGTGGTCTACCAGATCCAGCAGCAGCAGGCCGCCGTTGGTCGCAAATGCCATTGAAACAACCACACCGGTACCGATCACCACATTGGCGGCTTTCTTACGGCTCCACTTCAGTTTGTCGATAATCGCAGAGGTGACCGCTTCCATGATTGAGATATGAGAGCTCAGACCAGCCACTACAAGGGCGAAGAAGAACAGAGGGCCAAGGATGTACGGTGCAGGCAGCAGGTTAATTGCCGCTGGCAGGGTTACAAACGCAAGACCAACACCGGCAGAGACGACGTCAGTCAGGGCTTTACCCTGCTCCTGAGCCATGTAGCCCAGAACCGCGAAGATCATGATACCGGCCAGGATAGAGAAACCACAGTTGATCAGTACCGTCATAAACGCGTTGTTGGTGATGTCTGACTTTTCAGGCAGGTAACTGGAGTAGGCCAGCATGATGGCAAAGCCGATACTCAGGGTAAAGAAGATCTGACCATACGCCGCCGCCCAGACTTTTACATCACCCAGCTTGCTGAAGTCCGGTGCAAACAGGTAGTTCAGGCCGTCCAGTGCGCCTGGCAGGAACAGCATCCGGCCGATCAGCAGCAGTACCATCACAAACAGAACCGGCATCATGATTTTTGATGCGCGCTCGATTCCGGCTTTTACACCGCCGACGATAGCGGCGTAAGTGATGCCCCAGGCGATTAGCATCGCCAGCGCAATCTTCCATTGAATGCTGCCAAGTGCGGTTGGTGAGTTGTCACCGCCCAGTTGCAGGTATTCACTGAAGAAGAAGGCGTTGGTGTCAGTGCCCCAACTTTGGTTAAACGACATGCCAAAGTAGGAGATAGCCCAGCCAATTACTGCCACGTAGTAAACGGCGATAACAGCCGCTACACCAACCTGGAACCAGCCCAGCCACTCAAATTTAGGGTGGATTTTTCCCAGGGTTTTGGGCGCCGAGCCACGGTATTTCTGACCCATGCTGAACTCAAGGATCATAAATGGGATACCTGCGGTGAGCATGGCAAAAAGGTAAGGAATAAAGAATGCCCCGCCACCGTTCTCGTATGCCATATAAGGGAAACGCCAGATGTTACCCAGCCCGATGGCTGAGCCAACAGCGGCTAAAATGAACCCCGCCCGGGATCCCCATTGTTCTCGCTTCATAAATTGCTCCTTTACAAACTTTCCTGATATGAAGCTTTACCTGTATCTGAGACTCAAACTGTCCATAAACAGAGAGTAATGCACGGTGCAACTCTTTGTTGGTAGTAATTTGTACTAACCTGAAAGGTAAAAACTGGTTATATATTCTGATTTTTATGATGTGTGTTTGCGAAAAGCGGAATAATCCGCTGCGCATAAGCCGAAGACTACCGGCTATAAAAAGTTAAAGCAATAGATGTATCTGGTTGAAAAGCGTTAACGGGCAGGATGATAAAATGTTAACTGATGGTTTCTGTTTGCAGATCTGCTGATGAAATGTCACGAAAGTGAATAAATGTTACTCAACCGACGAAATGGGCAGCAGATCACACTAAATTAATAAATAAGTGGGTGCTGCTGACGAATCTGAAATCGGCCTGATAATCAGGGCGGGCTGAGTCTATTTGTCGCACAGCATTCTGCACCTGTTCCGGAATGAAGCGTTATACTGTTTATATTGTTAATAAGATGGCAGCAGTGTTACCGGGAGTAACATTTGTGACCCTGGCTACACTATGGTTATTCCGCTCGGGACATTGCTTGAACAGCACTCACGGAGCTGTTATTTATTTGTTAACTAACAGGAGGTTGCTATGGAATATGATCTGAAACTGGCTCTGGGTATCGTGGCGGTTGCGTTTGGTGTCATGATTGCGTTTGGTGTCATTGCGATCGCGACTGCATAACACCGTTTCAGCGTATGCGGAATGCCGGGGTTGTTAACGAACACGCCGCTCAGCTGGACGACACGCGTTTTACTAAGTATCTGGGCGGAAATATCGCTTTGGTCGCACAGGGAGGCGGCCAGAAGGGGATATTTACCGCCGGTGTCCTGGATGCTTTTTTATTCTCTAACTTTGATCCTTTCGATGCGTTTTACGGCACGTCTGCTGGCGCGATGAACCTGGCTGCTTATCTGTGTCGTCAGCCCGGCCTGAGCAAAGCCTTTTTACTTGAACTGACGACCCGCCGCGAGTTTTTCCATCTTTACAGTTATATCCGTAAACGCCAGCCACTTGGGCTGGACTGGGCGATGGAAAAGATCTGTCACTATCCGTACAAACTCGATCTCGATATGGGTGAGAGCGTACTTGGCGACCGGGAAGCAGTTGCGACGGTAACGGAAACAGCCCACCTTCAGGACCGTTATCTGCCGATCTTTGGTCCTGACTGGAAAGAGGTGTTAACCGCGACCTGCGCGATTCCCCGTCTGTATGACAAGGCGGTTGAGATCGGGGGAACAAGTTATCATGATGGAGGGATCTCCGCCTCTGTTCCCGCCCAGGAAGCCTGGCGTCGCGAGGCCCGCCTGATAGTGGTGATCCGGACAGAAAATCTGGATCAGCCTCTTCCGGAAGGCGTAGCACCCGGTACGGAGGCGCACGTTCATCCAGGCTGGTTTCAGAACTCGCTCGCAACCATACAGTCGCAGTGGGATAAGCAGATCGCTGGCTGGAAGCAGGACTGGAGCGGCTTTCTTAAAGAGCAGTTTGATAAGTCTCAGCCGGAGCATCCCCATCAGCACGCGATTAAAGCACTGAACGGTGGCCGGTGGCTGTTTGGTGCGGATGACGTTTATCGTCTCAGTCATATCCTGGGTGAGCGTTTTGACTCCGGCCTTGCAGACATGCTGATGATCCACTACCAGACTTACACTCTGACCCGCGAGTTTTTGCATCACCCGCCGGATGATTGCTTTGTGGTGCAGATCGCACCTGACGCGCAGATGAAGTCATCGCCTCTTATGAGCAAAGAAGAGCAGCTTCTCAGTGATTATGAGCTTGGTTATAAAGCGGGGGAGAACTTTATTCAGGCGTTTAAAAATGCAGGAGCGGGACACTTATCCCGCTCCGGTTAGCCAGATTTCACTTCAGCGCTTACTGCACGTCAATGATCCGCATACAGTTGGTCGAACCAACCACGTCCATGACATCACCCTGGGTGATAATGATTTTATCGCCCTTGTCCAGCAGGCCTTTTTGCTTAAGGGTTTTTACCGCTTCCAGAGCGGTTGGCAGGCCCGAATCAGCTTCACGGCTGAAGAAGACAGGCGTGACTCCCCGGTACAGCGCACAGCGGTTCAGGGTTGCTTCATTACGTGACAGGGCAAAGATAGGCAGGCCGGAGCTGAGCCTCGACATGATCAGCGGTGTACGACCGGACTCGGTCAGGGTGATCATTCCGGTAACGCCTTCAAGGTGATTGGCCGAATACATGGTCGCCATGGCGATCGCTTCTTCAGAGCTGGTAAACTGGCGGTTCACCCGGTGACTTGAAACATTAATGCTGGGCATTTTCTCAGCACCTACGCACACTTCAGCCATGGAGGTTACGGTCTTAACCGGGTGGTTACCGACTGCAGTTTCACCGGACAACATGACAGCATCCGTACCGTCAAGTACTGCGTTGGCTACATCCATTACTTCAGCTCGGGTAGGGAGTGGGTTGATGATCATTGACTCCATCATCTGGGTCGCAGTGATAACGGTTTTGTTCAGGCTTCGGGCGCGGCGGATCAGCTCTTTCTGAACCCCGATCAACTCCGGATCCCCGATTTCAACCCCAAGATCGCCCCGGGCGACCATCACGGCGTCAGAAGCCGTAATGATGTCGTCCATACTTTCACTGTCGGCGACCGTTTCGGCGCGTTCTACTTTGGCGACCAGGCGGGTATTAAGGCCTGCATCCGTCGCAAGCCGGCGGGCATAACGCATATCATCGCCATTACGCGGGAACGAGACAGCCAGGTAATCCACTTTGAGTTTGGCCGCGGTCAGGATGTCCTTTTTGTCCTTATCTGTCAGGGCTGCGGCAGAAAGGCCGCCACCTTTCTTGTTGATCCCTTTGTTGTTGGAAAGCGGGCCACCGACCAGTACCCGGGTATGGACCTTGCTGCCTTCTACGGAGATTACTTCAAGCTGAACCCGGCCGTCATCGAGCAGAAGGGTATCGCCCGCGAACACATCTTTGGCAAGCTCCGGATAATCCAGGCCTACGGCTTGCTGATGGCCCTCGCCTTTGCCAAGCTCTGCATCGAGGGTAAAGCTGTCACCCACACCCAGCATGACCTTGCCGTCTTTAAATGTGGATACGCGGATCTTTGGCCCCTGCAGGTCCCCCAGGATGGCGACATGAATGCCGTGTCTGGCTGCAATGGCGCGGACCTGCTCTGTACGGTTAATATGGTCCTGTGGCTCGCCGTGTGAGAAGTTCATCCGGACAACATTTGTACCGGCGAGAATGATTTTTTCGAGGATTTCAGGGCTATCTGTGGCGGGGCCTAAAGTAGCGACGATTTTGGTTCGTCTCAGACGTTTTGACATGGTGATCTCCAGCGTTGAGCACAGCCCGTATTGGGCTGCTTTTTATTATCGAGTTTAGACGTTATTGTTTTTTTTGTTCATAAAATAACACTGTAACGATTACTCTGACCACCCTCAAACAGAGGGGATTTTTTCATCTTCGTGCCAATTTGTGTTTTATCCGTGACGCTGGTCACGAGGTTTGTCCAAGGTGCTTCACAATTAGTTCGCAAAGTAAAAAAATTAACTTATTAACAGTTCCTGCCTCTCTTGATTCTTTTAATTATATTACGCAGGGCTTTCATTTTTTACTTGTCGGAGTTTTCTATGTACATGGCTCAACCAGGCCATATTGATCATATAAAGCAGGTCAACGCGGGCCGTGTATATAAGCTGATTGATACCAAAGGCCCCATATCCAGGATTGACCTTTCCAAAGCCAGTGAGCTGGCTCCGGCCAGTATTACCAAAATCACCCGCGAATTGATCGATGCCCACCTGATCCACGAAACCACGGTACAGGAAGCGACCAGCCGTGGCCGTCCTGCCGTAGGTCTTCAGACCGATAACGAAGGCTGGCAGTTTTTGTCTATGCGTCTTGGCCGGGGCTATCTGACTATTGCCCTTCATGAACTGGGTGGCACCGTGCTGGTAGAAACCAAGATCGATATTGAAGAGATTGAACAGGATGATGTTCTGGCGCGGCTGCTTCATGAAATCGAAGAGTTTTTCCAGTCCTACAGTGACATTCTTGACCGGGTAACCAGTATCGCTTTGACTCTGCCAGGCCTGGTAGATTCGCAAAGCGGGGTAGTGCTGCAGATGCCTCATTACAACGTGAACAAACTGGCGCTGGGGCCGGAAATTTATCGAGCCACCGGTCTGCCGGTCTTTATCGCCAATGATACCCGTGCCTGGGCGCTGGCTGAGAAGTTGTTTGGTAACTCTCAGGACACTGAGAACTCGGTACTGGTTTCCATTCACCATGGTCTGGGTGCCGGTATTATTCTCGATGGTCATGTGCTGCAGGGCAGACACGGTAATATTGGTGAGCTCGGTCATATCCAGGTGGACCCAAATGGTAAAGCCTGTCATTGCGGCAATATCGGCTGTCTTGAGACGGTGGCCAGCTCTAAAGCACTGCGCGATAAAGTTGCGGAGCGGATTGCAGTCGGTGACCAGACTACTGTTCCGGCAGACGATATAACGGTCGAAAGCATCTGCGCGGCAGCGAATGAAGGCGATGCTCTGGCCATTGAAGAGATCGAAAAGCTGGCGGATTATCTGGGAAAGGCAGTATCAATTGTCATCAACCTGTTTAACCCTCAAAAAGTACTGATTGGTGGCGTGATCAACGAAGCCAAAAACATTTTGTTTCCGGCTATTCAAAGCTGTATCGAAAGGCAAACATTGCCGGTTTATCATCAGGATCTACAATTAGCAGAGAGTCGTTTCTATAATCAGGCGACTATGCCGGGAGCGGCATTAATCAAACAGGCGATGTACGATGGTGAACTGTTGATGAAAGTGATTGAAGGTTAAGAAATTAATCATTATCGGTGCTTTGTCACGGCTAACCAATGGCGCAACGCGGGTGAATGCTGTACGCTGTAATTAGTATAAAAATCGGTGAGAAGCACTATGTCCGGAGTATTAAGCACTGTTGACCAACGAACCAACCTGGTAGGTGAGAACCGCCTTGAGTTGTTATTGTTCCAGCTCAACAGTTCCCAGATTTTTGCAGTGAACGTTTTTAAAGTGAAAGAGGTGCTTAAAGTGCCACCACTGACAAAAATGCCGGGTTCACATCATAATATCACGGGTGTTGCCTCTCTCCGGGGCGAACCGGTACCCATTATCGATCTCAGGGCTGCCATTGGTTTCCGTCCGATGGATATGAATGAAGAAACTAACCTGATCATTACCGAATATAACCGAACTACCCAGGGATTCCTGGTAGGACAGGTACGTCATATCGTGAACACCGCCTGGACTGAGATCCAGCCGCCGCCAAAAACTGCAGGCCGCGCCAACTACCTGACGGCAATCACTCAAATTACCGAGAATGACCAGAAGCGCATCGTGGAAATCATTGATGTGGAAAAAGTGCTGGCAGAAATCGTCGATTACGATACCTCTATTTCAGACGGTATTCTGGATGAGAACCTGGTTGGTGAGATGGTGGGCCGTAAGATCCTGGTGGTGGATGACTCATCGACCGCCCGTTCTCAGGTGGTCGGCACTCTGTCCCAGTTGGGTATTGAGTTTATTGAAGCCAGTGACGGCCTGGAAGCATTAAACATGCTCAAACGCTGGTGTGATGAAGGCAAGGACGTAGCCAAAGAGCTGCTGATGATGATCACCGATGCTGAAATGCCGGAGATGGACGGTTATAAACTGACTCATGAAGTGCGCAGCGACCCGCGAATGAGTGAACTATTTGTAACCTTAAACACCTCGCTCAGTGGCAGCTTTAACGAAGCCATGGTGAAGAAAGTGGGCTGTAACGCGTTTATCTCCAAGTTCCAGCCGGATCTGCTGGTGAAAACCACCCAGGACCGACTGCGGGAAGTGCTTGGTGGTTAATTATCAATGAGTTATTAAGAAATTAAAAAAGGAGCCGTCTGGCTCCTTTTGTGTTTATGGTATGGCTCAGCGTTTTGGCTGGGCATCAATGCATTGGCCGTGTACCACTTTCCCTTCTGGTGCCATCAGGTAAATGTATAGCGGCATGATATCCAGCGGTGTTTTCAGTAGTTCTGCATCTTCAGCAGGGAAGGCCTGGGCGCGCATTTTGGTGCGTGTGCCACCCGGATTAATCGCGTTTACCCGAACCGGTGAGTCTTCGAGCTCGTCTGCCAGCACCTGCATCATGCCTTCAGTGGCAAATTTCGAAATAGCGTAGCTTCCCCAGAACGCGCGGCCAATGTGGCCAACGGTAGAGGAGGTGAACACCAGGCGTGAGTCAGCAGATTTCTTCAGCAGCGGCAGCAGGGCCTGCGTCATCATCATCTGCGCTTTGACGTTGACCTGCATGACCTGATCAAAACTCTCTTCATCAATCTGCTCAAACGGGCTGATCACACCCAGCAGGCCAGCATTGTGCAGCACACCATCAAGGCGGCCAAACTGGCCTTCAATGGTTTCGGCCATATCCAGATAGTTCTGTTTGCTGGCACCCAGCATATCCAGTGGAATAATGGCCGGTTGCGGGCCGCCGGCGGTTTCTATCTCGTCGTAGGTTTGCTCAAGTTTGGAGACTGTTCTGCCCAGCAGAATAACGGTGGCTCCATGTTCTGCGTAGCTGAGCGCGGCCTGTTTACCTATTCCGTCACCCGCTCCGGTAACCAGAATGACTTTGCCTTTGAGACAGTTAGTTGCAAATGAATACTCCACGGCGACCTTTCCTTTGGTTTAATTGATTTTGTAACACGGTTACAATACACCAATTCGTTCTTACGGGGATAAAGCATTGGAATTTTTATTAGATTATGGATTGTTTTTAGCCAAGATCGTCACACTGCTGGCGGCGATTGTGGCACTTATCGTGGTAGCCAAAGCGGTGGGTGGTAAACATGGCGGACCAAAAGGTGAACTGGAAATTACTAACCTGTCGGATAATCACCGTGACCAGGTGGAGCATCTTGAGAATCACATGCTTGAAGAGGTTTACCTGAAAGCACGTCATAAGGCGGACAAGAAGGCCGACAAGGAAAAGCACAAGTCGAAAGAGAAAGAGATCAAGCAGTCTGCCAAAGAGGGCAGGCTGGAAGCGAAGCGCGACCCACACCTGTTTGTGCTTGATTTTCACGGCAGTATTGATGCCAAAGAAGTCACGTCATTACGGGAAGAGATCAGCGCGATTATTTCGGTCGCTCAGGAAGGGGACGAAGTTCTGCTGCGTCTGGAATCCGGCGGTGGCATGGTTCATGGCTACGGTCTGGCGGCTTCTCAGCTTGACCGCCTTAAAGCGGCCGGTATTAAACTGACTGTTGCGGTCGATAAGGTTGCTGCCAGTGGTGGTTACATGATGGCATGTGTGGCAGATAAAATTGTTTCGGCGCCGTTTGCTATCGTAGGCTCGATTGGCGTCATTGCTCAGTTGCCTAACTTCAACAAGCTGCTGAGAAAGCACGATATTGAGTTTGAGCAACTGACCGCTGGTGAGTACAAACGTACCCTGACCATGTTTGGTGAAAACACCGACAAGGCCCGTGACAAGTTTAAGGAAGAGCTGGAAGAGACCCATACCCTGTTTAAAGACTTTATTCGCGAGCGTCGCCCGGCTCTGGAGCTGGACAAGGTGGCTACCGGTGAACACTGGTTTGGCACACAGGCGCGCGACCTTGGCCTGGTGGATGACATCGTGACTTCAGATGACCTGGTGCTTCAGGCGTGTAAAGAGAAGACGGTACTGTCTGTCCATTATGTTCAGAAGAAGAAGCTGGCAGACAAACTGGCCGGGGTGGCCTCGCAGGCGGCAGACCAGTTTGTGATGAAATGGATTACACGCGGCCAGCGTCCGATCGTCTGATCTCACGCGGACTCAGGAGTGGCCGGATGTGAAGAACATCCGGCCATTTTTTGCTTAGAGTCACCGCCAATTTTGGGTATAATGCCGCCCGAAAAAAGTAAGCCCTGGTGCCAGGCACCCAAAACGCTTGCTCATAAATAACTATGGAGAAACTCATGTCCTTTCAACCACCAGTTATTACTGTTGATGGACCAAGCGGTGCCGGTAAAGGCACTTTGTGTATGTTATTGGCGGAAAAATTAGGCTTTCACCTGCTCGATTCGGGCGCGATTTACCGGGTACTGGCGCTGGCGGCGATCCACCACGGTGTGGATACCAGCTCAGAAGATGCCCTGGTTCCTATCGCAACCCATCTGGACGTGCAGTTCATCGCCGAAGGCGACCTGGTGAAAGTGATTCTGGAAGGCGAAGACGTTTCAAAAGAGTTACGTAAGGAAACCACCGGTGAAGCGGCATCTAAAATTGCTGCTCTGCCACGCGTTCGTGAGGCGCTGCTGCGCCGTCAGCGTTCGTTTGCAACTGAACCCGGGCTGGTAGCTGATGGCCGTGACCTGGGCACTGTGGTATTTCCGTCTGCCGTAGCAAAAATCTTTCTTGACGCGAGTGCGGAAGAAAGAGCCAACCGGCGTTATAATCAGTTGCAAGAGAAAGGTCATGATGTTAAATTTGATGACCTTTTGCGCGAGATACAGGATCGTGACTACCGTGACCGTAACCGGCCGGTGGCTCCGTTGCGTCCTGCTGATGATGCGCTAAAGCTTGATTCTACTGAACTTTCTATTGATGAAGTGGTAGAGCAGGCGATGAAATATATCGAATCTAAACTGTCACGCTAACCCGGGGCAGTCGGAGTGTCGGTCGCAAGGATGATGACTGGCAATTTTATCAACCCCACGCGGTAGGATGCCCGTGGACGTTTAATTTATTGAAGATTAAATAATGACTGAATCTTTTGCTCAACTCTTTGAAGAGTTTCTGAACGAGACTGAATTCCAACAAGGTACTATCGTTAAAGGTACTGTAGTTGCTATCGAAAACGGCTTTGTACTGGTTGACGCTGGTCTTAAGTCTGAGTCTGCTATCCCTGCTGAACAGTTCAAGAACGCTGCTGGCGAACTTGAAGTTGAAGTTGGTTCTGAAGTAGACGTAGCTCTTGACGCTGTTGAAGATGGTTTCGGTGAGACTCAACTTTCTCGTGAGAAAGCGAAGCGTCACGAAGCTTGGATCGTTCTTGAAAAAGCATACGAAGAAGCTGAAACTGTTGTTGGTGTTATCAACGGTAAAGTTAAAGGCGGCTTCACTGTAGAACTGAACGGTATCCGTGCATTCCTGCCAGGTTCTCTGGTTGACGTACGTCCTATCCGTGACACTGCTCACCTGGAAAACAAAGAGCTGGAGTTCAAAGTAATCAAGCTGGACCAGAAGCGCAACAACGTTGTTGTTTCTCGTCGTGCTGTTATCGAGTCTGAAAACAGTGTTGAGCGTGATGAGCTGCTGGAAACTCTGCAGGAAGGTACTGAAGTTAAAGGTATCGTTAAGAACCTGACTGACTACGGTGCGTTCGTAGACCTGGGTGGTGTTGACGGTCTTCTGCACATCACTGACATGGCTTGGAAACGCGTTAAGCACCCATCTGAGATCGTGAACGTTGGCGACGAAATCAACGTTAAAGTTCTTAAGTTCGACCGTGAGCGTACCCGCGTATCTCTGGGTCTGAAGCAGCTGGGTGAAGATCCATGGGTAGCAATCGCTAAGCGTTACCCAGAAGGTCACAAGCTGACTGGTCGCGTTACTAACCTGACTGACTACGGCTGCTTCGTTGAAATCGAAGAAGGCGTTGAAGGTCTGGTACACGTTTCTGAAATGGACTGGACTAACAAGAACATCCACCCATCTAAAGTTGTTAATGTTGGCGACGAAGTTGAGGTTATGGTTCTTGAGATCGACGAAGAGCGTCGTCGTATTTCTCTGGGTCTGAAACAGTGTAAAGCTAACCCATGGCAGTCTTTCGCTGAAGCACAAGCTAAAGGCGACAAAGTAACTGGTAAGATCAAGTCTATCACTGACTTCGGTATCTTCATCGGTCTTGAAGGCGGCATCGACGGTCTTGTACACCTGTCTGACATCTCTTGGAACGTACCAGGTGAAGAAGCAGTACGTGAGTACAAGAAAGGCGACGAAATCTCTGCTGTTGTTCTGGCAGTTGACGCTGAGCGTGAGCGTATTTCTCTGGGCGTTAAGCAAATGGAAAGCGACCCGTTCAACAACTACGTTGCTGACAACAAGAAAGGCACTCTGGTTAACGGTACTGTAACTGCAGTAGACGCTAAAGGTGCAACTATCGAGCTGGAAGAAGGCGTAGAAGGTTACATCCGCGCTTCTGAAGTTTCTCGTGACCGCGTAGAAGACGCTTCTCTGATCCTGAGCGTTGGCGACAGCATTGAAGCTAAGTTCACCGGTGTTGACCGTAAGAACCGCGTAATCAACCTGTCTGTTAAAGCTAAAGATGAAGCTGAAGAGCAGGAAGCAATGGCTTCTCTGAACAAGCAAGATGATGCTTCGTTCGGTAACGCTATGGCTGACGCATTCAAAGCTGCTAAAGGCGAGTAATCCTCTGTCTTTACAGAAAAAGGAGCCGTAAGGCTCCTTTTTTTTGTCCGCATTTTCACTCTGCGGGGCATTTCCTTGTTTCTGGGCCTCCATAAGTGTAATTTTTATCCTATAATAGTTAGCAAGTAATTGTTGGAATTGATATTCCTGTCTATAATTGGTGAGAAAACTAGGTAAAGAGAGGAACTATGACTAAGTCTGAACTGATTGAAAGACTCTGTGCGCAACTCACTCATCTTTCAGCAAAAGAAGTGGAAGATGCGGTGAAAGATATCCTTGAGCACATGGCGACGACACTTGAAAGCGGTGACCGCATTGAGATCCGTGGTTTCGGTAGTTTCTCACTGCACTACCGTGAGCCAAGAATGGGCCGTAACCCTAAGACTGGTGAAAAAGTGGAACTGGAAGGTAAATACGTTCCTCATTTTAAACCAGGCAAAGAGTTGCGCGAGCGCGTGAATATTTACGGTTAATCTTCCGTCTGTTGGATTATAAAAAAGCGGCATGCCCAGCGTATGCCGCTTTTTTATGGCCAAAATCTCCTGATTAGCATGGTCTGACAACGCAATTTCCTGCATAATCAGGAGTCGTGAAACTCGTCCTTGGAGTTGTGAGTTATGAAAATTATAAAAATAATCGCAGTGATTGCACTGGTGCTGATCACTCTCGCTCTCGGTGCCCAGAACCAGCAGGTTGTTACCTTTAACTACCTGGTGGCAAAAGGGGACTTCCACCTGTCTATCCTGCTTGGTATCGTGTTTGCCACTGGTGCTGTTCTGTCGGCACTGGCGTTTGGAAGCATTCATCTTAAGTACAAAATGACTATTCGCCGCCTGAACAAGCAGGTGAAGAAACAAGAGCTGGTAACAGCTAGGAAAGAGAGTTAATTCAAAGATAGCGAATGCTGGAACTGCTCTTCCTGCTGCTTCCTGTCGCGGCGGCCTATGGATGGTACATGGGTCACCGCAGTGCAAGCATAGACAAGCAGGTACAATCAAACCAGATTTCCCGTCAATACGTCACGGGTCTGAACCTGCTGCTGTCTGATCAGTCAGACAAGGCAGTCGATCACTTTATCGAACTGCTTCAGGTCGACAATGACACCATTGACACCCACCTTGCCCTCGGTAACCTTTTCCGGTCCCGGGGTGAAGTCGATCGCGCTATCCGCATTCACCAGAACCTGATTTCCCGTTCAGGCCTGACCATAGAGCAAAAAAACATTGCCCTGCAGCAGTTGGCTAAAGACTTCATGGTCTCCGGTCTGCTTGATCGTGCTGAGCGTATCTTTATGCAACTGCTTGATGAGCCGGATCACCGTGAAGCTGCCCTGAGTCAGCTGGTGGTGATTTATCAGCAGACCCGGGAATGGTCTAAAGCGATCGAGTACGCGCTCCCGCTGGCCAAAAATGGCAAGAAACGTATTCGTCGTGATATCGCCCACTACTACTGTGAGCTGGCGATGATCGAGCAGGCTGACGGTAATGTGAAGAAATCGGTTCAGCTTCTCAGAAAAGCGCTGGCGGAAGATCCCAGGTGTGTACGGGCCAGTATCGCTCTCGGCAAGATCCATCTGGCTGACGAGGACTACGCGTCTACTGCCCGTTATATGGAGCAGGTACTGGAACAGGACATCGATTTTGTAGGTCAGGTTTTGCCAACCCTGGCGGACTGTTATTACCATCTTGGCAGGGAAGATGAACTGCTTTCCTTCCTGCAAAAATGCATTCAGAAGAAGGCCGGTGTATCGGCTGAACTGATGCTGGCACAGCTGGTTGCGCAGCATGATGGCGTCCCTGCGGCGCAGTCGCTTTTGACCCGGCAGTTGATCAAGAACCCGACAATGAAAGGCTTCTATCGTCTGATGGATTACCATCTGGCGGAAGCGGAAGAGGGCCGCGCAAAAGAGAGCCTGACCACACTGCAGGCAATGGTAGGTGAACAGCTTAAGACAAAGCCGCACCACCGCTGCCGTAAATGCGGCTTCTCAACGCATTCACTTTATTGGCACTGCCCTTCGTGTAAAGGGTGGGGCACAATTAAACCTATCCGTGGTTTGGATGGGGAATAATTACTTGTACTTACGTTAGGAGAGAACATGAACGACCAGAAAGTCATCGTAGCACTGGATTACGACAACCAGGCTGATGCACTGGCCTTTGTTGACCGCATTGACCCTGCAAGCTGCCGCCTGAAAGTCGGCAAAGAGATGTTTACTTTATTTGGTCCCGAGTTTGTCCGTGAGCTGCATAAGCGCGGATTCAGCGTGTTCTTAGACCTGAAATTCCATGACATTCCTAACACCTGTTCAAAAGCAGTACGCGCTGCCGCTGAGCTGGGCGTATGGATGGTAAACGTTCACGCCAGTGGCGGTGAGCGAATGATGACCGCTTCACGTGAAATCCTGGAGCCATACGGCAGTGACCGCCCGCTTCTGATCGGTGTTACCGTTCTGACCAGTATGGAGCAGTCTGACCTTGCCGGTATCGGTCTGGATATCGCACCACAACAACAGGTGTTGCGTCTGGCAAACCTGACTAAAAACTCAGGCCTTGACGGTGTGGTATGTTCTGCTCAGGAAGCGGGCATGCTGAAAACCGAACTGGGCGAGAGCTTTAAGCTGGTTACTCCAGGTATCCGTCCGGCAGGTGCTGCAGTTGGTGACCAGAAACGCATCATGACCCCGGTAGAAGCAGTTAAAGCGGGCTCTGATTACCTGGTAATTGGCCGCCCTATCACCCAGGCGGTGGACCCGGCTGCAGTGCTGAACGCGATTAATACAACCCTCATCTAAGTTTTTCAGCTCAGTTAATTCTATATAAAGCCCACTCCGGTGGGCTTTGTTGTCAGTCGCATTTTTCTGCAATTCACTTTTATTCCATTTATATGGGTAATTATGCAAGAAGAGATCTGTACTAGCATGCTGGTACAGGCTTTCCTGTTTAGTTTGTGAAATTTTATTGTCCAGAGGAAATATTTATTCATAATTCTGAATGAAAAGTGATTTTATAGAATTTGAATTACCTCGCAGCCTACCTTAACAAAAGTGTAATAAATGAAACCAGGTGGTTAAATATTCTCCATGTCAGATGTCTGTGACCCTGAGCGTTGTGCTCACCAACACAGGCTAACTATGCGCAGCCAAAGGACTGGTTTGCGTTAATGCAACATGGAAAGCCGCAATGATAAAACTATCACCTGTTCCTTTGCTGACCGCTGCTGTAGCGATCGGTATTACTCCTGATATCTACGCTGATGAAAGCAGTGAACCCGTTTCGCCCGTTTTTGGTTCTCTTGGGTTGGCGTATGACACCAATATTTATCATAAAGACGATCACCGCTCGGTACGTTCATTTTCCTGGCATGGAGATCTCGGCTACAAGGTCGAAGAACAACACTCGGTCTACATTCGAAGTGGTGGCTATCGTGCCCTTGAAGACGAAGTAGGTACTTATGCTCTGGATACGGTCGCTGGCTGGAACTATTCAAACTGGTATCAGCTTGAGGGCGGGTCTGCTTTCAGTCTCAATACACAACTGACCATTCCAACATCTGAAACCTCGCGTAAAGATGAGCTGATTACCTCACTGCGGGTTGCCGTTCCGTACAGAATCAAAGCCTGGGATGTGAATTTCACGGTTTCTCCACGACTGAGAAAAAACTTTCACCGCTACAAGACGGCCGGAGGAAAGTCACTGACTGAATGGGTGTACTCGCTGTCGCTTGCCGCCAGTTACCAGTGGAATGATTTCACATTCGGCCTTTCGGCACTTGGGGGTAACTCCATCAGTTATCAGGGGACCCGGCGCAGCTCGTTTAATTATGCAGGCTCAGCCTATGCCAGCTACCGGTTCAACGATAACTGGTCAGCATCACTGAGTAGCTCAACAGCTGGATTTTATTCTGACGCGGAGCGGGGCACCCTCGGGAACATCGATCTTTTCGATCCTGACCTTGCTACCTATACCGCACAGATCACTTTTTCATTTTAGGAAGTACCAAAGCACAACAAGGAATGAGTATGTTTTTGAGAAAAACGACTTTAGCAGTGGCGGTCACGTCGTTGCTGGCAGGTTGTGGAGCTGATGATCAGGCCTACGACTCTGTCTCTAAACCCAAACAGATGATTGCGAAAGCCAGCATTAAAACTGATCAGGTATATCTGTATATGCCTTCTACGGCGCGCGCCCCTAAATATGCAGTGTCGATGGCGCCTTTTTTCCAGGGGCAGGAAAAACTGGTCACACTGTCGTTTGAAGGAGGATTTGAGAACTCAGACGCAGGTGGTTTGAAAGTTACCATGCTAAGTCCCGACGTGATCAGTCAGGATGAAATTGATCAGGAAAAGCTGGCCCGCTGGATCGACGATCCTGACAGCGCGCGACCTGTTCTTACTATTCCGGGTGATTTTGTTGATTATCAGTGTAAGGAAGATTCTTACGGGGACTGTACCAACAAGGAGGAGGAAGTTGACAACAATGAGGTGTCCTGGGAACAACGGAGATATTTTGTTCCTGACTTCGCAGACGTTGAAGTTCATGAGCGCTCATGGAACGACCTGTTCACCTATTCAGATGGCTGTATCGCAAAATCGAGCTCTCCCCGCCTCGCCACAGACCCTGCTACTGGCTGGAAAGGATACGAGGTAACTGGAGATGGCGTGGTTAACTTTGAGCTTGAACAGGAGTTTCAGGTAACCAACAGCTGGCGTTGTATGGTGAACGCACTGGTACAAAGTGACTTTGATATGAGTAAACTGACCTTTACTGTATCCAATTTCTACTCTTTGGTGCCACTTGATCTTGTTCGTTCAAAATCATCCGAATATGAGCCAGTGGTGTACCTGAAAGGTGATGAAGATACTTTCGGTTTCTTTGCGAATGAGCGTGGTCGCCCGGACCCTTCCTATGTGGATGGTCAGTATGATCAGAAGTTTGAGTACCTGCATCGCTTTAACCCTTACAAGAGTGAACTGGTTTACCACTTGTCAGACAGTTTTAATCTGGATGACGACACCCGGTTTTTTAAACAGATCACTCATGACGTGATTAACCGTATTAATCCACAGCTGGCAAAAGTAGGTGTACCTGTCATTCGTCTTGAAGAACCGTCAGGCAAACAGTCAGGTGACCTGCGTTACAATGTTATCAACCTTATTGATGAACCGTTAGAGAACGGCCTGGCCGGTTATGGTCCTTCTGCTGTAAACCCGTTAACCGGTGAGATAGTGCATGCTCATGTCAACCAGTATTCCGGTGTACTGCGTTCTATTTCCTACTGGGTTTGGGACCGTATTGCGCTGGATTACAACAAGCACAGGGTTGATCTTCCTGCGGAGGCAACTGCCAAGGAATCATCCGCTTCTCTGGCTGTGGCTGCACCGGTAGCGTTCAGGAGCAGTCTGGGCGAGGAGATTGATACTTCTAACGTGGATGTTTCTTCTGAAGCAGAATCAATGGATCTGGAGCGTTTAGTCAATACTCCCATGGAATTTGAAAGCTATGAGGATGTGCTGAAGGCCTATACGGAGGAGCTCTCACTACAGGAAGGAAGTGAGCTTACTGTACAAACAATGGCGGCACTCCAGGAGCTTGAGCAAAGATTGTGGCAGGAGAACAATATGTTCCCGGTTACAGCACTGCGCGCGGGTGCCACACTGAAAACCTTGCCTGAGCAAATCGGAGGTATGCAGTTTAACTACCGTGATGCGCAATGGTGGATTGACGGTAAAGTCGACCAGAGAGGCTACCTGAAGAGCTGGGATGACCTTACTGAAGCTCAGCAGGAGAAGCTTGGACTGTTCCTGGCTGGTGTTCACTATGCGAAGACACTGGTCCACGAGTTAGGGCACAACTTTGGCCTTCGTCATAACTTTAAAGGCAGTAATGATGAGCATAACTATTTCCAGGCCTCAGAGTTAGCTGAGCACGGTCTGAAAGTGGTTCCGGGTTATTCATCTATTATGGATTACAACCCTTCTGTCCTGAATGCGCTTCCTGTCTTTGGGCCATACGATCTTGCTGCACTGCGTTTTGGTTATAAGCGGGAGGTTGAGTCCAGTGTCAAAGTCGCTACAGTAGACGGAACTGCAGAATCAAAAGGGGTACAAAACGTTGCTGCTTATGATGTTGAGCTCCGTCAGCAGGTTCTGGACCCATACACCAAACCAAGTGACTTGCTGTATAACGGCGTTGTGAACGCGCTTGAAGAGAAGCTGAAAACAGCTGCGAGTGCAGAACTCAGTGAAACGCTGAGATCATTCCAGTACTGTACCGATGGTAATGTATCGCTGAATGAAGACTGTAATCGTCATGATGAGGGACGAAACCGTGGTGAAATCATGGCATTTAAACAAGAACGCTATGATGACCTGTATTACAGCCGTACTGTCAGGGGCATGTCTGATGACTTTAGCGAGAGCAGCATCGCCGGTTATGTAAATCGCAGGGTGAAGAGCTTTATGGACTGGCGTAACAGCATCCATGACTTTGACCGCTGGAGACAGTATATGTCTCCGGCATTTCAGGATGATGGTTTCCGTATCTTTATTTCGGAGGTAGACCCATACTGTAGTGATGAGAGCAAGAAAGCGGATGACATAATCTATGAGCTGTACTGTGGTTCTCCAAAGGCAGTGGATGCCGCACGGGACAAACTGGTTGATATCATGTTTACACCAGATCATACCTGTGAACTGGTTGATGCGGGTGGCGCGTACAGTTACCAGAAGCTGGCAGCTATTATCGATGAGTTCGATTATCGTGATAACTTCCCGATTGGTCATGTGCCTGAGAGTTGTTTCGATCCGGGCGTTGTAACATCGTTGAAGAAGAATGGACTGACAGTAAATGGTGAAATTGGACGTTACCTGAATAGCGGCCAGGCTCCACGGCCTGCACCGGTTAATAACTACTCCAACTATATTGATTACATGGGGCACTGGGTTGACCGTCTGAGTGCAACGGCAGCATTGGTTGAACGGGTTGGTGACAGACGCTCTACCAGTCGTTCTACTATGGCTCTTTTGGATTTGCCTCAGGTAATTGGAGCTACGCCGTATGACATGAAGAAGATAGTGTTAGATACACTGCTTCTTGGTACTGAAAACTATTACATGTCATTCCGTAAGCAAGATGGCACTTACTATGCTGCGAACGGTAATTATACGATGGTGAGCTGGGAAGATAAGATTGAAAAGATGCCTTACTACGGCAGTTACTCATATCGCCAGTACTTTGGTTTGCCACGTTTTGCCCAGTTATCTGTTAACGAAGCCATCCTGAATACTATGGTGTTGCACAGTGCGGGTCACATGGTAGATCAACGCGATGAGGTGTTTGCACGCACAGTTACGATGCGCAGTGAGAAACCATTTACGAGTGAAGTGAGAACGTTTGTTCGCTCTAATGGCGCGAGTTACTACGCGACTCCGGAAAACACCTACGCATGGAAGATGCTGGGTATTAAGCAGGAGCTGGAAGCGCTACTGAAAGCCGAAGCTGAAGGGGCAGACCTGACAACGGTCGTACTGGAAGAAATCGAACTTGCTGATTACCAGGACGCGGAGAAAAAAGCTGAACTGCTGAAGCGCTATGTATATCAGGCTAAATCTCTGGAGAACATGCCGGTATATAATACGCTGGACAAGCTGCGTCTTGACCTGCTTACTCACTAAACTGCATCAGAGCTAACCTAAACCCGCCATGCACTGGCGGGTTTTTTTATTGGCTGGTGAACTAAATTGCCGGGACTCCACTATGAAACTTAAAATCGTCGTCCGGTGAACTTATTAGCTCTGCCTCTATCAGCCCCAGCTCTTTCACACGCTCACTGATATCTTTTCCGGCAATCTGCTCTGCCAGGGTCAGGTAATCCTGATAGTGACGCGCTTCTGAGCGCAGCAGGGAGATGTAGAACTTAGCGATGTCTTCATCCATGTGTGGCGCCAGGCGCGCGAAGCGTTCGCAGGAGCGGGCCTCGATGTAACCACCGATGATTAGCTTGTCGATAAGCGCTTCAGGCTCATAGGTACGCATGTTGGCGAGCAGGCCTTTTGCATAACGCCCGGCAGGTACGTTTTCGTAGGAAATGCCCCGTTTTGTCATGATCTCCAGCACCTGATAAAAGTGGTGCAGCTCTTCTTTGATCAGCAGAACCATCTTGTCGATCAGCTCCTGGCTGTAAGGCGAGTCACTTTTGGCGACGATGGCTTTGGAGATCTGGCTTTTGCCTTTCAGGGACTGGAGATCGCCGGTATTGCGGTAGGCGAAGTCCTCATAAGGTTTGAACCATTGCAGCAGGTTACCGGCGCTGTCTTTATCTACGGCGTATTTGCGGATCAGATACATGGCGGACTGACCGGCTTTGAGCTCACACAGGAGGTGGTCAATCAGGATAACCGGCAGGTTTTCCGGTTTTTTGGCTTCTTCAATCCAGGCTTCGGGAGTTGGGCAGTGGAGGAACTGGTTAATCGGTTCCAACAGATCCTGGTATGGTGTCAGAGAAATCATAATATGTGTCGTTGAGCATGTGATTATAGTGTTGTGTGCTCATGGTAATAAAAAAGGCCGCCGGAGGCGACCTTAGTGTATGAGGTGAAAGCTCTTACCATTTTTTCTTGTTACCAAACAGCGCTTCCATATCGTCGTTGCGCTCTTTTTCTTCCATTTGCTGCATGGTTTCGGCATCTTTGCTTTGACGTTGTTGCTCAAGATCAGACAGCATTTGACTTAGTTTATCCCGTGCCTGATTGGAGTAGCTGTCGTTTTTACTTGCCAGTGCATCAATACCTTTCTTAAGCAGCTGACGGGCGGTACCGGTCTGGCCACGGATCACTGAATCATTGGCACGCTTGATCACATTCTCGATATTGATCCGGATCTGGATCTGTTCCAGACGGGCATTTTCAGCCACATAGCTTTGAGTATCAAAACGGCCTTTATTGTGCTCACTGCGAATGGTTTCGCGCAGACGCTTAACCAGTTTGAGCATGATGATGGCCTGCTTGTCGCTGCTTGGGTTTTTAAAAGGAGTGGTTTCAGAACCGGAAAAGTTGTTTCGCAGCTGGTCGATTTGGGCTTCCATATTTGTCAGCCGGGACCTGAGTTGCTGATTTTTTGGGTCGAGCTCAGCCATCGATTTAAGCGCATCGAGAATACGGGTGTTCAGGCACAGCAGTAACTCTTTGCTGTACGGAAGGTGATGAGCATTACCGATAAGATCTTCGGTTGCATCAATAATTGCAACGTATCGGCCGGTTTCGTGGCGCTTGGCGGTCTCGACTTTCATACGATATTGGAGCATAACGTTGTAGCCAATGATCAGAGCCAGTAAAACCGCAACCAGGGCGATTATTAAACCAATATTCATAAAGTTACATCTGTAATCCGTTTAAAATGCTAACCTGTGAGGATACACCATTGAAGGCGATACGCCATCACTGATTTCTGAAATTACCATACTAACGCAATAATTGATTTTTTTAATGGAAACACAGCACTGAACTGAAAAAGTGCGCGTTTGGTAACAAAACTCTTCCTAATACTATAGCTGATGCCTATATGAATAGGGGAGCGCAGCGACTTTTTTCTGTCTTTTTTGCAGAACAGGCGTTATAACTATTACTTATATGTCGATAGTGTAAAGGAATACGGAACTTACGATGAAGCTCCAGCAGTTAAAGTATATTGTCGAAGTCGTAAACCATAATCTCAACGTTTCTGCGACAGCAGAGAGTCTGTTTACTTCCCAGCCCGGGATCAGTAAGCAGGTTCGTCTTCTGGAAGACGAGCTTGGAATTCAGATTTTTGAGCGCAGTGGCAAGCATCTGACTCAGGTGACTCAGGCCGGAGAAGAGATTGTTCGCATCTCCCGGGAGATCCTGGCCCGTACGGAGAGTATTAAGGCAGTGGCAGGGGAGCATACTCATCCGGAAATGGGTACCCTGAATATATCTACTACACATACCCAGGCCAGATATGCCCTGCCGGATGTGATCAAAGGGTTTACCGAGCGTTATCCAAAAGTCTCGCTGCACATGCATCAGGGGACGCCGACTCAGATGTCCGAGGCGGTTGCCAAAGGCACGGCTGATTTTGCCATCGCGACTGAAGCACTTCACCTGTATCAGGATGCCATCATGCTGCCCTGCTACCACTGGAATCGTTCGATTGTGGTGCCAAAAGGTCACCCGCTGGCGCAGAAAGAGCGCATCAGCATTCACGACCTGGCAAGTTACCCTCTGGTGACTTATGTGTTTGGCTTTACCGGCCGCTCTGAGCTGGATACTGCGTTTGCTTCCGCCGGGCTCAGCCCGCGGATTGTCTTTACTGCAACCGATGCCGACGTGATTAAGACTTATGTCCGGCTTGGGATCGGTGTTGGCGTTATCGCCAGCATGGCGGTGGATAAAGAGAATGATGCGGATCTGGTGGCGATTGATGCCAGCCATATCTTTGGTGCCAGTACCACCAGTATTGGTTTCAGAAAGGGGACGTTCCTGCGTTCGTACATGTACGATTTTGTTGAGCGTTTCGCGCCGCACCTGACCCGTCCGGTTGTTGAACAGGCGATTTCACTGAAAAATAACGCAGAAATTGAAGAGATGTTTCGCGACATCGACCTGCCGGTTCGGTAATTTATGGTTTTCCCGGCTCTTCAGGGGCCGGGGAGCTCATATAGTGCTTGAATACCCGCCAAATCCTCCTACAATCTCCCCACCTCAGGGGGAGTCATGCAAACAGAATTTCATCACATTAATACGCTGCTGTGCCAGCACCAGTCTTTATGGCGTTTTGAACCGTTTCAGGCGAGCCTGAGTGCGGGATTTCCCTGGAAAGACGCCTGGTCGGGCCTGACTGCCTGGCTTGAACAGCTTAGCCTGGCTCAGATTGAAGAGTATAAGTCCACGCCGGAGCTGCTTACCCGGGAAGCGGTTGAGGCCGAGCCGGTACTGGCTCCTTTACTGAGTGTTTTCACGCCGGAGGCTGATAGCAGCGAGCCGGTTCATTTGCCCAAAGGGGCAGACAGTGGCATCCCTGGCAGAAAACTGAACCAGATCCTGGCGATGGGCTCGGCCTGCGTGGCGCATGACGCCAGTGCTGAATGGCTGGAGTGGTGCAGTGGGAAAGGCTTTTTGGGTCAGATTCTGGCCCGCAGCTCAGAGGTACCGGTTGTCAGTTTTGAGTGGCAGCAGGCTCTGTGTGACAAAGGTCAGGCAGAGGCGGATGTGCAGGGATTGAAGATGCACTTTGTTCAGGGGGATGCGTTATCTCCCGCTGCGGGTGCACGCCTTGAGCCCGAACAGCACGCGGTGGCCCTGCACGCCTGTGGCGATCTGCATACCAATTTACTTCGTTTTGCTGCCAGTGCAGGTACCCGTGCGCTTTCCGTCGCGCCCTGCTGTTATCACCTTACTGCAGATGAGCTTTATCAGCCGATGTCATCAGCCGCAAAGGGGAGTGAACTGAGTCTGACCAGAGCCGAGCTTCGGATCCCGCTTCAGGCGACGGTCACCGGCGGCGAGCGGGTGAAGCGTCACCGTCAGCTTGAGATGCAGTACCGGCTGGGCCTTGATGGTTTTCTGCGTCAGCAGTGCAGTGAGTATCGGAGTGTACCGAGTATTAAAAAGTCGGAACTGGATAAAGGATTTGAATATTTCTGTGGCTGGGCTGCGGAGAAAAAGGGCTTTGAGCTCGTCGGGATGGATTTTGCCTTTTGGCTGGAATACGGCGAAAAGCGCTTTATTGAAATGGAGAGGCTGAGTCTGGCGCAGCAGCTGTTTCAGCGCCCACTGGAATTATGGCTGATACTGGACCGCGCGCTCTTTTTGAGAGAGCAGGGTTATGAGGTCAGTGTGCGTACATTTTGTGACTATTTTGATACGCCTCGCAATTTGCTGATTCAGGCGAAAAAAAAGCCCGCGTAAGTCGCGGGCTCTGACAATCTGAACGGATCAGTTGAACATGGCGATTGCAGTTTCCGGCTCAACATACTCCAGACCAAAGGCTTCAGCGACTTCTTTACAGGTCACCTTGCCGTGGATCACGTTCAGTCCTTCAAGGAAGCCGTTATCTTCCAGCAGCGCTTCACGGTAGCCCTTGTTCGCCAGTTTAATAATGTATGGCAGGGTTGCGTTGTTCAGCGCAAAGGTGGAAGTGCGGGCAACTGCGCCCGGCATATTGGCCACACAGTAATGAACTACGTCATCGACAATATAAGTTGGCTCGGCGTGTGTAGTCGCGTGAGAGGTCTCAAAGCAGCCACCCTGATCGATAGCCACGTCAACCACCGCGGCGCCAGGTTTCATACGTTTAATGTGCTCTTTGGTCACCAGTTTTGGTGCTGCGGCGCCAGGAATGAGTACTGCGCCAATCACCAGGTCGGCTTCCAGTATATGTCTTTCCAGTGCATCAGCGGTGGAGTAGACGACTTTGGCCCGGCCCTGGAACTCTTCATCAAGTTCACGTAAAGTGTTGATATTGCGATCAAGAATGGTTACGTCTGCCCGCAGGCCTACTGCCATACGCGCGGCATTGGAGCCTACCACGCCGCCGCCAATGACGACCACTTTAGCTGGCTCTACGCCAGGAACGCCACCGAGCAAGAGGCCGCGTCCACCATGGGATTTTTCAAGAGTTTGGGCACCAGCCTGAATCGACATTCGGCCTGCAACTTCAGACATTGGTGCTAAAAGTGGCAGATGACCCTTATTATCTGTTACAGTCTCATAGGCAATACAGACGGCTTTGCTCTTGATCAGCTCATCTGTTTGTGGAAAATCTGGTGCAAGGTGCAGATATGTGAACAATATTTGCCCTTCACGGAGCATGGCACGCTCGACAGTCTGAGGTTCTTTTACCTTGACAATCATTTCTGCTTGGGCGAAAACGTCAGCAGCAGTGGGAAGAATGGATGCGCCTGCGGCAATGTAGTCTTCGTCGCTAAAACCTATGCCTGAACCGGCCTGGGTCTCGACAATGACCTGGTGACCATGTGAGATAAGTTCTCTCACGTTGGATGGGATCATACCCACGCGGTATTCGTGGTTTTTGATTTCCTTAGGGACGCCAATTATCATCCTGACTCCTCGTGTTATTTTGGTTGTATTATCTATGTGTAGGGTAATTCTCTCGAATTAACAACCAGTATAGAGGGGTGAGTGAAGATTTTGATACTGAATATTAAGAAAATGTAGTATATATGTTTGCAAGGAAGTAATAAGGTGGAATAAAACATGGTGGATAACTATAAAAAACCGTCCAAGGAACTAGATCGAATTGATCGCAATATTCTTAACGAGCTGCAAAAAGACGGTCGTATTTCGAACGTAGAGCTCTCAAAACGTGTAGGCCTCTCTCCAACGCCGTGTCTGGAGCGTGTACGTCGTCTGGAGCGTCAGGGTTACATTACCGGCTATACCGCGTTGCTTAATCCACAGTATCTGGATGCATCGCTGCTGGTCTTTGTTGAAATCACGCTTAATCGTGGTGCGCCGGATGTGTTTGAACAGTTTAACCATGCTGTTCAGAAGCTGGACGATATTCAGGAGTGTCATCTGGTTTCCGGTGATTTCGACTACCTGTTGAAGACCCGCGTATCGGACATGAGTGCGTACCGTAAACTGCTGGGTGATACGCTGCTGCGTCTTCCTGGGGTTAATGACACCCGTACTTACGTGGTGATGGAAGAAGTTAAGCAAACCAACCAACTGGTTATCAAAACGCGTTAATCTTGAGCAACGAGTCCCGCATACGGGATAATTCTCAGGATTTCTGTTTTAGATAGCGTTACACTCAACTATCGGGCGGCTTTGGCCGCTCGATACGTTTCGGGCTCCGGCTGTAATCCGGATAAGTCCCATCTGCATAAGTATCTGGAATAAAACTGACATTCCCCGGTAACAGATTCGGTTACACTGTCAGCAGATGCCCGTAAATGCTTTCATACGCAACAGTACAGAGAAATGATGTTCAAGCAGAACAAACAACAGGTTGAGACCATAATCAAGACTCATGAAGAGGAAGCACCTGCGCGTCTTAACGGCTTTCAGCGCCTGAGAGACTGCTGTTTTATAGTAGGGTTCCTGATTAGCATACTGATCACCGTCGCACTGCTTTCTTTTGATCCGGCCGATCCGTCCTGGTCCCAGACCGCCTGGGGGACAGAAGTGAACAACCTTGGTGGTTATTTTGGTGCCAGGGTGGCTGACAGCCTGTTTTTTGTGTTTGGCGTTATCGCTTATGTTGTGCCGGTTGCCCTTGTTACTGCCAACTGGGTACTGTTTCGTAAACGCGGCCAGTATGAAAGGGTGGACTACATGTTGTGGGGCACCCGTTTGCTGGGCTTTTTCGTGCTGCTGCTCAGCAGCTGTGGCCTGGCCGATATTAACTTCGATGATATATGGTATTTCTCTTCCGGTGGCGTGATCGGCGATGTGCTGACCAGCCTTTCCCTGCCAACGTTTAATCTGCTTGGTACCACCCTGGTGCTGCTTTTCCTGTGGGGAGCAGGTTTTACCCTGCTGACAGGTATCTCTTGGCTGGCGATTGTTGAGTGGCTGGGAGAAAGTGCCCTGAAAGGTTCTGCGTGGGCGGCGAATAAGATCCGCGGTAATGGGAAAGAGCAACTGGAACCTCAGCTTGGGCCTGAGCCTATGCTGCAGGCAGAAGATATGCCGGTCGCTGTGGCAGATGCGATATCAGACGAGCCGGTATTGCAGGCAGAAACACAGGCAGAGCCATCCCACTACAATATTCACTTCCCGGCTGGCAGTGAACCTGCGCCTGAAGCGGAACCGGCACCATCATTGGTTGCAGAGACGGAAGCGGTTCAGGAGCCGGAGTATATTGCACCGGTGTGGAATGAAGAGCCACAACCAGAGCGCACCCGCCAGCTTGGTGCGACAATAGAAGAGCTGACAGAAGCCGCGCAACAGGCAGACGATTACGCTGAGCAGGTGCCGGTGACAGCCTCTTTTGATGTGGAAATCGACGAAGCTGATAAGGCCGCCCCTCACATTGACATGGCCGCGGTAGATGCAGAGCTTGAGCCGGAAGAGCCGGCATTTGCAGCGCCTCCAGTGGTTGAAACAACGGAACAGGTGCCAGAGCAGGTCACGATGGCCGAACCTGAAAGTCAGCCTGAGCCAATACAACCGGAAGAGGCTCGTGAAGAGCAGCCTGCGACACCTCAGCAGGAGGCAGAAGCGGATTCGCAGGAAGACCCGGATGTGGCCGCATTTCAGGAGATTGTTTCTCAGGCGCAGAAAAACGCCGCCGCCAGTCAGAACCCGTTCCTGGTACAGAGCGAACCTAATTTGCCTAAGCCAACCAGCCCTATGCCGACGCTGGAGCTGCTGTATCACCCTGAAAAGCGTGAGAACCTGATTGACCGCCAGGCTCTGGAAGAGATCGCCCGGCTGGTGGAATCCAAGCTGGCGGATTATAAGATCAAAGCCCAAGTGGTAGATATCTTCCCTGGGCCGGTGATCACCCGTTTCGAGCTCGACCTTGCACCAGGCGTAAAAGTCAGCCGTATTTCCGGCCTCTCCATGGACCTGGCCCGTTCGCTCTCTGCGATGGCGGTGCGCGTGGTTGAAGTGATCCCAGGTAAGCCTTATGTAGGGCTTGAGTTGCCGAATATGAGTCGTCAGACGGTATTTTTGTCTGACGTGGTCAGCAGCCCTCAGTTCATAGAGGCGAAATCGCCGACGACGGTGGTGCTTGGTCAGGACATTGCCGGAGAAGCCGTGGTGGCCGATTTGGCCAAGATGCCACACGTGCTGGTAGCCGGTACCACAGGTTCGGGTAAATCGGTCGGGGTGAACGTAATGATCCTCAGTATGCTGTATAAATCCACGCCGGAAGACGTGCGATTTATCATGATCGACCCGAAAATGCTCGAACTGTCGGTGTATGAAGGCATTCCTCACCTGTTGTCTGAAGTTGTGACCGATATGAAAGACGCCTCCAACGCACTGCGCTGGTGTGTGGGTGAGATGGAACGACGCTATAAACTGATGTCTGCTCTGGGCGTGCGTAATATCAAAGGCTACAACGAGAAGCTTAAGATGGCCGCAGACGCAGGTCATCCTATTCACGATCCGTTATGGCAGCCAGGCGACAGTATGGATGAGACGGCACCGCTGCTGGAAAAACTGCCGTACATTGTGGTGATCGTCGATGAGTTTGCCGATCTTATGATGGTGGTGGGTAAAAAAGTTGAAGAGCTGATCGCCCGACTTGCCCAGAAAGCGCGTGCCGCCGGTATTCACCTTATCCTGGCGACCCAGCGTCCGTCAGTAGACGTTATTACCGGTCTAATCAAAGCGAACATCCCGACCCGGGTGGCATTTACCGTATCGACCAAGACGGACTCGCGTACCATCCTGGACCAGGGCGGCGCAGAATCGCTGCTGGGTATGGGTGATATGCTCTACCTGCCACCGGGCTCAAGCCATACTACCCGCGTTCACGGCGCGTTTGCTTCAGATGATGATGTGCATGCTGTTGTGAATGACTGGAAAGCGCGTGGCAAGCCGGTATATATCGATGAGATCACCAACGGCGACCAGGGGCCAGAGGCTCTGCTGCCAGGCGAGAGTGCCGAAGGAGACGAGGATGTGGATCCCCTGTTTGATCAGGTGGTCGCACACGTTGTAGAAAGCCGCCGTGGCTCAGTATCAGGCGTGCAGCGCAGATTTAAAATAGGTTACAACCGGGCTGCGAGGATTGTTGAGCAACTGGAAGCGCAGGGTATTGTCAGTGCGCCGGGCCACAACGGCAACCGCGAAGTACTCGCTCCGCCTCCGGTTAAAGAGTAACCGGATAAGAACAGCGTTTGGATAACAAGGCCATTTTGGTTGTCCAAACTGAAAAACTGAATATCGAGAGAACAGATGAAATATTGGATTACCGCACTGGCTCTGGTGAGCAGCACTGTATGGGCCGGCGCAAAAGAAGAGCTGAATCAGCGTTTGTCACTGAACGCCGGTTTCAGCGCCGAATTTGCCCAGACCGTTACCTCTCCTGAAGGTGACGTGATCCAGCAGGCGAATGGCAAAGTAGAGATCTCGCGCCCGAACCGTTTTCGCTGGCAGACCGTAATGCCGGAAGAGACGCTGCTGGTATCTGATGGCCAGTCGCTGTGGTACTACGACCCGTTTATCGAGCAGGTCAGTATTTATGATCAGGCAGCGGCTACCGAGCAAACGCCGTTTGTACTGTTGACCCGCAACAAAGCAAGTGACTGGGAGCACTACAATGTGGCTCAGGAAAAAGACTCCTTTACCCTGACTCCGGTCAGCCAGTCTGCTACTCAGGGTACGTTCAAAGTCGATATCGACGCCAAAGGCGTGGTGAAAGGCTTTGCGGTGATCGAACAGGATGGTCAGGCGAGCCGCTTCGTGTTCAGCGATCTGGAAGCGGGTAAACCAGCAGACAAGCGGTTCACCTTTGTGGTTCCGGCCGGGACTGAAGTGAACGACGAGCGCAACCAGGACTGATTCCGTGAGCAACTATACCCTCGACTTCGCGTCAGACGAAGATTTCCGTCCTCTTGCGGCCAGAATGCGGCCGCAGACGGTTCAGCAGTATATCGGTCAGCAGCATATTCTGGGCGAGGGTAAGCCCCTGCGCCGCGCTCTGGAAGCCGGTCAGATCCATTCGATGATCCTGTGGGGGCCACCGGGTACGGGCAAAACCACACTTGCGGAAGTCGCAGCTAACTACGCGAATGCGGAAGTTGAGCGGGTATCGGCCGTCACATCCGGGGTGAAAGATATCCGCGCGGCTATCGATAAAGCGCGCGAGAATAAGCTGGCGGGTCGCCGGACCATATTGTTTGTTGATGAGGTACATCGCTTCAACAAAAGCCAGCAGGATGCTTTTCTGCCACACATTGAAGATGGCACAGTGACGTTTATCGGTGCGACTACCGAAAACCCGTCATTCGAACTCAACAACGCGCTGCTTTCCCGGGCACGGGTGTACAAGCTGACCTCGCTTAATCAGCAGGACATTATGACGGTGCTCACTCAGGCGCTGGAAGACAGCGAGCGGGGGCTGGGTAACCAGAGTGCTCATTTCGAAGAAGGGGTGCTGGAGCGGCTGTCTGAGCTGGTCAATGGCGATGCACGCATGTCACTCAACTACCTGGAGCTGCTGTTTGATATGGCGCAGGAGAGTGATGAGGGGGAAAAACAGATTTCCCTGGCGCTGCTTGCCGAAGTAGCGGGCGAGAAAGTCAGCCGTTTCGATAAAAAAGGCGATATTTGGTATGACCTGATTTCCGCGGTGCACAAATCTATCCGCGGCTCAGATCCGGATGCGGCGCTCTACTGGGCGGCGAGGATGATCGCAGCAGGCTGTGACCCGCTCTATATTGCCCGCCGTCTGTTGGCTATCGCTTCAGAAGATGTCGGCAATGCGGACCCCAGAGCGATGCAGGTAGCGCTGTCTGCCTGGGACTGCTTTACCCGGGTTGGCCCGGCAGAAGGTGAACGCGCTATTGCCCAGGCGATTGTCTATCTTGCCTGCGCGCCAAAGAGCAATGCCGTGTACACCGCCTGGAAGCAGGCGCTCTCTGATGCGCACAATCACCCGGAATACGAAGTACCGGTACACCTGCGTAACGCGCCGACTTCGCTGATGAAAGATCTCGGTTACGGTCAGGAGTACCGTTACGCCCACGATGAACCAGGCGCGTATGCGGCGGGAGAGGTCTATTTCCCTCCCGAAATGGCACAAACCCGTTACTATTTTCCAACAAACCGCGGTTTGGAGACCAAAATTGGCGAGAAGTTAGATTATCTGGCCAATTTGAACGCAAAAAGCCCCCGAAAGCGCTATGAAAACTAGTGCTTTTTGGATAACCTTACTTGGTAACACCTTTTCTCCGAGCGGCGCGGACGCTGCCGCTTTCACAAACTAAAATAAGGCATAGGATTAGCAATGCTGGATTCTAAATTACTTCGCACAGAGCTGGATGAAACAGCTGCAAAACTGGCGCGTCGCGGCTTTACCCTCGACGTTGAGACCATTCGTCAACTTGAAGAACAACGCAAGTCCATTCAGGTAGAAGTTGAAAATTTACAATCCACGCGTAACTCCAGTTCCAAGCTGATCGGCCAGAAAATGGCGGCCGGCGACAAAGAAGGCGCTGAAGAGATCAAAGCACAGATCGCAAACCTGGGCGCAGAGCTGGAAGCTAAGAAAGTTGAGCTGAACGAGGTTCAGGCTAAGCTGGAAGAGATCACCCTGTCTATTCCAAACCTGCCAGCGGACGAAGTTCCGGAAGGTAAAGACGAAGACGACAACCTTGAGATCTCACGCTGGGGCGAACCTGCGTCTTACGATTTTGAAGTGAAAGACCACGTTGACCTGGGTGAGCTGGGTGACGGTCTGGACTTTGCAAGCGCAACTAAGATCACCGGCGCACGTTTCATCGTGATGAAAGGTCAGTTTGCCCGTCTTCACCGTGCACTGGCTCAGTTCATGCTGGACCTGCACACTGAAGAGCACGGCTACACAGAAATGTACATGCCGTACCTGGTGAACTCTGACAGCCTGTTCGGTACCGGTCAGCTGCCAAAATTTGGTAAAGATCTGTTCCACACTGAGCCACTGACTGAAAAAGTAAACGATGAAGAGCCACGTAAACTGTCTCTGATCCCGACTGCAGAAGTACCGGTAACCAACATGGTTCGTGACACCATCACTGAAGAGGCAGATCTGCCACTGAAGATGACGGCTCATACACCTTGTTTCCGTTCTGAAGCCGGTTCTTACGGCCGTGACACCCGTGGTCTTATCCGTATGCACCAGTTTGATAAAGTTGAGCTGGTACAGATCACCCGTCCGGAAGATTCGATGGATGCTCTGGAAGAGCTGACTGCACACGCTGAGAAAGTGCTTCAGATCCTGGAACTGCCATACCGTAAAGTTCTGTTGTGTACCGGTGACATGGGCTTCGGCGCACGTAAGACTTACGACCTGGAAGTTTGGGTTCCTGCTCAAAACACTTACCGTGAGATCTCATCGTGCTCAAACATGTGGGACTTCCAGGCGCGCCGCATGCAGGCTCGCTTCCGTCGTAAAGGCGAGAAGAAGCCTGAGCTGCTACACACCCTGAACGGTTCTGGCCTGGCAGTTGGTCGTACCATGGTTGCTATCATGGAAAACAACCAGGAAGCCGACGGCCGCATCCGTATCCCAACGGCACTGCAGAAATACATGGGTGGTCAAACCCATATCGGTTAATTACCGGCTCAATGAGAAAACCGACGCGATTGCGTCGGTTTTTTTATGCCTTAAGTGCTGAAACAGCTGTCTTTTTCCATTACCGTCGTGATGGCTTTAACCAGCGCCTTAATATGCTCTGGCTTACTGATATAAGGTGGCATCACATAAATCAGCCTGCCAAACGGACGGATCCAGACGCCACTGTCGACAAAGTGTTTCTGGATCGCTTCCATGTTTACCGGCTGGTGGGTTTCCACTACGCCTATCGCGCCCAGCCAGCGAACCTCTTTAACCCGAGGATGTTCTGCCAGGGGAGGAAGAAGCTTTGCAAACTGCGCTTCAATGGCCCCGGTCTGGGCTTTCCAGCCACCCTGTTCAATCAGCGCCAGGCTTGCACTGGCGGTGGCGCAGGCCAGTGGGTTGCCCATAAAGGTTGGGCCGTGCATGAAGCAACCGGCTTCACCACTGCAGATGGTTTCTGCCACCGTTTTGCTGGTCAGGGTGGCGGACAGGGTCATATACCCGCCGGTCAGGGCTTTACCCAAACAAAGAATATCGGGCTGGATATCTGCGTGCTCACAGGCAAAGAGCTTACCGGTGCGGCCAAAGCCGGTGGCGATTTCATCCAGGATCAGAAGTAAGCCGTGTTCGTCGCACAGCGAGCGCACTTCGCGCAGGAACTGTGGGTGATAGATGCGCATCCCTCCGGCACCCTGGACGATTGGCTCCAGAATAACAGCAGCAATGTCCTTATGATGTTTTTCAACTTTCTCGCGGAAATCGCTGATATCGGCCGGATCCCACTCATCGAAATATCCGCAGGCCGGGGAATCGGCAAAAATATGCTCCGGCAGAAAGCCTTTGTAGAGGCTGTGCATGGAGTTATCCGGGTCAGTCACCGACATGGCGGCAAAAGTATCGCCGTGGTAGCCGTGGCGGAGGGTGAGGAATTTAGGACGTCGCTCTCCTTTGGCATGCCAGTATTGCAGCGCCATCTTCAGGCTGACTTCAACTGCGACTGAGCCGGAGTCGGCCAGAAATACCTGTTTCAGGTTGTCGGGTGCCAGGGTAAGCAGGCGCTTACAGACATCTATCGCTGGCTGGTGAGTTATACCGCCGAACATCACGTGAGACATCTTATCCAGCTGAGCTTTAGCGGCCTCATTGAGCACCGGATGATTATAGCCGTGGATGGCAGACCACCATGATGACATACCGTCAATCAGCTCTGCTCCGTCTTCAAGCTCCAGCATCACACCTTTAGCGGAAGTGACCGGATAGCAGGTCAGGGGAGTGAGTACAGACGTGTAGGGGTGCCAGATATGCTGGCGGTCGAAATTCAGATCCATTCCGAAAAATTCCAAATTAAAAGGTTAAAAATCAACCAAGCGTAAACTCTGGCTTTGTTTTTGTGTTGACAGTTTATCGCGGCTACGTAGACTAGCCAAGCAGCAATGACAAAAAACAATGTCGAAACAAAGATAAAGGAACCACCCGTGGAAGTACGTCACAACTGGACAGTGCAGCAGGTACAGGCTCTGCTGGATAAACCATTTATGGATCTGCTTTTTGAAGCCCAGCAGGTTCACCGCGCTCATCATCAGTCAAATCAGGTTCAGGTCAGCACCCTGCTATCGATCAAAACCGGCGCCTGCCCCGAAGACTGTAAGTACTGTCCGCAGAGTGCGCACTATCGTACTGACGTGGACAAAGAACGCCTGATGGAAGTGGAGCGGGTACTCGATGCCGCTCAGAAAGCCAAAAATGCCGGCTCAACCCGTTTTTGTATGGGCGCTGCGTGGAAGAATCCCAAAGAGCGTGATATGCCGTACCTGAAAGAGATGATTCAGGGGGTGAAGTCTATGGGGCTGGAAACCTGTATGACGCTGGGGATGCTGACTCCTGAGCAGGCCGGTGAACTGGCTCAGGCCGGACTTGATTATTACAACCACAATCTGGATACCTCTCCTGAGTACTACAGCAATATCATCACGACCCGCACATATCAGGATCGCCTCGATACGCTGTCTCATGTTCGTGATGCCGGGATGAAGATCTGCTCGGGTGGCATTATCGGAATGGGTGAAAAAGTCTCTGACCGGGCCGGGCTGCTGGCAGAGCTGGCGAACCTGCCGGTTCATCCTGAGAGTGTGCCAATAAATATGCTGGTTAAAGTAAAAGGTACCCCGCTGGAAGAAGCAGAAGAGGTCGAGCCATTTGACTTCATTCGCCTTATCGCAGCAGCGCGGATTATGATGCCGCAGTCGGCAGTACGTCTGTCTGCCGGGCGGGAAAACATGAATGAGCAGATGCAGGCGCTTTGTTTTATGGCCGGTGCAAATTCCATTTTCTACGGCTGCAAGCTGCTGACCACACCAAACCCGGATGAAGACAGCGACATGCAGTTGTTTGACAAGCTCGGGATCAACAGTGAGCAGGTGGCGCAGAAACCAGACCAAATCCAGGAAAATGAACTGCTAGAGCAGGTGGTTGAACGCGTAGCAGCCAGACCAGGAAAAGACGACCTGTTTTACGATGCCAGCGTTTAACCAGCGAATAGTCAACAGACTGAAAGCCAGACAGGAAAACGGACTGAAGCGCAGTCTCATGCCGTTAAGTGGTTCAAACCAGGTACGCTTTTCTCATCAGAGCCGCGAATACTGCAACTTCTCCGGTAATGATTATCTGGGACTGGCCACCGCTCCGGAGCTGGGCCAAAGCTGGCAGCAGGGCATCGACCTGTATGGTGCCGGGAGTGCTGCATCACCCCTGGTGACCGGCTACAGCCCGGCTCACCAGGCACTGTGCGATGAGCTGTGTGACTGGCTGAACTTTGACTCGGCGGTATTGTTCGGTTCTGGGTTTTCCGCAAATCAGGCGGTGCTGTTTACCCTGGCAGAGAAAGGTGACCTGCTGGTCCAGGACCGGCTCAATCATGCCTCGCTTATGGAGGCGGGCAGTTTGTCTCCGGCGCAGATGAAGCGTTTTCGCCATAACGACGTCGAACATGCAGCGAAGCTGCTGGAAACGGAACTGCCGTCTCTGCTGGTGACCGAAGGGGTGTTCAGCATGGACGGAGATCGGGCACCACTTGAGCAGTTGCGTGAGGTTTGCGACAGCAAGGGAACGCTGATGATGGTGGACGATGCCCATGGCGTGGGTGTGACAGGACCAGAGGGAAAAGGAAGTTGCGCCCGGGCGAACATCAAACCAGAACTGCTGGTCGTGACTTTTGGTAAGGCTTTTGGGCTTTCTGGCGCAGCGGTTCTGTGCAGTCACCATCTTTCTGATTACCTGGTACAGTTTGCCCGCCATCATGTTTATTCCACGGCAATTCCTCCTTCACAGGCCCATGCCCTGACAACCGCAGCCAGGATGCTGAGAAGTGAGCAGTGGCGGCGTGACAGGCTGGACGAGTTGCAGCAGGTTTATCATCACAGCCTTTCAGGTTGCCCGGGTTACGTCAGGACAGATACTCCGATTAAACCTTTTGTAATCGGAGAGAGTGAGGTGGCGGTGAGTGTTGCGCAGCAGCTTCGTGAAAAAGGCCACTGGGTCAGTGCTATCCGGCCTCCAACGGTACCGGCGGGTACGGCCAGGCTCAGGATCACCCTTACGGCCAGTCACACAGAAAGCCAGATAGGGGCGCTGGCAGAAGATTTAACTCAAATCATGGAGAGAGTGACATGTTGTCAGAGTTAGCTCATCTACAGTGGCAGAGCGACAGCAAGCAGGCAGTGGCGATGGCTTTTGGCCGGGCGGCAGCCAGTTATGACCGGCATGCAGAGTTTCAGCGTCAGGTCGCTGACAGGCTTTTGGCAGGTCTTCCTGAGTCTCTGAACGGGCTGAAAGTACTCGACCTTGGGTGCGGCACCGGTTATGTCACACTTGCGCTGGCAGAGCGGGGCGCGGCAGTGACTGCTGCGGATCTTTCGCCTGAGATGCTGGCCGAGTGCCAAAAACGCTGCGCAGATCATGTCGCTGAGTATGTTGTGGCTGATGCCGAGCAACTGCCATTTGTCACCGGAGAGTTTGATTTGGTGGTTACAAGTCTGGCACTTCAGTGGTGTGACGACCTGTCAGTACCCCTGCGTGAAATGCGCCGGGTATGCAGGGCCGGAGGTCAGGTTTTCTTTTCAACCCTGCTCGATGGCTCACTGATAGAGTTAAAGAATGCCTGGAATAAAATTGATTCGCATCAACATGTGAATGAGTTTATCAGCCCAAAGCAGGTAAAACTTGCGTTAGCGCAATCTGGCGCCCGTAGTCATCACATAGACTTTGCTGCTATGACCGTATGGTACCCCTCTGCACTGGCGCTGATGCGCGACCTGAAAGGTATTGGTGCAAATCACGTTGCCGGCCGCTCCGGCGGCATGATGACCAGAAGCGCATTATCAGGTGTAGAGCGGGAATATCAGAAATATGAAAACCATCAGGGTCTATTACCTGCAACTTACCAAGTTTGTTTTGGAGTGATTACAGCATGATTGATGCATTTTTTATTGCCGGTACGGACACCGAAGTGGGGAAAACCGTCGCATCCAAAGCGATCTTGCAAGCGATTGCTGCCCAGGGCTATTCCACAATCGGTTACAAGCCGGTTGCCGCGGGAAGCAAACTGACTGAGCAGGGATACCGGAACTCAGACGCACTGCACCTGCAGGCTGCGGCAACACTGGATATTGAATACGATGACGTAAACCCTTATGCGTTGTCTCTGCCTACGTCTCCGCATATCGCAGCGAAGCACGATGGCGTGGAGATCGACTACGATGTGCTGAGCGACAAGCTGGCACAGCATAAGAAAGACGCCGATGTAGTACTGGTTGAAGGCGCCGGTGGCTGGTATGTACCGGTTACGGACAACGACCAACTGGCGACCTGGGTTAAAAAAGAGAACCTGCCGGTAGTACTGGTTGTGGGGATCAAGCTTGGCTGTCTGAGTCACGCGATTTTGACTGCACAGGCGATCAAAAACGATGGTCTTAATCTGGTGGGCTGGGTGGCCAACCGCATTAACCCGGGCACCGAGCACTATGCAGAGATCATCGAAACACTGGAAGAGAACATTCCGGCGCCTAAGCTGGGTATGATCCCGTATGTACCAAGTGTGAAGAAAAAGGATATCGGCAAGTATATGGATATTTCGCCACTGAAGGATATTCGCTGATTAAAAAGGGCTGATTGAATCAGCCCTTTTCTTTTACTGCTCCTGGCTCAGCCCCATCAGCGCGGTCTGAGTTTCTGTAAATCTCTCTCCCGGGATCCCGCTGCCCGCCAAACCAAGCTGCTCTTTGGCTTCATCTTCTGTCAGCCCCAGGTGGCAGCACAGCATATCAATTGCCATACGGTAGTTAGTATCATCCGTCATCATCTTCACTCCGTTCGGTATTCCATCCGTTACATAGCGCACATTAACCCTGTGTTACAGGGGATGCAATTCGACTAAGGTCTAATAACCAGTTTAAGCTTTGTGCCATGGCTAAACCTGTGTCATTAGTACCGGTCAGAAGCAGTTGAGCAAACTCTTCGCGCCAGGGAAGGCGCGGTGAAGCCCCATGGATGGGTTTATGCGTGTTTGCTCAGCTGCTTCTGACCGGGAGCGGGTACAACAACAAAAACAAAATGTTGCAATTTGCCGCTTAACCTTGTTTTCAAAATCTTAGACTATATATAACAAGTAATAGTCGGCCGCTAAGCGGCACAGGGGCAGAGTATAAGCCCCGATGTATAATCCAAATTCCTTACTCTGGAGAATGTAAATGAAGCGTGCAATGCTGTTTATCGCAACCAACCTGGCCGTTATGGTGGTGCTTGGCATAGTACTTAACCTTGTATATGCCTTTACCGGCCTGCAACCGGGCAGCCTGAATGGCCTGATCGTGATGGCGGGTCTGTTTGGTTTTGGTGGTGCCTTTATCTCACTAATGATGTCGAAAGGCATGGCACTGCGCTCAGTGGGTGGTCAGGTTATTGACAGCCCGCGCAATGAAACTGAACACTGGCTGGTGGAAACCGTACGTCGTCAGTCTGAGCAGGTGGGCATTGGTATGCCAACCGTAGCGATTTATGATGCGCCGGATATCAACGCATTTGCAACCGGCGCCAAGCGTGATGACTCGCTGGTTGCTGTATCTACCGGTCTTCTGCATAACATGACCCGTGATGAAGCAGAAGCGGTACTGGCGCACGAAGTCAGCCATATCGCTAACGGTGACATGGTGACCATGACCCTGCTTCAGGGTGTGGTGAACACCTTTGTTATCTTCCTGTCTCGCTTTATCGCCAACATCGTGGCCAGCAATGACGATGAAGAGGGCCAGGGCAGCAGCATGATGGTGTATTTTGCTGTGTCTATGGTGCTGGAGCTGGTGTTTGGTATTCTGGCGAGCTTTATTACCAAATGGTACAGCCGTCGCCGTGAATACTACGCTGATGCCGGTGCCGCTCAGCTGGTGGGCAAACATAAGATGATTGCCGCGCTTGAGCGCCTGAAAGTCAGCCACGAACCTCAGCTGGAAGGTTCTATGATGGCCTTTGGTATCAATGGTCACCGTACCATGACCGAACTGCTGATGACTCACCCGCCGCTGGAAAAACGTATCCAGGCACTGCGTGACGCATAACCGAAGAATCTGAATCACAACGGCCTGGCCCTTTTGGAGTCAGGCCTTTTTTCTTTCGGCAAGTTATTTTCTTCTCTTTCTCGTCTCTCGTCTCTCGTCTCTCATTTCCCGATAACCAATCTCATTACACTCTCTATGGTTATACAAAAAAATATTTGTACAACCACAAGACTTGATCTAGATTAACTGTACAGCAAATAATTTTGTACAAGGTTTCGCGATGGACATTGAACAGGTTGCCGACTTTTATCAGCAGCTAAGCCCGGAAACTCTGGGCACTCTGGAGAAGATCTACCACCCAAAAGTGGTGTTCTCAGACCCTGCGCACCAGCTGTGTGGCCGAGAAATGCTGCTTGCCTATTTCGAGCAGCTTTACCGTAACGTGAAGAGCTGCCGCTTTGTGATCACCGAAACCCAGCAAAGCGGCGACAGCGGATTTCTGACCTGGCAGATGCACCTTGTCCACCCAAAACTCAATCGCGGCGAAATGGTCACGGTTTCCGGTTGTACTCATATCCGCATTCTTGAAGATAAAGTGGTTTATCACCGTGACTACTTTGATCTCGGTGAAATGCTTTACGAGCAGTTGCCGTTGCTTGGCAGCCTTATTAAACGAATCAAAGCGGGGCTGGGACAATGAGTAACAAACCGTGCGTGCTGATAACCGGTGCCACATCCGGAATAGGCAGACAGCTGGCCGTGGACTATGCGATGCAGGGCTGGGAAGTCGTAGCCTGTGGCAGGAATGAAGTCAGGCTTGAAGGTCTCAGATCTCAGTATGGTACCCATTCATGCCGTTTCGATATTACGGATCTTGAAGCCTGCAAAGAAGCATTGGCCGGTCTGGAGCTCAGCCCTGACATCTGGATTTTTAACGCAGGAGACTGTGAGTACATAGAGAAAGGTCAGATTGACTCTGCATTGATGCATCGGGTGTCAGCAACCAATTTTCAGGGCCTGTGTCATTGCATTGAAGCGGCGCAGCCACGGCTTAACGCCGGGGATCGCATCGTAATCGTCAGCTCCATTGCCGGAGAGCTGCCGTTGCCACGAGCAGAGGCTTATGGTGCGTCGAAAGCGGCTGTCAGCTACCTGGCCAAATCCATGGCCCTTCAGCTGGAGCCTGCCGGGATCGCGGTCACTGTGGTGTACCCGGGTTTTGTTGAAACGCCGCTGACGGCCAGAAACGATTTTGCCATGCCACAAATGGTCAGCGTTGAGCAGGCGTCAGAGGCGATTCGTAAAGGTGTTCAGGCGGGGAAGCGGAGTATCTATTTCCCGCGGCTGTTCACTTCGGTTATTCGTTTTATCGCGTTATTACCGGCCGGCTGGCAACAGCGGTTGTGTTCAAAGCTTATCAGGGAGTAAGGATATGAAAATCGCAATTATTGGCACCGGGATTTCCGGACTGACCTGTGGCTATCACCTGAGCCGCGAGCATGATATCACTGTCTATGAAGCGAACGACTACGTTGGCGGCCACACTGCGACAGTGGATGTCTCACTGGATGGCGAAGACTACCAGGTAGACACCGGATTTATCGTTTACAACGACCGCACCTACCCGGAGTTCATCGCCCTGATGGAAGAGATTGGAATTTCAGGCCGGAAAACAGAAATGAGCTTCAGTGTCCGTAACGATGCAAGTGGCCTTGAATATAACGGCCATTCACTTTCCACCCTGTTTGCTCAAAAGCGTAATCTTGTGAACCCGGGTTTCTATCACTTTATCTGGGAAATTCTGCGATTTAACCGCATGGCCAAAGCCACTGCCGCTTCGGGTGATACCACTCACCAGACGCTTGGTGAGTTCCTGAACCAAAATGGTTTCAGCGATGAGTTCTGTCAGAACTACATACTGCCTATGGGCGCGGCTATCTGGTCTTCGACCATTGCGGATATGCGCGCCTTTCCACTGGGCTTCTTCCTGCGTTTCTTCCTTAACCATGGCCTGCTTGATGTGGCGAACCGCCCTCAGTGGTATGTGATTAATGGCGGTTCAGGCGCCTATATTCCGGCTCTGACCCGCTATTTCCATGACAGGATACGCTTAAACAGCCCGGTTGAGTCGGTTGAACGTTGCCCGGATGGGGTGAGGGTGAAAACGGCCGTCGACAGTGAACTGTTTGATCAGGTGATCCTTGCCTGCCACAGCGACCAGGCGCTGGCGATGATAAGCAGTCCGGCGGAGCAGGAAAGAAGGGTTCTGAGCAAGCTGGAGTATCAGGCCAATGAGGTGATCCTGCACACAGATACATCAATGCTGCCGAAAAACAGGGCGGCGTGGGCTTCCTGGAATTACTACCTGGGCGCGCAGCCTGGCAACGACACCATTAAGCCAACCCTGACCTATAACATGAACATTCTGCAGCATATTCAGGGTGAGCATACATTTTGTGTCAGCCTCAACAGCCGTGAACAGATAGAGGATAGCAAGATTCTGCGGGAGTTTTGTTACCACCATCCGGTATTTACCCGCGATACGGTCACCGCGCAGCAGCAGCGCGGGAGTATCAATGGCGTTGACCGCCTCTGGTTTTGCGGCGCTTATTGGTACAACGGTTTTCACGAAGATGGCGTACGCAGTGCACTTGACGTGGTGAGCGGGATCAGTGCGTTGCCGGTGACCAGCCACAGGGGGGCAGCATGAACAGTTGCATGATGGACGGTAAGGTGATCCATCAGAGGATCTCGCCGGTCTGGCATTACCTGGAGTATCAGCTGTTTATGCCGCTGATAGATCTCGACGAACTGGATGAGATGGAACGCAGTGTATGGGGCTTTGGCCGCCGTTTCTGGCACTGGGCGCGCTTCAAGCGCAGTGATTATCTGGGCAGCGGTTCGCTGAAGCATGCAGTGCAGGACAAAGTATTCGAGCTGACCGGCGAAAGGCCGCAGGGCAAAGTAAAGGCGCTTTGCCAGCTGCGCTACTTTGGCTTTTATTTCAGCCCGGTGAACTTTTACTACCTCTATGACGATCAGGGCCGGTTCAGCTGGCTGCTCGCTGAGGTAAGCAATACCCCCTGGAATGAGCGTCACTATTACGCAGTAGCTGCAGAGCCGGGGGAGAACGGGAAGAACTGGGCGCACTCAAAAGCGTTTCACGTTTCGCCGTTCAATCCACTGGATCAGCAGTACAAATGGCATCTCAGGGAGCCCGGAGAATCGCTGTCCCTCAGGCTGGATGTCTGCCGGGAGCAAAAAGAGTTTACAGCCGGGCTTTCGATGAAGGCAGTGCCACTCAGTCGCTGGAGTCTGGTTCGCTACTTTTTTAAAACCCCGCTGGTTGCGGCAAAGATCCTGTGGGGGATCTACTGGCATGCACTGAAGCTGTGGCTCAAAGGCGCGCCTTTTTATTCACATCCATCGGACAAGGAGCAATCGCATGTTAAACAGTGATTCGTTAACCATTACCGGCCGTTTCAGTACAGCAGAGAGGCTGGCCCGCAGCGCAGTATTGAAGGTGCTGACTCAGCTGAGCAAAGGACATCTGGTTCTGGTGGAAGACTTTGGCGCAAGCTACAGCTTTGGTGATAAAGACGACAGCCTGACAGCAGTCGTGGAGCTTCATTCTCCTTCCGTCTATCTGCGGGTACTCAAAGGCGGCAGTATTGGTGCGGCAGAAGCCTATATAGACGGGCATTGGGACAGCCATGATTTAACCGCGCTGACCCGGCTGATGGCGGCCAATCTGGATGTGCTGGATAAGCTGGAAAGCAAAATCGGCTGGCTGAGCTCGACAGTTACCCTGGCCGGTCACTGGCGAAACCGTAACAGCCGGAGTCAGGCGAAAAAGAACATAGCCGCCCACTATGATCTCGGAAACGATCTTTATGAGACGTTTCTGGATAAGCGCATGCTCTACTCATCGGCCTTGTTTACTTCTGAACATGACGGTCTCGAAAAGGCTCAGCTCAACAAAATGGATCGTCTTTGTCAGGAGCTGGAGATCAGTTCAGACGACCACGTAGTGGAGATTGGAACAGGCTGGGGCGCCATGGCGATCTATATGGCCACTGAGTACGGCTGTCGGGTGACCACGACCACTATTTCTACTGAGCAGCACGCTTATGTTTCGAAGAAGCTGGAACAGCTTGGTCTGACAGATCGCGTTACCCTGCTCAAAGAAGACTACCGGGATCTGCTGGGCCAGTTCGACAAACTGGTGTCGATAGAGATGATTGAGGCTGTGGGCAAGGAGTACCTCACTTCGTATCTGACCAAGTGCCAGTCACTGCTCAAACCTGGCGGAAAAATGGCGATTCAGGCGATCACCATTACCGATCAGCGTTACGACAGATACAGTAAAGGGGTCGATTTTATTCAGAAGTACATCTTCCCCGGCGGCTTTTTGCCATCTGTCACCCAACTGCTTAAGCACGCGACCTGTCATACAGACTTAGTTTTGAGGGACTTACATGACATGGGGCAAGATTATGCCCAAACTTTAGCCATCTGGCATAAGCGGTTTAATCTGGCCGCTGAGAGAGTCCACAGTCTGGGTTATGACGAACGCTTCTGCCGCATGTGGCGTTATTACCTGAGTTACTGTGAAGGCGGCTTTCAGGCCAAGACCATCAGCACTGTCCAGCTCACGTTTGAAAAGCCGGGGGGCGTATGAATATCCTTCTTGTATCCCTTTGGTTTCAGGGGCTCTGGTTGCTGGCGGTCATTGGGCGTGAGGCGACTCTGTGGGGGCTTTGTCTGTTGCTCAGTGCCACACTTGTACTGACCTGGAGGAAGTTCTCCCTCCCGGTTAAACCCCTGTTGCTGGTTCTGGTGGCGGGGATCGCGATGGACTCGCTTAATCAGTGGGCCGGTATTCTGGCGTTCCCAACTTCGCATCTGCCGCTGTGGCTTGCCATGCTCTGGGTCGCGTTTGTCTGGTATCTGTTTTCAGTGCGCGACTGGCTGGGTCGTTTTTCATCCTCGCTTATCATCGCTGCTGCGACAGTTGGCGGGCCTGTCAGCTACTTTGCCGGTTTTCGTCTGCAGGCGGTGGAGTGGCCATGGGGCGTGCAAATTACCATGATGGTTCTCGCGCTGGAATGGTTCTTGCTGTCATCAGGTGTGACTTCAATCCTGAAAAATCAGCGGGGGCAATGATGATGAAGATGAAAGTGACCGGAATACTGGCAGGTTTGCTGCTGGCAACACAGGCGATGGCATCGACACCAAGTTCTCAGGATAACCAGAACTGGAATGGCTGGCCGACTGTGGGCACTTCCGTTCTCAGCTGGCTGTTTTTTGATATTTACCAGTCCGAACTCAGAACGCCTGATGGCGATTATCTGCAGTCGAATGATGTAACGCCCCATCCGATGGCACTTTCTATTCGTTACCTTCGTGACATCCCCAAACAGAAGCTGCTTGAAGCGACCAAAGATCAGTGGGCTCACCTGGGATACAGCAAAGAGCAGCAGGACGCCTGGACAGAGAAGCTGGCAGCAATTTATCCGGATGTGCAGAAAGGCGAGAGCCTGGTGTATGTGACCGATGGCCTGACTGGTCAGTTTATCTACTATGGCAATGATGACCGCTCGCAGGTGATCGGGGTGATCAGTGATGAGAAGATGAATGATGCGTTTATTTCCATCTGGCTCTCACCGTCTACTGAGTATCCGGCGCACCGGGCGCAACTGTTAGGGCTGAGTCGGTGATACGTTACTTTACTCTGCTGGTGGCAAGCCTGGTGATTGGGTGCTCTGCCGATATCAGTGATTACCGTCAGACGGATCCAGAATTTGATTTGTTCGGGTATTTTACCGGCGAAACTATGGCCTGGGGCATGATCCAGGACCGCAGTGGTCAGCTTCAGCGCCGTTTTGAGGTTGCGCTCAATGGGCGGATTGAGGGGAACGTGCTCACTCTGGAAGAAGATTTTGTATTTGACGACGGCGAGAAGACGCGCCGGGTGTGGGTGATCACCCGTTCAGGAAACAACCGTTACAGCGGACGGGCGGAAGATATCATCGGGATAGCCGAAGGAGAGGAGCAGGGGAACGCACTTCGCTGGCGCTATGATTTTGAACTGCCGTATGGCGATGGCACCACTAAAGTGCATTTTGACGACTGGCTTTACCGGGTGGATGAGCGCCACCTGTTTAACCGTACTTCCATCACCAAGTTTGGTGTGGAGGTAGCAGAGCTGACGCTGTTTTTCCAAAAGCCGGAGGCGGGTTCGGACTAGTTGGCCTCTGGCAGTTTGCGCCGGAGATCGGCTTCGACTATTTTCAGGGCGCTCAATGCGACTTTTGGGTCAATCTCATTGCTCTCCAGCAGGTAGATGAGGTCTACCGCCAGTTTTACATCTTCTGGTGCCTGGTCTAAAGGAGACTGGTCGTTGCTCATTGATTTCTTTCCCGGTAGTGGATCTGGTTTTCAATTTTTGTTCTTGCCTGCTGGCATCGGCTGAGGCGCTGTTCCGTCGCCAGCAAAGCCTGTTGCGCCTGGGCTTTCATGTGTGGTGGGGCATTATCGAGCGCCACCTGTTTTTCGTGCACCAACTCTCTCAGTCGTCTTTCCCATTCATTGTGCTGAGCCAGTTCCTGATAGAGCTGATTAATCGGCTTGCGAAAGTGACTGCTGTGCTTAATCTCATTCTTTCTGATTTTGGCCGTTGAAAGCTCGCGTGACAGCGCTTCGAGCTGGGCCAGCAGCAGTGACGTCAGGTGCTCTGCCCGGGGAGCGGTCAGTCTGCCGCTTTGCTGCTCACGTTCTATAGAGCTCAGGGTAGCTTTGGCTTCTTCTACGCAGGGAACCAACAGTCTTGCCCGGCAATGAAACAGCCGCTCATCAAACAGAGGCTGGTGGTGCTCCCCGCGCTGCCGGTCAAGCTGGGCGGCCTGGTGCGCCAGTTGCTCGAGTTTGGAAGATACGCTTGAAAGAGATTTCATAGGTTCACTATCCAGGCATCATACGCCAGTTTGACGGCCAGGATCATCACCACTGTGACAAACACCGGACGGATAAATTTGGCACCAAATCTGATTGCAGAGTGAGCACCAACAAAAGCGCCAGCCATCAGGCATACCCCCATGGTCAGGCCAAGTACCCAGTTAATATGTCCCAGTATGGCAAAGGTAACCAGTGAGGTCAGGTTACTGGTGAAGTTCATCGCTTTGGCAAGACCGGAGGCCAGCAGGATGTTCACCCGGTAAAGCACCATGCTGCTGACGGTCCAGAATGCGCCGGTGCCGGGGCCGGCTACACCATCATAAAAACCCAGGCTCAGGCCCTGCAGCCACTGTTTTTTAGGAAAGCGTGGGCAGTCGGTTTCGATCTCATGCCCCTGGTCTGCAGGTGCCTTGTTGAACAGGGTATAAACCGCAGCCAGCAGGATCACCAGAGGCAGGACTTTTTCCAGCCAGTCGGTGCTGATGGCATCGACCGCCAGGGTACCCAGAATCGCCCCCGTCAGAGTGGCAAAGAAACAGCGGTACCAGAAGGCAGGCTGAAACAGGCGCTTTTTATAGTAGGTAAAGGCCGCCGTTGAAGAGGCGAACGTCGCGGCCAGTTTATTGGTGCCTAGAGCAATATGAGGAGGCAGGCCAAGGGAGAGCAGTGCAGGGACGGTCAGCATCCCGCCGCCACCGGCAACCGCGTCAATAAATCCGGCAGCAAAAGCGACCAGTGCCAGAACAATCAGCATGGCCGGTTCGATAAATTCCATATTCTTTTAATATTCGATGTTGCGTTTGAAAGGAGGCAGGGCATCGAGCAGCGCCTTCCCATAACGTTTGGTGATAATCCGACGGTCTAAGAGCACGACTCTACCAGAATCCTCTTCTTTACGCAGCAACCGTCCGACAGACTGTATCAGCTTTTTGCTCGCTTCGGGCACGGTGATCTGCATAAAAGGATTACCACCCCGGCTTTCCACATACTCAGCATGCGCTTCTTCTACCGGTGAAGTCGGCACTGCAAACGGAATTTTGGTGATCACCAGGTTCTCCAGCAGATTGCCCGGCAAATCGAGTCCTTCAGAAAAGCTGCCGGTTCCAAAAAGCACACTGGTGTCGCCTTTTTTACACAGGGATTTATGTTTTTTTAGGATTTCTGTGCGCGAAGTCTCACCCTGAAGCTGCAGGTTCCAGCCAGATTTGGCCGCAGTACCTGTCAGTTGTTCGGCCACTTCGCGCATTTGCCAGTATGAAGCAAACAGCACCAGGTTGGCTTTGCCCTCTTTTATTAATGAAGGCAGTGTTTTGGCCAGCTCGCCGGTAAAAGGTTTGGCGGTCGGTTCGTACTGCAGTCTTGGAACATAGAGTTCGGCCTGACCGGCGTAGTCGAATGGCGATGCCAGAGCCAGGAACTTAACACCGTCTTCAGGTCTGTCACTCAGGCCGACCTGACGACAGAAAAAGCTGAATGAGTTGAGGGCGCGCATAGTCGCTGAAACCATAACGGCGCCGCAGCAGCGGCTCCACAGCTGCTGGTCGAGCTGCCAGCCGACTTCAAGCGGCGAGACGGAAACAATAAAGTCGCCCTCGCGGTCCGGGTTGGTGGCGATCCAACGGGCGAGCGGGGCACCTTTGTCACGATTTGGCTGGGCCATCAGCTCCCATACTTTGGCGAGGTTCTCAAAGCGTTGGATGAAAAAGCCTGCTTCCGCGAGCGCGGGCTCTGCCAGTCGGGCGGCGATTTGCCCCTCTTTTATCCTTTCACTGATCAGGTCTGCAATTTTGGCGATCGCCTGAGCGCCTTTACTGCTGGCGCTCTTTAGTTCGGCAGATTCGTTACTCAGCCATTCCGGCAGCTCACCGTGCTCAAAACGATACACGCCTTCTTTGAATGCGGCCGGGTCAAACTGTTTAGCCAGCTGGCCAAGGCCAGGTACCAGCATCTGGATGGCATCCTGAAGCTCATTTCTGAAGCGCTGGACGCGCTTTTCATCGGCAAGGTTTGCCAGCTTTGTAGTGGACTGGTTGAGTGCCTCAAGCCAGGCCGCTGCACCTTTCAGGCTGGCAGAGGCCGAAGCGTGGTCACGGGCAACCAGCGGCAGGTGGTGCGCTTCGTCAAAGATATAGATGCTGTTTTCTGGCTCCGGCAGGATAATACCGCCGCCCAGCTCGGCATCGGACATCACCAGGCTGTGGTTGGCAATAATCACATCACTTTTTTCAATCTGGTTGCGCGCTTTTTGCAGCGGGCAGTCGCGGTGAGCAGGCAACGTAGCATTACAGCTGTGCTTGTCACTGGTGATCAGCTGCCATATATTGTCGGCAATGGTCGTTGGCCAGCTGTCACGTTCGCCATCCCATTTGTTTTCACTGTATGCACGGTGCATGCGTTTAAGCAGATCCACTTCTTTGGTGGTGGGCTTTTTCTCAAACATCGCCAGTTGTTCACCGCCTGCCGTTCCGCTGGCCTGCGCCAGCTTTTCTGCGCAGCAGTAGCGCTGGCGGCCTTTGGCAATGGTGAAACTGAAAGGCTGATCGCTGATACGGCGGAAAAGAGGCAGGTCTTTGTTCACCAACTGCTCCTGCAACGCCACAGTAGCGGTCGCGATCACTACCTTCTTATTGTTATGTCGCGCAAACGGAATGCTGCTCATCAGATAGGCGAGAGATTTACCAATGCCGGTACCGGCTTCTGCAACCAGAATGCGGTTTTTATCGTGATATTCGCCGCCCAGGGTTTTTGCGATTTCGGCAACCAGATAGTTTTGTGCCCGGCGGGGGATAAAGTTGTCCAGTTGATGTTGCAGATTTTGGTAGCTGTTACGGATGGATTTTTGTACGTGTTGACTAAGCATTGGCTGCCTCAAATTTTGACCGCGGGATTGTAGCACAAACCCAAAATCCCCGCCTATAGTACGCAAAAGAGATGGTTTTTGGGTAAAGCTGGATCTTAATCACAAAAAAAAACTGAACCATCAGGAGGTTAGGGAGGGGGTAATGTTTGAGCGAGATTATCTGTCAGTTAATGTTTTTGTAATGGATGATTGTGCTGTCATTAATGCCTCATGAGCTTGCGTATAAATTTATATGCTGAAAAAATAAAAACTTCAGAACTCAATTTTTTACTAATATATGGTGTGATTTTGCTCTAAATTTGTTGCTGGTTAATGTAAGTTATTGATTTGCAAGGTTTGAGGTTTTTTGATTTGTGTTTTTTTATCAATTTGACAGCCCGGGATTTATCTTGCAATCTTAACTTCGAATTTAGCGGAATCGGCTTTGACACCAGATGTTCGAATCGGTTCCAACTAAACACAAAAAAATATATAGGGAACCGAAACGGAATTCCCATCTAAGAAAAGGCAGTGGATTATTATGAAAAAGACTCTAGTAGCTCTAGCAGTTATGGCAGTAGCTGGTACCGCTAACGCAGGTATCGAGCTGTACAACAAAGACGGCGTTACCGTAAACATGAAAGGTGACATCGAAGTCCAGTACGTTCAGGCTATCGGCAACGAAGAAAAACTGAAGCAAAAAATCGATGATGCTGACTTCGGTTTCGATACCCGTTACGCAATGGATGACGCAACTCAGGTAGGTTTCTACTACGAGTTCTCTGGCGCTGACAACGATAAAAATAACCCAGGTCAAACTGGCACTTTTAAAGTTGGTAATGTTTACGTTGGTTTCTACAACGACCAGTTTGGCTCTCTGAAAATTGGTAAACTGGACACTCAACTGGATGATGCTGGTATTGGTTCTGATTACCTGTTCGGTATCACCAAGTTCTTCAAAGACGCTGGTTTCGGCGGCCATGAAGCAGTGCGTTACGATCTGGACAAAGGTGATTTCTACTTCGGTCTGGGTGCGATTCAGAACAAACATAAGTCTAACACTGGCCTTAAGGGCGAAGATGGTACTCACCTTGATGCAAAAATTGGCTACCGTGTAGCTGATTTCGATGTTCGCGCATTTGCTGGTCAGTCTAAGATTGATGAAGCTGCTAACACAAATGATGAGAAGCTGACTCTTCTTGCTCTGGAAGCTACTTACTCTGGCGTTGAAAACCTGAACCTGCAAGCTGCAGTTTACAGTGGCGACCTGAAAGAAGCAGATGCTAATGCTAAGACTTACGCTCTTGCAGCAGACTACACTATGAATGCATGGAAATTCGCTGGTGCATTCAGCCGCGTAGATGAGAAAGGTGACAACGACTTCAACACTTGGTTCCTGAATGCAGGTTACACGATTGCTCCTTCTACTACTGCATACGTAGAGATCGGTGACAACAGCAAAGACAACACTGATATGGGTTACGGTATCGGTATTAAAGCTGAATTCTAATCTGAGTTGTTAGAAGTAACTGATTGTAAAGCCACCTTATGGGTGGCTTTTTTATTGCGACAGAGTTCACCAGAAGGCTGTAATATGGAGTTCTGGTTCTTTAGCGCAGCAATGTTTAAATTATTGGCTATGTGTTGAACGGGGTAGAGGTATGAACTTGAAGACATGTTTTGCTTCATTAGTTGCGGGTGTTTTGGTTAGTTTTGGTATATCAGCAGCGGATATAGTTCCTGCTAATGGCGTTAGCCTTTTGTTCGTTAATGGTGTTGAGGCTGACAGCAAGATGAAACCAGCCAAGTTGAAATCCGGGCTTAACCAAATTGTGGTTGAAATGGATAAGTCAGTTGGAAAAGGGGGAGGGGATGCACGGTTCACCTCTGCGCCATACGTCATTACTTTCAGTGCTGGTGTTAATGATATTAAGGTTAATCATCCAAAAGTGTACAGCGTAATCCACGCTGAACAGGTATTTAAGGGTAACCCAAGTTGGCGCCTGACAGCCGATGGAAAAGCCGTTGAGCACCAAAGTGATAAGTTAAAAGGCAAAGAAGGCTTCATGCCTTATTACGAAACCGAAAAACTGTTGGCTGAATACAATGCGCAAAACAACATCGACCTCGGTGTAGCAGCCGTTGCGGTATCAGCTTCCGAAGCTGTAGCCCCGGCCAAAACCAAACCAGCCAAAAAACAAAAAACACAACAAAAAGCCGCAGCCAAAACCAAACAGCCTCACCCTCAGGCACTGGAACAGCTGAAAGCCTGGTACCTGAAAGCCTCAGCTGAAGACAAAAAAGCCTTCCGCAAATGGGTCATCGACCAGGAATAATTGCTTAATCAGACAGAGCCGGCGTGCTCTGTCTGGTCTTCCCGCCTCTCTAAATCCCGCTTCCCGCTTCTCGTCTCTTCTTTTTTTTTGGGGCAAACGTTTGCTATCCTTGGCTATATTGCTGGGGATTGGCTGGCAGGCTAAAATCTCCGTCCCGACATGTCTCCTTACAGTTTAACGATACTATGAAATTTCCCGGTCAACGCAAATCCAAGCACTATTTCCCCGTTCATGCCCGCGATCCGCTGGTGAGCCAGGCTCAGACCAGCAAAAAAATGTCGCGCACTCATATTGTTGGTATTGACCAGACTCTGGTGGATATCGAAGCTAAGGTAACGGATGAGTTTATTGCCAAATTCGGTTTAAGTAAGGGACATTCTTTGGTTATTGATGACCAGACCGCAGAGGCGCTTTATTCGGAACTGAAAGAAGAAAACCTGGTAACCAATGAGTATGCAGGCGGTACTATTGGTAACACGCTGCACAATTATTCGGTTCTGGCTGATGACAAATCTATCCTGCTGGGCGTAATGAGCAGCGATATTCAGATTGGCAGCTATGGCTACCGTTACCTGTGTAACACATCAAGCCGCATGGATCTGAACCACCTTCAGGGTGTGAACGGTGCGATTGGCCGCTGTTTTGCCCTTATCAGTGAAGACGGTGAGCGCACCTTTGCGATCAGCGAAGGTCAGATGAACCAGCTTCACCCGGATAATATTCCTGAGCACATCTTTAAAAAAGCTTCTGCTTTGGTTCTGACAGCTTACCTGGTGCGCTGCAAAGATGGTGACCCAATGCCGGAAGCCACCATGCAGGCGATCGAATACGCGAAGAAACACGATGTTCCTGTTGTTCTGACCCTGGGCACCAAATACGTGATTCAGGATGATCCGGAATACTGGCAGCAGTTCCTGAACGATCATATTTCAGTGGTTGCGATGAACGAAGATGAGGCTCAGGCCCTGACTGGCGAGGATGACCCTCTGCTGGCCGCTGACAAGGCGCTGGAGTGGGTAGACCTGGTATTGTGTACTGCTGGCCCTGTAGGTCTGTATATGGCTGGTTACACTGAAGACAGCGTGAAGCGTCAGACCAGTCTGCCACTTCTGCCTGGTGCGATTGCTGAGTTTAACCAGTATGAGTTCAGCCGTCCGGCAAAGAAAGACTATGTGGATAATCCTATTAAGGTTTACTCACATATCGCGCCTTATATGGGTGGCCCGGAGAAGATCAAGAACACCAATGGTGCGGGTGATGCTGCACTGTCTGCTCTTTTGCATGATATGGCCGCAAACCGTTATCACAAAGATAATGTGCCAAATTCAAGCAAGCACCAGCAGTCATTCCTGACTTATTCTTCATTCTCTCAGGTATGTAAGTATTCTAACCGTGCGAGCTATGAAGTGCTGGTTCAGCACTCTCCGCGTCTGTCCCGTGGCCTGCCGGAAAGAGAAGACAGTCTGGAAGAGGCATACTGGGAAAGATAATCAGAACCGGAAGATATAAAAAAAGAGCGCTTATGCGCTCTTTTTTATTAATTAAACAAATATAAACTATTTGATTAGGAAATCTTCCAGGTTTGCACCGTTGTCCAGCTCTGCCTGAATTGCAGAAGGTGTACGGCCCTGACCAGTCCAGGTTTTTCTTTCGCCATCTACGGTGTACTCGTATTTAGCCGGACGTGGTTCACGTTTTTTCTTGGTTTTTGCTTTGCCTTCGCCAGACATTGCTGCAATCAGGTCTTCCAGTGCAATACCTTCTTTAGCAATCATATCGGCATATTCAGCCAGTTTAGCTTCGCGCTCTGCTTTTGCAGCTTCTTCTGCTTCAGCAGCTTCACGACGCTCTTCAACAACTAAAGTTAATTTTTCCAGCATTTCCTCAAGAGTTGAGAAATCTACATCGCGGGCAAAAGCACGCAGGCTGCGAATATTCAGCAGAGTCTTAGTAATATCTGACATGACAAATCCTGTTTAATTATTTTGTTAACGCTTTAATCATAACAGCGAAAATAAAGAATACAATATTTCCTCTGGTAAATACTTATATATTGTTGTGTGTATATCATAAAAATGACACTTCCCTGACTTTGGAACTTAAAAAAGGCGGTATTCACGGGTGCGCCAGTAAGTGTAACTGGTTGCATTGTGTGCGGTGAGCGCTATATCTGGCAAAGTGTAAATAAGCATTAACTTTGTATTGCAATACCGCTCAGGTCCGGTAGTATTGCCCGAACCTGATTTGAAAACTCTGTATAAAGAGCTTTTCAACGTAGAGGTGCGGTGGCTATCAGTATATGCTCTTAGGGTGACACCTTTGAGGAGCACAGAAAGGAGCCATACGCCGAAGTGACAGAGCCGGTCGAAGCCTGTCGCTGGGGTTATCTCCGAACAGGAATAACACTGCCATAGTCTATATTGTTGTTAAACTATGGAGCGCTACTGTAGGGTTGGGTGAAGTGTCTGCTTCCCTGTCGCTTGTTCAACTATGCCTGTACCCGGGCTGTCTGCAGTAGATCTCTGACCAAACACTGGTTAATGAAGATCATGAATACTATCGATTATACTAACTCTGCACTCTCGCTGTTACCGCCGTTAATAGCGCTGGGTCTGGCTATTCTTACGCGACGCGTACTGATTTCTCTTGGTGTCGGCATTTTGCTTGGCGCTGTCCTTCTCCACGACTATTCCGTGACTGCCTCAGTTTCCTATATCGCTTCTACTGTCAGCGGACTGGTTATTGAAGATGGCGGTATAAACAGCTGGAATATGAGCATTATTGCTTTCCTTATTCTGCTGGGTATGACTACCGCTCTGCTGACACTCTCTGGCGGTACCCGAGCTTTTGCTGAGTGGGCTCAGGTCCGGGTTAAAAGCAAACGTGGCTCTAAGCTGCTGGCGGCCTCTTTGGGTGTTTTCATCTTTGTTGATGATTATTTCAACAGCCTGGCGGTCGGTGCGATCTCCCGTCCTGTGACGGATCGTTTCTATGTTTCCCGTGCAAAGCTGGCTTACGTTCTTGACTCTACCGCAGCACCAATGTGTGTGCTGATGCCGGCATCGAGCTGGGGCGCATATATTATGACCATTATTGGCGGTATTCTGGTTACCCACGGTATGACCGAATATTCAGCCCTTGGTGCCTACCTGCGTATGATCCCTATGAACTTCTACGCTGTTTTCGCACTATTAATGGTATTCGCCGTTGCATGGTTCCAATTAGATGTGGGTCTGATGCGTCAGCGTGAAATTGAAGCGTCTCAGGGGCAAGGCTTTAATGGTGATAACGACAGCGAAGAAGCACACGATATTAATGAAGAGCTGGATATCGTCGAAAGTGAAAACGGCCGCGTTGCTGATCTGGTGTTCCCTATTATTGCGCTGATTATCGCAACGATTGCGGCAATGATTTATACAGGCGGTAAATCACTGGCTTCCAGTGATTTACCATTCTCTGTGCTTGGTGCATTTGAGAATACCGATGTAGGTAAGTCACTTTGTTACGGTGGTTTGGTTGGTCTTGCAGCTGCGCTAATTACCGTTCTGCGTCAGAAGCTCTCTTTTGCTGATATTGGTATGACAATGTGGATTGGTGCTAAATCTATGTTTGGTGCAATTCTTATCCTGTTCATTGCATGGACAATTGGTTCGGTTATTGGTGATATGAAAACCGGAGCTTATTTGTCATCTCAGGTGCAGGGTAATATTGACCCACATTGGCTGCCGGTCATTTTATTCCTGCTGTCTGGTCTGATGGCATTTTCTACCGGCACCTCATGGGGAACGTTCGGTATTATGCTGCCAATCGCTGGTGATATGGCCGGTGCGACAGATTTGGCACTGATGCTGCCAATGCTGAGTGCGGTTCTGGCTGGCTCTGTATTTGGTGACCACTGTTCACCTATTTCAGACACGACGATTCTGTCGTCTACCGGTGCGCGCTGTAATCATATTGACCACGTTGCTACTCAGCTGCCTTACGCACTGTCTGTGGCGGCCGTCTCCTGTATTGGTTTCATCGTGCTGGGTATGAGCAGCTCGGTTGCGCTCTCTTTCGCTGCGACCTCTGTGGCTTTCGTACTTGTCTGCTTTGCCTTGTCGGTGGTGGCTAAGTCCCGCCAGACTAAAGAAGCGGCGTTATAAGCGTCAAATGTTACGAGGGGAGCCGTTGGTTCCCTTTTTTTTTATCTGATGTTTAATTTGGGGTTGCAAAATAAAATCAGCCCGGTTAGTGTGAAGTTAACTCAAGGAGATACACATCATGCGTAAATCAGTAATGAACATTCATCATCACCATCCTGACTAGTCTTTCGGGAGGTTTACGCACACCGGGAGACAGGAAAGTCCCGGTGGTATCAGAGATGACAGATTAAGATCCCCGGGAGACACCAAGCTTCCGGGGATTTTTTCTTTTTGTACTGTTTACTTTTGATACAAAATTCGCACAGGGAAAACGCAATGCAAACACAACGCTTAAGAATCGCTATTCAAAAAAAAGGACGCCTGAGTAAAGAGTGTCAGGAGCTGCTGAAAAAATGCGGCGTTAAGTTCAACATCATGGGTGAGCGTTTGGTCGTCCACTCAGAAAACATGCCTATCGACCTGCTTCTGGTTCGTGATGACGATATCCCGGGTCTGGTCATGGATGGTGTGGTTGACCTTGGCTTTATCGGAGAGAATGAACTGGAAGAAGTTCGTCTTGAACGCCTGTCCCGCGGCGAGCCAAGTGGTTTCACCGCGCTGCGCAGACTCGACTTTGGCGGCTGTCGTCTGTCCATTGCCATCGACAAGGATGAAGAGTACAACGGCCCGCAGGATCTGGCTGGAAAACGCATTGCTACCACCTACCCACAGTTGCTCAAACGCTACATGGACGAGCAGGGCGTCCCATTCTCAACCTGTATGCTGACCGGCTCGGTCGAAGTTGCCCCGCGCGCAGGCCTTGCTGACGCGATTGCTGACCTGGTGTCTACCGGCGCAACCCTTGAAGCCAATGGCCTGAAGGAAGCGGAAGTGATCTTCCGTTCCAAAGCCACCCTTATCCAGCGTGACGGTGAATTCGCTGCTGACAAGCAGGCGCTTATCGAAAAACTGCTGACCCGTATGCAGGGCGTGATTCAGGCCAAAGAGTCCAAATACATCATGCTCCACGCTCCAACTGAAAAACTCAATCAGGTTAAGGCGCTGCTGCCTGGCGCAGAAGACCCAACCGTACTTCCGCTGTCTGCTGAGCAAAATCGTGTGGCGGTACACCTGGTCAGTACTGAAAACCTGTTCTGGGAAACCATGGAACAGCTGAAAGAACTGGGTGCCAGCTCGATTCTGGTCCTGCCGATTGAGAAGATGATGGAGTAACACAGAATGAAAACGCTGGTATGGCAATCACTCAGTGAATCTCAGCAGGACTCGGTACTGGAAAGACCGGCGATTGCTGAGGGCGCAAATATCACTCAGGCGGTAGAGCAGGTAATTTCATCTGTCCGCAAAGAGGGTGACGTTGCGCTTAAAGCGCTGACAGAAAAATTCGATGGTGTTGCTCTGGACAGTATTCAGGTCAGCAGCGAAGAGATTGAAGCCGCGTCCGGCCGCCTGTCTGAAAAAATGAAGCAGGCGCTGGAACAGGCGTATGACAATATTTCTAAGTTCCACGAAGCGCAAAAACCGCAGACCGTGCGGGTTGAAACTCAGCCTGGCGTGGTTTGTGAGCAGGTAACCCGCGCAATCAATAAGGTTGGCCTGTATATCCCGGGTGGCAGTGCCCCGTTGCCATCAACCGTACTGATGCTGGGCGTGCCGGCTCAGATCGCCGGTTGCCGCGAAGTCGCGCTCTGTTCTCCGCCGCCGATCGCCGATGAGATCCTGTATGCGGCGAAGCTGTGTAAGATCGATAAGGTGTACCAGCTTGGCGGTGCTCAGGCCGTTGCCGCCATGGCTTATGGCAGTGAAAGCGTTACGAAAGTGGACAAGATTTTTGGCCCGGGTAACGCGTATGTCACCGAAGCCAAGCGCCAGGTGAGCAATGATTTCCGCGGTGCGGCGATTGATATGCCTGCAGGGCCTTCTGAAGTGCTGGTGATTGCCGATGACAGTGCGTATCCGGATTTTATCGCCGCCGATCTGCTGAGCCAGGCTGAGCACGGCCCGGATTCTCAGGTTGTGCTGGTAACGCCGTCAGTCGTAATTGCCGACAAAGTGGCGGACGCAGTGCAGCGTCAGTTGGCAGAGCTGTCACGCAAAGAGATCGCGCAGCAGGCACTGGGTGCCAGTGTGATCATTGTGGCGGAGTCCATCAGCCAGTGTGTCGCCATTTCTAACTTCTATGGCCCGGAGCACCTGATCGTACAAACCGAAGCGCCGCGTGAGTTGCTGCCACTGCTCGATAACGCCGGTTCGATCTTCCTTGGCGACTGGTCGCCGGAATCGGCCGGTGATTACGCCTCCGGTACCAACCACGTGCTGCCGACTTACGGTTATACCCGTACCTACTCAAGTCTTGGCCTTGCTGATTTCTCCAAGCGTATGACGGTGCAGGAGCTGAGTGCAGACGGTCTCAAAACCTTGGCACCAACCGTTGTTACTATGGCAGAAGCTGAGGGGCTGGATGCCCACAAACGCGCGGTGACTATCCGTGTCGAGAAGCTGGCAAAAGGAGAGGCGTAATGGAGAAACTGGCCAGAAAACAGGTACAGCAACTGACGCCGTATCTGTCAGCCCGCCGTATTGGCGGCAGTGGTGACGTGTGGCTCAATGCTAACGAATCGCCATTTGATAATGAATACAAAACAGACTTCGCCCGCCTGAACCGCTACAGCGAGTGTCAGCCTGCATCCCTGATTAACGCTTACGCCGCTTATGCAGGCGTCAAGCCGGAGCAAACCCTCACCTCACGTGGCGCAGATGAAGGCATCGAACTGCTGATCCGTGCGTTCTGTGAGCCGGGTGAGGATGCGATCCTTTATTGCCCGCCTACTTACGGCATGTACTCCATCAGTGCAGAAACCATTGGTGTTGAGCAGAAGACAGTGCCGTTAACAGCCGACTGGCAATTGGATCTCGAGGGCATTGAAGCGAACCTGGATCAGGTGAAGCTGGTATTTGTCTGCAGTCCGAACAATCCGACCGGCAACCTGGTTCGCCGTGAAGACATCGTGTCCCTGCTGGAGATGACCAAAGACCGCGCCATTGTGGTGATGGATGAAGCCTATATCGATTTTTGCCCGGAAGCGTCGACGGTCGATCTGCTGGAGCAGTATCCAAACCTTGCGATCTTAAGAACCCTGTCGAAGGCTTTTGCCCTGGCTGGTCTTCGCTGTGGTTTTACCCTGGCGAACGAAGATCTGATTCAGGTGTTGCTTAAAGTGATCGCGCCTTATCCTGTTCCGGTTCCGGTGGCGGACATCGCCTGTCAGGCACTGTCTGAAGCGGGTCTTGCAAAAATGAAGTTCCAGACGCTGGATCTCAACGCCAACCGTGCCTATCTGCAGGTAGGTCTGAGCATGCTCGATGGAGTGGAAGTCTTTGAAGGCTGGGGGAACTATCTGCTGGTGAAATTCCCGGATGGAGACCTGCTGTTTAATGCGGCGTGGGACAGCGGAATTATCCTGCGTAACTCGCCAATTAAAGATTGTGTCCGCATCAGCGTGGGCAACCGGGAAGAATGTGAAAAAGTTGTGGCCTTTATCCGCAATGAGCTGGCCAAAAACGTTGCTTAGTAAAAGGAAGTCGCAGTGAGCAAACAACAAAAAATTCTGTTTATTGATCGTGATGGTACGTTGATCGAAGAGCCACCGGTGGACTTTCAGGTTGACCGTCTGGATAAACTCAAATTTGAGCCCTTTGTTATTCCGGTTCTGCTGGAGCTGCAGGACGCGGGCTACCGTCTGGTGATGGTGACCAACCAGGACGGTCTGGGCACCGACAGCTATCCGCAGCCTGATTTTGATGCGCCACATAATATGATGATGGAAATCTTCGAATCTCAGGGCGTGAAGTTTGATGATGTGCTGATCTGCCCGCACTTTGAGGAAGACAACTGCAGCTGCCGTAAGCCGAAACTGGGTATGGTGAAAGAGTATCTTCAGGGCGGAAAAGTCGATTTTCAGCAGTCGGTGGTTATCGGTGACCGAGCCACAGACCTTCAGTTGGCTGAAAACATGGCGATTCGTGGCATACAGTACAACCCGCAGACCATGGGTTGGCGTGAAATCCTGACTGACCTGACGGTTAAAGCGCGCGTGGCCGAAGTGGTGCGCACGACCAAAGAGACTGACATCAAAGTCGCAGTTAACCTTGACGCTCAGGGCGGCAACGAAATTTCTACCGGTCTTGGCTTTTTCGACCATATGCTGGATCAGATCGCGACCCACGGCGGATTTCAGATGCGCTGCCAGGTGGAAGGTGACCTGCACATAGACGATCACCACACGGTGGAAGACACTGCTCTGGCGCTCGGTCAGGCCCTGAAAGATGCGCTGGGAGACAAGCGTGGCATTGGCCGTTTTGGATTCAGCCTGCCGATGGATGAATGTCTGGCGCAGTGCGGTCTGGATCTTTCCGGTCGTCCGTATCTTAAGTTTGATGCGAAGTTCAGCCGCGAGCAGGTGGGCGATATCTCTACCGAAATGGTAGAGCACTTCTTCCGCTCACTAACCGATACCCTGGCCTGTACGCTGCACCTGTCATCGTCTGGTGAAAACGATCACCACATCATCGAAAGCCTGTTTAAAGCGTTTGGCCGAACCCTTCGTCAGGCGATCAAAGTGGAAGGGACGGAGCTGCCAAGCAGTAAAGGAGTATTGTGATGACCGAACAGAAAGTGGTGATCATCGATACCGGCTGTGCCAACGTTTCTTCGGTGAAATTCGCCATAGAGCGCCTTGGCTATCCGGTGACGGTGTCTAAAGACCCGGATGTAGTACTGGCAGCAGACAAGCTGTTCTTGCCGGGCGTAGGCACCGCCAGCGAAGCGATGAACAACCTGCGTGAACGTGATCTGATTGAGCTGGTGAAGCGGGTTGAAAAGCCGCTGCTTGGGATCTGCCTTGGGATGCAGCTGCTCGGAAGGGCCTCCCAGGAAAAAGGCCAGAAAGCCGATGATTGGGTATCCTGCCTCGGTCTTTGTGACGGGGAAGTGAAGCTGATGGAAACCGGCGAGCTTCCGCTGCCTCACATGGGCTGGAACACGGTGACTGCCCGGGGCGGGCATCCGCTGTTTAAAGGCATTGAGAGTGGTGAGTACTTCTATTTTGTGCACAGCTTTGCCATGCCTGCCGGGGATTACACCATTGCTGAGTGTGACTACGGCAATCCGTTCAGCGCAGCGATCCAGAGCGGTAATTACTATGGCGTGCAGTTCCACCCGGAACGCTCAAGCAAAGCAGGATCAAGGCTGATCCAAAATTTCCTGGAACTATAAATAAGGGATGAGTAAGTGATTATTCCAGCACTCGATTTAATTGAAGGCCAGGTGGTACGTCTTTATCAGGGCGACTATGGCCAGGTAACCGAATACAAAGTCGACCCGGCAGAGCAGTTTAATCTTTATCACCAGGCCGGTGCCAACTGGCTGCACCTGGTGGATCTGACCGGCGCGAAAGACACAACAGCCCGTCAGCTGGATCTGATTGCCAGACTGCTGGCAAGCACTCCGGCGAGTATCCAAATCGGCGGTGGCGTACGCAGTGAACAGGACGTAGTTGATCTGCTTGAAGCCGGCGCTCAGCGCGTGGTAGTGGGCTCAACGGCGGTGAAACAGCCGGAGCTCGTAAAAGGCTGGATGGAGAAATACGGCGCAGAAAAAATCGTTCTGGCGCTGGATATCAATATCGACGCCGAAGGTGTGCGTAAAGTGGCGATTTCCGGCTGGCAGGAAGACTCAGGCGTGACCATTGAATCCCTGATTGATGATTATCTGACGGTGGGCCTGACCCACGTGTTGTGCACCGATATCTCCCGGGACGGCACCCTTGAAGGCTCAAACGTAGAGCTCTACCAGGACCTTTGTAAACAGTACCCTCAGGTACAGTTTCAGTCTTCAGGTGGTATCGGCTCCCTCGCTGATATTGAAGCGCTTAAAGGAAGTGGCGTAGCAGGCGTTATCGTTGGCCGCGCGCTGCTGGATGGCAAGTTTACCGCAGAGGAGGCATTTGCATGCTGGCAAAGCGAATAATTCCCTGTCTCGACGTACGTGACGGCCAGGTGGTCAAAGGCGTTCAGTTCCGCAACCATGAGATCATCGGTGACATTGTGCCGCTCGCTCAGCGTTACGCCGAAGAGGGTGCGGATGAGCTGGTGTTTTATGACATCACTGCATCAAGTGACGGCCGTGTGGTAGATAAAAGCTGGGTCGCCAGGGTAGCTGAAGTGATTGATATCCCGTTCTGCGTAGCAGGCGGGATCAAATCTGCTGAAGATGCGGCGCGTATTCTGGAATTTGGCGCAGACAAAGTTTCGGTAAACTCTCCGGCGCTGGCAAATCCGCAGCTGATCACCGATCTGGCGGACAAGTTTGGTGTTCAGTGCATCGTAGTGGGCATCGACTCTTACTATGACAAAGAGACTGGTAAGTATCAGGTTTACCAGTTTACCGGAGATGAAGCCCGCACTAAGGCAACCCGCTGGGAAACCCGCGACTGGGTGCAGGAAGTGCAAAAGCGCGGCGCAGGTGAAATTGTACTGAACATGATGAACCAGGATGGCGTGCGCAACGGTTACGACATTGAGCAGCTGAACATGGTACGCGAAGTATGCCGGGTACCGCTGATTGCATCCGGCGGAGCTGGTGCCATGGAGCATTTTGCTGAGGCGTATCAGAAGGCCAATGTGGACGGAGCGCTGGCAGCGTCTGTGTTCCACAAGCAGGTGATCAATATCGGTGAGCTGAAGCAGTATTTGAAACAGCAGGGCGTGGAGGTACGGATATGAGTTTTGAAAGCCAGGTAAACAGCCAGCAGCTGGCAGAGCGTATCGACTGGGAAAAAGTCGGCGGTCTGGTTCCTGCGATTGTGCAGGATTATGGCTCTGGTCAGGTACTGATGATGGGGTACATGAACCCGGCGGCACTGGAGAAAACCACTCAAACCGGCCAGGTAACGTTTTTCTCCCGCACTAAGGAGCGTCTTTGGACTAAAGGCGAAACCTCCGGCAACGTGCTGCAACTTAAAAACATCGCCCTCGACTGCGACCAGGACACCCTGCTGGTTAAAGTCGACCCGGTTGGCCCAACCTGCCACACAGGCACCACAACCTGCTGGGATGGAGACAAACAGCCTGAAAGCCAGATGGTGTGGCTTCATCAACTTGAGCAGCTACTGGCTGCCCGCAAGAGTGCCGATCCTGACTCTTCCTATACGGCCAGCCTTTACGCTCGTGGCACCAAGCGCATCTCGCAGAAGGTGGGCGAAGAAGGCGTCGAAGTCGCGCTTGCAGCGACGTCGGGTGACAAGGCGGAGCTAGTCTGTGAATCAGCCGATCTCATCTATCACCTGCTGGTCCTGCTCCAGGACCAGGGGCTGTCGATGGCGGATGTGATCGGGAAACTGCAGGAGAGGCACGGGGGATAGGCTCTTGGCCCTGGGCGCTAGGCTCTGGGGGGGGATCGTTGAACCCGCAGTTGAAATAAATAGAGAACGGAGGACTTTTAAGCCCTCCGTTATTTTTGGTTGTTTGTAAGAACTATCCAAGTGCTCGCCCAGGGCCTAGTGCCCAGAGCCCAGCGCCTTTATCACCCACAACACTTCTTAAACTTTTTCCCGCTTCCACAAATACACGGGTCATTGCGGCCAACTTTCAGGCTTTTTACCGGTTGGCTGAGGCGCGGGTCTGGTTCCGGTTCACTGTTTGGGAACTCGCCGTCGATGTAGTACCACTGGTTGTTTTCGCGGATGAATCGGGAGCGTTCGCCGAGGCAGTACTCTTCGTCATCATGGCGGAAGTAGGCATTGAAGGTGACAAAGCCTTCATCGCCGTTTTCCTTGCTTTCCAGAACTTCCAGGCGTTGCCAGTCGCTGTCGATGGACTCTGCTATTGCCTCGCGGTCTGCTTCAGCGTTGCAGCTTGGGTGATAAGTGTTTACAACAAAATCCACCAGGCCGAGTACGTGGGCGCAGTAACGTGCGCGCATCAGTTGTTCCGGGTGTTTTGCGTTGGTGGTGTCCTGGTGGACGGGCTGGCAGCATGCCTGATAGCTCAGGCCGCTGCCGCATGGACATGATGTCATGGTGTTCTCTACTTCTTAAAATCCATCAGTTCGGCAGACCAGATGTTGGATTGCTGGTAGCAGTCTGCCAGGTAGTTTTCGTTGATGCCGAGTTTCTTGCGCAGGCGGATAACGGTTTCCCATTTGGCCTTTTCGAATGCACGGACCAGGGTGATAAGTTCCCCGAGTTCGCCTTCATTATCCAGCAGGGCATCCTTTATGCTGTGGTCGACCGGTATTGAGGCCATTATTTCTTCCAGTGGCTGATCCAGCATCGAATCGAGCAGGGAGAACATGCCGGTCAGAAATGCCTGACCCGGGTCGCATTTGCAGTTGCTTCCTTTGGTCAGCAGTTCGCAGAAACGGGCCCGTGCGACCGAAAGGGTATACAGACAGTTGGGTTTGCCTTCTGTGGTACTGGAAACCGCGACCAGCGAGACGAATTTTTTCAGCCGGGCTTCACCCAGATAAACCAGCGCCTGTCTGAACGATTTGATCTCCTGGCGTACCATGGCGGTGGAGTTCACCGAGCGCAGCAGTTTGTAGGAGAGGGAAACATCGCCGGTAAAGATCTGCTCGATAGCCCGGTAATCTATCTCGTCTTTGGCTATCTCTTTACACAGTTGCACTACGGTCAGCAGTGAAGGGCGGATATCCTTGTGCTGGATGACCTCGGGTTTGGCAAAAAAGTATCCCTGGAAGAGGGTAAACCCGGCTTTTTGTGCCTGCAGGTACTCCTCATAGGTCTCCACTTTTTCGGCAAGAAACTGAATTCTGCTCTTACTCAGTTTTTGTATCAATCTCGCTGCCTTCTCCATCGGGAACTCGCGGATATCGATTTTGATAATGGCGATATAAGGCAGGAAGCGCTGCCATTCCTGTGAAGGGATAAAGTCATCCAGGGCGATGGTATAGCCTTTGTTGTACAGGGCTTTGACAGCATTGAACAGTTCGTCGTCTGGTTCGCAGTCTTCCAGTATCTCTACCACAATGCTGGTGGACGGAAACAGTTCAGGGATTTGATCCAGAAGGCTCTGATACGGGAAATTCACATAGGCGCGTTTTTTCCCAAGGTTTTTGTACTGGGAGCTCAGAAACTGCTCGACCAGCAGGCGGTTTGTTGCATGCTGGGCTTCAACTGCCGGAAAGGTGTTTTGAGGACCATCACGGAACAGGAGTTCATAAGCGACGGTGTTTTTTTCACTGTCCAGAATAGGCTGGCGTGCTACGTATGAGTACTTCAATTCAGCGGCTTCTTATTATTGATAATAGAGTGAGTTAAACCTGATGATATATCAGGCCAACTGTTCAAACCTATCTTCCGGTCTGAGTTTTCGAGCCTATTTCACAGGAAATATGAGTTCTCTTCTCTCATCCGGGCTAATGGATAAAGCATAGCCAAGTTCATTCCAGTCCGGTAGCACGATGCGCTCACTTTCTCCCTGCTCTGTGGCCAGAGAGTGAGTCGCCGGGCGGTGGGTATGACCGTGGATCATCAGGTCAACACCGTGGCGGTTCATAACGTTAACCACTTCCTCTGCATTGACATCCATGATGCTGAGCTCTTTATTGTGCTTGGATTCTTTGGCCTTGCCCTGAATATCCGCCACTATTTTTTTGCGTATAAACATAGGAATGCGGATGAACAGCCACTGAAGCCAGGGCTGGTGTACTTTGGCGCGAAACTCGAGGTACTGCTGATCGTCGGTGCAAAGAGTATCGCCGTGCAGTACGACTGCCTCACGTCCGTACAGGGAGATGCGGTGCTCGGTGTCGAGCAGTGTTACTCCGGTTTCTTTTGCAAAGCGCTTACCGACCAGAAAATCCCGGTTGCCATGGCAGAAATAGCAGGCTACGCCACGTGAGGTCAGAAAACGAAAGGCGTCACGGATCTGACAGGCAAACTCCGAGTTATCATTATCCCCCAGCCAGAAATCGAACAGATCGCCCAGTACATACAGCGCTTCAGCATGAACGGCATGCTGGTGCACAAAGTCCAGGAAACAACGGGTCAGCTCAGGGCGGGAAGGGGAGAGGTGCAGGTCGGAAATAAAAAGGGTAGACATAAAGTAGTTCCGGTACTGAAAAAAGAGGGCCAGTCTGGCCCTCCTTTTGGAGTGAGTGCTTATTCGGCGATAGTGGTGCCGGTGATGATCACTTCTTCCAGTGGTACGTCCTGGTGCATGCCCATAGAACCGGTAGCAACACCTTTGATCTTGTTAACCACGTCCATGCCTTCAACAACTTCAGCGAAAACACAGTAACCCCAGCCGTCCATAGACTCAGCTTTAAAGTCCAGGAAAGTGTTGTTGTTTACGTTGATGAAGAACTGAGAGCTCGCTGAATGCGGCTCCATAGTACGTGCCATTGCCAGCGTGCCCACTTTGTTGCTCAGGCCGTTGTTTGCTTCGTTTTTGATCGGTGCACGAGTCTCTTTCTCACGCAGACCAGAAGTCATACCGCCACCCTGAATCATAAAGCCGTCGATAACGCGGTGGAACAGGGTGTTGTCGTAGAAACCGTCACGGCAGTATTGCAGGAAGTTAGCGCTGGTTTGTGGCGCTTTTTCTTCGTTTAGTTGAACTTTGATGTCGCCGTGGTTGGTGTGAAGGGTAATCATGAGAGATTCCTTTGCTTTATATGGGATATGAACTGTGAATTTTAGCGTAAAACCAGTCACAATCAATAGTTGCTGGCTTTATCGCCACTTGGGAGGCAAGTGGGATTTCATACGCTTTTTTATCGGCCGGGAGTATTACGTCCCCGGGCAGGAGTTGATATACTCGGCTTCTTATTTGTTTTAATAAAATGTTCAGATAGAGACCATGTTAAAGATATACAACACACTTACGCGACAAAAAGAGGAATTTAAACCCATCGAAGCCGGCAAAGTCGGTATGTACGTTTGTGGAGTTACTATCTACGATCTCTGTCACATCGGCCACGGCCGTACGTTCGTTTCTTTCGATGTGGTATCCCGTTACCTGCGCTACCTGGGTTACGACCTGAAATTTGTGCGTAACATCACCGATATCGACGATAAGATCATTAAGCGTGCGGCAGAGAATGGTGAGAGCTGTGATGATCTGACCGAGCGTCTGATCGGCGAAATGTACGCTGACTTTGATGCGCTGAACATGAAGCGTCCGGATGTTGAGCCACGAGCGACTCAGTACATCCAGGAGATCATCGAGCTGGTTGAGCGTCTGATCGAGCGCGGCTTTGCATACGTAGCTGATAACGGCGACGTAATGTTTGAAGTGAAGAAGTACGATGAGTACGGCAAGCTTTCAAAACAGGATCTGGACCAGCTGCAGGCAGGTGCCCGCGTTGATATCGAGCAGGCGAAACGCAGCCCGCTTGACTTCGTACTGTGGAAAATGTCCAAGCCGGGTGAGCCGACCTGGGAATCACCATGGGGCCCTGGCCGTCCGGGCTGGCATATCGAGTGTTCTGCGATGAACTCTTCTATCCTGGGTAATCACTTTGACATTCACGGCGGTGGTTCTGACCTTCAGTTCCCGCACCATGAAAACGAAATCGCTCAGTCATGCTGTGCACACGGCACCCAGTACGTGAACACCTGGATGCACAGTGGCATGGTAATGGTAGATAAAGAGAAGATGTCCAAGTCTCTGGGTAACTTCTTTACCATCCGTGATGTACTGAAGTACTACGATGCAGAAACCGTGCGTTACTTCCTGATGTCTGGTCACTACCGCAGCCAGCTGAACTACAGCGAAGACAACCTGAACCAGGCGCGTTCTGCACTGGAGCGTTTGTACACGTCACTGCGTGGTCTGGATACTTCTGTTGAAGCTGCTGGTGGTGACGAATACGTAGCGCGCTTTACTGAAGCGATGAACGATGACTTCAACACCCCGGAAGCCTACTCTGTGCTGTTTGATATGGCGCGTGAGATCAACCGCCTGAAAGGTGAAGAGCCTGAGAAAGCTGCTGCACTGGGTGCACAGATGCGTGAACTGGCTGACGTTATCGGTATTCTTTATCAGGAGCCGGAAACCTTCCTGAAAGGTGGTGCCAGTGAAGATGATGATGAAGTCGCTGAGATCGAAGCGCTGATCAAACTGCGCAACGACTCGCGTGCAGCCAAAGACTGGGCGAATGCTGATATGGCGCGTGATAAGCTGACAGAGATTGGCATCATCCTGGAAGACGGGCCGCAGGGCACGACCTGGCGTCGTAAGTAACTGATTCATTATAAGGGCTGAGTTTTCAGCCCTTTTATTTAAATATTTGATTACAGGAAGCAACTACTGTGGCTCAGATGTATTTCTATTACTCGGCGATGAATGCGGGTAAATCCACTACACTTCTTCAGTCCTCTTTTAACTACCGCGAGCGCGGCATGAATCCGGTGATCTTCACTGCTGCGCTGGACGACCGTTACGGCGTGGGCAAAGTCAGTTCACGTATCGGTCTGCAGTCTGATGCCATGCTGTTTAAAGGTGATACGGACCTGTTTGAGACCATTAAACAGCTTAACGAAGAGCAGGCTCACCACTGTATTCTGGTCGATGAAAGCCAGTTTCTGACCCGCGAACAGGTACAGCAACTGACCGAAGTGGTTGATAAGCTGCACATCCCGGTACTGTGCTACGGCCTGCGTACCGATTTCCAGGGTGAGCTGTTTGAAGGCAGTAAACACCTGCTGGCGTGGGCAGACAAACTGGTAGAGCTGAAAACCATCTGCCACTGCGGCCGCAAAGCCAACATGGTGATCCGTACCGACGAACACGGTAACCCGATTGCAGAAGGCGACCAGGTAGCGATTGGCGGGAACGATCGTTATGTGTCGGTTTGCCGGCAGCACTATAAGGAAGCGTTGGGGAAATGATCCTGGCGCTGGGCTCTAGGCCCTGGGGGCGAGCGCTGAGACATCAGTGCTTAACTTATACTGCTGAGGCAGGCAAACTTACCTAGAACCTAGAACCTAGAACCCAGAACCAATAAAAAACGGGCTGAAAAGCCCGTTTTTTTATCCCTCTTTTTTAGCCGCAAACTGCCTCATCGAATACGCCACCCTTTCTGCAGGGCGGGGGTATTCCATTGGCTCGCCGAGGCCTTCGATGTGGCGCAGGCGGGGGAGCAGGCCGGAGCCGTTGGCGATCTGGATGGCGAGACCCGGGCGGGCGTTCAGCTCCAGTACCATAGGGCCTTCTTCTTTATCCAGCACCATATCGGTACCCATATAGCCAAGGCCGGTCATCTCCCAGGCGCTGGAGGCCAGGGTCAGCAGACGTTCCCAGTGGGGCACCTGCAGGGTGGCCAGCTCTTTGCCGGTATCAGGATGAAGGGTAACCGGCTGGTCAAACTGTACAGCCCTTACTGCTTTACCCGTGGCGATGTCGATACCGACACCGACCGCACCCTGGTGGAGGTTGGCTTTGCCGTCAGAGGCTGAGGTAGACAGGCGCATCATCGCCATTACCGGATAGCCTTTGAAGACAATAATCCGCACATCCGGCACACCTTCATAGCTGAAACCGTCGAAACAGTCGTCAAACTTAATCAGGTTCTCAACGACGGCCACATCGTTTTTACCGCCCAGTGAGAACAGGCCCGCCAGTGCGTTACTGATGTGGCGCTCTACATCCTCTTTGTTGATGGTAGAACCCGACGGCTTGGTGTACTCACCGTCTTTGTGCGACGTGACAACCAGAATGCCTTTACCGCCACTTCCCTGAGCCGGCTTGATTACGAAGCCGGGCCAGTCTTTGACCATATCGTGGATTTGCTTTACTTCGTACTGATGGCTGATCACGCCGATAAGCTTAGGCACAGTAGCACCTGCACGTTCGGCAATGATCTTGGTCTTCAGTTTGTCATCCACCAAAGGATATTTTGAACGGTCGTTGTAGCGGCCGATATAACTGTGGTTTCGCTGGTTCATCCCCATAATGCCGCGAGACCGGAGCTGGAATGGGGAGGTAAATTTCCCAAACATAATCAGTCCTCAGTCAGCGGTTTAAAGCGACGCAGCTCAGTCAGGCGGTAGCCGGTGTAAGTGCCCAGCAGCAAAATACCCGCCAGTACAATCAGTTGCAGGCCGATAAAGTTAAAGGTCAGGTGCTGGATATACGGGTTGGTCATCGCCAGGTAAACCAGTACAGCTGTCAGCAGTGATCCGCCACCCTGGATAAAGACCTCTTTACCGCCTTCTTCTTCCCACAGGATCGACATACGTTCAATGGTCCATGACAGGATGATCATTGGGAAGAAGGTGATGCTGAGACCTTCATTCAGGCCGATGTTGAAGGCTACGATGGTAAATACAGAAATGATCAGGATTACGGTAATGATCACCGCTGATATCCGCGCGACCAGCAGCAGGTTCAGTTTGGACAAATAGCCGCGGATGATAAGCCCGGTGCCGACAATCAGCAGGAAGCCGACGATACCGGTCAGCAGCTGAGTCTGAACAAAGGCTACTGCGATCAGAACCGGCATAAAGGTACCGGACGTTTTCAGACCGACGATCACACGCAGAAATACCACGATAAGCGCGCCAATAGGGATCAGCATGATGGTTTTAAACATCGACTGCTCTGCGATAGGCAGGCTGTGAATCGAGAAGTTCAGCAGGCTGTCGGCAGAGACTTTCTCGCTCGTAGCCTGTTGTGGTGTTACTTCCTGAGCGATCATCGAGAAGTGCACCTGGCTGTTCTTACCGCCGATTACATCCAGCAGGGAAACATTGGACTGATCCCAGATCAACAGGTTTTGCTGCTGAAGCTGCTCTGCTGAGTTTACGTCAAACAGTTGCCAGTGCTTACCGTCCCATACCTGAAGCATGGCACTGATGCTCTGACGGCGGCGGCCGTCTTCCAGCGTAATAACGCCGACCAGCTTATTCGGTACGTTGGCGTAGCTCAGCAGTTTGGCTGTCAGCTTTACTTTGTCCTGGTTGTTCAGCAGCAGGGCGGCGTTCTGGTTGTCATCGTCGTTCAGCTGTTTGATAAGCTCACGCGTCAGGGTAACGTTATCGGCGCTGCGGCGGGTGGCCTGCTGAAGGATAGACTGAGCCGCGGCGTCCTGAGGACCGTCAAAGATAGGCTTTTCAACTGTATCTTCAGCCGGAGGAATGGATTCGAACTTAGCCTGCTCATCAACCAGAAACTGGGTTTTGTAGTAGATAGTCTGAGGGCCACTGGCCTGACGAACACTCCACTCGGCGCGGCGGCCGGTGTCTGTGGTGACATATGCGATGCCGTAGCCAGGTGAAGAGGCGTTCTCAGTGATCAGGGTGTAGCCCTGTTGGGTTTCAGGTGCTGCCAGGGATACTTTGACCGGTTTGTCCTGTGCGGTGAACTCGATGCGCGCTTCCACATCCCAGATCTGGCGGGTTTCGCCTGGTGTCCATGGTACGCCATAATCCGTGTGGCGCATTACGCTGAGCGCAATACCTGCCACCAGCAGAAAGAGCACAGCAAAATAGAATGGCACTTTTGACGTCATAAAAATCGTCCTTTTATTATGTTTTATTTCTTACCTGACTGGAGGTAAGTTTTGCTGACATCGACAAGGGCGATGTCCTGAATAAACTCGCGCCCCAGAAGTACCGGGTGGGTCATTTGAGAACGGTCAGCAAGAGTAAATTGTGCGCGCTGGTGGATTTCACCCAGTTGTACCCAAAGTTCGACCACTGCCCGGCGCTCTGAATCATCATTGCTCGACTGGCGGATCTTCACATAGCGGATAAGCGGAGCTTCGATCCAGTGTTTTTCGTCAGCTGGTGTACTGGCATCATCAATATGGAACTTCACCCAGGTCTTGCCGTTACGCTCAAACTCCTGAACATCTGTCGCGTTCAGGGAAGAAGTGGTTGCGCCGGTATCGACACGGGCATCAAACAGGGTTTTGATGGTATCGATTTTGACTTTCTCGATGGCGCCCAGTACCACAGGCTGAGAAGGCAGTGACGATGTTGACTGAATCACTTCATTGTCGGCAGGTTTTGGAACCTGTGCCGCAATAAGTGCGCTCTGGTTTCGGCGCAGACGGGCTACTTCTTTGTTGAGCTTGCTCAGTTCGGAATTCAGGCCGGAAATCTGCTTGTTCTGCTTTTCTATTTCGACATTGAAAGAGTCAAGGCGGGTCTGCAGGTTGGTTTCGGTTTGGTTGATAGCGTCAATAGTCGCCTGGCTGTATTTTTCGCCATCCATCAGAGAACAGCCGGATACAGTGCCGGCCAGGGCGATGGCGATCACTCTCTTAAACATCGTTTACCTATGTAGGACAGAGGGTTGAGGAACGGATTAGCAGAAAGTGTATATGATAAAAAAGGATGCGTGAAGCATCCTTCTGTTAATCTCTGGTCAGAGACACTCATATTACGAAAAATGAGAATTAATCAGGGTTTTTCGCAACCAGGATCGCGCGGCGCGGCGCCGGGTGACCTTCAACGGTTTTAGACGGATCGTTTGGATCCAGATAATCCGGCAGCGAGTTATGAGTCATCCATTCGGTGGTACGCTGCTCGCCAACAGTTGTCACGTTCTCATCCACAATGCGCACATCGGTAAAACCGACTTTTTCCAGCCATACTTTCAGTGCTTTTGCAGACGGGAAGAAGTAAACGTTACGCATTTGAGCGTAGCGGTCTGTCGGTACCAGAACTGCGTTTTCATCCCCTTCAATCACCAAGGTTTCCAGCACCAGTTCACCGCCCTGAACCAGCTGATTTTTAAGCTGGATAAGGTGATCAAGCGGTGAGCGACGGTGATAGAGTACGCCCATGCTGAATACGGTATCAAACGCTTTCAGTTCCGGAAGTTGCTCAATACCCAGCGGCAGCAGGTGCGCTCGCTGGTCATCACCCATCAGTTTTCGTATCGCTTCGAACTGCACCAGGAACAGGTGCGATGGGTCGATACCGACACACAGACGCGCACCTTCACCCAGCATGCGCCACATGTGATAGCCATTTCCACAGCCCACATCCAGTACTGAGCGGTTTTTCAGCGGAGAGATGTGTGGCAGCACACGATCCCATTTCCAGTCACTGCGCCACTCAGTATCGATGTGGATACCATGCACGGTGTATGGGCCTTTGCGCCATGGGTGAAAAGTTTTGAGCAGGTTTTCCAGCTTCTTCGCTTCACCTGTGTGCAGTGGCTCTGCATTACCCAGGCTTACCGCTTCTTTTAGAACGATATGCTCAGGCATTCCTTCCGGGATCTTTTTCAGTGCGCGCAGCCAGCGGTCAAAATCACCGTGCTCGGCGTTCTGCCAGTCAGTCAGTTGCTGCGGCAGGATGTTCAGCCAGGGCTGCAGACGCTGATCCTGGGCGATAAGTTGGTAGAAATTAGCAAAGTTGAACATGGTAAATCGTCTTAGTTAGTTCTTTCTATATCAGATGAGAGTGTTAGAAGCGGGTCCTGGGTCCAGGGTCCTGGGTTTATCCCTCTGAATCTCTATTTAATCGCAAACATCGAGCCGAAGTTGAAGCACTGGAACCAGACCTGGTAGCTGGAAAAACCGATCTGCTTAAAACGTTCCATGTGCGTGTCGATGGAATCCGGGCGCATGACGTTTTCAATCGCGCTGCGTTTTTGGCTGATCTCCAGCTCGCTGTAGCCGTTAGCGCGTTTGAAGTCGTGGTGCAGGTCGATAAGCAGTTCGTGGGCCTGCTCATCACCGAAGACAAATTTCTCAGACAGGATCAGGATCCCACCCGGGCGCAGGCCGGCGTAGATTTTCTCCAGCAGGTTCTGACGGTCTTCCGGTGACAGGAACTGCAGGGTGAAGTTAAGCACCACCACTGATGCATTTTCGATGGCGATGTCACGGATGTCTGCTTCAATGACTTCAACCAGGGTATCGGAACGATAAGCGTTGATATGAAGTTTGCAGCGCTCGACCATAGCCGGTGAGTTATCGACTGCGATGATCTGGCAGCCTTCCTGCTGGATATGACGACGCATTGAGAGCGTTGCTGCACCAAGGGAGCAGCCCAGGTCGTAGACGTTTGAGTGCGGTTTGGCAAAGCGCTCAGCCAGCATGCCGATCGCCGAGATAATATTGCTGTATCCCGGTACCGAGCGTTGGATCATGTCCGGAAAGACTTCCGCGACCCGCTCGTCGAAAGTAAAGTCACCGATCTTATCGATAGGCGCTGAGAAAATAGTGTCTTTTGGGCTCATTGCTGGCTACCTCAAATCCCGGTGGATGTTGCATACCGGGCGCTTGCTGGAAAAGGGCGCGTATTTTACGCAATATCCGGCCCTATGTCATCAAAGCGTGCTCAGAACATCGAAATCTGTTGATCGTCTGTGTCTGCGGGAAATGGAGGGAGTGGGGGCTGTGGGGTGACTTTGGACAGTTTTTCATACAGTTTGACCGACAACTCGGGCGCCAGAATATTATCCGGGGTGTGGATCATCAGGTAAGGGGTTTTCCCCTCTGCAAGCCAGTCAGAAAGTGTGCTCAGCCAGGGTGTGAAAAATGCGGGATTCTCGTCCAGATCCGGATGACCGATAAAGCGGATCATAGGGCTGTTTGCGGTCGCAATAGCGTGTACCGGCACCCGGGGTTTCTTCTGCTGGGCGTCGATTATGGCATCACTTAACGGCAGGGCAGAGAATACCGGACGGCTGTCCATGATCACCCGGTTATGGCCTGCTTCGATCAGCCACTGATTAAAGCGTTTTTCTTCCTCCCCTTTTTCGAAAAACGCCATATTCCGCACTTCGATACCTAGGGAAAAGTCTTCCGGGAAAAGACGGCAGAATGCCTGCAGGTCACCAAGCTGGAAAGGATAAAAGTGCGCCGGGAGCTGAATGGTCCACTGACCAATTTTCTCATGCAGTGGCTCAAGCAGGTTAATAAAGTCACGTAAATCGTTCCGGCAGTGGCGGAGCGCTTTCTTGTGAGTGATGAGCTGAGGCAGCTTGAAAGTGAAACGAAAATCATCCGGCGTGGCGCTGTGCCAGTTGGCGACGGTCGCTGCTACGGGAGAGGCGTAGAAAGTGGTGTTGCCCTCAACGGTATTAAACACCTGGGCGTATTTCGCCAGCCGCTCAGAAGGCTGGGTTCCTTTGCCATAAAAACTGTGTTGCCACTGATTATGAGACCAGAGAGTCAGGCCGAGTTTTAGTTGGGACATAAATCTGTAAGTTTCGATAGCCACTCTTACAACGTAGCCAAAAATCGGGATATAATCAGCAACTATTTTTCGGCTTTAGCTGCTTGTTTGGGCGTATTTTGCTGCAAAAAGCACCAAAGCCTGATAAAACCACCCTTATATGTCAACAAGAGGTCGATTTTTATCATCGAACGGCGTATAAATGGCGGTTTGCGCTGAAGGTATTTTCACCTTCAGTGATGGACAGATTGATAACTTAACAGAGATTGGGAAATTCACTATGCGTAGCCATTATTGTGGTCACCTGAACAAGTCCCTGGCAGGACAAACAGTAGAACTTTGCGGCTGGGTAAACCGTCGCCGTGATTTAGGCGGTCTGATTTTCATCGATATGCGAGATCGCGAAGGTATTGTTCAGGTGGTGGTTGACCCGGATATGGCCGAAGCCTACGAGGTTGCTAACCAACTGCGTAACGAATTTTGCATCAAGCTGACCGGTGAAGTGCGCGTTCGTCCTGACAGCCAGGTAAATAAAGACATGGCAACCGGTGAAGTTGAGCTCCTGGCCCGTGGCCTGGAAATCATCAACCGTGCTGACGTACTGCCACTGGACTTCAACCAGAAGAACTCAGAAGAGCAGCGTCTGAAGTACCGTTACCTGGACCTGCGTCGTCCTGAAATGAGCGACCGTATCAAACTGCGTGCGAAAGCCTCAAGCTTTGTTCGTCGCTTCCTGGATGAGAATGCTTTCCTGGATATCGAGACCCCGGTACTGACCAAAGCAACGCCGGAAGGCGCGCGTGACTACCTGGTACCAAGCCGTGTTCACAAAGGCAGCTTCTATGCTCTGCCTCAGTCACCTCAGCTGTTTAAACAGCTGCTGATGATGTCTGGCTTCGACCGTTACTACCAGATCGTTAAATGTTTCCGTGATGAAGACCTGCGTGCTGACCGTCAGCCGGAGTTCACCCAGATCGATATCGAAACCTCATTCATGAGCGCTGACGAAGTTCGTGCGACCACTGAAAAAATGATCCGCGAAATGTGGCAGGAGCTGCTGAGCGTTGACCTTGGCGAGTTCCCGGTAATGCCTTTCGCAGAAGCGATTCGTCGTTTCGGTTCTGACAAACCTGACCTGCGTAACCCGCTTGAGCTGGTGGACGTAGCCGACCTGGTTAAAGACGTTGAGTTCAAAGTATTCTCTGGCCCGGCGAACGATGAGAAAGGCCGCGTAGCGGTAATCCGCGTACCTGGCGGTGCTTCTCTGACCCGTAAGCAGATCGACGGCTACGCAGAGTTCGTTGGCATCTACGGCGCGAAAGGTCTGGCGTGGATGAAGGTGAACGACCGTGCTGCAGGCATGGAAGGTATCCAGTCTCCGGTTGCTAAGTTCCTGAATGAAGAAGTGATCAACGGCATTCTTGAGCGTACTGATGCTCAGTCTGGCGATATCATCCTGTTCGGTGCAGACAAAGCAGGCATCGTTGCTGAAGCGATGGGCGCGCTGCGTCTGAAGCTGGGTAAAGACCTGGAGCTGACAGACGAGTCTGCATGGGCACCACTATGGGTAGTTGACTTCCCAATGTTTGAAGAAGATGACGAAGGTAACCTGCACGCGATGCACCACCCGTTCACTTCTCCTCTGGGCGTAACCGCAGAAGAGCTGAAAGCGAACCCGGCTGCAGCAAACTCAAACGCATACGATATGGTAATTAACGGCTACGAAGTAGGCGGTGGTTCAGTTCGTATCCACAACGCAGAAATGCAGGCAGCGGTATTCGATATCCTGGGTATCGACGCCGAAGAGCAGCAGCTGAAATTTGGCTTCCTGCTGGACGCACTGAAGTTTGGTACGCCTCCTCACGCTGGCCTGGCGTTTGGTCTGGACCGTCTGGTTATGCTGCTGTGTGGTACTGAGAACATCCGTGATGTTATCGCGTTCCCTAAAACAACCGCAGCTTCGTGTCTGCTGACCGACGCCCCAAGCCTGGCGAACCCGGCAGCGCTTGAAGAACTGGCAGTTGCAGTGACTGTAGCGAAAGACAAGGACGCGGAGTAATCCCGCAACTTTTGCTAAAAAAACTCCCGCTCAGGCGGGAGTTTTTGTTTTAATCTGTATATTACTTTTTTGGGTGAAGCGCCGCGAACCACGCAGCGAAGCGCCCACGAACCACGTACCAATACTTAATGTCCATTATTTTAGGAATCGACCCAGGCTCGCGTATTACCGGTTACGGCGTTATCCGCCAGCAGGGCAGGCACCTGATCTACCTGGGAAGCGGATGTATCCGCACCTCGCAGGATGATCTGCCGGGACGTCTGAAACAGATCTATGCCGGAGTGAGCGAGATCATTACCCAGTTTCAGCCCGATGTATTTGCCATCGAGCAGGTATTTATGGCGAAAAACGCTGACTCGGCGCTGAAGCTTGGTCAGGCAAGGGGCAGTGCTATTGTTGCAGCTGTTAATGCTGACCTGCCTGTCTACGAATACGCGGCGCGTCTTATCAAGCAGGCGGTCGTCGGAACTGGCGGTGCGGATAAGTCCCAGGTTCAGCACATGGTGATGAACATGCTCAAGCTGCCGGCTAAGCCCCAGGCCGATGCTGCCGATGCCCTTGGTGTGGCTATCTGTCATGCCAATACCAACAAAACCCTGCTGGCGATGGCCGGGAAAGCAACCAGCGCCAGGAAAGGGCGTTATCGTTAGTTTTTAAGTGCGAGTCGGTCAGGCTGATGCTGAACACAGACTCGCATAAACCCATCCATGGGGCTCCGCCTTGCCGTACTTGGGGGCCGCCCAGGTGCAAGGAGGGTCTGCTTATCAGCATCAGCCTGACTCTGTATGTGTCGGGGTGTATAGCTGATTAGTGTAACCAGTAAATTACTGGCTATCCATCCAGTTATCCATTATCATCTTTTCTAATCTCAACCAGCAACAAAGGAACTCCCGTGATTGGACGTCTTCGCGGTTTACTGATCGAAAAACAACCCCCAGAACTATTGATTGAAGTCGGCGGTATCGGCTATGAAGTGCAGATGCCGATGAGCTGTTTTTACGAACTGCCAAACGTTGGCGAAGAAGCGATTGTCTACACTCACTTTGTAGTAAGGGAAGATGCCCAGTTGTTGTACGGCTTTAATACCGTCAAAGAGCGCGCACTGTTTCGCGAAGTGATCAAAGCCAATGGCGTCGGTCCTAAACTCGGTCTGGCTATCCTGTCTGGTATGAATGCGGCGCAGTTTGTTTCCTGTGTTGAGCGTGAAGATATTTCTACTCTGGTGAAACTGCCGGGCGTAGGTAAGAAAACCGCCGAGCGTCTGGTCGTAGAAATGAAAGACCGCCTGAAAGGCTGGGGCGCAGGTGACCTGTTCACCCCTGCAACGGATGCCGCTCCGATGGACAGCGTATCCGCCATGCAGGCAGACAGCGCGATTGACGAAGCGGTTGCTGCACTGGTTGCTCTTGGCTACAAAGCCGCCCAGGCCGAAAAAGTGGTATCGAAAGTGGCTAAACCTGATATGAGCTCAGAAACGGTCATCCGCGAAGCGCTGAAGTCGATGGTGTAAAACTTTAGGCGCTGGGTACTGGGCGCTGGGCGCTGGGCAAAGAAACCCAGAGCCGAGAGCCCAGGGCCCAGGGCCAAAAAATAGGGACCCTATTTTTTATGATCGAAGCAGATCGTTTAATCGCGCCGGATAATCCGGTGTTTAAAGATGAAGAAGTGATCGACCGTGCGATCCGGCCCAAGAAACTGGATGATTACCAGGGGCAGGATCACGTGCGTGATCAGATGGAGATCTTTATCAAGGCGGCGCAAAAGCGCAGCGAAGCGCTGGATCACCTGTTGATTTTTGGCCCTCCTGGTCTGGGTAAGACCACGCTGGCGAACATTGTTGCCAACGAGATGGAAGTAAACATTCGTACCACCTCTGGTCCTGTGCTGGAGAAAGCCGGAGATCTCGCGGCGCTTCTGACCAACCTTGAAGAAAACGACGTGCTGTTTATCGATGAGATCCACCGTCTCAGCCCGGTTGTGGAAGAAGTGCTCTATCCGGCAATGGAAGATTACCAGCTGGATATCATGATAGGTGAAGGCCCGGCAGCGCGTTCGATTAAGATTGACCTTCCTCCCTTTACCCTGATTGGTGCGACTACCCGCGCTGGCTCTTTGACTTCACCGCTGCGTGACCGCTTTGGTATCGTTCAGCGCCTTGAGTACTACAAGATCCCGGATCTCCAGCATATTGTTCAGCGCAGTGCGGATTGCCTGGGCCTTTCCATGGAGAGTGGTGGCGCACTGGAAGTGGCGCGCCGGGCGAGGGGAACGCCGCGTATTGCTAACCGTCTTCTGCGCCGGGTACGTGACTATGCAGAAGTAAAAGGCGATGGCCATATCTGCTCTGATATCGCTGACAGAGCATTGAATATGTTGGATGTCGACAACCAGGGCTTTGACTATATGGACCGCAAGCTTCTGATGGCGATTATGGAGAAGTTCAGTGGTGGGCCGGTTGGTCTGGACAACCTTGCTGCCGCAATCGGTGAAGAGAAAGACACTATCGAAGATGTCATCGAACCGTATCTCATCCAGCAGGGTTACCTGCAGCGCACCCCGCGCGGGCGTATTGCCACCGACAGGGCCTACCTGCATTTTGGGCTTGAGAAATAATCCGGCAATAGTTTAAAAACAGTATGGCACTTTTTGCCATGCTGTTTTTATAATCGGTTCTCGGTTCTCGGTTCTCGGTTCTCGGTTCTCGGTTCTCGTTATCTGCCTCTCCCTTTCAGATCATTTGCTAATTTAGCAATTGCGCTCAGTCTGTTTACTTTGCTTAACAATCCGTCACATTTCCTGACTTACGTCTTGTTGCAGGGAAATCGTGTGCATTTGTTTATGAATTTTATTGTTTAAAACGTGGCAATTATTCGATTAATAACTGGAGGTTGATTCACGGTTTAGCAGGGTAAAAACCGGGTGAAAATTGACCTGAATCATTTTGGGTGTTTTTTGACCGGTGTGTCGAAGTGAAATTTGATACAGATCAAAGCAGAAATTGGTGATAAATCTTTTGAAACAAACTGGATTTAGCTTTAGTATTAGCCCTAGCTATATTAGCTGGTACTTAACAATAAATCAACCAAATAAATACATATTTCTAACAATGGTTTATGTTTGCTAACAATCGTGCTTTCGGAGACGGTTTTTCTGACAGGCAGGCTTAAAAAACCAGAGCGGATATGTATTGGTGTCATTCAGCCGACACGAAAGGAGTTATCATGATTGACGTAGTTGATCTGTCGCGGTTGCAATTCGCACTGACAGCGATGTATCACTTCCTGTTCGTTCCATTGACTCTTGGTATGGCCTTCCTTCTGGCCATCATGGAGTCTTTGTACGTAATGACCGATAAGCAAATCTATAAGGACATGACCAAGTTCTGGGGTAAGCTGTTCGGTATTAACTTTGCTCTGGGTGTGGCCACCGGCCTTACCATGGAGTTCCAGTTTGGTACAAACTGGTCTTACTATTCTCACTATGTAGGCGATATATTCGGTGCGCCTTTGGCGATCGAAGCCCTGGTGGCCTTCTTCCTTGAATCTACCTTTGTAGGCCTGTTCTTCTTTGGCTGGGATCGTCTCTCCAAACGTCAGCACCTTGCAGTCACCTGGCTGGTTGCTCTGGGTTCTAACTTCTCTGCCCTTTGGATTCTGGTGGCAAACGGCTGGATGCAAAACCCGGTTGGCGCTGAGTTCAACTTTGAAACCATGCGAATGGAAATGGTGAGCTTTGCAGAAGTGGTCCTTAACCCGGTAGCTCAGGTGAAATTCGTTCACACCGTAGCGTCTGGTTACACCACAGGTGCAATGTTCATCCTGGGTATCAGTGGTTACTACCTGCTGAAAGGCCGTGACGTTGCTTTTGCACGTCGTTCATTCGCTATCGCGGCATCTTTCGGTATGGCATCAATTCTGTCTGTAATCGTACTGGGCGATGAGTCTGGCTACGAGCTGGGTGATGTGCAGAAAGTGAAGCTGGCAGCAATCGAAGCTGAATGGCACACCGAGCCTGCACCGGCGGCATTTACCCTGTTTGGTCTGCCAAACCAGGATAAAATGGAAACCGACCTGGCAATCAAGATCCCTTATGTGATGGGTATCATCGCTACCCGTTCATTTGATACTCAGGTAACTGGTCTGCGCGATCTTCGTGAAGAGCACGTTGACCGCATCCGCACCGGTATGTACGCCTACGAGCTGCTTGAAAAACTTCGCGCCGGCGAGCGCACAGAGCAAAACCTGGCCGCCTTCGATGAAGTTAAGGGTGACCTGGGTTACGGCCTGCTGCTGAAGCGTTACACCGATGACGTGGCTGGTGCAAGCGAAGAGCAGATCCAGGCAGCTGCTGATGATTCTATCCCGACTGTTTGGCCACTGTTCTGGTCATTCCGTATCATGGTTGGCTGTGGCTTCATCATGCTGTTTGTATTCGGTGCGGCGTTCGTTCAGACCTGTCGTCAGAAGATCGAGCAAAAGCCATGGGTACTGAAAGCGGCGCTGTTTAGTATTCCTCTGCCGTGGATTGCAATTGAAGCAGGCTGGTTTGTGGCCGAGTATGGTCGTCAGCCATGGGCGGTAGGTGAAGTTCTGCCGGTACATACCGCAGCATCTGCTCTGACTGCGGGTGAGCTCTGGACTTCACTGTTTGTGATCCTGGCTATGTACACCGTTCTGCTAATCGCTGAAGTGTACCTGATGGTGAAATTCGCCCGTAAGGGACCAAGCAGCCTGAAAACCGGCCGCTATCACTTCGAACAAAACGCTGACTCTGCAGAAGACAAAGTTGGCCGCCAGGTAGAAGCTTAAGGCAGGGAGATTAAAGCATGTTTGATTACGAAATCTTACGATTTATCTGGTGGGTGCTGATCGGTGTGCTGTGCATCGGTTTCGCTATCACAGATGGATTTGACATGGGTGTTGGTGCCCTGGTGCCTGTAATGGGCAAAAACGACACCGAACGCCGTATTATGATTAACTCAATCGCCCCGCACTGGGACGGTAACCAGGTATGGCTTATCACCGCTGGTGGTGCGCTGTTCGCTGCATGGCCACTGGTTTACGCGGCTTCGTTCTCAGGTTTCTACCTGGCGATGATCGTGACCCTGGCTGCACTTTGGCTGCGTCCGGTTGGTCTGGATTACCGTTCCAAGCTGGAAGATAACAAGTGGCGTGATGCATGGGACTGGGCGATCGGTTTCAGTGGCTTTGTTCCACCGCTGATCTTCGGTGTGGCATTCGGTAACCTGCTTCAGGGCGTTCCGTTCACCCTGAACGAGTTCCTGATGCCGACTTACCACGGCTCATTCTTCGGCCTGCTGAACCCGTTCGCACTGCTGTGTGGTCTGGTGAGCGTATCGATGATCATTATGCAGGGCTCAACCTGGCTGCTGATGAAAACTACTGATGAAGTTTATCAGCGTGCTCAGCTGGTGGCTCAGGTGACTGGTGCTCTGGTTATCGTACTGTTCGTTGCTGCTGGCTTCTGGGTACAGCACATTGAAGGCTACGTGGTAACAAGCGTGATGGATCTTGGCGCACAATCTAACCCACTGAACAAAGAAGTGGCGCAGGTAGCGGGCGCGTGGATGCTCAACTTTGAGAAATATCCTCTGATGTGGATTGCCCCTGTACTGGGTGCTGCGATGCCGCTGATTGCGATTCTGGCAGCGCGTTTTGGCAAAGGTGCGGTTGCATTTGTCGCATCGAGCCTGACCAACGCGGGTGTTATCCTGACCGCTGGTTTCTCAATGTTCCCGTTCGTGATGCCTTCGAGCATGGAACCAGGTCACAGCCTGACCATGTGGGACTCAACATCAAGTGAGCTGACCCTGAACCTGATGACTGGCGTAGCCATCGTAATGGTTCCGATTGTACTGGGTTACACTGCGTGGACTTACTACAAGATGTTCGGTCGTCTGGACGGCAAGTTCATCGAAGAAAACAAAAACTCACTGTACTAAGGAGCATTACTATGTGGTATTTCGCCTGGATTCTGGGTGTGTTACTGGCCTGTGCATTCGGCATCATCAATGCTCTTTGGCTTGAACACACAGAAATGATGGATAAAGACTCCGAGTAAGGATCTTTAGTCCGAACATAAGCCCCGCGAATGTGGGGCTTATTTGTTACCGGAAGTATCTGATGACGCAATTAAATCAAACTTTTGAAAAACTGCACAAGCCAGTGGACCTTTGGCCTCTGCGCATTCTGGTTATGCTGGCTGCTTTTGGCCACGCAGGTCTGTTTATGTGGGAGCCGCAGGCATACGCTGAGCGCATTGGGGGATTCAGCCCGCTGCTTGGCTTTATGTTCGTGCTGAGTATCTGTTCTGCCATGGTGTATGGCATCGGTTTTAAACCCCGTTTCTGGCTGTGGCAACTGCTGTTCAGCCCCTATATATCGGGCAGCGTACTGGCGTTAATGACAATTCTGTGCCTGTGAAATGAACAAATGAGAGCAGTTTTCACCCGACCGCTCTCATTTTTTATGCTTTGACACAAAAAACCTTTTTCTTTTTTTTGTGGCTTAGGCAACATAGTGGCAGTACAGCTAAATTACCGGAATATGTTGGAAACGTTGTGAAAGGAATAAACCAGTCTGTATTTGAGTGGCCGGTTCGGGTCTATTACGAAGATACAGATGCCGGTGGGGTGGTATATCACTCCAATTACCTCAATTTCTTTGAGCGCGCCAGGACTGAACTTCTGCGCTCAATCGGGGTCTCTCAACAGGTCATGCTGGAGCAAAACATCGCGTTTGTGGTTCGTCATATCGATATTGACTTCCTGCAGGGCGCAAGACTCGATGATGATCTGTGTGTGAGAACCACCATCTCAGAACTTAAACGGGCCAGCCTTACTTTCTGTCAGGAGTTAGTCAATCCTGACGGTAAGTTATTGTGCAAAGCGCAGGTTAAGGTAGCATGCGTAAATCCGGAATTTATGAAACCTCAAGCGATACCAAGCTCAATTACTGCGGAGTTAAACAGTGACTGCTGATATTTCTATTCTCGACTTATTCCTTCAGGCCAGTTTGCTGGTAAAACTGGTCATGTTAACCCTGATGGGGATGTCGGTAGTATCCTGGGCGATGATCATCAAGCGCAGCAAGGTGCTGAACCAGGCTCATAAAGAAGTCGATAAATTCGAAGACAAGTTCTGGTCCGGTGTGGATCTTTCTCAACTGTACCAGGAAGTGAAAGCGCGTAAAGAGAACATCGATGGCGCTCAGCAGATCTTCTATCAGGGCTTTACCGAGTTTGCCAAACTTCGCCGCACCAACGGCGCATCACCGGAGTACGTGATGGATGGCACCGGCCGTGCGATGCGCGTAGCGGTTTCCCGTGAAGTCGACGAGCTGGAAACCAACCTGCCGTTTCTGGCCACCGTTGGTTCTATCAGTCCGTATATCGGTCTGTTCGGTACTGTATGGGGTATCATGCATGCCTTTATCGCCCTTGGTGAAGTGAAGCAGGCGACTCTGGCAATGGTAGCACCGGGTATCGCAGAAGCCCTGATTGCAACGGCGATGGGTCTGTTTGCCGCGATTCCTGCGGTAATGGCGTACAACCGCCTGAGTAACCAGGTGAGTAAGATTGAGCACGCTTACGCGACTTTCTCTGAAGAGTTTCACAGTATTCTTCACCGCCAGGCGATGGCGGATAAGGAATAAGCATGGCGGGCTACCAGCGTAAAAAACGTCGTATGACGGCGGAAATCAACGTGGTGCCATATATCGATGTGATGCTGGTACTGCTGATCATCTTTATGGTGACTTCGCCATTCGTCACCCAGGGGGTAGACGTAGAGCTGCCGAAAACCAGCAGTGCCAAATCTACTGCTGATCTGGCTGGTGACAGCAGCTCCAGTTTCATCATTATTGAAGTGGATGACCAGGGTCAGCTTGGCCTGAGTGTGAACGATGAAGACGTACAGCGCGGTATGAGCCTTGAGCAGATCATCGTGCGGGTTAAAGCCGAATTGTCTATTGCGCCGGATTCACCGGTTGCAGTGGGCGGCGATGCCAGGACGCCTTATGCTGAGGTGGTGCTGGTTCTGGATGAACTAAGCCAGGCAGGGATCGAAAAAGTCGGTCTGCTGACGGATATTAAGTAGGGATACCATCGGTTAATCGATGAAAAAGAATAACAACTACACTTCCGCGATAGTTATCTCCGTTGCCCTGCATGCAGTTTTGGTGGCGGCGCTGTTGTGGGGGACAGATTTCTCAATGTCCAAACCTGAACCAGTCGGAAACATGGTTCAGGCAGTGGTCATTGACCCTAAACTGGTTCAGCAGCAGGCCCGTGAAATTCGCCAGAAGCGCGAGGCCGCAGAGCGCGCCGAGCAGGAGCGCATTGATAAGCTGCGCAAGCAGAGCGAGCTGCTGGAGAAGAACCGTCAGGCGGAAGAAGCGCGTATTCGCAAGCTGAAAGAAGAGAAAGCCAAAGCCGAAAAGGCTGCTCGAGAAGCGGAGAAAAAACGCAAGCTGAAAGAGCAGGAGCGTAAGCGCGAAGAAGAAAAAGTGCGTAAAGAGCGTGAGCGGGCGAAAAAAGCTGAGGCAGATCGCAAAGCCAAACAGGCAGCAACAGCCAAAGCGGAAAAAGAGCGTCTTGAGCGTGAAAAAGCCGCCAAAGCTGCCGCTGAAAAAGCGCGCAAAGAGAAAGAAGCCGCTGCAAAAGCAGAGCGCGAGCGGATAGCCAAAGAAAAAGCGGCCAAAGAGGCTGCTGAAAAGGCCCGCAAAGAAAAAGAGCGTCTGCAACAGCTTGAGCGTGAGCGCAAAGAGCAGGAAGCGGCGATGGAAAATATTTTCGCCGGCCTTGAGACGGAAGCCTCGGCCAACAGCAGCGCCAAGCAGCGCTATGTGACCGATGAAGTCTCCCGGTACGGTGCAATCTACACTCAGCTGATCCAGAGCCGGCTTTTAAAGGATGATTCGTTTCTGGGAAAGCCGTGCCGCATCAACATGAAGCTGGTGCACACCGGCTCAGAAGCGATTGTTAGCAATGTTCAGGTGCTCAGTGGTGACAAGCGGGTTTGTTCTGCAACCAAGAGTGCGATTGCCCAGGTAGGCGGTTTTCCGGTTCCCAAGGACCAGGACGTTGCCAGGAAACTGAAAGATATTAATTTAACGGTAGAGCTACAATAAGGATGGAGTCGTGATTAAACGCTTTATACTTGGATTTATGCTGGTATTGGCCAGTGCTTCCCAGGTTGCTAACGCAGCGCTGGAGCTGGTGATCACAGACGGTATCGACTCAGCGCGCCCGATTGCGATCGTGCCGTTTCAGTGGAAAGGCAGCACCAAACTGCCACACGATGTGAGCAGAATTGTCGCATCCGACCTTCAGCGCAGTGGCAAGTTCAGCCCCATTGCCCCAAACAAAATGCCGCAGACCCCTTACTCAGATGAAGAAGTAAAGTTCTCTGAGTGGACCTCTATGGGTGTAGACGCTCTGCTGACCGGTACCATCTCTCAGAACGCCGATGGTAACTATGTAGTGGAATATCAGTTGATCGACGTGGTACGTGGCCAACTGACCAAAGGCCAGAGCCGTGCCCTTAGCGAGGATGGTGAACTGGTACTTTCCAAAGATCACGTCCTGTTTACCAAGCGCGCAACCGTACCAGGCAAACGCCTGCGTGAATACGCGCACCGTATTTCGGATCTGGTTTACGAGCAGCTGACCGGCGAGCGCGGCGCGTTCCTGACCCGCATTGCTTACGTGGTTGTTAACGACAAAGACAAGTACCCGTATCAGCTTCGTATCGCAGATTACGACGGTTATAACGAGCGCCTGGTGCTGCGTTCCACCCAGCCGCTGATGTCACCGGCCTGGTCTCCGGACGGTAAGAAACTGGCGTATGTCAGCTTCGAAAATGACCAGTCAGAAATTTTCGTCATGGATATCTACACCGGTAAGCGTGAAAAGATGACCTCTTTCCCGCGTCACAACGGTGCGCCGCGCTTCTCTCCGGATGGCAGTAAGCTGGCACTGGTCTTATCCAAGACCGGCAGTCTGCAAATTTACATTCTGGACCTTAAAACCCGTGACATGAAGCAAATTACACGCGGCCGGGCCAATAATACGGAACCATTCTGGTATCCTGATGGCCAATCTTTGGTGTTTACCTCTGATCGGGGTGGTAAACCACAGATTTATCGAGTAAATTTGTTAGACGGAGCGACCGACCGTCTGACATGGCAGGGCAGTCAGAACCTTGCGGCGCAGATCACGCCTGACGGGAAGCATCTTGTTATGGTGAATCGCAACGACCGCGGTTTTAACCTTGCCAAGCAGGATCTCGAGACGGGTACAGTACAGGTGTTAACCAATACCCAACTGGACGAGTCTCCGAGTATTGCGCCAAATGGCGGTATGGTCATCTACAGCTCCATGTACAGAAAGCAAAATGTGCTCTCTATGGTTTCTATAGATGGTCGTTTCAGAGCCAGATTGCCAGCAACAAACGGGCGTGTTCGCGCGCCAGCATGGTCACCATTTTTGTAGCATGAATCCAGTTTTGGATTTCAACACAGTTTCGGATACATAAGGAAGAATAAGATGCAACTTAATAAAGTTCTTAAAGGGCTGATGATCGCGCTGCCTGTTCTGGCAGTAACAGCATGTAGCTCAAGCGACAAAGCGGCTGATGCTTCAGCATCTCAGCAGACTAACCAGGAGCAGACTACCGATGCAACAGTAGCAACTCCTCTTGGTGCAGATACTCAGCTGACTGAGCAAGAGCTTAAAGAGCAGCAGCTTCGTGAAACTCAAACTGTTTACTTCGCGTTTGACAACTCGGCTATCTCTTCTGAGTACGAAGATATGCTGGCAGCACACGCAGCATTCATCAGCAAAGATCCTTCAATCAAAGTGAAGATCGAAGGTCACGCGGACGAGCGTGGTACTCCTGAGTACAACATCGCTCTGGGTGAGCGTCGTGCTAAAGCAGTAGCTAAGTACCTGCAGGCACTGGGTGTTCAGGCAGACCAGATCGAAATCAAGAGCTACGGTGAAGAGCGTCCACTTCTGCTGGGTCAGACTGCCGAAGTTTACGCTAAGAACCGCCGCGCAGTTCTAGTATACTAATAGGTATAGCCTATGTTCAGTAACACTAAGCGCGTAGTTACGCTTACGTTACTGGCAAGTGCGGCGAACTTTGCGTTCGCCGCACCAGCCCCAGTATCCGACCTCAACGACTCCACGTCCGTTACCCCGTCCTCGTCTTCAGCTCCAGAGACCGATATACAGCGTCTTGAGCGCCTTTTAAAAAACCGCGCAGCACTTCAGATCCAAATGCAGGGTCAGATTGACGATTTGCTGGCTGAAGTTGGACAACTTCGTGGTGAGGTTGAGCGAAACAGCTACGAAATGAAGAAAATGACCGAGCGTCAGCGTGAGCTGTTCCTCGAGATTGATCGTCTGCGCCAGCTTCAGGACAAGCCTGCAGTGGAAGCCGCGCAGGAGCCTGCAGAAGGCAAGCAGGGCACGTTTACCACTAACAAGGACGAAGACAGCGCCTATAAAGAGGCGGTGGATCTGATCCTCAAACAACGTGACTACGCCGGCGCTATTGTGGCGTTTAATGAGTTCCAGAAAACCTATCCTGATTCCAAGTTCATGCCGAATACCCATTACTGGCTTGGACAGCTTTATTTCGCCAATAAGCAGGACCAGGAAGCAGCGAAAAGCTTTGCTGCGGTGGTAGCCTATAAAGAGTCCAACAAGCGTGCAGATGCACTGCTTAAGCTGGGCGACATTGCGGCCCGCAACAACAAAGCGGACGTAGCGAAGAAATACTACCAGCAGGTTGTTGACGAGCATCCGGACACGTCCAGTGCCAACATTGCACGTAAGAACCTTAAGTAGTTCTCAGCTAATCAACAGGCAGCCACGGCTGCCTGTTTTGCTGTCTGAAGCCAGAAATCGTCAGCCATGCGGGAAAGTGGTAATTGCAGCCTGAAAGTGTACAATACCCGGATTCCTGGACGAAGTAGCTAAGACGTAGCTAAGAGCTGAAGCAATGGCGCACATACTAGATAAAATCGATACTGTTTACCCGTTCCCTCCTAAACCAACTCCATTAACGGATGAACAGAAGCAACAGCACACCGCGAACATCAAACGACTTCTTAAAGAGAAAGATGCCGTCCTGATCGCCCATTACTACACTGACCCTGAAATTCAGGCGCTGGCTGAAGAGACCGGCGGTTTCGTGGGTGATTCACTGGAAATGGCCAAGTTTGGTAACCGCCACCCGGCCAGCACACTGATCATCGCTGGTGTTCGTTTTATGGGCGAGTCAGCAAAAATCCTGACCCCGGAAAAACGCATTCTGATGCCGGATCTGAAAGCCGAGTGTTCTCTGGATCTGGGCTGTCCTGCTGACAAGTTCACCGAGTTTTGTGATGCGCACCCTGACCATACGGTAGTGGTGTACGCTAACACTTCCGCTGCGGTAAAAGCCCGTGCCGATTGGGTGGTGACTTCAAGTATCGCACTGGAAATCGTTGAACATCTGGACGCAGAAGACAAGAAGATCATCTGGGGCCCGGACCGTCACCTGGGTTCTTACATCGCCAACAAAACCGGCGCAGAAATGCTGCTGTGGCAGGGTGAGTGTGTAGTGCACGACGAGTTCTCATCTGCTGCGCTGCGTGATATGAAAGCCATGTACCCGGAAGCGGCGGTACTGGTTCACCCTGAATCACCGTCAAGCGTAGTGGAACTGGCTGATGCAGTGGGTTCTACCAGCCAGCTGATCAAAGCAGCCAAAGAGCTTCCACACAAGCAAATGATCGTGGCCACTGACCGCGGCATCTTCTTTAAGATGCAGCAAATGGTACCAGAGAAAGAGCTGATGGAAGCGCCAACCGCAGGTGCCGGTGCAACCTGTCGCAGCTGTGCACACTGCCCGTGGATGGCGATGAACGGCCTGGCTGCGATTGAAAAAGCGCTGACTGAAGACAGCAGTGAACACGAAGTGTTTGTTGATGAAGCGCTGCGTGAACGCTCACTGATCCCGCTGAACCGAATGCTCGATTTTGCCGAGCAACTGAACCTGAAAGTGAAAGGCAACGCCTAAGCTCTCACTGAGCGGATAAGAAAAGGGCCACATTACGTGGCCCTTGTTGTATTTGTCTGATTAAACCAGAAAGGAGCTTACTGCTCCTGCGCCAGCGCATCACCACGCTGGGTCAGGCCACACAGCATCACTGGTACCGCGTTGTAGATCTCTTCAAACTCGTCCAGACCTTCCATTCCCTGCTCAGCCAGGGTAGCCAGTGCGGTTTCCGGATCGTACAGCATGCTCAGTGACAGCAGTACGCCGCCCAGCAGCGCGTTATCCTGACTCTCTTCCGGCATCAGGGTTTCCCAGTCATCCCGTGCCAGCGTCCAGCCCTGCAGCAGGCCCTCACAAAACTCACGGGTGTAGGCGGTTACGATCTCTTCTTCGTCCAGCGCACAACCCTCAGGCCATTGCCACTCACCACCCAACAGGGCAGGGCGGGCCTGGTTCCAGATCTCAATTACCTGTTCAGCAAAGCTCTCAAGCTGCGCTGGGTCTGTAAAAGGTGCCTGTTCATCGCCTCCCCACAGGAAAGCCAGCCATTCATTGGGCATCAGCAGGTTAGGGGCCGCAGCCATAGCAGTAACAAAACCGCGGATCTGGCCGTCTGACAACAGTTTACCTTCAAGGTCCGGGTGGTTTAACAGCTCTTGTAGCGTCAAGGGGATGTCCTTTATCTGAGTCCGCTTTATTAGTGTGCGTAAAGCGATTTATGTGAATTTAAATACTAGTGTACCAGCAGGTCGAATAGTGAAAAAGACTTGATGGATCAAGACTCAGCATATAAGTTTTTATTATGTACCCCGAGGGCTTGGCTATGGATATACGTTCTTCACTTAAGAAGAGAAGCATTTATGCGTTAGGGATTTACCTGTGCCTCTTTATCGCTGTTTTCGGCAGCATCACCTATTTCGTGGTCGAAAAGCCCGTTCGAAGTAAGCTGGAGCAGAATCTGGATCTTAGAACAGAGCTTCTGGCCTCCGATCTCAGTAAATCCATTTCTTTTTCTCTTGGCACCCTGCGCAGTCTGGTCGCGGCGGCGCAAAACAATGATACCGAACAGTCTCATGATCTGATTGCCGGTATCATTGGTCAAAGCGATGACGCTCTGGTGAGTGGTGGCATCTGGCCCGCCCCTTATTCCATTGACCCGGATGTGGCATACAGCAGCCTGTTCTTCAACAAGCGTGATGATGGCAGCACAGACAGGATCCATTCCTGGAACAATCCCCAGTCCGGTGGCTATCACAAAGAGTCCTGGTACACTTCAGCAGCTGCGCTTGCCGCTGGTGAAATGGCCTGGTCAGGCGTTTATATCGACCCTTATACGCACGTGCAGATGATCACTGCGTCTATGCCTTATTTTGGCAGTGAGGGCCTTGCCGGTGTGGCTACGGTCGATGTTTCCCTGTCTGCGGTGGTGGAGCAACTGCAGAAGCAGGCAGACCGTTACAGCCTTGGTGTGTTGCTTAAAGATTCTGCCGGAGCCAGTATCCACGAATATGACTTCCGGATGAGTGATGATCTGTATATCTCGACTCTGGTGTTTGGACCGTATAACTGGCAAATCGATGTCATTAATGCGGGACGTAAAGTCGCAGAGGAAACTTTTGACCTGGTAACCACGCTTGAACTGGTTCTGCTGGGAATTCTCCTGATCGGCGTTATGGCCGGTTATTACCTGATCCGGCGCAACCTGATTGAGCCGATAGTGCAGCTGGCTGATGAAGTCTCTGACACTCAGTCGGGGGGTGAGATCAAAATGGACTACACCCAGGAGGACGAAATTGGTCACCTGATCGACTGTTTCAATCATAAAACACACACACTGGAAGAGGAAAAACTTCGGGCTCAGGCATCAACCAAGGCCAAGACTGCGTTTCTTGCCACACTGTCACATGAAATTCGTACTCCGATGAACGGCGTGCTGGGTACGGCTCAGCTGTTGCTTAAAACGGAGCTGGATGAACAGCAGTCCAAATTACTTCACAGCCTGTATGATTCCGGCGAGCACATGATGACGCTGCTTAACGAGATCCTCGACTTTTCGAAAATCGAGCAGGGCAAACTTGAGCTTGAGAATGCTCCGTTCGCCATGGCGGCGATTATTGGCAGTATTAACAGCGTGTACCAGACTCTTGCTGCCGAGAAAGGCCTTAACTTCAATGTTCACTCCGAGTTGCCGGCAGAACGCTGGTATAACGCTGATAAGGCCCGGATCCGCCAGATTCTGTTTAACCTGCTTAACAACGCGATTAAGTTTACCAGCCGAGGTTTTGTGGAAGTGTACCTGAAAGAAGAGATCCGCCATGGTGAGACATTCATGGCTGTTCAGATCCGCGATACCGGGGTGGGTATCTCGCCACAGGCCCAGGAGCGTATCTTTAAGCCTTTTGAGCAGGCAGAAAGCACCACTACGCGCAAATATGGTGGCACCGGCCTCGGACTTGCGATTGTGAAGCAAATCATTAAAGGCATGCAGGGCGATATTCAGCTCGATAGTGAAGAAGGGGTGGGTTCGAGTTTCTATATCACGATCAAAGTAGAGCCGTGTGAGCCACTCATCAAAGAGAGCGCCCATACAACGGATATCGACTGTAATGGCCTCACCGTACTGATTGTTGAAGACAACCGCACCAATACCATGATTATTGACGCCTTCCTGCGCGGCAAAGGTTTTGTCACGGTTTCAGTACCAAATGGCGAGAAAGCCATTGAGCTTCTGAAAAACCAGACTTTTGACCTGATCCTGATGGATAACCACATGCCGGTAATGGATGGTATTGAAGCCACAAGGGCTATTCGCCAGATGCCACCACCGTTGTGTGATTCATTGATCATTGGCTGTACCGCCGATGTTTTCAAAGACACCCGGGAGAAAATGACCCAGGCTGGTGTAGACGATATCATCGCCAAACCAATCGATGAAACCGAGCTGGATGATGTGCTGATGATGAACGCCGATAAGCTTAAGTCCCGGGCTGGCACAGCAGCGGCATCCTCCCAGCCACCACCGGAGCAGCAGGGCCTCACCTATGAGCAGTTGCTGGTTGACCTGTACGTCAGTATCGAAAACCAGGACTTTGCCAAAGCGTTTGATACTGCCGAGCAGCTGCGCCTCAAATGTGAAGATCAGGGCAAAGCCGACATGGTACAGACTGTGCTGCGGATTCAGACCTCGCTGGAGAACCAGCTGGCACCCGCGCCGGAAGACATGGACTTCCTTACCTTAAATCCTCTTAAAGACTGACTGAGGGGCCATCCGGCCCCTTTCTTTTTTCTGCTCACCATTTTCTCTGGCAACGCCTTCCACACCCGGTGTATTCCGGCTACTTTTCTGTATAAAAGTAACGTTTCATACGAGTGAAAGCAGTGGGAAATCCTTTGTTAACGGAAGGTAGTCTATCTGACTGCTTTTTAAATCAAAACTGGTTGAAAGTTTACCACTTAAGTTAAAATATAGAATCTAATTCTATGAATCTTGTGTTTTAATAGCTCACATAACTGGTTGGTTGTTCTTTTGCTGGTTATATCTTTTGTCATTTCTGACTTTTTCTGGTTTTTTCTTTGGTGGAATTGAGCGATGAAAGTGAAAGCGCCTTTCTGTATGCGTAATGCATTGGCAGATACTTTTGCGATGGTAGTGTTTAGTTTTATAGCGGGTATGCTGATTGAGATTTTTGTCTCGGGTATGTCGTTTGAACAGTCGCTGGCCTCCCGCGTGCTTTCGATACCGGTTAATATCGCGATCGCCTGGCCTTACGGCGTGTTCCGTGACTGGGTACTGCGTACCGGCGTGCGATTCCACGACAGCAGTTTTACGCGCAAACTTGGCGACCTGATCGCCTACGTGACATTCCAGTCACCAGCTTACGCCCTGATCCTGCTCTCTGTTGGCGCATCGACCGACCAGATCATCACTGCCGTGAGCAGTAACGCGGTGGTTTCCTGCGCACTTGGCGTACTGTACGGCTACTTCCTGGATTCGTGCCGCAAGCTTTTCCGTGTGCCAGGCTACTACCAAAGCGCCTGATTTTTCATCGAAGTGGTGAAAGTTTGTCGAAAATAGTTAATTAATGTCCACTTGAATCAAAAGAGCGATTTTTTTTAAGATTTATGCTTGACCCAACCGGGCATAATCATTAAATTAGCGCCCTGTCAGCAGCCAACGGCACTGACAGAAACAATACGGTGAGTTGTCCGAGTGGCTGAAGGAGCACGCCTGGAAAGTGTGTATACGGCAACGTATCGAGAGTTCGAATCTCTCACTCACCGCCAAATTCAGAAAAGCCCCTGCAGAAATGCAGGGGCTTTTTCGTATCTGAATCTGCCGTACTTCCTGTATGCTGTCTAAGCTTGAAATTGAAAGGCTAAGCACAGACAACAATACCAAAGGGCAAAGCGATGCCAACTTACGAACAGATCAACGCAAAAATGATCCCGCTTCCCCTGCTACTCGAAGCTGAACCCTCTGAAGAGCGTATTCGTTCTTATCTGCCAGATTCGGTCTGCTTTGGTGCGTTTGAGCAGAATAAGCTGGTGGGGGCCTGCGTGACCAGTTCCAGTCAGGGGGATATCTGCGAGATCTGCAATCTTGCGGTATGGCGGGAAGAGCAGTCAAAAGGGATTGGCTCAGGGCTGCTGAGGTTTGCTTTACAGGAGCTCTCTGGGCAGGGATTCTTGCAGGTTTTTACCGGTGCCGGGGCATTTGGTTGCCAGCTGAGGTTTTTTCTGCGCCACGGCTTTCAGGTCGACGGGGAGATAAAGGACTTCTTTATTGATCACTATGATGAACCGGTGTTCGAGCGGGGGCGGCAGCATATTGATATGTTGCGGTTGTCGCTGGCATTGACGGAAGTCGGTGGTTCAAAGTAGAAACGCAGTTTTTGCGCGCCGGGAGTTCGGATCTTTAACTTGCCTCCAGACTCAGCATAACTGCTCAAAAATATGAGTCAATCAGGAAAATGCTGAGCACAGACTCGTATGAATCTGCCCATGGGGGCTTTGCTTCGCCTTACCCAGGGGCCGCGTGGGGCAAAGAGGGCCTGCTTATCAGCATCTTCCGGATGCTCAGAAGTGTCGGGGCTGTTTTTCGGTGAGGATTACATGATGACTACAGACGCTTACAGATAATGCCTTGATAGGTATTTATGGTGTTTATAGGATTGGCTTATTTGATTGCTCATCCTGTATGGATGGATGAATGGATGTGTGCCTATGTGTAAACTGAGTCTTAAGTGTTATCTCTCATTACTTTCTCTTCTGTGCGTTCCCTTTACTGCCGTCTCAGCACCTAATAAATCAGCCCTCTGGTTTCCTCAGACTGATATTTCTCTGGACTCTCGTTATCAAACCGTGCTGCTTGAGAATGGACTGCGTGTTATCACCATTGAAAACAGTAACCCAAAGAATGGCCTGTCCATTCGGATGTTTGTTGATGCCGGGTCATTTCAGGAGAAGGGTGAAGAGCCCGGATTAGCCCATTTTTTAGAGCATATGGCCTTCAATGGCTCAACGAATGTCCCTCAAGGTGAAATGATATCAATGCTGGAAAGGCACGGTTTAGCCTTTGGAGCCGATACCAACGCGACAACAGGTATGACGAATACCAATTACCGGCTCGATCTACCTAAGGCGGATATCGATAGTATCAATACCGCACTGTTTCTGCTGCGGGAGACCGCTTCTGAACTGAGCCTGGAACAAAGTGCAATAGACAGCGAGCGTAAGGTTATTAAGTCTGAAGTGCGCGAACGCAGCTCGGTTGGGTTGGTGCGAAGTCTTGATTTTGCAGATTATATTTACGAAGGCGCAAACCTGCCTAAAAAGATTGGTCTGGGAACACTGAAAGGGATGGACCAGGTCACTCAAAAAGGATTGAGAAGCTTCTATCAGGCTTATTATGCTCCGGCGAATACAACCTTGATTTTGGCGGGTGATGTCAGTCATGAGGTCATGCTGGAGCGTGTGAAGCACTATTTTTCAAACTGGAGTAATAAAGCGTTTCAACCCGCCGTTGATCCTGAATTTAACCTTATCCTTCCTGAGAAGACGGAAGCTAAAGTCTTTTCTGATCCAAATATAGATACGCGTATAGAGCTTAGTTTTATTGAGAAGGAGTCACCTAAAGCGCTCAGTAAGGCTGCCGTATTGGAACGCTGGACCAACTTGATTGGCCTTAGAGCAATAAACAACCGTATTGATACATTATCCTACGAAAGCGGTGGGCGCATTATGTCTCCGGGTATTTCGTCAGATTTCAATCTGGAATCGGTTCGCGTAAATACGATTGGAGTGACGACAGCAGACGATGACTGGGAGTTTGGCCTGACAACAATAGACCAGATGTTGCGTCAGGCGGCGGAGTTTGGTTTTAGCAAAGCAGAGATTGAGCGTGAGCTTCTACAGATAGAGAAGGAACTGCAGTTTAGTGTCGAGAGTGAAGGGGATACGTTCAGTGCAACTCTTGCCGATAACGTGTTGAATGCTGTCGATGGCGGGTTCGTTATCGCGTCACCGCAAGCAGACCGGGCTATGTTTGAGGAACTACGAAACCAGCTGACGGTTGAGTCTGTTAATCAGGTTTTTCGCAGTAGATGGGCTTTGGCTTCTCCCCGTATCTATTTAACTGTGCGTAGTGATACTCCGGGTCTGGAACAGAAACTTCTTAACGCATATGCGGCAAGCAGAAAAGAAAAGGTCTCTCCTTACGTTGAAAAAGCAAGTACCGAGTTTGCTTACAACCATTTTGGTAAGCCGGGCAAAGCCACGCTGACCGGAACGTCCGGGTTTGGGGGAATACTCAGCTATCGCTTTGATAACGGCGTCATGCTCAATGTTAAGCAGACAGATTATGAAAAGGGCGTTGTTTTTATCTCTGCGCGTGTCGGTAAAGGAATGATGGCTCTGACCGAAGAGCAATATCCATTAATCCTCCTCTATAACGCAGGAATGGCGGCTGGTGGGCTTAAAGCACATGAAATGAATGATTTGAGGCGGATATTTTCAGGGAGGACTCTGGGGCTTGATCTGAGCGTAGACGTGAATGCATTTGCTTCTCACCGGTTTGTCAAAAAGGAAGATGCGCTCAGTCAGCTTAAAGTGTTTACCGCTCTGATGACCGATGGGGGCTACCGTGAGCAGGGGATGTCTTTTGCGCGCCAAATGCTGAGTAATCACCTTAACACATACCAGGAAAGTCCAGAAAGCGTTATGGGTAACTCTATCGGGCTCAAACTGCATGGCGGTGATTTGCGGTGGGCGCAGCCTTCCATGGAAAAGCTTAACGCATTTTCCATGTCTGATTTGAAACCCATCATTGATAGCGCCATATCGAATGGTCCGGTAGAGATCGGTATTGTCGGTGATATTTCGCCTCAAGAGGCGGTTGACTATGTTGCTCAGACATTTGGAGCTCTGGATATCAGGGCAGACCAGGCTATCGACCGTTATCAGGCTGAGTTTCCGCCGATCAAGAAAGAAGCCGTGACCTGGTATCACAAAGGTGAAAAAACAACGGCATTAGCAAGTGGCTACTGGAGCTTGCCTGATGCCCGTAACACGGAACAGATGCTGCACTTTCGATTGTTGGAGAGTGTCATTCAGCAACGTGTGACAAGAGAAATCAGAGAGGCTACCGGCGCTGCGTATAGTCCTCGCTCAGGCCTTATGCAATCTTATAATTTCAAGAACTTCGGATACCTGACAATCAATAGCAATACCACTGTTGATCAGGTTGATAAGGTTTTTTCAGCTTATAAGAAAGTATTGATATCTTTGCAGAGCAGACTGATCAGTGATGATGAACTTAAGCGGGCTGTCACGCCACTTATAGATGCGGTGGAGCAGCGGGTTGAAAGTAACGGCTATTGGTTTGACCTGACGTCAACAGCTCAAACTTACCCGGACATAATAGAAGCAGAAGGGATCAGTGCTGCAGTGTTAGCTGCAACCACAAAAGAAGATATTCTGGCGGTGGCTAAGCTAATTGATGTCAATAATGTACTTGAAGTAAGAGTGCTTCCTGATAAGTCGATGTGAGCCGGAGAATACAGGACTACCGACAGCGAAAGCAATACAATCGGCAGTCTTTTTGATAGGGTGAATAAGCTTTATTAACAATGGTTTAGTTGTTGCTTATTCGCTCTCCTAAACGCCTGGTTATCGAAAAGCTCCGGCTGAAATGCCGGGGCTTTATTTATAAGGGCAAACGTATAAGAGGTAAACTGAGCCTGATCACTGTTTTCGCTTAACTCAGGGTATTGAGATATTCTTCTAACACCCGGATCACCCCTCGCTCATTATTCGAAGGCGCACTAAACCGCGCATACTTCTTCACTTCCTCATGTGCATTTTCCATTGCATACGAGTGGTAGCTTTCCTGCAGCATCTCAATATCGTTGAAGTAGTCGCCAAAGCTCATGGTTTGCTCGAAGCTGAAGCCCAGTGATTCCTGCAGGCTTTTTAGTGCCGCGCCTTTTGAGGCTTCGCTGTGCATGATGTCCAGCCAGATTTTGGCGCTGACCACGACTTTATGATCCCCGCCGAAACGGGCGTTAATCGTCGGGTAAACCAGCTGCTCTGAGCCGCCAAAGTTACAGATGGCGACTTTGATAAATTCGTCGTCAACCTCCAGAAGGTCGTCTACCTGGCGGGTGCGTTCGTAGTACTTGGCGAACTCGTTAAGCGCGTCCGGATCTCTGGTTTCAATGTAAGCGGATTGCTTGCCACAAAGTACGATATGCGTGCCCTCAATTGCGCGGGCGGTGCGGATGATATCGGCAATGGCATCACCGTTCATGGTGCAGCTGTAAAGCTCTTCGCCTTTGTGCATTACCATGGTGCCGTTCTCGGCGATAAACATCATGCGCTCTTTAATCGGCTCAAATGTCTTCAGCAGGCTGTAGTACTGGCGGCCGGAAGCGGCGGCAAAGATGATGCCGTTTTGCTCAAGCTGTTCATGCAGAGGGAAAAAAGCCGGGTCAAGCTGGCTGTTGGCGTCGAGGAGGGTGCCATCCATATCGGCGGCAACAAACTTAATTACATCTTTTGTCATGGTAATGCTCTTGAGGTCTTTCAGATACACGGCCACTATACCGGCAATGTATATATTGGCAGCTAACATATACCAAACAGGTGAAATGGCAAGCAGGATGTTGTGTCCGCTGCCTGCCTTACCCGGTGGAAGAACCGGTCAGAGCTCAGGCCCCGGACATGGCGTCGCACCGGGTGTAACCAGATAAATTTTTGATTCAGAACATCCTTTCTCTGTGCTAAACCGCAACAAGTCTCCTAACCTTTAAATACAGGCATCAGGTCGTTTGGCTATGGAGAAAATCATGGACTTTGCCGAAATCAAAAAAGACCCGTCACAGGCGCATTTACACAATCTGGTTGATTACTCAGAGACATACCAAAACTTCGACTGGCAGCGCGCCAGACATCAGCTTATTGGGGACTCTGGCGTACCAAATATCGCTTATCAGGCGGTGGACCGCCATGTTCAGGCTGGGTTTGGGGATCAGGTCGCGATTCGCTGGCTGGGAAAAGAGGGGCAGCAGGTTGATATCAGCTATCAGATGCTGATGGAGCAGACCAGCCGCTTTGCCAATTTGCTTTCTGAGCTGGGCATTGAGCGGGGCGATACGGTATTTGCCCTGTGTCAGCGGGTACCGGACCTCTATTACGCCATGCTGGGCAGCGTGAAATATGGCGCGGTCTTCTCGCCGCTGTTTTCTGCGTTTGGCCCGGAGCCAATTCACTCGCGGATGGAGATTGGTCACGGCAGGGTGCTGGTGACCAGTGAGGCCCTGTACCGCAAGAAAGTGATGGCGTGGCGCCATGAGTTGGAAAGCCTGAAGCATGTGCTGCTTTATGACGTGTCAGACGAGCTGCCGGAAGGCTGTCTGGACCTGGATGCGTTGCTGGAGAAAAGCTCTGCAGAGTTTGAGGTGGCAGAGACGGATCCTGAGCAGTTAGCCCTGCTGCACTTTACCTCCGGTACCACAGGCAAGCCTAAAGGCGCGATGCACGTCCACAATGCTGTGTTGTGGCATCAGCTCTCCGGTTACTACGCGCTGGACATGCATCCGGGCGACATCTACTGGTGCACCGCCGATCCCGGCTGGGTGACCGGTACTTCCTACGGCATTATCGCGCCTTTGTGTAACCGCCTTACCCTGATCATCGATCAGGCCGAGTTTGATGCTGAGCGCTGGTATCAGATCTTAAGCAGCCAGAAGGTGACCATCTGGTACACCGCGCCGACGGCAATTCGCATGCTGATGAAAGTCGGGGAAGAGCTGGCGCAGGGTTATGACCTGAGTTCGCTGCGCTTTATTGCCAGCGTCGGTGAGCCGCTGAATCCGGAAGCGGTGGTCTGGGGGCAGAAGTGCTTTGGCATGGCAATTCATGATAACTGGTGGCAGAGCGAAACCGGCGGCATTCTGATCGCCAATGTCGCCACCAATACTGTTCGTCCCGGTTCTATGGGCAAACCTCTGCCTGGCATTGAGGCGGCGGTGTATACCGGCGCAGAAGGTGAAAAGCAGATAAGTACCAAGGCCGGGGAAGTCGGGGAGCTGGCCATTAAAACCGGCTGGCCTTCGATGTTCCGGGGTTACCTCAATCAGGAAGAGAAGTACCGCAGCTGCTTTACTGATGACTGGTATCTGACCGGGGATCTGGCCTATCAGGATGAGCAGGGGTATTTCTGGTTTGTTGGCCGGGCCAACGATGTGATTAAAAGTTCTGGTCACCTTATCGGGCCGTTTGAAGTGGAAAGCGCCCTGATGGAGAACCCGGCTGTCGCTGAAGTCGGGGTGATTGGCCTGCCTGATCCGGTCGCAGGGGAGATCGTTAAAGCCTTTGTGGTGACAAAACCTGGTTTTGACGCTGATGAGAAGCTGCGTAAAACCCTGCTCGGTCACGCCCGTAAACGTCTCGGTCCGGCGGTTGCGCCGCGGGAAATTGCATTTCGGGAGAACCTGCCAAAAACCCGCAGCGGAAAAATCATGCGCCGGTTACTTAAGGCCCGGGAACTGGGGCTGCCTGAGGGCGATACTTCCACTCTCGAAAGCGATGAAAAGTAGCCTGGGAAGCGTAAGGAGAAGCGAATGGCAAATCACAAAACTCATATCACCCGTGAGCATTTGCATTATCTGCTGACGGAGATGATCCGCATCCGGCGCTTTGAGGAAGCCTGCGTCGGTCTTTATAACGAGCAAAAAATCCGTGGCTTCCTGCATCTCTATAACGGTGAAGAGGCGATCTCCGTAGGTGTGATGCAGGCGCTTACAGAGCAGGACTCCATCCTCGCGACCTATCGTGAACACGGCCATGCACTGGCGAGAGGCATTTCGATGGAATCCCTGTTTGCCGAGATGTTCGCCAAAATGGAGGGCTGCAGTGGCGGACGGGGTGGTTCTATGCACCTGTTCGACAAACAGAAGCGTTTCTATGGTGGTAACGCCATTGTGGCCGGTGCGCTGCCGCTGGCAGTGGGACTTGCGATGGCGGATAAGATGCAGGGCCGCAATAACATCACCTGCTGCTTCTTCGGCGAAGGGGCGGTGGCAGAAGGGGAGTTTCATGAAAGCATGAACCTCGCCAAGCTGTGGCAACTGCCCATCCTGTTTGTGTGTGAAAACAACCTGTATGCCATGGGCACTGCACTGGCTATCGAGGAGTCCAACCAGCAGATCTTTACTAAAGCCGCCAGTTACGGCATTGCTGCCCAGCAGCTGGATGGAATGAACGTGGTGGATGTGGAAGCGGCCAGTCAGATTGCCTGTCAGGCGATTCGAAGCGGAGCCGGGCCACAGTTTCTTGAGTGCCGTACTTACCGTTTCCGGGGTCACTCGATGTTTGATTCCCAGCAGTACCGTGACAAAGATGAGATCCAGTCCTGGCAGAAGAAAGGACCGATTGTGCAGCTGAGCCACTGGCTGCAGGAAAACCACCATATTGATGAAGAGCAGATCCGGGAGATTGAGAGAAAGGCAGACCTGGAGATTGACGCAGCGGTGAAAGCTGCGCTCGCCGGTCGTGATGAGCCGGTCAGCGATCTGCATAAACACGTTTACGCCCGGGAGGTGCGCCATGACTGAGCTTTCATATCGTGAAGCGTTTAAAGCCGGAATTGTTGAAGCGCTGGAAAACGATCCCCGGGTATTTCTGATGGGTGAAGATGTCGGGGATTATGGTGGATGTTACGCTGTCACCAAGGGGCTGATTGAGCAGTTTGGCCGTGAACGGATCATAGATACGCCGCTGGCTGAATCCGGATTTGTCGGTGCCGGGGTTGGCGCGGCCATGGGCGGTATGCGGCCCATTGTTGAGATCATGACGGTAAACTTCAGCCTGCTGGCACTCGATCAGATCATTAATAATGCCGCTACGCTGCGGCACATGTCTAATGGTCAGGTTGGTGTACCGCTGGTGATCCGTATGGCCTGCGGCGCGGGTAAACAACTGGCGGCGCAGCACTCTCACAGTTTTGAAGGGATGTTTGCTCATGTTCCGGGGCTTAAAGTGCTCTATCCCGGCACCATCGCTGATGCCCGCAATATGCTGAAAATGGCGCTGGATGACCCGGATCCAACCATCATTTTCGAACACGTGATGCTCTATAACCGGACAGAAGAGTATGACGAAGCTGCACCAGTGGAAGATATGCACCACGCAGTCGTGCGGCGCCCGGGCAGTGACCTCTCCATATTTACCTGGGGTGGCAACCTGTACAAAGCGATGGAGGCAGCAGAGCAGCTTAACGAGCTGGGGTTTGAAGTGGAAGTCGTGGATCTGCGCTGCCTGCGTCCGCTGGACCGAAACGCGATGATTGAGTCAGTGAAGCGAACCCACAAAGCGATCATTGTTGATGAGTCGTGGAAGAGTGTGGGCATGTCGGCTGAGATCAGCGCAACCCTGGCAGAAGAAGCGATCTGGTATCTGGATGCGCCGGTAAGACGTATCTGTGGCCAGGAAGTGCCTTTCCCTTACCCTGAGCATCTGGAGCAGGCGTGTATTCCGCAGGTGGAAGACATAGTGAAAGCCGCCCTTGAGATGCTGGGCAGTGGCCAGACAGGTTAGGGGGCGCTTATGACCAAACAGACCCATAATCTGGTAATGCCCGCGTTTGGCGCAGATATGGCCACCGGCACATTGATAGAGTGGCAGGTAAAAGAGGGCGATGAGGTTAAGCGCGGTGATGTGGTGGCGGTCATTGAAACCAACAAAGGCGCGATTGAGCTCGATATTTTCGAAGATACCGTAATTGATACCCTGCTGGCACAGGTTGGCGATGAAGTGCAAGTCGGCACGGTGATCGCCCGTCTGCAGGGGCCGGGTCCGGAGAGTGATAATGAAATGGCTGTTGAGCCGGATAGAGCAACGCAGGCAGAGGAACCGGTCACTGAGCTGCTGGTTAGTGTTACTGAACAGCCAGTGGTGAGCACAGCTGCAGGTTCGTCTTCATCCTTCGTTCCTGCTTCACCCGCAGCCCGTTATCAGGCCACGGCACTGGGGCTTGATCTTGCTGAACTTGCCGGGAAGAACGGCAGGCCGGTTACTCTGAGCGATTTTCCGGGATATGAAGCTGAGAGAAGAGTGCCAGAGCCGAAAACAAAACCGGTTCAGACAGAGCCGGATACCCGCCAGATGATGCGCGATGCGATCAGCGATACGGTGACTCTTTCGAAGCAAACCATTCCTCATTATTACCTGACTCATCGTCTCGACGTGACGGCACTGGTGGCATACCTCAGTGAGTTTAATCAGGACAGGCCGCCACAGGAGCGGGTATTACTCGCAGCACCCATGATGTGCGCGATTGCGCACCTGTTAGCGGAGTCTGGACAGCTTAATGGGCTGTATACAGAGGGAGGCTTCACGTCTTCATCTGTGGTGCACCTGTCACATGCCGTCAATGTCCGTGGTACGGGGCTGATCATGCCGGTAATACGCGATGCTCACCTGATGGACGCACCAGCGATGATGGAGGCTATTACCCGTCAGGTGACTGAAGCGCGCCGGGGTCGTCTGCCGCTGTCTCAGCTCACCGGCGGGACCTGTTGCGTGAGCAGTATCGGTGAGCGCGGCGCAGAGCAGATGCTGCCGGTTATCCTTCCTCCTCAGGTGGCGATCATCGCCCCAGGCAGCCCTCACCAGGAGGCGCTGGTTATTGATGGCGAGGTGAAAGTGCGGGATGTGATCACCTGCAGTCTGGCCGCCGATCACCGCGTAAGTGACGGCCATATCGGGGCTAAGTTCCTCTATCAACTCAACAAGCTGTTACAGCAACCGGAGCGTTTATGGACAGAGAGCAACTACACCAGCTGATCATCACTCAGCTGACAGACATTGCCCCGGAACTTGAAGGCGAAGTTCTGGTGGAAAACGAAGATATGCGTGATGCATTTGATCTGGACTCGATGGACTTTCTGAATCTGGTGACAGCGGTGAGCAAACAGACCGGCATTAACGTACCGGAAGTGGATTACCCGAAAGTACTGACCATTCAGGGGATGCTGGATTACCTGTCAGACAGATAACCCGGCGCAGGGCCGGGTCGTCAGGATAAGGGGGACAGAAGGCGTCAGTAGCTTTTCTCTTCCAGACGGTGATAGCGGGGCAGCATGGACTCATTGCCAAGCAGACCGCCCTGGTGGATATAGAGCAGAGTTTTGCCCTGTTGTTCCGGCCACCAGCTTTGCAGGCAGCGCCACATCAGTGGGTCGTAGAGCAGGTCAAACTCGATGTAGGTCTGATCGCTGAGCTGTTGCCAGATCTGATAATCCTCAGAGTAGAGGCGGGCAAAGTAGTGTTTTTTACCCAGACTCAGGATCGTTGGGTGATCCTCTTCGCCCAGTGAGCGCCACTGTTCGGTCAGGTACTCATCACCGCCGACACAGGCACAGGTCACTACCTGAATACCACAGGCTTTAAGATGCTTGTGCAGGTAGAGCGAGGTCGTGCCTGTTCCTGAAGGGAGGGCGACCACCAGTTCTGTTACGCGTTTGGACTGAGCCCAGCATTTGATCTCCTGAGCCAGCTGTTTTACCCCTTCCTCGGCCAGCGGGCTGCGCGCACCTTCTTCCAGTACCAGGCAGCTGTTGTCCGGTTTGCGTACTGATTCTATGTATTCTTTCGGGTGGTGCTGGTGGCCTACTTCAATGACGTTGGCATCCAGCTCCAGTGCGGCCCGGTAGTTGCCGTTTGGCTGGGCTTTCAGCCAGTCAGGAATGTGAGAGACGTAGAATTCCAGTGCCCAGCCTTTGATTTTTGCCAGGGTTGCCAGTGAATAGAGCGAGTTCGCCTGGGCTGAGCCGTAGCAAATCAGGGTCTGGATTTCTGGCATGTCCGCTTCAAGCAGGGTGGCGAGCTTACGGGCTTTATTGCCACTGAACTGGGAATGGAGCAGATCATCACGCTTTAAGTAAAACGCGGTCTGGTTAAAAACGTGCTCAGTAACCGGGCTGGCGGAAAGTTTCATAACTGGGTGATGGTGGAAAAACAGGCCGCATAGCCTAGCAGTCTTTGCTTATTGAGAAAAGAGTTTGGTTTGCTGCGAAAAGTGTCTGCGAAATTTGAGTCAGCCCGCAATCGTTATCTCTTCTTTTCGCCAACAGTCAAAAGCGCGTCTATGGTTAACAGGAGCACTGAAAGAGTGGGAGTAAACATGGCGGAGCTTACCGATAACAAATTGATCAGGCTGATTAAATACGCTCCGGCCCTCATCGTTGCCATGTTTACCCTGTTGTGGGTAGGGCTTGGGATCAAAGACAGGGTGAACAGCTCTGCCGCCGACCTTAATGCGCTTTATCTGCAGCATCAGGAGCAGCAGGAATCACTGTTAAAAGCCCAGGTCGGGCATGTTGCCTCTCAGATCGAATATGCCCGCTCAAAAACTGAGCAGGAGCTTAAAACCACTATCAAACAGCGTGTGCGCGAAGCCCACGCGATTGCCTCCCGTATTTATGAGCAAAACCGTCACCTTTCTGAGTCTGAAGTCACCGCAATTATTACTTCAGCACTGAGAGATATCCGTTTTAATAATGGTCGTGGATACTTTTTTATCTATAAGTCCAGTGGTATCAATGTGATGCATCCGTTGCTGCCCCATATCGAGGGGACCTCAATGTGGGACTTTAAGGACGTCCGTGGAAGTTATGTGGTACGCGAGCTGGGCCAGCAGGTAAAAACCAAAGGCGAGACTTATCATCGCTGGTGGTTTGTTAAACCGGATAACACAAACCAGGAGTTTGAGAAGATAGGCTTTGGCAAGTACTTTGCGCCTTATGACTGGTTTATTGGTACCGGAGATTATGTGGTGGATGTCGAACGCGACATTCAGCAAAGGGTGCTAGAATGGGCGCGTGAGCTTCGGTTTGGTAAGTATGGTTACGTGTTTATCTTCGGCCCGGGCGGGGAGATCCTGGCCCATATTGATGGCTCACGGGTTGGGATAAATGCGCTGGAACGGGGAAATCCTCAAATCCGGCAGGATGTGCAGCAGTTGCTCAGTGCTGATGGTGAGTTTGTCCGCTATAAAGCCGATTACCTTCCCCCGGGTGTGACATTGCCGGACAAAACCAGTTATGTCATCCGTTTTCCGGCCTGGGACTGGGTGATAGGCAGTGGTGTTTACGATCAGGAAACAGAAGCTTATCTGCTTGAACTGTCACAACGGGCAGAGGAAGGTTACCGGGCGGCGCTTGTCAGGATGGGTGTTATCGGAGGCGTCACTACGGTGATGATTGCCCTGTTGTCACTGGGGCTGAGCCGGATCATTGCCAGGCGTTTTGAGCGTTTTCAGCACAGGATAAACCAGGACTTCAGCCATCTTCAGGATGCCAAAGAGCAGCTGGAGCATATGGCGCTGCACGATGCCCTGACGGGCCTGCCAAACCGGGTACTGCTTAACGATCACATACGTCAGGGGATAGAAATTTCGAGAAAGAACTACCGTCAGCTGGCGGTGATGTTTGTCGATCTGGATGACTTCAAAAAGGTCAATGACCTGTACGGTCACACAGCCGGTGATGAGCTGCTGGCGGAAATCAGTACCCAGTTTGAATCCCGGCTGGAAGATGGCGATATGATTGCCCGGTTTGGCGGGGATGAGTTTATCTTCTGCTTCCCCTGTCTGGACAGCCTGACAGAGGCAGAAAAGAAAGTGGAAATGATCCAGCAGGTGTTCAGCCAGCAGTTTGTTATTCAGGGTAAAGTGATGCTGGTGACCTGTACTATCGGCGTCTCCATGTTCCCTTCAGATGGCGATGAGCCTGAAGAGCTGATCAGTCGTGCGGATATCGTTCTGTACAAATCCAAGGCCCGTCAGAAAGGGGATGTGCTGTTTTTCAACAACGAGATCAACCGCCAGGTCCAGTATGACTTTCTGCTGGAGCGCGAACTCAGTCATGCGGTGGAAAGAGAAGAGTTGTCTGTACTTTATCAGCCACAAATTGACAGCCAAACCGGAAAACTGTGTGGTGTAGAGGCATTGTTGCGCTGGCATAATCAGCAGCTCGGGCATGTTTCTCCGGCCGAGTTTATCCCGGTAGCGGAAGATACCGGGCTTATTGATGAGCTGGGTATGTTTGTGCTGGACCGGGCGTGTAAGGACATCAATCAGCTCTTCCCCTGTGGCGAATCCCACATTACGCTTTCGGTTAATCTCTCACCGGCTCAGATGCTGGGGCGCAGTTTTTTACCCCGACTTCAGGAGATTGCTCAGCAAAACACAATCAGTTGTGAGCGCCTTATTCTGGAGATCACCGAGAACGTGTTCATTAATGACCTTGCTACTGTCACTCCGGTCATTGAAGCCATTCGTGAGCTGGGCTTCAGTATTTCGCTGGATGATTTTGGTACCGGGTACTCCTCGCTGAGTTATCTCAGTAACCTGCCTATCAATGAAATCAAGATAGACCGCAGCTTCATCGACCAGATGCTGAGCTCTGCCCAGAGTGACTCACTGGTGAAAGCGATCGTCGCGATTGGACGCGCTGCCGAGATGAAGGTCGTCGCAGAAGGGGTGGAAACCCAGGCGCAGTACGATGTATTACGCAACTACGGTTGTGACATTGTACAGGGCTATTTCTTTGACCGGCCATTAACCCTCTCCCAGCTGAAAAGCCGATATACACCGGACGGCAGTCTTAGCCAGTAGTGCACAAGGGTGGGCTTCTGATTAAAAAGAAGGCAAAAAGTTAGTTCAGTGCAAAATATTGACTAGGCTATTAATAGTGAAACTGACTGACCGGAGCCCTCGTGATTTGGAGCAAGCTGCTACTGATAACCTGTGTGGTTGCCACGGTAAACTTCTGGGCTGGCGCACCGCTGAGCGCTGCGGTGATAACCCTGGCCTGTACCCTGGTGCTGTTGGCCTGGTTTTATCGCACGGTTTCTGAAGCCTGTGAAAGTAAAGTCCGGGAAAACTGCCGTTATGACCGCGAATACCTGCTCCTGCTGTGTGAGCAGTACCTGCCTTTGCTTCAGCACAATCTTAAGGATGCCAGCTGGCAAAGTGAGCATGCAACAGAGCACCTTATCAAACTCTTTACCCGGTTAAGTCAGCTGCTGAATGAGCCTGAAACCAGCAAAGGTGGTGAGCCGGAGGGGCGGGTACGCGAGTTGATCAGCGAAATTATTACTGAGCTGCAGTATCAGGACAGGGTCAGCCAGATCCTCAGCGCCAGCGTCCGTGCCAGCGGTGAAGCGGAAGTGCTGCTGAGCCACTACCTGAGTGGCAATGATGACCAGCCTCCGGATCTCAAAGCGGTTTTGCATGAACTGCAGCAACCTGTGCTGACCGGTTGTCACCGCCGGTCACATTCCCGCAACGACAGTGATGAGCCGACATTTTTCTGAATACGGAGTGTTTTGATGAAGACAGTAACAAATGTGGCTTGTTCCGGTTCTCTGCATCCGAAGGAGTGTATTTCTGGCTGTACAGGGTACTGCCATGCGTAACTCTATGACGCAGCCTGAGTTTGAACGGGTTTGCTGTCTGTGCGATGAGCACACGGGAATCAACCTTTCCCTGGAAAACAGGAACATTGTTTTCAGTCGCCTGATAGGTCGTCTGCGGGCGTACGATATGACTCATTTTGGTCAGTACCTGGAGTTCATTGGTACTGAGTGTGGGCAAGAGGAACTTGGCATCTTTATAGACAAAATGACCACCCATGTGACCCGTTTTTTCCGTGAGCCTGAGCACTTTGAGTTTCTCCATAGATACTGGATGAAACGAAATCCGCCTTCCCGGAAGCTGTCGGCGTGGAGTGCAGCCTGTGCCAGTGGTGAAGAAGCCTACAGCATAGGCATGGTGCTTGACGATATTGCCGGAGATCAAAACTGGCATGTATTGGGGACAGATGTATCGCCAGTTTCCGTTGCGTCAGCTCAGCAGGCTTGTTTCCCGACCTCTGCTTCTGAATGTATCCCACCGGAATGGCGAAACCGTTATTGCCTGAGAGCGGGTGGGGAGGAAGAAAGCCGGTTTATTTTCAGGCCTCAGTTTAAGAAAAATCTCACTTTTATGGTTGATAACCTGTTTTGCTCCTGTTCTGGTGGTCATCAGTTTGATGTGGTCTTTCTGTGTAATGTTCTGAACTATTTCAGTGATAAGAGACAGCAGCAGGTTTTGGACAATGTTATCCAAAGATTACGCTGCTCCGGCCTGCTTTTTGCCGATGATGCCGAAACTCTTTGTTATCACTCTTCCACCCTTAAAATGTTGCAGCCTGGCGTATACAGGAAAATGGCGTGACATGATGGGGGATTTTTCTGCGCGTTTTTTTTAAAAATTGTGTCTAAAGTGTCGATAAAAATTCAGGGCGCAATATAATGCTGGCTCTGTCATGCATCTGCTGGAAAAAATGGCACTAATCAAAGAAAACAGGGTCATACTATTTTGCTGCTGAAATGCGACAGCCTGGCGGGGAAACCAACCGGGCGACAAGATATTTATTTTAATCAAGGGGATTGAAGTGAAGTTAACTTCGAAACATTTGTGGGGCTTATTTGCCATCGCTATCCTGCTGCGTCTTATCACGCTGGGTCTGTATCCGCTGATGGATACCACCGAAGCCCGCTACGGCGAAATGGCGCGGATCATGGTGGAAACCGGTAACTGGCTGACACCATTTACCGATTACGGCGTACCTTTTTGGGGCAAGCCTCCGATGTTTACCTGGCTGAGTGCGGTAGGCATTGAGCTGATGGGCCTGTCTGAGTTTGCTGTGCGTATGCCACACTGGCTGGCTGGTGTAGCGACTATTGCTGTAGGTGCATACTTCTGTAAGCGTGTGGGTATCAACCCGCTGGTGTCGGCAGTAGTGATGTCAACGACTGCTCTGTTTGCTATCTCTGCCGGTGCGGTTATGACTGATATGGCGATGACCCTGTATCTGGCAATGGCGATGCTGGGCTTCTGGCTCTGCTGGCAGGGGGAAGAGAAGTGGGCTTACTTTGGTTTCCTTGGTCTGGGCCTGGCGCTGCTGACCAAAGGTCCGGTAACAGTTGTGATCTTCGGCCTTGGCGTGTTCCCGTTTATGGTGATCCAGCATGGCTTTATCGGTGCTTTCCGTGAGCTGTGGCAGCGCTTCCCTATTGTCAAAGGTCTGATCCTGATGTGTATCGTTGCCGTGCCATGGTATGTGATGGCTGAGCGCGCGACCCCGGGCTTCCTGGACTACTTTATCGTTGGCGAGCACTACAAACGCTTTATGGTACCAGGCTGGGACGGTGACCTGTACGGTAACGCCCACGATGAGCCACGCGGCATTATCTGGTGGTTCTGGCTGTACTCTGCTGCACCGTGGTCGTTTTCCCTGATCATTATGGCCTGGACCCGCCGCGCACAGATCAAAGAGTTCAATGCCACTCACCCTGCGCTGCTGAGCTTCCTTGTGTGCTGGATGATTGCGCCAATGATTCTGTTCTCGTTTGCGGGCAACATTCTTCCTGCGTACGTGCTGCCAGGCATCCCTGCGGTTGGCCTGCTGATGGCCTGTTTTATCCGCGGTGATGAAAAGTGGTTCAGTAAAGTTGCCATGATTGTACCGGCGTTGCTGATCTTTGCGGTGCTGTTTATTAATTTTGTATCGGGCAACGAGCGTAGTGATAAAGGCGTTTACGCGGACTATGAAGTCGGTGTGCCGGTTTATTATGTGGGCAGCCGTCCATTTTCTGGCCAGTACTACACTCAGGGCAACGCTCTGTATTACAAAGGTGCACAGGATCTGGAAGGTCACGAGAAGGGCTTCTATCTGGCTGGTGATCCTGATCGTTTGCCGGGCTGGGTTGAAGCTAAAGGTCTGAATGAGCGATGCACCAAAGAGGCAGAGATTGAACGCCGTACTCTGTATCGCTGTCAATGATCAAAATGATCAGTAAGCAGCGATTGTTCCAGCATCGTCTGGTGCGGTTCGCGTTTGTAGGCGGGGTCGGCTTTCTGGTCGACCTGGCCGTTTTCAGCCTGTTGCTGGAAGTGCTGGGCGTGGAAACCTTTGTTGCGCGGGTCATTGCGTTTATCTGCGCGGCAACCGCAACCTGGTTTGGTAACCGCACCCTGACCTTCAGTGACCGTCAAAAGGTCAGCAAACGCAGTCAGTGGAAAAAATCGCTGGTGGCGTCAAGTTTCTCAGCCCTGCCTAACCTAGGGGTGTTCAAGCTGACACTGATGATGTTGAGCGGTCAGACGATCGCATTTGGCGGCCTGGACCTGGTGCCTTATATCGCTCTGGTGGTGGGTATCCTGGTCGGCATGGTCAGCAACTACTTCCTGAGCTCGAAGTGGGTGTTTGCGGATAAAGCGAACTCATAACGAACGCTAACTCATAACTAACGTTTAGTGATAAAAGAAAGGCCAGCGTTTTGCTGGCCTTTCTTTATTTTCGGTCCTGGGTCCTGGGTCCTGGGTCCTGGGTCCTGGGTCCTGGTTTTCCGGGTTTTACCCTGCGAACCGCTATCTCGCCTTCCGCTTCTGGCTTCCGCCGTTAAATCCACCTTTGTTGCCGGAGCCGCCTTTATTACCGCCTGGCTTTCCTGCCGGACGCGGGCCTTTGCCCGGACGATTTCCTGAAGAACTGTTTCCGGCCGGGCTGCGTGAGCCTGGCTTCCCGCCTGTTCCTGGTCCCTTACCTTTTGGTTTACCATTCTGGTTACCGTCGCGGCGGATATCCGGCTGATTTGGGTGTTTGGTGGCGAAGCGGTTAGAGCCGTGTCGGCCGGACTTACGTCGTTGAGCCGGGGTCTGGGCCTGCTTGTCTTCTGCCGGCACCAGGCAGCCAGGTTTGTCGCCGATCAGGTGTTTTTTGCCCATATTGATCAGGGCTTCGCGGATCAGTGGCCAGTTCAGCGGGTCATGGTAGCGCAGCAGGGCTTTATGCAGGCGGCGCTGACGTTCGCCTTTGGCAACCGGAACCACTTCACGCTGTTTGTACTTCACCCGTTTGAGCGGGTTGGTCTCTGAGTAATACATGGTGGTGGCATTACACATCGGAGACGGGTAGAAGTTCTGCACCTGGTCACACTCAAAGTTGTTGGATTTGAGCCACAGCGCCAGGTTGAGCATATCTTCATCTTCAGTACCCGGGTGGGCAGAGATAAAGTAAGGGATAAGGTACTGTTTTTTGCCCGCTTCACGGCTGTACTTTTCAAACATTCGTTTGAACTCGTCATAGGTACCCATACCCGGCTTGAGCATCAGGTCCAGCGGGCCTTTTTCGGTGTGTTCCGGGGCGATTTTCAGGTAGCCGCCCACGTGATGGGTAACCAGCTCTCTGACGTACTCTGGCGAGCGAATCGCAAGGTCATAACGCACCCCGGAGGCGATCATGATTTTCTTCACCCCTTTCACCCGGCGTGCGGCACGGTACAGGTCGATGGTCGGCTGGTGATCGGTATTGAGTTTATTACAGATCCCCGGAAACAGGCATGACGGACGACGGCAGTTCGCCTCGGCTTTAGGATCCGAGCAGCCGAGGAAGTACATGTTGGCACTCGGGCCGCCAAGGTCAGAAATGGTGCCGGTAAAGCCCGGAACCTTATCACGGATCTCTTCAAGCTCACTCAGAATGGACTCCTGAGAGCGGTTCTGGATGATACGCCCTTCATGCTCGGTGATAGAACAGAAAGTACAGCCACCAAAACAGCCACGCATGATGTTGACTGAGGTCTTGATCATGTCATAAGCCGGAATTTTGGCTTTGCCGTATTTCGGGTGCGGTACCCGGGCGAAAGGCAGGCCGAACACGTAGTCCATCTCTTCAGTGCTCAGCGGGATCGGGGCCTGGTTTACCCACAGCTCGCGGTTACCGTGGCGCTGTACCAGCGCACGTCCTGAGTGAGGATTGGTTTCAAGGTGCATCACGCGGGTGGCGTGAGCATACAGAATGCGGTCATTGTTGAGTTTTTCGTATGGCGGAAGGCGCACGACAGTGCTGCCGGCATCGTGGCGTGACGGCTGAACCTGAACCGGTTTGGCTTCGGCCTCCGGGCTTTCTTTGCTGACGGCGCACTCTTCTTTGATTTCATACGGATTGGGTGCCACAAAGGCTTTGCCTGGCTTTTCAATGCGTGAAGAGTCGATGACTTTGTACTGTGCCGGGACCTCAGCAAGGTTTACTGCCGTACCGCGGATAAAGCGCAGTGACTCAATGGGCTCGCCATCGGCCAGACGGTGGGCCACTTCAATCAGGGCACGCTCTGCGTTACCAAACAGCAACAGGTCGGCTTTGGCATCAAGCAGTACAGAGCGGCGAACTTTGTCTGACCAGTAATCGTAGTGCCCGATACGGCGCAGGCTTGCTTCAATGCCGCCAAGGATGATCGGGGTCTCTTTGTAGGCTTCCCGGCAGCGTTGCGAGTAAACCAGCGTCGCGCGGTCCGGACGTTTTCCGCCTTCGTTGTTTGGGGTATAGGCATCGTCATGACGCAGTTTGCGGTCTGCGGTGTAGCGGTTGATCATCGAGTCCATGTTACCCGCGGTGATACCAAAGAACAGGTTAGGTTTACCCAGCGCCATAAAGTCGTCTTTGTTTTGCCAGTCCGGCTGGGCGATGATCCCGACGCGAAAACCCTGTGCTTCCAGAAGGCGGCCGATAATCGCCATACCAAAGCTTGGGTGGTCTACATACGCGTCGCCGGTCACTATGATGATGTCACAGCTGTCCCAACCCAATGCATCCATCTCTTTGCGGCTGGTGGGTAAAAACGGTGCTGTTCCGTAGCACTCAGCCCAGTATTTTGGATATTGATGAATGGGGGTAATATCGCTGTGCATTTTTTGACCTCTGTAAAGCAAGGCGGGAATTATAGCGGCATGCGGGGCCACAAGCCAGCAATTAGGTGGCAGGGCTTCCCTTATCTTGTTGAGTCGTTTGTAAAATAAAGATAACAATAAGATTTTATTCGCAAAACTGGCCTTTCATCACTCGATTAATCGTCAAAATCTGCTTGAATTATAACTATGAGAGTAAGTGAAGAGTATGTAATTGCATTCTCTGCCGGTATGGGGATAAACAGCAGTGAACCAAACTGTCCAAAATGTATTGCAGGCCATGTCTGATGCCCGGAGCCAGAGAGGTGAGTCCGGGTATGATGCTGTGCACTGGAGCTGGGAGTCTGACGGGGACAAACTGGAGTTTGAACCCGGAAAACTGAGCAGCCTGCTGGCGGTTGAGGACATGAATGGCTTTGCAGATTTTCTGCCCCTGCTGACTGCGCCGGATCGCCAGAAGATGCTGGAGCGGCTTAAACGTTCCCTGGAGTCGGGCAGTGAAGAGGGGCTGCAGACTGCGCTGGTGACGCCCCAGACACAAACTCTGATTTATTGTTACTGGCATTTCAGCCGGGTGTCTGACAATCGTCTGGAGGGCTATGTCAGGCCCGTATTTGCAGTTTCTGATACAGGCGTGGCAGCTGAGCTGTTTCAGCACCTGTTTGACAACCCACATCACGGGGTGGTGGTGACAGACAGCAATACCCGCATCCTGGCCTGTAACAGCTATTTCAGTCGAAAAACCGGATACAGCGTAGAGCAGCTTCTCGGACAGAAGACCAGCCTGCTCAATGCCGGAAAGCATGCCAAAGGCTTTTTTGATGAAATGTGGAGTCATGTCCATCGTGAAGGCTTCTGGAGCGGGACAATTCTGTCCCTGAGGGCTTCCGGTAAAATTGAACCTCAGGAGCTGACTATTCAGAAAGTCGAGCTGGAAAGCGGAGAGTGCTATTACATCGGTTTTACCGTAGACCTTACCCATCACCTCTACCGGGTGGCGGATAAAGAGCGTGGGGGCATTGAGATGCTCACCCAGCTTCCTAATCAGTCTCAGTTTGTTGCCAGGCTGCAGGATCTGGTTAAAGAGAAGCACCCGCTCAGTAATGTTATCGTGATGTGTTTTACCGCAGATCCTGAAGGGGCGGATGAGCTGGAGCTGCGTCAGTCCCTGTCTGGCGCGATTGTCGAGACCGAATCGCGCTATCTGTGCGGGTACCTTCGGGACAACCTGTTTGTCGCTGCGCTTCATTGTGAAAAGGGTCCGGGGAACGTCCGGCTCATTCACAATGAAATAAAGTCCTTCTTCCAGTCTGTGAAGCGTCACGGAGGTGATGATATTTACACCCGGGTGATCAACGGCCGGATAGGGGTATCCGTCCTGGGTTATGATACCGCCAACCCGAAATCACTGGTGACTCACGCGACTCAGGCCATGCTGGAGCAGCACTCTTCCAAAGGGTATAACATCAGCTTTTTTGACCGTAATATTCATAAAGAGGCGGTAAAACGGAAGAAGCTGGAAGAGGCGCTGGTGCTGGCGATTCGCAATGATACCCTGCGTGTGTTTTATCAGCCGATCGTTTCGACGGTGGACTGGCAGGTGGTCAAGTTTGAGGCCCTGTGCCGTTTTCCTGAACTCAATGGTGAAGCATACCCGGTGCAGGATCTTATCAGCCTTGCTGAAGACCTTAACCTGATTACCAGCATCGACCGCTGTATAGGTACAAAGGCACTCAAAGAGTTACCGGTTATTCAAAAACACTTTGGTGCCGGGACCGGATTGACGATCAACCGTTCACTGAATACCAAAATCAGTGCCCAGCAGGTGCTGACCAATGCGCTGCACATGATAGAAAACTCCGATGTGGACCCTTCCAGTATCACTATTGAACTGACCGAGAGCGCCTATTTTGCCAGTGAAGAGAGCCATATCGAAGCGCTGCAGACCATGCGTCAGCGGGGGGTTCAGATCGCTATCGACGATTTTGGCTCGGGTTACTCTTCGTTCTCATACCTGTGTGACGGTCATTTTGATTACCTCAAGATAGACCGGGAATTTGTTAAAGATATTGTCGTGGGCAGTAACCGTTACTTTATCGTTAAGAACCTGGTGGCGCTCTCTCATACCCTTGGTGTAACTGTGGTAGCGGAAGGGGCTGAGAGCATCAAAGAAGTGGAAGTGCTGACAAGCCTTGGAGTGGATTGTATTCAGGGCTATTACTTCTCCCATCCGGTCAGTATTGAGGATATTGAAAAAGCGCGTTATTACACCCGGAAAATGAAAGAGTTGCGTCCACTGGCGGTGCCGCCCCGGGGAGCGGGGATCCTGACCCTGTGTGATTTTTCCGTGCCGTCTCTGGAGCCTTCCACCTCGCTGGATGAGGTTAAAAAGATCTTCACCAACACAGACTTTGATGCCCTTCCGGTACTCGATGACGGCAAATGTGTGGGGTATGTGGACCGGGAAACCTACATGCTCCACCTTTCTCCAACACTGGGGACCAAACGTGAAACTCAGGCTGACCTGAGTATTCTTAAGCGCAAAGTAGCCCAGGTTCAGCGGGTAGATTACACCCAGTTGAGTGACAGCGCAGAAATCAGCCAGGTTTCCGGACTGGTAAGGCGCAAGGCCAAACTGCCCTGGGTGATCAATGATCAGGCCGGGCGTTATATCGGGATCGTTTCAGTACGGCAGTTGCTCGACTACTACGCCAAATAGGTCAGTTTCCCAGGGCTGAACCCGCGAACCACGTTCCACGAACCACGCAACCAAAAAAGGGAGCTAATAAGCTCCCTTTTATCTGAACCGAATATTTTACGGATGCATAGGTACCAGCACCATAGTGCCGATGATCACCGTAATAAGCCCCGCCAGTACCGGTACAGAAGTACGTTTTACCACTTCAAACGGACTGATTTTCGCCATACCGGAAGTCGCTACCACTACGCCCGAAACAGGAGATATGGTACGGCCCAGGTTGGATGCCTGCAGCATAGGGATGATCAGGAACGCAGGGCTCAGACCCATTTTCGCTGCCAGGCTTGGTGCCAGCTCAACGAATGCGTAGAAAGGTGCGTTACCTGAACCGGTTGCAATCGCGGCCGCAACAGTCAGACCAGTCAGCAGCAGCATCAGTGCGATACCGCCTGCACCGGCTTTTTCTGCCAGGCCGATCAGGTTGTCGATAGCACCGATAGACATCAGGCCCTGTGCGAACACGCCCGCGGCAACCAGCAGCATGACAACGCCTTTAAATGCGTCACCCATACCGGCCCAGCATGCGTCCAGGTCTTCAAGGGTCTTCTTACCGCTGAATTTATTGTGGATGAAGTCAACCAGCGCTGCGACGAAGATCGAGCCAACTACGATGGTGTAGATGTCCAGGTAAAGACCTTCAATGGTTTTACCGTTAAACAGGAACACGCCGATGATTGGCAGGAATGGCAGTACTGCGTAGAAAGCAGGCGCATCTGCAGAAATCTCTGAGATGTCCATTTTCTCCATTGGGGTGTTTTCTTTTTTATCCAGGTATTTGTTCCAGAAGTAAGCAGCGGCTGCCATCACTACGATTGCACAAATAGAAACCGGAAGTACGGTTTGCACTGCAAATACGTCCAGAGACATACCGGATTTTTCTGCAGCGATAACCACGTCACCAGAAGTCGGAGACAGGATGATTGCAGCAGGAGAGGCACACACAGCTACTGCGGCAGGGCGGGAGATACCCATTGCGGTCATCATCGGGAACAGGGTTGCCATCAGCAGCACGCCCAGACCGGTTGCGGAGCTCACCGCCAGAGACATCAGGCAGGCAACAATGTAGGCCGCAACCAGCAGAACGTAAGGTGACTTGATGAAAGCCAGTGGGCGTGAAAACTGTTTTACCACGACGTTGTTAGCGCCCATGTGAGTCATGTAAGACGCAAAGCCACACAGCAGCATGATCTGCATACCCAGGCCGCCGCCACGGTATTGCAGCATGTACTTCACGTACTCCATCGAGTCAGAAACCATGTTTCCGGTCGAAGCCACTTTGGCTGGCAGGATAGTGTGGCCAAGAAGACCGGTGATAAGAAGAAGTGCGATACCTGCAGTGAGGAGTACACCAGCAGCGCGATAACCTTTGACGATAAAGTAGCCGACGGCAATAGTGACGATCAGGCCAATAAGTAACTCTAACATCTGATTCCCTGTTCAAATTATTACAAAATGTGACAGGAACTGTACAAAAGATTTCATTCTGGCACGAGGTTTACCTGACATATTTATGATCTGAGACAAACTATTGCGCTGAATATAATCAGCGGCAATTAATACTGCCTGCGTGCAGTTTTGATTGTTATACATTCTGGTTATCAATGTGTTTTCAGTATATGAAGCTGCTGTGCAATTCTGGTTTGTGTATCGTTGTTGTCTGGTTGTGTTGCGCCTGGTTTATTGGGTGGGTGAATGGTTTATGGAGGTGCTGATCCGGATGGTGATTCATGGCTTTGGTACTTTGGGTTTATCCGTGGCTTTGCTATTATCGCCCCTCATTAATTTCTCTGTTTGATAACGGCCTGTTTATGCAATCTTACCTGTTGCTGTTGCCCGGGCTTCTCGCGGGCGCCCTGACAATTCTGACCCTGGTCCTGGTGAAAGGGGAGATATGCCCCGGACAGCGTGGCCGGATCCACAAAATTCTGCCGGTGCTGGCCGGATTGTGGTTGCCGTGTGCATTGTTTGCGATTGAGTCACTGGCTATTGCTTCAGGGATTGTTTATTTCTGGTCGAAAGTAAACACAGGCAAAACCCGTGAACAGGGGCCGCTGTGGCTGCTGTATGGTGTGAACGGTCTGGCCTGGTTCTCCCTGCTGGTGAACAGCTGGCAGCTGGGCGGCACAGTGCTGTTGTTTCAGCAACTGATGTGGAGTGTGGTGGCAGGCAGCCTGCTGGCCCACCTGATGCTGCTGCAGGCGAAAAGCCGGTTGAAAGCGTTTCACCGGGTGCTTCCGCTGGCTGGTATTGTGGGACTGATGGGCCTGGTGGCGATGTTTGGCTGGCAGGCATATCGGCTTGGTGAAAGCGGGATCGGTGAAATGGGACTGGATCTTGGCGCGGGCTTTTTAGCCTGTCTGGTAGCCTGCGCTATCTGGTGCTGGCATCTGTTTCGTCATCAGGATCCGGAAAAAGTACAGCTTGCGACTGCACTGGTTGTGATGCTGGCAGCTAACCGGGTGTTGTTGCCACTGTACGCTTTTACATTTTGATAAGAAATTTCCGCGTCTGATCACTTCATTTTTCTCAGGGCAGACTAGGATTAACCATAGTATCGCCGAAAAGGAGTATCGCTATGGACCTGAGTAATGTGACCAATCTTGACGCGGGTATTTTGCTGGGGATCGTCAATGAAAAGCTTCGTCTGGAGTGTGACAGTTTTGAAGACTTTGTTTCTGCTTACGAGGTAGACGTTGAAGGATTGATCAGCAAGCTGGATGTGCTGGGTTATCAGTACGATCCGCTCACTAATCAGTTCAAGGCGTATCAGCGCTGAATCAGCACCTGCTACGCAAGCTTTATTCCATCCAGGTGGCTCTGACACTGCGTCCGCGCGGTGCTGAAAAAGGCCTGTAAGTAGTGGCGGTCAGCGTCACTGCTTCTGGTCGCTGCAAATAACCGCCGCCACAGCCCTTTGCCCAGGGGCTTGCTGCAAATCAGCCCCTGGCTTGCAAACTCACTGATCGCCCAGTTTGGCAGCGCCGCCACACCCAGTCCTGCTGAAACCATCTGCACCAGCATCAGGGTATTATCTGACTGTTTCCATTTCTGCGGCTCAACCCCAGCCGGGTTGAGAAAGTGCTTCACCACATCCAGACGCTGTTTCTGCACCGGGTAGCTGATCATGGTCTGATCGGCCAGGTGATGAGGCTCGATTTGCTCTGTGTCAGCCAGCGGGTGCATCGGCGAGGTGATGAGGCGCATTTCAAAATCAAACAGCGGCTCATAGTGCACTTCAGAGCGCGGCAGGATATCCGAGGTGATCACCAGGTCCAGCTCTCCGGCCAGCAGGGCGGGTATTGGCTCGAAGCCGAAACCGGCTGAAAAGTCGAGTGAAACGTCCGGCCAGTTGAGCTGATAGGCCTTGATTGCCGGCATCAGCCACTGAAAGCAGGAGTGACATTCAATCGCCATGTGCAGCCTGCCGTTCATATCCTGTTTCAGCCCGGCCAGCTCACGCTCAGCAATTGCCAGTTTTGGCAGCACCTCATCAGCCAGCTTAAGCAGGATATGTCCTTCATCGGTGAACTTTACCGGGCGGGTTTTGCGCAGAAAAAGCTGGCTGCCAATGCGTGATTCCAGCTCTTTCAGCTGATGAGAGAGCGCAGACTGGGTAAGGTGCAGCGACGTGGCGGTCGCGGTGAGCGACCCCGTTTCGCGCAGGGCCACCAGGGTGCGAAGATGTTTTAGCTCGATCATGAAATCCCTTCATTCAGCAATATTGTTTATCAATATATGTCATAAGCCAGCGACAAATGCCAGTAGTTTTATACGTCCAGATGGCTAAAGTGGCTGGTCTTTATGAATTTTTTTAATAAATAAGTTGAATAATTCGACCTTGTTCAGGTTATTGGTGTGCGGGATAGTTTAGCCATCCAGACATCTTATGCGAATCAAGGAAGTAAACATGGCGAAGACAACAACACATATTCTGGGCTACCCACGGGTCGGTGAAAAACGTGAACTTAAGTTTGCCCAGGAAAAATACTGGCGTGGTGAAATCGATCAAAAAGAACTGAAAGCAGTGGGCGCAGAGTTGCGCAACCGGCACTGGCAGGATCAGGAGCAAAGTGGCCTGAGTTATGTCACGGCCGGTGATTTTGCCTGGTATGACCATGTACTGACCACCAGTCTGCTGCTTGGCCATGTACCGGCCCGTCACCGTCAGGGAAATCCGGATCTGGATACCCTGTTCCGGATTGGCCGCGGTCAGTCGCACAACGATTGCGGATGTGCTGCCGCTGCATCAGACATGACCAAGTGGTTCAATACCAATTATCACTATATCGTTCCTGAGTTCAGCGCAGACGATAAGTTCGAAGTGAGCTGGCCGCAACTGTTTGAAGAGGTGGCTGAGGCGCACCAGGCCGGCCACAACGTAAAGCCTGTCCTGCTCGGGCCGCTCAGCTATCTGTATCTGGGTAAAGAGGTGGAAGAAGGCTTTGACCGTCTGACCCTGCTGCCAAGGTTGCTCAGTGCTTATCAGGCTATCCTGGGTAAGCTGGCACGGCTTGGCGTACAGTGGGTTCAGATTGATGAACCCATCCTGGCACTGGAGCTGGAGCCGAAGTGGCGTGACAGTTTTAAGCTCGCCTATCAAATCCTTAAATCTGATCTGAAACTGTTGCTGACCACTTACTTTGATGCGGTGGATGACCAGCTCGATGTGATCAAAGAGCTGGAAGTCGATGGCCTGCATGTCGACCTGTCCGCTGCTCCGCAGCAGCTCGATGCAGTAGTTAGTAACATTCCCGGGCACTGGGTGCTCTCTGTCGGCGTGGTAAACGGGCGTAACGTATGGCGCGCTGATCTTGAGCAGTGGCTGGCAGAGTTAAAGCCTTATAAGCAACAGCTTGGAGAGCGCCTGTGGCTGGCAAGCTCCTGTTCACTGCTGCACAGCCCAATTAACCTGGAGCTGGAAAGTGGACTGTCCGATGAAGCGCGAAGCTGGTTTGCGTTTGCCAAACAAAAATTGTCTGAAGTGAGTCTGTTGGCTGCTGCACTCGATGGTGACCAGGGGGCTGCCGGGAAGTGCGTGGAGTATAGTGCACCAATCCGGGCAAGACGTGAGTCAGAGGTGGTGAACAAAGCCAGTGTTCAGGCAAAACTTACTGCGCTGGATTCCTGTCTGGCTCAGCGCAGCGCCGGTTATCCTGAACGTGCACAAAGTCAGGCACAGAGCCTGAAACTGCCTTTGCTGCCGACCACTACCATTGGCTCGTTCCCGCAGACAGGAGACATTCGCAGCGTGCGTAATGCGTTTAAAGCCGGGCGTCTGGCACAGAACGAATACGAGCAGGCGATTAAGGGCCATATCCGTGATGCTGTAGAACGTCAGCAGGCTCTGGACCTTGACGTGCTGGTACACGGTGAGGCGGAACGTAATGATATGGTGGAGTATTTTGCTGAGCATCTTGATGGCTTTCAGACCACCAGGTTTGGCTGGGTTCAGAGTTATGGTTCGCGTTGCGTGAAACCAGCTGTGGTGGTGGCCGATATTGAGCGCAACGCGCCGATCACTGTTGGCTGGACCCAATATGCCCAGTCCCTGACCAGTAAGCACATGAAAGGCATGCTGACCGGGCCGGTGACCATTTTGTGCTGGACTTTCCCCCGTGAAGATATCAGCCGCAAACAGATAGCGCAGCAACTGGCGCTGGCGCTGCGTGATGAAGTGAGCGACCTCGAGCAGGCAGGGATTAAGATCATCCAGATTGATGAGCCGGCGATCCGTGAGGGGCTGCCTTTGAAAGGGCGTGACCATAAAGCGTACCTGGACTGGGCTGTGGAAGCGTTTAAGATTTCCGCGGGCAGTGCAGCGCCAGAGACGCAGATCCATACCCACATGTGTTACAGCGAGTTTAATGAAATCATTGAATCGGTAGCCGCGCTGGATGCTGATGTGATTACTATTGAGACCAGCCGTTCGAACATGGAACTGCTTAATGCGTTTGAAGACTTCAATTATCCGAATGAGATTGGTCCGGGTGTGTATGACATTCACTCGCCAAACATTCCGGATGAAGAGTGGATCACCGCGCTGCTTTCCAAAGCTGCCGATAAGATCCCGCCACAACGTCTGTGGGTGAATCCGGACTGCGGCCTGAAAACCCGTAACTGGCAGGAGACTGAAGCGTCACTGCGAAACATGGTCAGTGCGGCCAAAGCATTGCGTCAGCAGTGGCAGTCATAACTCCCGCAAAAACAAACAGCCCCGCAATAGCGGGGCTGTTTTGATTTGGGCGTTCAGGAAGGCTTAGTTTACCCAGTCACGCAGTTTGAACGTCAGCTCGTGCTGAGCGCCTTTCAGGGTCATGCCTTCTTTGGTCAGGGTCACTTCGCTCCACTCACTCAGGGTACCGGCAACCGCGCGCTCGGTTTCCATCATTTCATCCGGGCACATCATCATGGTCATGCCCATCTGCTCGATACGCAGCTTGCCATCTTTCAGCTCTGCCTGGCCGAAGTAGTTGTTACAGCCGGCATAGCCGTTGGCCATCATTTTCTCGCCAATTTCAATGCTCGGCACTTTGCCGGTTATTGGTGCTTCAAAGGCTTTGCCGTCAATCGATTCTAACAGCCAGTGGTGATGCTGCAGGTCGGCGGTAGTCACCGGCTCAGCGTTATTTGAAGAGGCACAGGCTGCCAGCAGGGCAGGAAGAGCAAGTACGGCTAACAACTTTTTCATTATATTTCTCCGGGAAAGGGGATTATTTATGGGCAGTATAGACGAGCTGTCTGTGTCGGTGTCAGTAAAAAGTCATAAAAAATGGTTGAAAATAATCTGGTTTATCTGTGACCGTCCACTAAGTAAGCCAGGTAAGTGACTGGATAAACTCACAATTGAAGGAAGGGGGATTTACTGTCATCATTGTTATAAGTCTGTTACATGAACCTGTAAAGGAGGCCGGATGGAGCAGCTTGAGTTTTTCCCAGTCCCGAGTCCCTGTGTGGGGGTATGTGATGCGGATGAGCGGGGATACTGCAAAGGTTGTATGCGTAACCGGGATGAACGGTTTAACTGGCTGAAAATGACCCCTGCTCAGCAGCGCCATGTGATAAAACTGTGCCGCCAGCGCTACCGGCGTAAGCTGGCTGCAGGTAAAGCCACGCCTGAGAAGAATACACCTTCCGGCGGACAGCCGCTTCAGCCGGACCTTTTTGGCTCTGACGACTGACCGCTCAGGGCTCTTCGTTGTTCCCGTCACGGAATGCAGACCGGGAAAAGCATTAAAGAGTGTGCTTTCTGCCAGAACTCCGGAGCTTCCTTTCTTATTTATCAGTATGTTATTCGGCGCATTTCACACTAACCGAATAAAGTTCGGTTATCGGCAGCATAACGTGCCATCCCTCATGGCAAAGCTTACATCATCCGCTATATTGCAAATCAAAGACGCCCATATCATTCCGGAATCCTGTACCTGCTGGTACTAAAGTATGTGCGCTTTCACCCCGGGGAAATTACTTGTCCAGATTAATATTCTGGCTGGACGAACTTGTGCCCTTTTTTAGGCGAAACAAAGGAATAACTCGATGTGTAAGCATACTAAAATCTATCTGGCTCTCTTGAGTCTGGGTATCAGTGCCCCCGCGCTGGCCACAATGAATCCACAGCCTGATCCACAAAATCCGACCGGATACATCGTATCCCGTGCAGAAGTGCAGGCAGCAGAGGCGGCGAAAATCACCAACCCGATGTACGCAGTATGGGCGGATGCCCTGAGAACTCTTCCTAACAGCGCAGTCGAAGCGATTGAGCCTGGTCTTGCCACTAACCCGGATAACGTAAAACGGGTTGAGCGCGTCTTTCCTCAGGCTGACTGGGATTTTCTGACTCAAATGGCCGCACCGGAATATACTTATACCCGTTTCCTGCGTGCGATAGGTAAATTCCCGGCATTCTGTGGTGACTATACCGACGGACGTGATGCGGATGCTATTTGTAAAAAATCCATTATTACCGCATTTGCGCATTTTGCTCAGGAGACGGGCGGACACATTGCCATCGATAATACCTGGGATAACCCGCTGGCTCTGGAAGAGTGGCAGCAGGCGCTGGTGCATGTTCGTGAGATGGGCTGGTCTGAAGGGCAGACTGGTTACACCACTGGCTGTGGTCAGAACGACTGGCAAAACCGCCGCTGGCCATGTGCGCCAAACCAGGGTTACTTTGGACGCGGGGCGAAACAGCTGTCCTATCACTTCAACTACGGCGCGTTCTCGGAAGCCATGTTTGGCGGCGATGCTACTGTTCTGCTGAACGATCCGGCCCGTGTTGCCGATTCCTGGCTGAACCTTGCGTCTGCCATCTGGTTCTTCCTGACACCACAGGCACCAAAACCAGCCATGCTGCACGTTATCGACCGTACCTGGACGCCATCACAGCGTGAACTGGATGCGGGAATCGGCTATGGCTTTGGTACTACGATCAACATCATTAACGGTGGTATCGAGTGTGGTGAGCACAACAAGAACAAAGGGCAGCCGGTTAACCGTATCCGTTACTGGGAAGGTCTGGCCGCGCACTTTAATATCCCGATTGAAGCCGATGAGAAAAACACCTGCTGGCAGCAGACGCCATATGGCAGCCTGAATCTTAATGGTGCGACGGATGTGCTCTATACCAATTGGGAAGTTGACTTTGGTTACTACGCTGACCGTCCTGAAGGTGCATCATTTGAGTGTAAGCTGGTGGGTTACCAGACTGCATACTCTGCGCTGGTACCGGGTGATTATGAGAAATGTGTGGTGAACTACTACCTGTCTCATCAAAACTGGCCGGAAGTGCGCGTTGTGGATACGATTGAGCCAACGCCGGACCCGGATCCAAATCCAGGCCCTGATCCGGATCCAAACCCAGGTGTAATCGTGTGGGAGCCAGGCGTAACTCAGGTGGCTAACGGCGATACAGTGACCTACAGCGGTAAGTGCTTTGTGGCGAAAAATAATCCGGGAAGCTGGGATACGCCAACCGCATCAAACTGGTTCTGGGATGAAGTGGCTTGTCCGGGCTCCGGACCTGCCCCACAGCCAACCCCTGAACCAACGCCGGAGCCAGCACCTGAACCTGCTCCGGAACCAACACCTGAGCCAGAGCCGACTCCTGCGCCAGGCGTAACAGTATGGGAAGCAGGGGTAACTCAGGTTGCCAATGGTGATACTGTGACGAACGCGGGTAAGTGTTTTGTAGCGAAGAACAGCCCGGGTGTATGGGAAACGCCAACGGCTTCGAACTGGTTCTGGGATGAAGTGACCTGCCCGTAACCGGACAAAGCGCAGATAAGAAATCAGCACAGTGCTGATAAGAGAAAACCCCAGTGTTGGTAAGGCACTGGGGTTTCGAATTTTTTAAGACTTGCGGTTGGTAAGGCCGGTTATCTTTATATATGCAAAAGGCTGGATTTTATCCGGATAATTCCCTGGTAGGGGGAATTAGATGCGGATGAAGTCCATGTGCTCAACTTTTGGCTTGTAAGCGTGACGCTGAACGTCCTGAGGCTTAACTTTTACTTCTTCGCCGTTGATCACAAGAACGATGCCTTCGTAGAACTCAGGCTTGTCCATTTGGTTCATTACGTCGTCGTGGTTCAGTGCCAGAGATACTGGTGCTGCTTCACCACCGTAAACGATAGCTGGGAACTGACCAGCGTGACGCAGGCGGCGGCTCGCACCTTTACCTAGCTCAGTACGTACTACTGCTTCAAATTTCATAGTATTTACTCTCAAATAGTAAAAAAATAAACGTCGTCCCGGCATAGCGACCTTGCCGTGGACGGTAAAGCTAAACGGATAACCCGAACAGCGAGCGCGGATACTAACACTCTGAAGCAGGTACAGCAAGTCTTTTCAGGAGATTAGAACACTGTCAGGTCAGCTTTCATGCAACCCTACCGGGAGAGGAAACAGCATGCGATGATCTTCTTTAATTACTCTGACCCTGCTGCTGCTATTTGGCACTGCACTGGAAGTGCCGGTGGAAGATTCACACGCGCCTATGAGGAATCGGGCTTTTTCAACCACCGGGTGAAGGGCTGGAAGATGATCCAGCCCTGACCAGTTTGCTTATCTGCCGTTAGCTGCCTGACAACGGGGGAGGTTAACCACTGCCCGCAGGCCGCTGCGCTGGCTGTCCTCAAGAGTCAGGCTGCCCCGGTAACTGTGGGCCATTTCACACACGATGTTCAGTCCGAGGCCGGAACCCGGTGTGGTCTGATCCAGCCGTGCGCCACGCTGCAGTGCCTGTTCGCGCTGTTCTTTGGCGATGCCCGGCCCATCGTCTTCGATCACCAGACTGACACTGCCATCCAGTTCGTCACGCTGCCAGACCCGGATTTGGCTGTTTGCCCACTTGTAGGCGTTTTCAATCAGGTTACCCAGCATTTCATCCAGATCGGTTTTTTCTACGCCCACCTGCAGTTCACTGTCGAGTTCATTGATAAGCAGGATCTCCCGCTCTGCGTAGACTTTGTCAAAAGCCATCGAAAGTGCATCCACCCGCTCAGACGGACAACTGCTGGCGGAGAGAATATGCAGTGAACCGGCCATGCGCGCCCGGCCCAGATGGTAATCGATATGCTTTTGCAGATCGTCCAGTGAAGGCCTTAGCTTATTCTGCTCATCTGGTGGCAGTTTGCTGACTTCATTTTTCAGCACTGAAATTGGAGTTTTAAGGGCGTGGGAAAGGTTACCCGCGTGGTGACGCGCCCTGGTCAGCAGTTCCTGGTAGTGGAACAGCAGAGCGTTGAGGTCAGAAACCAGTGGCTGGATCTCTTTGGGGTAGCTGCCGGTGAGCTGGTCCTGCTCTGCGTGTCTGAGCTGATTCAGTTCTTTTTGCATTTTACCCAGGGGCCTCAGTGACCAGCTGACCTGGAGGCTGATCAGCGTCAGCACACCGCCAAACAACAGTGCCAGGATCAGCCACAGCTGCCCGGTTAATGCGTGCAGGGTTTTTTCTATCGGGTCGTCGTCAATACCGACAATCAGTGACACCGGCTGACGGAAACCAGGCAGGAATATCTCCCGCTCAACGACAATAAGCCGTTCACCGTTTGCGCCTTTTGCGCCGCGTTTGCCATGGCGTTCGATCAGACTGTCCCACAGTGAGCGTGAACGCAGCATTTGATCGTCTGTCGAGGCCATCCAGTAGAGGCCGCTGTATGGCTGGTTAAAACGGGGATCAGACAACCGGTAGTTCATCACCAGCTGGCCGTGCGTATTAACATCAATATTGGCGGTCAGTTCATCAAGGGAGAGGGTTAACTGAGTTTTAGCCTCGTCTTCCATGTAGTGCCAGACCAGGTTCGGGATCGCCAGGCCGGCAATCAGCACCAGCAGGCCGATCCACATAGTGGCGGCCAGCAGGAGGCGGTTTCGCAGGCTGAGGTGTCGGAAAAATTCAGGTTTAGCCAGCATTGAGCTGATACCCCAGGCCGCGCACCGTTTTAATAACTTTCGGCGAGATTTTCTTTCGGATCCGGCCGATGAACACTTCGATGGTGTTGGAGTCGCGATCAAAGTCCTGTTTGTAGATGTGCTCGACCAGCTCGGTACGGGAAATCACTTTATCTGCGTTGTGAACAAAATAGGCTACGACTTTGTACTCCAGTGCAGTCAGGCTGACCGGCTGACCCTGCCACAGCACTTTGGATGTGCGGGTATCCAGGCTGAGGTCTCCGATTTGCATGACCGGAGAAGCATTCCCCGATGCACGGCGCAACTGAGCGCGGATACGGGCGATAAGCTCAACCATTTCAAATGGCTTGGTCAGGTAGTCATCGGCGCCGGCGTTCAGTCCTTCCACCCGCTGTGACAATCCGTCACGGGCACTGAGAATAATTACCGGGGTATTGATGTTCTCATCACGGATCCCTTTGAGTACCGTAATTCCGTCCAGTTTCGGCAGCCCAAGATCCAAAACAATCACGTCCCACTCTTCTGAAGTGGCGCGGTAAAGGGCATCGATGCCATCGGCAGAGAGCTCAGGTACCCAGCCTGCTTCTTCAAGGCTGGTAATGATTTGTTCGCCCAGTTTTGGCTCGTCTTCTACAACCAGTACTTTCATCTTATTTGATCACCTTAATCAGGTCGCGGCCCTGAAGTTCCAGCAGTTCGAGAGTGCTGGCGTCGTATTCGGCCTTAATCACTTTATTATTATGCATCAGTTTCAGTTCGTAGACCCACTCGTCGTCGTCTTCTTCCAGCTCAACCTTGATCACCCGGCCATTAAGCTGGGCTTCCACGGTTTCATACAGGGCAGAGAAAGGTTTTACCTTGCCGAGTTTGACCGCCTCATAGACTTCGTCCTGGTCTTCATCGATATCAATTTTGGTGCTGGTATGGGGCTGGATATCCACCAGTTCCGGCACCTCGGAAGGCTGGCTGTCCGCCATGGCTCCAAAGGGAAACATGGCGAGCAGGCTGAGAGTGATCAGTTTAGGAAACATACGCTTACCTGTTAGCTTTAACTATGAGCATTAGTATAAAAGCGCGTTTATGAATAGAAAGTGAATTATGGGGAAATGTGAGCTTTGCTCAGGCTGAGCCTGTTTTCAGCTCAGTTCGTCTGCAAAAATCCGGTCCCTCAGTTTCCAGAACCGGCCGGATTTGCGGGCAATCACAACGGCCGGCAGGCGGAAGCGATGCTGGTTATTAACCACTTTGGCTGGACTGGCATCAGTAAATGGCCGGTGCTTATCCGCCAGGTGAGGACGGACAAACTGGTCGAGAAAGCGCTGCTTCTGTTTTTTGGTGTTGAGTGACCAAAGCTCGCTGACCTGGGCCTGGTTGTCTCCGATATAAGCGACTTTGAGCAGGCTTTTGCCTTTGTCATCTTTGAGTACACTGAGCGCCATATCGCGGCACTCAAATACCAGTGCGTCTTTCAGGGCCAGCGCTTCTTTGAGCTTTTTATCCGGGTCGACCAGGGTAGCATCACACTCATGGCAGATACGGGCAGCAATGTCGTTATCCGCGCCGCATTCGCCGCAGTATTTGGCCCGGAAGCGGTAGTTACAGTGTTCGCGTTCCCCGTCTTCTTCTTCAAAGTAGCCCTGGCATTTGCGGCCAAAGTGCTCAATCAGAAAGCCGTTGGCGTCGAGTTTGCCCCAGAAGGTGTTGTTAAACCCACAGGCCGGGCAGGGAATGGTGATCTGCTCGCTGTCTGAGTCTGGTCTGGCGTTGCCCACTTCCGGCTGATAGAGGTCATAGCTGTTACCGGCATAGTCGAGTACCAGACACTCTTCTTTCCCCGGTGAGAGACGCAGGCCACGACCAACTATCTGCTGATACAGGCTGACCGACTCGGTCGGACGCAGAATAGCGATGAGGTCTACGTGTGGGGCATCGAAGCCGGTAGTCAGTACCGAGACATTGACCAGGTACTTAATCTGACGCTCTTTAAAATCGTTGATGATACGGTCACGTTCTTTGGCGTCGGTATCACCGATCACCATCGCAGATTCCTTTTCGGGCAGCAGGGAGAGGATCTCCTGAGCGTGGCGCACCGTTGCTGCAAATACTATTACGCCCTGACGCTTTTCAGCGTGCTGGATTATCTGGTTAACGATCTGTGGCGTAGCCCGGCTGGACTGCTCAATGACCATATCCAGCTCGGACTCTTTATAACGGCCGGTATTAGCGGGTGTGAGCTGTGAGAAATCATAGCTCAGCACCGGAGCATCAATCAGCCTTGCCGGAGTCAGGAAGCCTTCATCGAGCAGGTAGTGAATGGGCAGCTCAAAAATGCAGTCGCGGAAAAAACGCGGCTCTTCGCTGCGCACCATGCCGCGGGTGTGGTACTGATAAAGCCAGCCCATGCCCAGCCGGTAAGGGGTGGCGGTCAGTCCCAGTACTTTGATCCCCGGATTAATCGACTGAAGGTGGCTGATGACTTTGCGGTAGCTGCTGCTTTCGTTATCCGGTACCCGGTGGCATTCATCGATCACCAGCAGGGAGAACTGATTAGCGAAGCTGTCCAGATTGCGCACCACCGACTGCACCGAAGCAAACACCACCTGCTGGTCAGTCTCTTTGCGGCCAAGGCCAGCAGAGAAGACGGATCCTTTCAGGCCGTAGCCTTCGTACTTGGCGTGGTTTTGCTCCACCAGTTCTTTTACGTGGGCCAGTACCAGCACCCGTCCTTTGGCCAGACGCGCCAGTTCAGCGATCACCAGGCTTTTCCCCGCACCGGTTGGCAGTACAATAACAGCAGGTGTGCTGTGCCTGCGAAAGTAGTGGATAACGGCTTTTACTGAGTCTGCCTGATAAGGACGGAGAGTATACATAGCAGGAAAAGTTTCAATTTAGAACGGGCGGCCTATAATACCCGACTTAAATCATTCCTTCATTCCTTTCGCAATCATTGAGGTTTACATGCGGTTAGACAAATTTCTGTGCGATGCGCTTGGCGCAACGCGTAAAGAAGCCACCAAAATCATTAAAAGTGGTGAAGTGACCGTAGATGGTGTCATGCAGAAAAGCGGAGCATTTAAAGTCTCTGAAGAGTCCGAAGTTGAGTGGCAGGGGCGTGAGATCCGCCACCAGGGGCCGAGATACATCATGCTGTATAAGCCAGAGGGCTTTGTCTGCTCGCATGAAGATGGCTTTAACCACACTGCGTTTGTTTTGCTTGATGAAGTGAAGATGGAGAACCTGCATTTTGCCGGCCGCCTGGATGTGGACACTACCGGACTGGTTCTTATCACTGATGACGGCAAATGGTCGCACCGCATCACTTCACCCAAGCATAAATGTGAAAAAACTTACCGCGTATGGCTTGCTGATCCGGTACAACCGGAGTATGTTGAGCAGTTCCGGCAGGGCATTGAGCTCCGTAATGAAAAGGAAGCGACACTTCCCGCTGAGTTAGAGGTGATCGACTCACATCAGGTCCTGCTGACCATCCATGAAGGAAAATACCACCAGGTGAAGCGTATGTTTGCCGCTCTGGGCAACAAAGTTGATGCGCTGCACCGTGAACGAATCGGCGACATCATTCTTGATGAATCGCTGGAACCAGGCGAATACCGTTACCTGACCCCGGAGGAAGTGGCGTCGGTCTGGTAAGCCCTGCTTCCGTTGTCTGAATACCTGTAAACATTTGTTGGTTTGTGATCCGCCAATAACTTGTGTAAGTGCTGAACTGTCCTGTAACCATTTGTGGCTGCAGGGCTTTTTGTACACCCGGTTTTATGGCTGCGGAGGCCCCTGGTTGCAATCAGAACAAGTTTAGGAGTTTTATGTCCCCGCAACACAATACACAACTTAGCTGGATCATGTTTCTGGTACTCGGTGCCATCGGTGCGCTGACGCCACTGGCTATCGATATGTACCTGCCTGCCATGCCTTCTATCGCCCGTGACCTGGGCGTTACCCCGGGTGAAGTTCAGATCACACTCACCGCTTATACCGCAGGCTTTGCTATCGGTCAGCTGCTGCATGGCCCGCTGTCGGACAGTTATGGCCGCCGTCCGGTGCTGATTATTGGTGTCGCCCTGTTTGCCCTGGCGGCGGTGGTCAGCGCTACCACCAGTGGGATTGATGCCCTGACCTGGGTTCGCTGCGCGCAGGGTTTTGCCGGTGCCGCCGCTGCGGTGGTTATTCAGGCGGTGGTCCGGGATATGTTTGACCGGGAAGATTTTGCCCGCACCATGTCATTTATTACCCTGGTGATGACGCTGGCTCCGCTGGTTGCCCCTATGATTGGCGGTCACCTGGCGGTCTGGTTTGGCTGGCGTTCGATTTTCTGGGTGCTGGCGATTTTTGCTGCGCTGGTGATTGCAGCGGTAATGTGGAAAATCCCTGAGACGCTGAAGGCTGAAGACCGTCAGCCGCTGCATTTTCGTTCTACACTGAAGAACTACATCAGCCTGATGAAAAATCCGGTGGCGATGGGGCTGATCCTGTCCGGCGCGTTCTCTTTTGCCGGTATGTTTGCCTTTTTGACCGCAGGTGCATTTGTCTATATTGATATTTACGGTGTGGGTCCGGACCAGTTCGGCTATCTGTTTGGTCTGAACGTGGTGTGCCTTATTCTGATGACCAGCCTCAATGGTAAGATCGTCAAAAAAATGGGCTCTCACTGGATGCTCAAATTTGGCCTCACCATTCAGTTTATCGCTGGTGTTGGTTTGCTGATTGGCTGGGCGCTGGATCTTGGCCTGTGGGGCATCGTGCCGTTTGTGATGCTGTTTGTCGGCACAATTTCAACCATCGGCAGTAACAGTATGGCACTGCTGCTGTCGGGTTATCCGCGCATGGCGGGCACGGCTTCATCGTTAGCGGGTACACTGCGTTTTGGTACCGGTTCGGTTATCGGTGCGATTGTTGCTGCTCTGCCTGGTGGCACACAGGCGCCAATGGTGCTGGTTATGGCCAGTTGCGCAGTGCTCTCTGCGCTGTTTTATTTATTGTTAGGAAAGAAAGCATAATGTCTGTTTACCATACAGAAATTCAAAATCTGGTGAATGAAGCCCTGAGTGAGATGGATGCCGAGCATCAGTCGGGCAAACTGGCGAATGCGCCGATCAGTAATAACCACTATCTGGTGCGCTGGGTAACCCGTGCGCTGAAAACCCAGCGTTTTAACCGTTGCGTTGGTGATGATCTGACCCGCTGGCAGAAGCAGGGCCGCAGTAAAGGTAACCAGGCCGGTATTGAGCGGACTTTCCGCGATATTTCTGCAATGTACGGAAAGCTGTTGCCACTGGAGCAGGAGCACAAAGCGATTCTCGACAGTGATATCGAGCGCTTTCTGGACCAAATGGAAGAGTCGGGCTGGGCGGTTTCTACCGAACATGACCTGAGTGAGAAAACTCAGCTGTTTACCGAAGGCGATAACTCACTTGCACTGTGCGCGGTGCAGTGTGACGCCTGTTTTGACGGCGGCGAGGAACTGGTGAAGCCAATGAGCTGGTTCGTGCGCGGCAATCACGCTGAGTTTATCCGTCTGGCAACCGAAGCGGGCTTCATGCTGCATAAGGTTACAGACTACAAATCGCGGGTGAAATACCACGGTGAGTACCTGATCTATCCGAAAAATCACGGCCCGGTTCTGGCTGAGATCCCTATCGGTTATCAGGCATAAGCTGTGCTTTGCGTTTGATCGCCCGCACCATTCCTTTAAAGATAAACAGGTGGGCGGGCATCATGGCAAACCAGTAGAGCAGGCCACGAAAGCCCTGCGGGTGCCACCAGGCGTTAACTTCCAGTTCACGCTGGTGGCCGTCATCACGAACGGTGAACTCCAGCCGTCCCAGCCCAGGCCCTTTCATTCCGAACAGCAGTGAGACAAACCTTCCTGGCTGGCACACTATCACCTTCCAAGAATCGATATAGTCGCCTTTTTTCAGCTCATCGCTTTCCGGACGCCGTCTTACCGGTTTTGTGCCACCAAAGAGTACATCCAGCCACTCTCTCAGCCGCCACAGCCCATTGGCAAAAAAGTAGCCCTCTTTTTTACTGCCAAGCTGGCGGATAACCTGCCATAGCTGGTCCCGGGTGGCGGATGTTTTGATTGTGGCCCCGGTCTGCTTTGGGTAGTAACCATAACCCGGCTGCCAGCGTTTAAGCGCCCTGGGCTCAAAACCCCACACCTGACTGCGGACAAAGTCTCCCTCATGGGTAACCGAGTCTTCAATCGCTTTTTGATAACTGATAAGGGACTGTGGATAGTGCCGGCAGATGTCGGTGTTATCTGCGATGAAATCATGTTCCAGCCCGGCCAGCAGCGCCCGGCCTATGGACGAGGGGACCGATGTCACCAGCCCAAGCCAGGCAGAAGCGATGCGCGGGGTCAGCAGGGGAGTCGTCAGCACTTTGCGCCTTGTTCCGGCCTGATGGGCGATGACCTTCAGCTGCTCGCGATAGCTGAGAATATCCGGCCCACCCGCTTCAAATAACCGGTGCTGAGAAGGTGTTTCCCTGACCATTTGGAGCAGATAGTGATTAAGATTCTCCAGTGCCACAGGGTTAGCTCTGGAATCAACAGAGACCGGAGCGATGATCAGCGGCAGGTTATAAACGAAGTCACGCATGATCTCAAACGCCGCAGAACCCGGCCCGATCACCACTCCGGCCCGGATCTCAGTGACCGGAACCGGGTTCAGACGCAGCAGCTCGCCGGTTTTGCGCCGGGCTTCCAGGTGGGAAGAGTGAGCAGACTGAGGCTGCAGGGCGCTGACATAGATAATATGTTGGAGTTGAGAGCCGGTTACACTGTCACAAAAGTTCTGCGCCAGTGTCAGTTCGTAGTCGATAAAGTCATGGCCATGGGCCATACCGTGCACCAGGAAAAATGCGCAGTCACAGCCTTGTACCGCAGCCAGGGTTGCGGCCCTGTCTTCGAGGTCGAGATAGCTGATGGTCAGGTTTGGGTGAGGGGACACCCGCATTCTGAGATGTTCGATATGCCGGGAGACCGCTTTTACCTTCAGTCCGGCCTCAAGCAGCTTAGGGATCAGCTGAGAGCCGATATATCCTGACGCGCCAAGCACCAGTACTTCGTTTATCGTCTTTATCGCCATTGAGTCATTTTTTAATCAACTGGTTATAGAAGATTAATCCAGCGGTTGATATGATTCCAGATTCATTTCAGGGATTTTTTATTCTGACTCTTCCCCGGCCTGCGTTCCCTTATTGCAGTGATTTCAGGACGGCGATACCCATCCGGGAGCCAGATCCAGTCGTATGAGGGAACCATGACCAGCGCTTTATCACAGATATATCACCACACGAACGGCGCTTTTATTCGTAAGCTGTTTGCTATTGCTTTGCCCATCACTCTGCAAAGCATTTTGTTCTCCAGCCGTGGCCTGGTGGATGTGCTGATGCTGGGTCAGCTGGGGGAGGCGGATATCGCGGCGGTGGGCGTGGCCAGCCGGGCGATGTTTGTCACCACTATTATGATAGTGGGCATTACTACCGGCGGGGCGCTTCTTACGGCTCAGTACTGGGGGGCGGGAGATAAGCAGGGCGTCCGGCAGAGCACGGCGCTGACCTGGCTGGTTTCCATGGCTGTTGCGGGCATGACCGCGGTTGGTTTCTGGCTGTTTCCGTCGCAGATCATGGCCCTGACTACCGACTCGACCCTGATTAATCAACTTGGCAGCGACTATATCGTGATCACTGCCGCCGGGATGTTTAACGTTGCCTGTGTCGCCGGTATGGCCGTGGGGTTGCGCGCCATGCATCAGCCCGGGCTGAGTACATTGTTCAGCGCTATCGGCATTGCTTCTAACGTCGTGCTTAACTGGGTGCTTATTTTTGGTCACTGGGGCTTTCCTGAGATGGGCATTAAAGGGGCGGCCTGGGCAACGCTTATCAGTGGCTGGATTGAAGTAGGGTGTCTGTTTGGTTTTCTGTATCTGAGAAATCACCTGCTGGCGTTTGGTCTGACCGATCTCAGGGCTGCCTGTGACTGGCAGCAGTTTGTGCGTTTTATCCGTCTTTCGTTGCCTACCACGCTCAACTTTCTCGCCTGGGCCGGTGGCCTGTTTGTCTATCATGCCATCATGGGGCAAACCGGCGTTGCCGGACTGGCGGCGCTGTCGGTGATGACACCGGTAGAATCAATTTCACTGGCATTTCTGATTGGGGTGTCGAACGCCTCTGCGGTGCTTGTGGGTAATCAGCTCGGCGCGAATAAGTTTGATGCTGTGTACTATCAGGCGCTGGGCCTGGTGGTGATCAACCTGCTTATCGGCATAGTGGTCTCTTTTATTCTTTATCTGAGTCAGTTCTGGATTCTGGAGGCTTTTACGGCTCTGACCGATGAAACCCGCGCGCTGGCCAACCAGTTCATCCTGGTGCTGTGTGCGGGCGTTGTGATCCGCTCAGTTCCGATGACGCTTGTTGTGGGCGTGCTGCGTGCTGGTGGTGACGTGAATTTTTGCCTGTATCAGGATCTGGTTGCCCAGTGGCTGGTAGGTATCCCGGTTGCAGCCGTCTGTGCGATCTATTTTGGTTTTTCTCCGGAGCACGTTTACATGCTGTTTTTGCTTGAAGAAGTAATTAAGTGGTTTGGCTCTGTCTCGCGGACAAAAAGCAAGCGCTGGATGAATAATTTGATTGAAACTTAGAAGTTGATCGGTGGAGTTGGTGAAACATCATGCATATAATGTGATCTGTATTTCAAAACGCTTCCTACAAACAAGGTTTTAGTGTAGATTGCCTTACCAGATTTTGTGATGTGGGTAAGAGTTGCAGCATGTTACGCCTGACTGACCTGTGTAAGGGATATATCGATGGTGGTGAGTTCCACCCAGTACTTCAGGGAGCCGGGCTTGACCTTGAACAGGGCCAGCAACTGGCGCTGATGGGGGAGAGCGGCTCGGGTAAAAGTACCCTGCTCAATTTAATAGCCGGCATCGACAGTGTGGATTCCGGTGAAATCGCGTTTGCCGGATTTGATATGCATAATGCATCCGAATCCCAGCGTACCGCATACCGTCGTAAAAACATTGGTCATATCTTTCAGCAGTTTAATCTGCTGCCTACCCTGAATATCGCCGATAACATTCGTTTTTGTCGCCAGCTTAAAGGCCTGCCGGAAGACCGTGGCCTGTGGCGTCAGATCCTGTCTGCTCTTGACCTGATGCCACTTCTTGGCCGCTATCCGGAAGAGATCTCCGGTGGTCAGCAGCAGCGTGCTGCCATTGCCAGAGCCCTGTATATGGAGCCAAAACTTCTGCTGGCAGATGAACCGACCGGAAGTCTGGACGAGCGTAACGCGGAAGCCGTTATGCGCCTGCTGACCACTCTCAGCAGCCAGCTCAACTGTACCCTGCTGCTGGTGACTCACAGTGAGAAAGTGGCCCGTCACATGCAGGGCTGTATTCGCCTTCAGGGAGGACAGCTGCATGTTATGGCCCGTAGTTAAAGCACTACTTGGTCATTATCGGCGTCACCCGCTTCAAATTGTTCTGGTGTGGCTGGGGCTTACCCTGGGTGTTTCCCTGCTGGTGGGCGTACTGGCCATTAACCATCATGCCAAGCTCAGCTATGCCGCTGGTGAGAAGCTGTTTTCCAATCCTCTGCCATACCGTATCCGTCCGGTAGAGAGCACCAGCAAAATCCCGCAGGGTTTCTATATTCAGCTGCGCCGGGAAGGCTTTTCCCAGTGTATGCCTTTTGACAGCTACCGCATCCGTACTTTTGATGGCTTTGAACTGACTATCACAGGTATTGATCCGGTCGCGATGCTGGCGATCCAGCCTGGTACCAACCTGAACGACATTCAGACGCTCAAGCTGCGCGAACCGCCGTACCCGATCATGATTGGGCGCGATCTGGCGGCGCACATGGGGCTGAAAAACGGCGATTATCTGACACTCCAGAATCAGCGTCGCCTCGGTCCGCTGCTGGTGGATAACAACAACCTGCTGACCGGAACCCGGGTCGTCGCTGATATTGCGCTGTTGCGCATGCTGGACAAGCGTCCGGGCTTTGATGTGCTGGCCTGTGGCGAGATGCCTGAGCACAAACTGGAGAAGCTTAAAACCCTGCTGCCTGCCGGGATGAAGCTGGCTCAGAATACTCATGCAGAGCTTGATTCGCTCACTCTGGCTTTTCACACCAACCTGACCGCGATGGGCATGCTGGCCTTCTTTGTTGGCCTGTTCATTTTCTATCAGGCGATGTCGCTCTCTTTTGTTCAGCGCCAGCCGCTGGTGGGAATACTGCGGCAGACCGGCGTGAGTACCGGTCAGCTGGTGCTGGCACTGCTCGCCGAGCTGATTGGCTGGATCCTGGTGTCCTGGCTGTGTGGCAACGTATTTGGTGTGATGCTGGCAAACGAGCTGCTTCCTGCTGTATCGGCAAGCCTGGCCGACCTCTATGATGCCCGGGTTGGTCTGTCACTGAGCTGGGACTGGGAGTGGAGCCAGCAGAGCCTGCTGGTCGCGATCCTCGGTACCATGCTGGCCTGCAGCTTCCCGCTGATCCGCCTGCTTCGTACCCAGCCTATTCGTCTTAGTGCGCGCCTGTCGCTGGTGCGTTTTGCCGGCCGTGAGTTTTCCTGGCAGGCCGCTTTGGCCTGTGTGTTTATCGTTGGCGCTGTTGCACTTACACAGACAGAACAGACCCAGGATACCGGCTATGCGTTGGTGGCATTTATTCTTATCAGCGCCGGTCTTTTGATGCCATTTCTGGTCTGGAAGCTGTTTAACAGCCTCTCGTTTACCCTGCCATGGGTAAAAGCCCGCTGGTTCTTTGCTGACTGTGCTGCCAGCCTCAGCTATCGCGGTGTCGCCTCTATGGCCTTTATGCTGGCCCTGGCAACCAATATTGGCGTTGAAACCATGGTCGGCAGTTTCCGTGCCACTACGGATAAATGGCTGACCCAGCGTCTGGCAGCGGATGTTTACGTGACTCCGCCAAACCATATTTCCTCGCGTATTGGCAGCTGGCTTAAGAATCAGCCGGAAGTTGAAGACGTCTGGTGGCGCTGGGAGAAAGAGATCCCAAGCAATACCGGTACTCTTCAGGTGGTCAGTGTCGGGGACTCAGAAGGCGAACTCGATTCACTGACGGTGAAAGTCGCGGTGCCGGATTACTGGTTCCATCTTCATCATTCCAAAGGGGTGATGGTGAGCGAGTCCATGGCGCTGAAACTCGGGATCCGGGCCGGTGATTACATGGTGCTGCCTGCGCCATTGTCGGGGAACTGGCAGGTGGTGGGGATTTACTATGACTATGGTAACCCTTACAACCAGATCCTGATGTCACACCGGAACTGGCTGTACGGCTTTGCCGGGCAGGGTGAGGTAGGCCTTGGGGTTATTCTGAAAGAGAACGCTGCCTCACGGGGCCTGTTGCGTCGCTTTGACCAGGTATTCCGTCTGTCGGATGAGCGTGTCTACGACAACCACAGTATCCATAAACAGGCGATGCGGGTGTTTGACCGGACCTTCAGCATTGCCGGTACGCTTGGCAACATTACCCTGGTGATCGCCGTTATCGGGCTGTTTTTCTCCACGCTGGCCGGAGAGGTGTCGCGTCAGCGCCATATCGCCCTGCTGCGCTGTTTTGGTATGACCGCCAAAGAGCTGGTATTGCTGGGCGGTGCACAACTGCTGGTGCTTGGGATCTTCTCTGCAATGATGGCGATTCCGCTCGGTCTGTTCCTTGCAGACCTGATGATCGACGTGGTACTGAAACAGTCGTTTGGCTGGACCATGCAGCTTGAGGTGATCCCATGGGAGTACGCCGAAACCTTTGGCTGGTCATTTACCACCCTGCTGATTGCAGGTGCATGGCCGGTATTTAGTATGGTGCGCAAGACGCCGATGAAATCGCTGAGGGATGCACTGTAAATGACTTCTCTGTTGAACTCAAAACTGATCCAGATACTGCTGATTGTGCTTATCATCAGCGGGATTGGCTGGGTGTTCTATGACTCTTTCTTCACAGCACCGGAAACTCAGGACCGCAATGAGGTCAATGTGGTACTGCTGGGCAGCCAGCAGAAGAAGTTTGAGTCTGTGATGGCGGATAAAGGTGTAAAACTGCCTGAAGATTTTCAGTTCCACCCGGGTTACCAGCACGAGTGGTGGCACTTCTTTGCCAATGTAAAAGACGAGGAGGGTCAGCGTTACGGGATCCAGTGGAGCTTTTTCCGCGTTGCAACCGGTGACCGTCAGGCCCCGGGCTGGCAAAACCCGCAGTTGTATATTTCACACCTGGTAGTGACATCTGAAAAACAGCTCTGGAAAGAGCAGCGCATTGCACGCGGCGGGATAGGCCAGGCAGGGATGACGCCATCCCCATTTAAAATCTGGATTGATAACTGGCACTGGAAGTCGCTCGGGCGTACACCTTTCCCGGGCCGGCTGGATGTTGAAACGGATGAGTTCTCTGTGCATCTGGCAAACTACGCATCCGGGCCGTTTGTACTGAATGGCGATAACGGCTATCAGGCCAAACATGATGAGTTGCAACTGGCTTCGTTCAGTGTGAGTGCGCCTTTTATCCGTACCAAAGGCTATCTGACGCTGGGAACGAAAAAGCTCACAGTTGAAGGTCAGGCATGGCTGAGTAAAGAGTGGGGAAGCGGTCTGCTGGCGGAAGGGCAGAAGGGCTGGGACCTGTTTGCACTGCGTCTGGACAAGCAGCAAACCCTGATGGTGAACCATTACCGGCACAACAGTCAGTCCCCTTATACCTTTGGCACTCTGGCTAACCGTAAAGGTGACACAGTGACGCTGACCCGGGACCAGATCAAAGTGACAGTTATTGACACTCATAAGTTGCTGAACGGCAGAGTGGTACCTCTGAAATGGCGCGTTCAGGTACCGGAGTACGATATTGACCTCACCGTATCCCCGGTCAGAAAAGAGCAGTGGCTGCCTTTTGTCATCCCATACTGGGAAGGGCCGGTGACCGGCCTGGGAAGTCATCAGGCAACGGGTCTGATGCAGCTGACGGGATACTAGGTCATTCCCCAGAGCTGAAAAGAGAAGAAACCGGAGCATCAGGCTCCGGTTTTTTATATCTCGTGGTTATAACGCAACCGGCTCGATATATTAATTTCTCCTGACAGGCAACGAAGCTGAAACTTTTTATCGCGAAATATGTCGGTATTTTCACCGGATATTGCTGGTTGTTTCGAAAATGCCGAACTCACAAATATGGCTTTTCTGAAACCATAAGGAATATCCTTTCTATATGGCAATACATTTCGGTATTTCCTACAAGTAGCATCTAAACAAGCGATTTTTCCTCTCTTCACTCAGCATATAGACTTTTACCTATCGTTTGTTAGCATTTTCATAACAATAGTAAGTATAAGGGCGATATCATGAGTGATGTCATTAAAGAATTTTTTAAACTGGAATCTGCGGGTGGCATTATTCTTGTCATTGCTGCCGCAATTGCCATGTTGGTTGCCAACTCGCCTTTGAACGAGATTTACGATTCAGTACTGCATACCTACGTGGCAGGCATGTCTGTTTCTCACTGGATTAACGATGGTCTGATGGCGGTATTCTTCCTGCTGATCGGTCTGGAAGTTAAGCGGGAACTGCTGGAAGGTGCACTGAAGTCAAAAGAGACTGCGATCTTCCCGGCGATTGCTGCGGTTGGTGGCATGCTGGCTCCTGCGCTGGTTTACGTGCTGTTTAACAGCGGTGACCCTCAGGCGCTTCAGGGCTGGGCAATTCCGGCGGCGACCGACATTGCGTTTGCACTGGGTATTATGGCGCTGCTGGGTAAGCGTGTGCCAATCAGCCTGAAAGTCTTCCTGCTGGCTCTGGCGATCATTGATGACCTTGGTGTTGTTGTTATTATCGCGCTGTTTTACAGCGGCGATCTGTCAACGACGGCTCTGGCGGTAGGCTTTGCGGCAACAGCGGTGTTGTTTGTCTCCAATATGCGCCATGTAACGAGTCTGCGCTGGTATATGCTGGTGGGTACTATCCTCTGGGTAGCCGTACTGAAATCCGGCGTGCATGCAACCCTGGCGGGTGTGGTGATTGGTTTTGCTATTCCGCTTAAAGGTAATAAAGGTGAGCACTCTCCGCTGAAACATATGGAGCACGTACTCCACCCATACGTGGCGTTCCTTATCCTGCCGATCTTTGCATTTGCAAACGCAGGTATCTCTCTGGAAGGGATCACGCTGTCGAGCCTGACCAGTATGCTGCCTCTGGGTGTGGCTATGGGTCTGATGATTGGTAAGCCGCTGGGTATCTTTACCTTCAGCTGGGTTGCAGTAAAAATGGGTGTAGCCAAGCTGCCGGAAGGCATCAACTTCCGCCATATCTTTGCGGTGGCAGTACTGTGTGGTATCGGCTTTACCATGTCGATCTTCATCTCGTCACTGGCCTTCACCGGAGATGCAGCAGCGTACGACACCCTGGCACGACTGGGTATCCTGATGGGTTCAACCATCTCTGCGGTTGTCGGTTATGTGATGCTTCGCCAGTCATTGCCACAGACAGTGCCGGCGAGACAGGAAGCGTAAGCGAAAGTGTTATGAGAAAACCGCCGAAAGGCGGTTTTTTTGTGGGTGGAAGATAGTGGTGACCGGTCCTGGGGGCGCTTCGCTTTCAGGTTCTGGGCGAGCTCACGGAGAAAATCCTGAAAAACTGAAAGCACAGGCTTGACGGAAATAGTTGAATGGCGAAGCCTGCTTGCAGTACCCAGTACCCAGTACCCAGTACCCAGTACCCAGTACCCAGTACCCAGTACCCAGTACCCAGTACCCAGTACCGCACATAAAAAAAGCCCGGGTAAAAAACCCGGGCGGATACAAATAAAAGGAGTTAAACAAGAAAAAGCAGCGTCTCGCAGCTTTCGAGTCTCAATGCAGTCGGACGGCCGTACGACGTATAAATCTCTCTTGGCTACATTCTTTATGACCCCGCTCTTTCCGGTCAGTTCCAATTTTTTTCACTTTTCTTCCACATTTTTTCTGGCCTGCTTAAACAGTGACTTGCGCCCCTCTGGTGCTGACAAACGGCAAGTTGTGATGTTGCTCGCTTGTTAATGGCCTGTTGCGGGTGTATATTTTCAAACAGTTGTTTGATACGGATGATTAAAATGACCGGGCGTGTAAAGACCAAAGACAAAATCCTGGATGTCGCAGAAGCACTGTTTGCCGAGCATGGTTTCAATGATACCTCTCTGCGGACTATTACCAGTAAAGCGGGCGTGAACCTGGCTTCGGTGAACTATCACTTTGGTGATAAGAAGACTCTGATACGCGCGGTGATAGACCGCTACCTCGAAAGCTTCATGCCTGTGCTGCATGATGAGCTGGAGACCCTGAATCTGGAGCAGGACTACTCCATGGAGCAGGTGTTTGGCACGCTGAAGCAGCCGCTGTTAAACCTCAACCAGGTTCGCCCTCACGGTGCCAGCAGGTTTATGTCCCTGCTCGGCAGGGGTTATACCGATGTACAGGGCCACCTGCGCTGGTTTATCTCAACCCGCTACGGGCATGTACTGGATCTCTTCACCCGGTCAGTATCAAAGGCCAACCCGGATCTGACGCCGGAAACCCTGTTCTGGCGTCTGCACTTTACTCTGGGAACCTGTGTGTTTACCACTGCTTCAAGCCAGGCTCTGGCAGAGATAGCCTACAACGACTTTGACCATAAGGTGGACTCAGAAGCCATCATCAATCAACTGATACCTTACCTGGCAGCGGGCGTCGCCGCGAAGTAGCCGGAATGAACAATAAAAGCCGAAATGAAACAAAAGGACTGTAACTATGAGCTCTCCAAAATCAATGCGCAGAAAATGGTTAAGCGACCCTGCGTTTAAGATGTTCAAGAAAGTGCTGCCTCCGCTGTCAAGTACCGAAAAAGAGGCGATGGAAGCAGGCAGTGTATGGTGGGACGGAGAGCTGTTTGGTGGCTCGCCTGACTGGCAGAAGTTGCACCACTATCCCAAACCAAAGCTGAGTGATGAAGAGCAGGCGTTCATGGATAACCAGCTCGAAACCCTGCTTGAGATGCTCGATGACGATGAGATCGTTCGCCATGACCGCGACCTGCCTGCGGCGGTGTGGGAGTATCTGCGTCAGGAGCGTTTCTTCTCACTGATCATCTCCAAAGCGTACGGTGGCCGCGAGTTCTCGGCGCTGGCCAACTCGACTATCGTTTCGCGCATTGCGACCAAAAGTATCAGCGCCGCGGTGAGCGTGATGGTGCCGAACTCATTAGGCCCAGGCGAGCTGCTGTCGCATTACGGTACCCAGGAGCAAAAAGATTACTGGTTGCCGCGTCTGGCTAACGGCAGTGAGATTCCCTGTTTTGCCCTGACCGGGCCGGAAGCAGGCTCGGATGCAGGCGGTATCCCGGATGAGGGTGTGGTCTGTTATGGCGAACACGAAGGTGAAAACGTGCTTGGCATCCGCGTAAGCTGGAACAAGCGCTACATTACCCTTGCGCCGGTTGCGACCGTACTTGGTCTGGCGTTTAAGCTAAAAGATCCTGAAGGGCTTATTAGTGATAAGCCGGATGCAGGTATTACCTGTGCGCTTATCCCGGCGAGCCATCCCGGCGTTCAACTTGGTGAGAGGCACGACCCGTTAGGACTGGCATTTATGAACGGCCCGACCTGGGGTAAAGATGTTTTTATTCCGCTGGAGTGGATTATCGGCGGCGAGGAGTACGCGGGCAAAGGCTGGCGGATGCTGGTTGAATGCCTTTCGGCCGGGCGCGGTATCTCACTGCCTGCTCTTGGTACCTCTATCGGCCATCTCACTGCCCGGACCACCGGTGCTTATGCTTATGTGCGTAAGCAGTTTGGTCTGTCTATCGGTAAGTTTGAGGGGGTTGCCGAGGCAATGGGCCGCATTGGCGGCATGACCTACCTGCTTGAAGCTGCCCGTACCCTGACGACTACATCGCTTGATTTGCATGAGAAGCCGGGGATAGTGACCGCGATTGCCAAATATCACATGACAGAGATCGGCCGGACCATACTCAATGACAGCATGGATATTCACGCCGGACGCGCAATCCAGGACGGTCCGATGAACTATCTTGCGCACGCCTATCTGGGTATTCCGGTTGCTATCACGGTTGAGGGGGCCAACATCCTGACCCGTAACCTGATGATCTTTGGCCAGGGGGCGACCCGTTGTCACCCTTATGTGTTAAAAGAGATGGAAGCCGCAGCCAATCCGGATCCGGAGCAGGGCGCTAAAGAGTTTGATAAGTTACTGTTCAAACATGTCGGCCATGCGACGAAAAACGCACTGGGCGCATTTGGCGCAGCCCTGACCGGCTCTGCCATGCTCTCTGCGCCGATGAGCGGTCCGACTAAAGGCTATTACAGGCAGTTGGGTCGTATCAGTAAAGCGCTGGCCATCAGTGCTGATGTCGCCATGCTGACGTTGGGCGGCGATCTGAAACGGAAAGAGATGATCTCTGCCCGTCTTGGCGACGCGCTTAGCTTCCTCTATCTTGGCTCTGCGGTACTCAAGAAATACGAAGACGATGGCCGTCATCAGGGGGACCTGGTTTACGTCGATTATGCCATCAGTCACTGTCTTTACAGTGCGGCTCAGTCACTGCAGGCGGCGTATCACAACTTCCCGGGCAGGGCGGCAGGCATGCTGCTCAAAGGGCTGGTCTTCCCATTGGGTAACCATTTCCGTAAGCCGGATGATGCCAAAGCAGTGGAAATCGCCAAACGTCTGATGGTGCCGGGCGCAGAGCGGGACAGACTGACCCACCTCTGTTATGTCGGCAAAAATGACAGCGACCCGGTTGGGCTTATCGAGAACGCCTTTATTGCGCTGTATCAGATACGCGATCTGGAGAAGAAAATGGTGCAGGGGATCCGCGACGGTAAAATCGATAAGAAAGTCCCTCTGGATACCCGTCTGGCCCAGGCGATGGAGCATGGTATTCTGTCAGAAGAAGAGTGCGCCAGAGTCACTCAGGCCGAAGCGCTTCGCTACAAAGCGATTCAGGTGGACCACTTCAGCCATGATTTTTCAGAGTGTATGACCGGTAAACCGGGCAAGCCGCCACTGACCAGCGTTGCCTGACTTCCCCGCTCTTAATAACAAGCGTCCGTATGCCGGGCGCTTTTTTGTGTTGTTAAACAGCTCCAACCACTGGCAAAAAGCATAAAAAATAGGGTGCGGTTTCGCTTGTAACCTTTTATCCTGTGTCCACTTTTGTAAGGGATATGAATATGATCATCAAACCAAGAATTCGTGGTTTTATTTGCACCACTACCCACCCGGTTGGCTGTGAAGCTAACGTAAAAGAGCAAATCGAATACACCAAAGCAAAAGGCCAAATCAAAAACGCACCTAAGCGCGTTCTGGTTGTTGGCGCATCAAGCGGTTACGGCCTGTCTTCACGTATTGCAGCGGCTTTCGGTGGCGGCGCATCAACTATCGGCGTTTTCTTTGAAAAAGCAGGTACCGAGAAAAAGCCTGGCACAGCTGGCTGGTACAACTCTGCGGCGTTTGACAAGTTTGCCAAAGAAGAAGGTTTGTACTCTAAGAGCCTGAACGGCGATGCTTTCTCTGACGAAGCCAAACAAAAGACCATCGACCTTATCAAAGAAGATCTGGGTCAGGTGGACATGGTGGTTTACTCACTGGCATCACCAGTACGTAAAATGCCACAAACCGGTGAAGTGATCCGTTCGTCTCTGAAGCCTATCGGTGAGACTTACACTTCAACTGCGGTAGACACTAACAAAGACGTGATCATCGAAGCCAGCGTTGAGCCGGCAACCGAGCAGGAAATCCAGGACACCGTAACCGTAATGGGCGGCGAAGACTGGGAACTGTGGATCAACGCGCTGTCTGAAGCAGGCGTTCTGGCTGACGGCTGTAAGACCGTTGCCTACAGCTACATCGGTACCGAGCTGACCTGGCCTATCTACTGGGATGGCGCGCTGGGTAAAGCGAAAATGGACCTGGACCGTGCAGCGACCGCTCTTAACGGTCAGCTTTCTGCAACCGGCGGCAGCGCAAATGTAGCGGTACTGAAGTCTGTTGTCACTCAGGCAAGTTCTGCAATTCCGGTAATGCCTCTGTACATCGCAATGGTGTTCAAGAAGATGCGTGAAGAAGGCCTGCACGAAGGTTGTATGGAGCAGATCTACCGCATGTTCGCTGAGCGCATGTACAAAGAAGACGGCAGCGCGGCAGAAGTGGACGAGAGCAACCGTCTGCGCCTGGATGACTGGGAACTGCGTGAAGACGTTCAGCAGCACTGTCGTGACCTGTGGCCTCAGATCACTTCAGAGAACCTGAAAGAGCTGACTGACTACGTTGAGTACAAAGAAGAGTTCCTGAAACTGTTCGGCTTTGGCTGTGAAGGCGTGGATTACGACGCTGACGTAAATCCGGCTGTTGAGTTCGACGTACAGGACATCTGATTGGTCCGGTAAGATATGAAAAAGGCGCTGATTTTTCAGCGCCTTTTTTGTTCCCGTTACAAAGGGAGAGAACTTGCAACTGGTACGATGTTGTTTCTGGGGGCAGGAACAGCCAGAGTGCTCAGGTGTGGTTCCTCCCCTTGGCAAGGGGAGGTTAGGAGGGGTTCCACAGCGTTAACAGCAGCTTAATGAAGGCAATCCTACTTAGTATTCGCCTAAGTCGTTTGCTTGAGCTCTACTGTGTCTGTTATCTATCAGGTCAGAATAACCAGTACGGTACCGGCCAGCGTCATCAGGATATTGGCGATAGCATAGGTACCGGCATAACCCAGTGCCGGAATGGTCGACTTGGCCTGCTCGTTCACCACATCCATCGCCGGACCACAGGTTCGGGCACCGACAATGGCACCAATCAGCAGGGCGCGGTTCATTTTCAGCGCATAGGCGCCGACCAGGTAAGCGATGATCACCGGCAGCACACTCACAATAAACGAGATAGCGATGATCTGCGGGCCCACTTCCGCCAGGTAGCGGAACAGGCTCTCACCGGCACTCAGGCCAATCCCGGCCATAAAGAACATCAGGCCCAGGTCTTTGACCATGTTCAGCGCTCCCTGAGGCACGTAACCAAAGGTCGGGTGGTTGGCCCGAAGGAAGCCAAGGGTGATACCGGAGAGCAGCAGGCCAACCGCGTTACCCAGTCCGAAAGTCACCTGGCCAAAGGTCATAGTGATCAGACCAAATAAAATTCCCAGAATAAAGAAGCTGCAGAAAGCCAGCAGATCGGCCATCTGACTGTGGATGGAGATGAAACCAATGCGCTCAGCCAGGCCCATCACCCGGCTTTTCTCGCCACTGACCTGAAGGATATCCCCTTTGGCCAGTACGATGTTGGTATCCATCGGCATTTCGATCTGTGCCCGGACTACCCGGTTAAGGAAACAGCCATACTCTGCCAGGTTCAGGTCTGCCAGTTTTTTGCCCGCGATACTGTCGCTTTTTACCACGATCTCTTCTTCGACAACGCGAAGGTCGAGCAGGTTACGGTCAAATACCTCTTTACCGTTACGGAAACTTGGGTCCAGACGGGCGTGGCTGTCCGGAAAACCTACCAGTGCAATCTCATCGCCTTCCTGCAAAATCGCATCACCATCGGGGTGGGCGAGGATGCCGTTACGGCGGATACGCTCGATATAACAGCCGGTCTGGCGGTAGATACCCAGCTCACGCAGGTTTTTGCCACCGGTCCAGTCAATAAGTTCGGTGCCTACGCGGTAAGCCCGGATAATCGGCAGATAGACTTTACGCTGGGCACTGCTGTCCAGTCCGCGCTCCTGAGCAATCTGAGTCGCCGAGTCCTGCAGGTTCTGCTTTTGCAGTTTAGGCAGCAGTTTGACCAGTACGATCATACTGATAAGCCCCACCAGATAAGCCATGGCATAGCCAACCGAGATGTTCTCGCGGACTTTGTCCATGCTCATGCCTTCCGGCAGGTGAGCCAGCCCGGTACGCAGGGCATCCTGGGCACCTACCAGAATCGGGGTCGAGGTCAAAGAGCCCGCCATCATACCAGCAGAAAAACCGTACTCCAGCCCAAGATACTGGTTAGCGAACACGGTTAATCCCAGCGCACTGACCAGCAGGGTCAGACTGAGAATAAAGTAGTGTTTACCGTCGCGGAAAAAGATACCAAAGAAGTTCGGTCCGGCTTCAATTCCGACACAATAAATAAACAGCATAAAGCCGATGGTCAGGGCTTCGGCGTTAAAACTGAAGCCAAGATTACCCATAATAATTGCACTGATCAGCACGCCGATGGCGCTGCCGAGCTGCAGGTTGGCAAACTGGATCTTACCGATCCCAAGGCCCAGGGCTAATACTACGAAAATCAAAAGGATAGGGTTTTGCTGGAGCAGAGCAATGATGTCTATATTCACTTCAAAAACTCGACAGGTCTGGCAGTGGTCAGGAACAGGAAATTGACCGCTAAAGTGTAACTGAAACAGGGGCTGTTACGAAATGAAATATTAATTATTTTTTGTCCATTATGGGCACAAGAAAAAGTAATGATTCATCCGGGTTATAAAATGGCGTAATCATGACGCCGCCACTTAACTGACAATGGCTTTTGCTATTAAGCTATCAGGCTGACGCATAAAAAAACCGGGTCCATCAGGCCCGGTTTTCAAAAAGAATCTGCCAGTTATCAGTACAGGCCCAGGTTCTCTTTTGCGTATGCTTCAAACTCAGTGCAGCCGCCAACGTGCTCCTGGTCTACGAAGATTTGAGGCACAGTTTCTACCGGCTTGCCTACGGTCTTCTCAAGGTCAGCTTTGCTGATGCCCTCTGCGTGGATGTCCACGTAGCGGAAGTTGAAATCGTCACGGTCTTCTTTCAGTTTTTCTGCGATCTCTTTAGCACGAACACAGTATGGGCAAGCCGGACGACCAAAAATAACTACGAACATTTACCTTTCTCCTGATATTTCCCTGCAAGGTCTGATGCTTTCGGGCGCCTTGCATTGTATGGCGTTTGTTATGCTGCAACTATGCCTGATCCCGCGCGGGAAATAAAGCAGAGCAAAGCTTTTGTTCTGATAGGAGAAACCTATTAATCAATTTTTAACCAGAAGCTTTTTCAGTGTGCTCTTCCAGCATTCCCAGGCAGAACTTAAAGTGCGGGTGAGTCATGTTTTTCAACTGTTCTGGCTGCATGTCAGTCAGTTGAACAACAACCCTATCAGGGTAGCGGATCATTGCTCTTCTGCGGACTTGAGAAGCCGTTTCTGTTCCATTTTGACTTAGATAGAGCAAAATCAATTTAGCAAGCTGATCCCAGTGAATTTCATTGAGAAGTAAAACCACATCCGGAGTACCGCTGAAGGAATCCCGCGGCAGTTTGTTGTGTCTGATTTCAAGAGAGTTGAGCAAGCGGGTTATTTCTTCTGCACAATCTGGTTTGGTAACGAGATCAGGGACTACGATCATTGCTGAGGCCTCTTCGTGTATTGGTTGATACAAAACAGCGCTTAACTGCCGTAAGGGAGTATCTGAATGGGACTATGTTAATTAGCTTCCTAAATACAGACACTAGCCAGTGTTTCTTTCATCAGTGTAGATATTTTCCAAGAAAAAGTAGTTCAACTTCGGTAAACCCTTCCGAACACTTACTCTCAAATTAGATTGTACGAACATAACGAAATCTTATAGCCAGATTAGATAAATGCTTCACCAGTCTCCACATCGCAAAGCCCAACAATTCGATCTGCGCGAAATGTTCTAGCGCTCTTTCTTAAAAGGCAGTACGCACGGATGGGGGATCGCTCAGGGCAAAAGGCAAGACTTGACCCTGAAACTTCCAAGCGGCTCCTTCAGGCACTTTTTCGGATAACACTTACCCATCTGCAGAAGTGAGCACCGAGATGGCTTCAGAAGTATAATGCTGCATCAGAGTGTGAGTAGAATTTAATCCATTGTTCCGCAATAACTAAATCCAACACTAACCACAATGCTACGCGTTACTTAATTGCTTGTTCTGTGAACCTGTTTCCCTTTCTTTCCAGCCTCGCGGGTAGCATTCGTAGAGCAAGGTTTCTTACAGACATATCTCAGGTTCACTGCATTAGGCAAATCGTGGCAAAACTAATGTTAAGCAGGACTGGCCAGTAGGTGTCGAAGACTATCTTGTCACCAACTAGTAGCTTAATGAAACCATAGAGTCTTAACGTTCTTAGGATTACAGCCAGTCTTAGGCTCTTAACTCCAAGTGAGCTGTAAGTTACCGTCGTCTCGTCCTGACTTTGGAGCGGGTCTTTGTAAGCGGATAACCCCCATTCACGTTTGTAATTAGCTTGGGCATTCATGGGCTCTGTGACTACGTGGTCATATCCGCTTTCAATGCTTTCGATGTCGCGTCCGTCGTCTTCTAGTCTTATCGTAAAGAAAGCACCTATACCATCGTTGTCGTAGTATTCGCTTATGGTGATAGATTGCGAGTCATCTGAAGTGATAGACCAAAGCTTAGACGTGGATGAAATATATCTATTGATGAACCACTTGCCAAAAACCAAAGATTTTAAGCCTATACAGAAAGCATGTTTGAGTATGGTGTTTCCCTGCTCACGTTGATGTAGAGCATAGCGATAAATACAGTAAGCTACAGCCCCCCAGTAAAGGTAAATGACATTCTCAGGCGTAGTGAAATTGATTTTTGGAAACCAAGGTACAGCGATTTGGACGTTGCTCAGTTCAACGCCAAGTGAAGCATGAACTAGACCAATGCAAAAAAGAACGAGCAAGCCTTTAGGACTGCTTGAGAAACTTGATTCTGTTATTTTGTCTATTGGATTAATTCCATTCATTACTATTTACCTTTCGGCCCTGTGGATAGCTCTTGCAGAGCCAGGCTTTTTTTGTTGCCGTCTTTAAGATTTCGTATTGTCATTTAGGATTACATATATTCTTTCATTGGGTGGAGTCAGTCATATCTCGGCGAACAGTACATTTTCCATCCAGAAGCTTGATGTCTTTTTTATATGGCCATCGAATATTGCTAATTTCAGACTTTTTAACGGTCAATGCTTCTTGCGCTGTAAAATCGAACAGAACCAAGTAAGACGAAGTCGAAGATATGTAACCAAAATATCTATTTTTAAACTCTTCGTTGTCAGGGAAAATAAGCAAGCTGGGAAAAATACCTTGTTGTAAACGCTGGTTTTCCTGTCCAGGACTGGAGCCATTCTGGAACAGGAATATGAAAATTATCCCAGCCGAAAATACGACGATTTGATATCGAAACAGCCTAGATAAGAACACGTATTTATGCCAGCCGTGTTCATTTATCATATCTACAAACGAAGAGAAAGCATGGAGGGATAGCCCCGCATAAACAACAAATTGAATCATTTCGGGGTATCGAAGGAGCATCAGAGGTAAATCCGCCAAGTCAGCAATGCTGAGAAATGCAATACCAAACAGCGAAAGCTTTTTGGATTCCATATAGACCGCTAGGATTTGTGACGCAACAAACCCCGTCATTGTGATCGCTCCCCAGTTAGATAGGGTGGTTTTTATTAAGGACGGTGGTTTATTGATATTCATAATATAGTGGTTAATCTTATTTTTGCGTTGGAATCAGGAAAACACTAAGTCAAATGGAACCTAATCTGGCATTGTCACAAGGTTAGCGAACCGCTTACGAGATACGGTGAAGCGAACGTTTTCATATTCATTCCCTTAGAGGTATTTTTGATAACTTGGTATGCTATCAAACGCAGCGCTATACCATGAACTGAGTATTGATCCAGTTGCCTAAACCTTCTGCATCACAGCAACAACTTTCCCCCAGATCCTCACATCAGCTTCATAAGCATCATCACCAATCCCAACCTGGAGTATGTTCTTAGGGAGTTTCTTCACCCGCTCGATAGCAAACACATCATCAATGCCAATCAGGTACGTAACGGAGCCAAGGGCAGGTCTTGATATTTGGCAGAGCAGATATTGTGAATACTAAACTATCATTGAGGCCATACAAATCAAGCGGTTAATCAAACTTTTGGATCGCAACGGATTTAAACTGCCGGATTGATGATATAGAGCAAGTAAAACCGCTTCTTAGTGTGATGAGTTAGGGTAAGTTTAAAATTGGGAAGGCAATGTCCTGTCGTCATGCAGTTTTGTTGATGTGGTAAAGAAGAGCAGGGCTTTACTGTTGCCTCATACAAGCTCAGAGGTGTCATTATGTTTCAGTTTATGACTTCCGCCAGAATCATCTTTGGCGAAGGGGCACTGAACTCATCGTTGTCCGTGATAAACCAGCACGGTTACCGGGTGTTGCTGGTCAGTGGTAAAGAGACGACCCGAGCCAAAGTGATTGTCGATTATCTCGTTGCTCAGGGATTGGCGTATCAGCAGGTGGCGGTGTCCGGTGAGCCCTATATCGCCATGATCGAAGAGATCGCCGCTCAGGCCCGTAAATTTAAACCGGATCTGGTAGTAGCGATTGGTGGCGGCAGCGTGATCGATACAGGTAAAGCGCTTGCTGCGGTGATCCCGAATCAGGGTGACCTGTATGACTATGTCGAAGTCGTAGGGCGGGATGTACCGCTGAAATCCAATCCTTTGCACTTTATCGCGATTCCTACCACCGCCAGCACAGGCGCTGAAGTCACGCGCAAAGCTGTACTTAAGTCCGGCCAGGATAAGGTGAAAGTGAGCCTGCGCAGCCCGGATATGCTGGCTGACGTGGCCATTATCGACCCGACCCTGACGTATGGCACAGACCCGCAGACTTCCGGGCGCGGCGCGATGGATGCGTTTGTCCATCTGATGGAAGTGTATGTTTGCGGTGAGCCCAATCCTATTACCGATATGATCTGTGAAGAGGGGCTGCGGCGGCTGCAAAAAGCGATAGTCCCGGGTTGTCTGTATAACGACTACCATGCCCGCTCCGACCTCTCTTTTGCAGCCATGCTGGGCGGGATGGCGATCGCCAACGCCAAGCTCGGAGCTGCCCACGGCCTGGCTTCAGCGCTGGGCGGGAAAATAAATGCTCCCCATTCGGTGATCACTGCACAGTTGGCGCCGTATGTAATGCGCGAGAACGTAGATGCAGCCCGCCAGTTTCACCGTACCGATATTCTGAGCCGTTACCGGAAAATTGCCCAGCTCCTGACAGACAACCCGGATGCGGAAATAGAAGATGGTTTTGACTGGGTGGAGAACATGCTCGATACCCTGCAATTACCGTCTCTGTCGCGTTATGGGGTGTGTCATACGGACTTTGATCTGGTAGTGAAAGATGCGCTGCTGTCTGTGGCCATACGGGGAAACCCGATCCCGCTGACGGAAGAAAGGCTGCATCATATTCTCAGTCAGGTGTGTCCGTGCCAGGAAGGGGGAAGTTGCAGTGAGCCGCATACAGAGGGCGGTGAAGAGGCGACAGCTAAGATACTGGGAAGTGAGGACGGAGCGCCCGCAGAGCATAAATAGCAGCAGATAAAAAAACGGGGCGGAAGCCCCGTTTTCAATCAGAAGTGTGTGATTTTATCGTAGCGCGAGTCTTTCAGCGCTTCTTTCACCCGCTTAAGGTTCTCGCGGAAACCGGTACCGCGGCGCAGGGTAAAGCCTGTAGCAAGTACGTCGATAACCGTCATTTGCACCACGCGGCTTGCCATTGGCATGTACACGTCGGTGTCTTCCGGTACGTCCAGAGAGATAGACAACGAGGACGCACGGTCCAGCGGAGAATCTTTGGCGGTAATCGCGATAACCGTTGCGCCGTTTTCACGCGCCAGGTTTGCGATCTCGACCAGGCTCTTGGTGCGGCCGGTGTGTGAGATCAGTACGATCACATCGTTGTCGGTACAGTTAATACAGCTCATGCGCTGCATCACAATATCGTCAAAACAGGCGATAGGGATGTTAAAGCGGATGAACTTGTTTTGTGCATCTTTTGCCACGGCGGAGGAGGCGCCAAGGCCAAAGAATGAGATGCGTTTTGCCTGTGTCAGCAGATCAACCGCACGGTTCACCTGCATGGAGTCGAGGCTGTTTTTGGCTACGTCCAGACACGCCATGGTCGATTCGAAAATCTTATGGGTGTAGGCCTCCGGCGAGTCATCTTCCTCAACGTTACGGTTAACGTAAGGGGTGCCATTCGCCAGGCTTTGTGCCAGGTGCAGTTTAAAGTCCGGGAAGCCTTTGGTGTCAAGGCGACGACAGAAACGGTTAACAGTAGGCTCACTTACGTCGGCCATTTTTGCCAGAGTCGCGATACTGGAGTGGATCGCGGTTTGCGGAGAAGCCATGATGACCTCAGCAACCTTACGCTCTGACTTACTGAAGTTTTCCAGGTTCTTCTGTATTTTTTCTAATGTATTCATAGTGTTCACGAGGGCGTTCAGAACATCTGTTAAGACCAGCACAACTCACGGAATCGCAAAAGGCGAAACCCAAAAAGACTGGTCGCTTTCAGCCGAGTATAAACCAAGCGCTTCAATAGATTTAGTAAAAGCCATGAAATCCTGAAATAAAATGTCGAGAATATGACAGGCCTCAAACAAAGTTACATAATCTGTAAGGAATTGAGCAAAAAAGCCGCAATCGGTTACATACACTGGCGCTGCAACTGAAATTTCAGTTACAGCGGCGGAATAAATTTACATTCCTGAAACTTTAACCAGCGCAGATTTGCTCACTGAGAGTGATGATTTCCTGCAGAAGTGGCTGACAACCACAGGCGATTTCACGCTGCTCTTTCAGTACGGCCTGCAGGATCTCCGGAGTGGTCAGCGGGTTGGCCAGAACCACACGGAAAACGACAGTCGCCTGGTGATGGTAATGGGCCGGTGTCAGACGGGTACGGGAGACGAAAGTCTTGCCGTTTTCGCGCTGAGTTTTCTGGATCTGTGCGGTCAGTTCATTGAGTTTGGCATACAGGGCATCGCGCTGCTCAGGGCTGGCTTTCTTCAGCGCTTTTTTGGTCACTGCCGGTACGTAGCGGTAGGTCAGCAGACACAGTTCAGGCTCTGATACCAGTTCGAAGTCATCCTGCTCTTTAATAAGGCGGGCAAAGTAGGTGGCTTTATCGATACTCTGGTTGATAAGCAGCTCGTAACCCGGACGGCTGATAATGTGCATAGCAGCATAAACCAGCATCGCCATACCGGAGCGGGAGCCTTCCAGGGTGTGGCTGCCGAGATCTTTTGAGCCTTTACGCAGGATGTATTCGGCGTGATGTTCAATCACAGACATGGCGCCCGGATCTTTAAACAGCACCATACCCGCACCCATAGGAATATAGAGTTGCTTATGGGCGTCAATGGTAACCGAGTCCGCCAGTTCGATGCCTTTCAGCAGCGGACGGAAACGTTCAGACATCAGGGTGGCACCACCCCAGGCTGCGTCAACGTGGAAGTGGCAATCTTCTTTTTGCGCGATGTCAGCAATGGCTTCCAGCGGGTCAATGGTGCCGGTTTCTGTGGTGCCTGCCACGCCGATAATGGCAAATGGCTTAATGTTTTGTGCTTTCAGCTCGTCAATTTTTGCCTGCAGCGCCTGTGGGCAAATGCGGTTGTTGTCGTCGGTTTTGATCGCTATCAGGCTGTCACGGCCGATACCGAGCACATCAGCGGCTTTTTTCAGCGAGTAGTGCCCGCGTTCTGAGACCAGTACCGCCAGTCCCTGGTAGCCGTAATGCTGCATCGCACGGAACAGGCCTTCCTTGCCGATACCGGCAAAGTCACCGTCGGCTTTCAGGGCGTTGTTGCGTGCTACCCAAAGGGCGGTAATGTTGGCAATGGTGCCGCCAGAGCAAAATGCCCCCAGCGAGTGCTCAGCACTGTGCATCCAGGTGTCGTAAAATTCAGGCTCACGCTGGTAGATAAGACCGTGCAGCATGCCAAGTACCTGACGCTCAAGCGGGGTAAAGGCTTTGGAGGTCTCGATTTTCACCAGGTTTTGGTTGAGTGCGATCATGATCTTGGACAGCGGCATCAGGAAATAGGGCAGTGCCGAGGTCATGTGACCGATAAAGCTGGGTGCAGAAGTGTGTACTGAGTGAGAAACCAGATTGTCGAGCAGATGCTGGGTATGTTCGGAAACAAACTCCGGCTGCTCAGGGATATAAGGATTGGAGAAATTCTTCTCGATTTCCCACAGTGGTTTCTCTTCTGCCACGATATGTTCGCGCAGAAACTGATTCAGATTTTGGGAGAGCTCTTGTTCAATTTGGGCAAGAGTCGAGTGTGGCGCTTCGGGTACGGTAAAAATCTTCAGCAGACTTTCAAAGCTCACATCCGCGATTTTGTTATCAGTAACCATACTCAGTACTTCTTTGGTAACACAGGCGCGTCAATCTAAACGAAAACGGGAGCAAAGTCCCGTTTTAATTATGCAAACCCACTTTTCAGGCCGTATCAGGGGCATTGGGTTTCGGCTATTTTTGTCACGGCGTCGTTATACCGGCTCAGGGCTGCATTAATCTGCTTTGGATGGCTGAGTAGATCAGCAAACGCGGTGCGAAGGTCGTAGTTTTTAGGATGACGTTTTGCCTGGCGGTCAGAGAACGACGCTCTTGCCAGCTCACCAAGTTTATCTTCACGCCCGGTTAAAGCTTTAATATCGTGCTGTTCTAGCTGAAGCCAGCTTTCTACCGGGTTACTGGTGTTGACCCGGGCCGGTTCGTGTTCAAGGTAATAGTGAACCGCTTCCCGGTTAAGCTCAAAATGGTTTTTCCGTCCGGTAAGAAACCATTCTCCGACCTCTTTAAGCTCCGGATTCTTTTCGGTGGTAATAGTAACCAGTTCGCCGTACCAGTTTAGCGAAGCATCAATATAAGCATCGTATTTACCCTGCTGACACTGTTTGTCTGCGGCGAAAGCGGAAGAGCAGAAACCGGCCAGAAGAAGGGCTGACATGACACGCTTCATGTTAATTCCTTTTGTCGTTATTTTGTGTTTATTTTAATAACTTGTTATCACTTATCAACGACTTTTGCCGCAACTTATGAGAGAGAAACGAAAAACAGGATAAAAACCGGTACCAGCAGGCTGAGAATAAAGCCACTGACAATGGCTATCGGCACACAGCGTACGCCGCCGCTGGACTGGATCACCGGCAGAGTGAAGTCCATTGCAGTGGCACCGGCATAGCCGATGGCCGTACATGGCATACGGGCGATCAGCATGGGAATAAAGGCAAGTGCCACCAGTTCGCGGGCCAGCTCCAGCAGAAACGATGCGCCACCAAATACTGGCCCGTATGCATCTCCAATCAAAATGCCTGCCAGTGAATACCAGCCAAAGCCGGATGCCATGGCCAGTCCCTGGGAAAACGGCAGGTCCAGCAGCCAGGCAGCCAAAAGACCGCCAAGCCAGGAAGTCGTAATAATTGCAACAGCGATCAGCATGCCGTGCTTATTGACCAGGATCTGTTTCAGGGTCAGGCCGCTGTTGCGCAGTGAAATGCCAATCAGCAGCAGAAGTATCAGAAGAATGTATTCGCTCCAGGTGTCGGTATTGGAGTAATCGAGGGGAATGAGCAGACCGAATACCAGCCCGCCGCCAACCACCAGGATCAGTTTGAGCGACTCCATCATCATCGCGCTCAGCGGCAGTTGTTTACCCTGGCTGCGGGTTTCAAGCGGCATTGCGCGGTCGATGAGTGGCAGGACGGCGAGATTTGCAACCCCTATAGCAATAAAGAACGTCATGGTATAGCTGGTCAGGTCTTTGAGGTTGCTGCCAAGGTTATCGAGCGAGGCCAGGCTCAGGCCCATCAGAAACAGGATCGCATAGATAAGGTAGTGGGTCGCACGTGAAACGATATGGAGGTAGCGCTCAGACGAAAAAGGCAGTAAATAGCCCACGACCAGCGGCAAAAAAATATAAAGCATCCCTGTGTACATATCGGTTCCCTGATAACGACTTATCCAGCCACTAATACTCTGTTTTTATAAACAGAAATTCAAGAGGGTCAGGGGAGAAGAGGGGATAAAAAGAAGCCGGCAGATAATGCCGGCTCCGGGATTACGGTCTGCTTTAAAACGCGGTCGCGTTGAGAATATTGTTCAGCTCAGATTCAAACTCATGGTCACTCATGGTGCTGAGTTCGTAGAGCACTTCAGCGCCAATCACGTCGAACTCAACATCGTGTTCGTCGATGGCGTCATCCTCATTGCGAAACAGCAGCAGATGATTGGCCATACGGGCGATTTCCAGGTAGGAGACCAGATGATGGTTCGGGCCCGTGGCCTGGTTGGTAGCAACTTCAACAAAATCCTGATCAAATCCCCACTGCTGCAGTACCAGCTGGCTGGTGACCGGGCAGCGCGACTGGAAGATCTGCAATGCCAGGTCGTAGTCCAGGTAGTTGCCGTTATCCAGATAGAGGTGATACTCATTGACCAGGCAAAACAGGCCAATGTCAGCCAGCAGGCCGGTCAGCAGTGCTTTATCGGGTTCGAGGTAGTCAAAGCGCTGATCTTCCCCATAAGCACGGTAGCGGTTGGTAACCATGACCATTGCCGCGCCCAGCTTACGTGAAGTCGCTGCGCTGTTGATAAGGATTTGATTGCATTCCCGTTTTAGGTTGACGGTATGTTTGAGCTGCTCAACCGCCTGGGCCGTTACAATGTCCCGCACGCGCAGGATCCCAAGCCGCGAAACGGCAGTATTAATGTCGGTGCAGGTAATATTGCGTCGGTTAAACACCACAGAGTTAGCCACGCGGATCACCACAGCGGCCAGCCCCGGATCTTCGAGCAGGCATTCAGCGATGTCTGTCACGCCGGTAGATTCTTCACCACAAAGCTTCTGAATCCTGAGAACGACGTCGGGTATAGGTGGAAGGTTGATTTTGCCGGTACTGACCGACTGTTCGACCAGTTGGGCAAACTCACTTTCCAGACCCTTTAACAGCAGTTGGTTATTATCAGGTAACCAATAAAAAGACAGGTGATTCATTAGCTTTCACTATCAGCAAGTACTGATATGAGTTTAACTGTAATTTTCAGTATTTAGCAACAAAATGCGACGTAAAAAAAGTAACTGACATTTATGATAATGAACTTTGATTTTTCGAGTGTGTTAGCAGTCTTTATATCAGTTTCATATCTTTTCATTCGGGATGTGAACCAGGGCATCATTTTGCGTGCGGTAAAAGCAATGAGTTGTGACCAAAGTCGCCACTTAATTTGAGGAATTAAGTATGATTAACCCATGTCGATTGAAAGGGATTTTATCTGAATTATCAACACGACATAGCCTGGTTAACCTGATGCCATACTCCTCAGTAAGAAGGAAAACGGTCAGGGGTCGGGGCAAAATTAAGTCCGGTAAACGTACCGGCATTCTCTATGCCGCTATGGCGCTTGTGTATTGATCGGGGGGTTAACACATAAGTTTAAGGAGATGGAACATGAGGGAGCAATTGTTCTTCGATTACGTTAAGCAGTTTGGTAAATATCAGAAACGTTCAATGTTTGGCGGGGTAGGGCTGTTCAAGGATGGCGCTATGTTTGCACTTCTCACCGATCAGATTATTTTCGTTCGTGGTGGCGGAAATCTGGATAAAAAGTTCAATGAGCTTGAGTGTGAAAAGTACAAGCACGTTAAGAAGCAGACAACAGCAACAGTTAATTACTACGATGTAACTGAGTTGTTTGATGCAGAGCACCCGGATCTGGCCAGCATGATCCAGCAGTCGATTAACTTTTCCAAGCAGCAGCGTGCGTTCCAGCAGTCAAAAGAAAATCGCCGCCTGCGTGACCTGCCTAATATGCAGCTGACGCTGGAGCGTATGGTTAAGAAATCCGGTATCGATGACGTAAGCACATTCCTGCGTCTTGGCCCGGTCGATGTATTCAAGCGTGTGCGTGATACCTACGGAAGTGAAGTAGATATCCGTCTGTTGTGGAAGTTTGCCGGTGCGGCAAGAGGGTGTCACTGGAAACTGATCCAGGAGCATCAGCAGCAGGAACTGCTTGAGTCATTGTAATTGTTGGTTATAAAAAAAGGTTCACCGCGGTGAACCTTTTTTATTGCCCGGACGTTATCAGAATTTGAAACGTGCCGTCATCATCATGTGATCGCCGTAGAAGTCGTTCAGGATACCTTCGATACCCAGAGAGAACAGCTCGGTAGAGTGGAAACGGGCGTACACAGAGCCAGTGAACTCTTCTTTGTGCTTGATAGAGATGTAACCGGCTTTACCACCAACTTCCAGCTGTGGACCAAGCCACTGGCGCACACCCAGGTTGATCTGCATACCGGTCTGAGTGCTCTGGTTTGAGTCGTCTACCGCACGGAACAGCATTTCACCGGTTACGTCTGCCCAGTTGTTTACAGGGGCGTGGAAGCCAAAACCGGCAGCCAGGTCAAAATCGCTCTTAAACTTGGAGTCCAGAGTTGCGATCATGTGAGCATTAGGGTGGATAGATTTGCTGAAACCGCCACCAAAAGTCATCGGGCTTGCACCGATACGAGCTTCAGCGTAATCGTAGCTGAAGTTACTCATTACCACGTCTTCTTTGTCATTTGCTACCGCAGCAGATGAAGCCGCAATCAAACCGATAGTTAAAAGAGTTTTGCGCATAGTAAAAACAAACCTATAGTAATTTTCGTTGGCCAGGCCGCAGGCACTGGACACCGGGGTCCTTAATTTAACAGCCCACATAATAAAGCATTGAATCCAGGAATCATTAAAAAAGATGTAAAAAATAAGATTTTTAGCAAATTACGGGGAGAATCGGGCGTCCCAGGTCCCAGGTCCCAGGTCCCAGGTCCCAGGTCCTAGGTCCTAGGTCCTGGGGGAGTTGGTTCCCGATTCTCGTTTTCACTATTCTCCAAACTGGCCGCGACGGTCTGCCAGGGCGCAGAAGATGCGTTCCGTATCCAGAATGCGTCCCCATGGCATGAGATCTTTCTCATTATCAATCATATAGGTGGTCAGTTGATCGGTGACCACCCTGACCAGTTCATCACCTTTCCACGGTTTGGACATAAAGAAGTTCAGGCAGGCGTGGTTGACCGCTTCGACGGTGTCTTCCAGTCCGGCCTGGCCGGTCAGCAGCAGTTTGCGGGCGGGCAGGGTTTGCGGATCCAGGCTCAGTTCAATCAGGTAGCTGATCCCGGTTTGCTCGGGCATGATGTGGTCGCACAGGATCAGGGCCAGCGGAATGTCTTCATCGGCCATTTCTGCGATCACTTCCCGTGCTTCGCTGACCGATTCGGCGGCTTCCACCACGAAATACTCTTCGAAGGACTCCAGGTCGTGGGTTACGCTGTCGAGCACTTCGCGCTCGTCATCGACACATAAAATCAGGTATTTTTTCATGGTGTTATTCCTTATTTTCCGTTAAGGCAGCACCCTGTGAGGGTGTGTGTTCCAGTGGCAGATAAACGCACATTTCAGTAAAGCTCTCACCATCAGAGTCAACGTCTATCCAGCCGTTGTGCTGATGGACAATTTGCAGACAGACCGAAAGGCCGATACCCAGGCCAAAGTTTCCTTCGCGCTTGGTGGTGTAGTTGAGCTCAAAGATGTTGTGCTGAATCTCTTTGGGGACGCCGTGGCCGTTGTCTTTCACCGCGACTTTGATCACTTTTCGGTCGTCTTTTTCGGTCAGGGCGGTGCTGACTTCCAGTTCACCTTTTTCCGGGAAGGCATCAATGGCGTTGGAGATCAGGTTGGTCCAGACCTGCTGCAGTGCGATAGGCAGGCAGCGCAGCGGTGGCAGTTCTTCATAGTGTTTAGTGACGGTATGACGCTTGAGTTTGTTCTCAAAAATCACCAGGGTGTCTTCCAGACCCTCGTGAATATCGGCTTCGTGCCAGGTTTCATCGTCCTGACGGGCATAGCCTTTCAGGCCTTTCACCATATCGGCGATCCGTTTGGCGCAAACCTGAATAGAACGCAGTGTGGTACCGGCCAGGTGATAATCATCGAGCTGACGGATATCGGCCTGAATATCGCTGCTGCTGCTGAGCAGTTTCTGCATGGAGGCCGGATCCTGGTGCAGGTTGAACTGCACCAGCTTTTTGGCCACATTGCGATCGCCAACCTGTTCAGCCAGCTGTTTGGACTGGGCACGGATTTCGGCGGTAGACATCGGCCGGGATTCGAGTGATTCAGTCAGTATGTTTTTGCCGATTTGAGCCACCAGGTTGTCTTCGCGCCCGCTGGTCAGGGCACTGATTTTGTTGGTCAGGGTTTCTGCCCCACGTAATATCGCAGCGATAGGGTTGTTCAGTTCATGTGCCACACCGGCAACCAGCTGGCCCAGAATAGCCATTTTTTCTCTTTCGATAAGCTGCTGATGCGCGATTTCCAGTGACTCCAGGGTTTTTTGCAGCTCGAGCTTGGTATTGATAGAACGCTGAAGGCGGCGGTTAAAGTGACGCAGCAGCAGGTTAGTAAACAGCGGCAACAACTCCGTGTTGGAGTGCATCACCTGGGAGAAGACTTTACGGTCAAGCTTGATTACTTCGGTTTTGGTCAGGGTCAGGGCGGTCGAGAACGAGTGCTCGCCACTGACAAACGACATGCCGCCGACAATGTTACCTTTGGAGTGGCGGACCACTTCACGCTGAATGCCAAGATCATCTTTTTTGTACAGCGCGACCTGGCCCTTGGTGATAAACCATAAAAACTCGTTAGGCTCGCCTTCGCGGGTCAGCAGGTGATCCGGGGAGTAACAGCGAATCGCACGGGTTTCGTCTTTGGTTTCAAAAAACTTATGCAGCGAGCCGATCACCTGTTCGGCCAGTTCGGCGTCGCTCAGATCGTGGGTATCATTGATAAAGCCGGCCCGGTAGGAGCGCATCCGGCTGTCGATGTGGGCGCGCAGGATTCGGTTCTGATCCAGTACGTGGCTGTAGGTGAGCAGATCTTCGCTCTCCTGGTCTATTACATAATTTGTCAGCTCTTTAACGGCTGATTTATGGACGGTTCCATCCTTAAAGGGTTTGGTAATACAGTGGTCGAGGCGGCCTTCGTTGACCGCGGCCAGAATAGAATCGATATCGTGGCCATTACTGAGCAGGATTTTACGTGCATTGCGGGTATGTGCGCGTTTGTCGAGTTCAACCAGGTACTCAGCACCCTGAATAACCGGGCTGTCACAGGCGATGACCAGCGCGACGGTCTGCTGTTCATCTTCGATAAATTGCAGATTCTGGTCGGCTTCTTCTATGGAGTCTGCGCCGTATATATCAAAACGCGAAGCCAGGCCCGCAAGCTCACTTCGCAGTTGTTCGACACTTTTCAGGTCATTGTCGATAAATAATATGGCGTACTGATTCACGTTGGGATTTACCACTTTTACATCGGAATGAAACCACTTTAGCAACAAACCGTTAACCATGATGAGAGATAAGTAAAGTTATGTGATTTTGACGGGGCCAGGTTCAAAAATACTGATTTATCTCAAAGTTTTCAGCCCGGACAACTTGGGGTAGACTGAACGCTTTGTGATAAGACGTTAAGAGCATACGATGCATCAACTTAAAAAATGGGCTGCCGGAGGCGGACTGGTCGCGCTGGCTGCATGCTGGCCACTGGCTGTTGGCCAGATCGCGCAAAATGTACTGACTGACGGAGTGGAGAATCTGTCCGGTGACCAGTTTAAAGCCGAAGTCCTTGAGTATAATCGCAGTTACCTGTCTGCCAGTGCGGTAACCCGAATCCAGGTGACAGACCCGGAAATTAAGGCGCAACTGGAAGCCGATGGAGTCGCGACAGAGTATTTGTTTGAGCATCAGATTGAGCACGGCCTGTTTTCAGTGAAAGGGCTGACCCGCCTCGATGACCAGAAAATAAAACTGCTGGTGACTACCACCACATCGCTTAATGGCGATACCCGTTTTGAGCTGGGCGGCATGCCGGTATCCCTGACCGATACCAGTGGCGGCAGCGTGACCTTCAGTGATTACAGTGCCAGCGGTAATATTGCCCTGAGCGGCAGCTCTGCACTGGACTTCTCCCTGCCTTCAGTCACGATTGAGTTTGCCAGTGGTGATAACTTCGTGATGAAAAACTTTACCCTGAGTGGTGAGGGTGAGCAGGCCGGCAGCTTCTGGCTCGGCGAGCAAAAGCTGTCGATGGAAAAGATTGCCCTTAATGACGCTGGCGGCGATGAAGTCTTTGCCATGAATGATTTGAGCTACCGCATCGCAGCACACAAAAGTGATGACCAGCTGAAGATCAGCGCCAGCCAGGTATTTAACACGGGTAACAGTGTCATTGGCGGGCAGCAGTTTGACCGTCTGGCTGTTGCGCTTTCGCTTAATGACGTGAACTTTGATGCCCTTTCCGGCGTGATGGAGGCTTACCGTAAGGGAAGCGAACTGAGTAAGGAAGAAGCGGATAAAGCGGTTCCGCTGCTGGAAACTCTCATCAAAGATGGCCTGAAGTTCAGTCTGGACGATGTCAGCCTGGACTCGCCAGAAGGCAGCCTGAAAGGGGAAATCCGCCTGGAGCTGACGCCTGGCACCGAAGCGTTTGCTACCAACCCTACCGCGGCGGTGAATAATATTCAGGGCCATCTGAGTATGTCCACTCAGCAGTCGCTGCTTGATGCCAATCCGGCGCTTCGCCAGCAGGTAGACGAGCTTATCATCCAGGAACTGGTAAAAGTGGAGGGTGATAACTATGTGCTGGCCGGTGAGGTGAACAATGGCATTATCACGTTTGAAACCGGAAAGCAGCTGCCGGTATGGGTTCTGTTAATGCCCCTGCTGCTTGGCGGAAGGTAATGTTTAAAAACAGCGTTTAGTCAGATAAAGAGGTCGTAAGACCTCTTTTTTCGCTTTTGTCGCTTTGCAAAACATGCTATTAAGTTATCTTTGTTGTTTATAGCAGGAGCAGAACTCATCATGGAACCGATCTTTAATTTCAGTGCCGGACCCGCCGCACTGCCTAAAGCTGTCATGGAAAAGGCACAGGCTGAACTAATCAACTGGAACGGCCTGGGAACGTCCGTGATGGAGATCAGCCACCGCAGTAAAGAATTCATCCAGGTTGCGGAAGAAGCAGAGCAGGATCTGCGAGATTTGCTCGAAATTCCGGACAATTATAAAGTGCTGTTTTGCCAGGGCGGTGCCCGTGCACAGTTTGCTGCAGTGCCAATGAACCTGCTGGGTTCAGCTCAAAGCGCAGACTACGTCGATGCCGGTTACTGGGCGGAGAGCGCCATCAAAGAAGCACGCAAATACTGTCAGCCGAACGTGGTGGACGCCAAATGTGAAAAAGATGGAAAAATCGCAGTTATGCCTGCATCTGAGTGGAAACTCAGTGAAAATGCCGCTTATGTGCATTTCTGCCCGAATGAAACTATTGATGGCATTGAGATCAGCGAACTGCCTGAAACGGATAAACCGATCGTTGCGGACATGTCTTCAACGATTCTGTCCCGCCGTATTGACGTTTCCCGCTACGGGGTGATTTACGCAGGCGCACAAAAAAATATCGGCCCGGCCGGTATTGCAATTGCTATCGTACGTGACGACCTGTTAGACCTTGCCGCAGAAGCGCTGCCTAGCGTACTGAGCTACAAAGTGCTGGCGGAGAAAGAGTCGATGTTTAACACGCCGCCGACATTTGCCTGGTACCTGTCTGGTCTGGTGTTTAAATGGCTTAAGCAGCAGGGCGGCGTTGAAGCGGTTGAGGCCGTGAACAAGCAAAAGGCGGATCTGCTGTACGGTTATATCGATCAGTCAGACTTCTACCGCAACAACGTTCACCCGGATAACCGTTCACGCATGAACGTGCCGTTCCAGCTGGCTAAGCCGGAACTGGACGCGACATTCCTGGAGCTGGCTGATAAAGCGGGTCTCAAGGCTCTGAAAGGCCACCGTGCTGTGGGTGGTATGCGTGCCTCTATCTATAACGCGATGCCGCTGGAAGGCGTGCAGGCGCTGACAGACTTTATGCGCCGCTTTGAGCAGGAATACGCGTAAGAGATCAACAGATCACGCGAAGCGGGATAACGAGAACAAAGAAGAAGGGCCCCTCACGATGAGGGGCCCTTTGTTTTGTACGAAACGACTGTTAAACGAGAGTGTTTTCCACAAGTCAGAGTGTTTGCCACAGCTGGTGGTAGCGTCCCTGTTTAGCCATCAGCCCGTTGTGAGAGCCCAGCTCATCAATCCGGCCCTGGTCGAGCAGGCAGATTTGATCCATGGACTCCAGCCCGACCAGACGGTGGGTAATATAAACCACGGTTTTACCCTCGTTGTGCTCTTCCAGCAGGGCGATGATCTGACGCTCGGTGGCTTTATCCAGTCCTTCGGTTGGCTCATCCATCAAAACGATCGGTGCATCGTGCAGCAGGGCGCGGGCGATGCCGATACGGCGGCGCTCACCACCGGAAAGCTGTCGGCCGCCTTCGCCAAGCCAGGTATCCAGCCCGGGTGCCTCCAGCAGTTTTTCCAGTCCGACTTTGCACAGGACGTCAATCAGGAAATCGTCTTCCGCTTTTGGCGCGGCCAGCAGCAGGTTTTCACGCAGCGAGCCGTTGAGCACGTCAACCCTCTGGCTGATCACCGAGATACTGCGGCGCAGGTCGCGCTCACACCAGTCAGTCAGTGTACGTCCGCCGATCTGTATGCTGCCCTGGTCCGGGTCCCAGCTTCGGGTCAGCAGTTGCAGCAGGGTAGATTTACCTGAGCCGGTCTGGCCCAGTATCGCCAGTTTCTCACCTGGTTTCACTTCCAGGCTGATGTCGCTGAGAACCTGTTCACCGCCATCGGGGTAGGTGAAGTTCACGTTCTGAATGCCAAGGCCAAAGTGCTGGCATTCGCTACTGTTTTGCTCAGGGAAGCGCACGTCCGGTTCTGCCTGAACAATCTGGTTCAGTCTGCGTGCGGAAGTCAGGGTTTGTCCCAGATACTGGAATGCACCCGCTACCGGCATCAGCATTTCAAAGCTCGCCATGGTGGCAAAAGCAATCAGGGCAATCAGCGGGTCGGGCTGATTACCACCGACGCCGTCGGCAGCCAGCCAGAGCATCAGCACCAGTGCCCAGCCACTCGCCAGCATCAGCAGGGCGTTGGCCAGGCCGGTAATGTGGGCATGGACGTACTGGTTACGGTTGAGGCGGGTCTGGTTGTGTTCGATCTGGTCACGGTATTGCGGCTCAACACCAAACAGCACCAGCTCGGCGTGGCCCTGCAGCCAGTCCATTGCGGTAATGCGCAGGCTGGCTTTGTGCTGTGTCAGTGCCTGGCCGTTGTTTTTCCCCAGTTTGTAGAACAGTACCGGCCACAGCAGCGCAAGGGTAAGCAGTATCCCGCCAAGGGTCAGGCCAAGGGTGGTATCAAACCAGCATAAAAACGCCGTCAGGGATGCGATACCCAGCAGGGCGACCACAACCGGGCTGATAAGGCGCAGGTACACGTGGTCCATGGCATCCACATCCGCCACCAGCCGGTTGAGGATATCGGCATCACGAAGATTGGCGACCCGGCCCGGGATGAGGGGCGTCAGCTTTTTGAAGAAGAATACCCGCAGCTCGGTCAGCAGGCGGAATGTTGCATCGTGGCTGACCACGCGCTCACCCCAGCGACCAGCGGTACGGCCCATGGCAAAGCCGCGCACAAACGCGCCCGGCAGCATGTAGTTAAAGGTTTCACGTGCGATGGTCAGCCCTGCCACCGAAGAGGCAGCAATAAACCAGCCGGACAGGGTCAGCAGGCCGATGGAAGCAAACAGGGTAGCAAAGGCCAGAAACATACCCAGGCTCAGACCAAACCAGTGCTTTTTATACAGTTTCAGAAATGGCAGTAAATCACGCATCAAGATCGCCCTCCGGTTGCTCTGCCTGTCTTGCGGCCAGCATATCGGCAAACATGCCAGGCTGTGAGGCCAGCGAGTGATAGTCTCCGCTCTGGAGAAGTTTTCCGTCCGCCAGTACCAGGATTTGCGTGGCTTCACGCAGGCTGTCGAGCTGGTGGGTGATCATCAGGGTTGTTGAGCCCTCTGTTGCGGATTTCAGCCCCTGCATCACCAGTTTTTCACTGCGTGCATCCAGGCTGGCGGTTGGTTCGTCAAGCACCCAGAAATCGCCGTTTTGGATCATGGCACGGGCGAGGGCGATACGCTGGGCCTGACCAACAGACAGGCCTTTGGAACGGTCGCTGACCTGGTAGTCCAGGCCGTGCTGGTCGACAAACTCTGCAGCAAATGAGGCTTCAAGCACAGGGCGCAACGCCTGATCACTGACTTGCTGTTTGCCCAGCGTCAGGTTGTCGCGGATGGAGCCGTGCAACAGCAGCGGATTCTGACCTACCCAGCTGATGTGGGAGCGCCAGTCTGAAAGGCTGAGCTCTTTGAGTTCAACGCCATTGATTTTGAGCGAGCCCTGATAGGGTAAAAAGCCGAGAAGGGCGTTGACCAGGGTGGTTTTACCCGCGCCGCTCGGGCCAACCAGTGCACATGCCTGACCGTTTTCGATAGTAAAGCTCAGCGGGCCTGCCAGCAGGGTGCCCTGGGTGCTGAAAATCTCCAGCTCATGGGCCTCAATGTAAACGGTCTTGCCTGGCAGCGGCTTATCCCCTTTGTGTGCCTGTTCAGACGGGGTTTCCAGAAAATGCACGATGCTTTCAGCAGCGCCCACAGCCTGCGCCTTGGCGTGGTAAAAGGTGCCCAGATCGCGCAGTGGCTGGTAGAACTCCGGCGCCAGGATCAGGATCATCAGGCCGGCAAACAGGGTAATTCCGGTGCCGTAGTAACCAAAATTGAGCTCCCCGATATAGCTGAAACCGAAGTAAACCGCGGTAATCGCAATGGAGAGGGAAGTAAAAAACTCCAGTACCGCGGAAGAGAGAAACGCTACCCGCAGTACTTCCATGGTACGCGAGCGGAACACTTCAGAGGCACCGCGCATAGTTTCCAGCTCGGCATCAGTACGGTCAAACAGGCGAATGGTCGTCATTGACTGAAGACGGTCATAGAAATGGCCGGACAGGCGCTGCAGTGCTTTAAAGTTGCGTCGGTTAGCATCAGACGCTTTCATCCCCACCAGGGCCATAAACAGCGGCACCAGTGGCGCGGTCAGCAGAAAGATAAGACCCGCAGCCCAGTTGGTGGGAAACACCACCACCAGAATGATAAACGGGATAAGTACCGCCAGCGACATCTGAGGCATATAGCGGGCAAAAAAGTCCTGCATATCCTCAACCTGTTCAAGCAGCAGGGTCGCCCATGCGCCGGCGGGTTTGCCTTTGATGTGCGCCGGTCCCAGTTCGGCCAGCTTGTCGAGGATCAGCTGGCGGATATATACCCGGATCTGTTCCCCACAGCGGTAGCCGGCGACTTCACGACCCCAGTTACACACGGCGCGGCCGGCGACCGAGAGGGCCAGCCCGCCAAAGTGGGGCAGCAGTTCGTATTTGTCTGCCTGCTCGATAATAAGCTGATGCAGTATGGAGGCGAGGAGAGCGGCTTGTGCCAGCAGAAAAACACCCGACAAGACGCCAAGGCTGACGGCGATGATCAGCCAGCGCGAGGCCAGCTTACTCTGTTGCCGCAACCACTTGTTCAGGGTGCGTTGTTTTTTCTTATCCATGAATGAAGGCTTAATCGTAATTATTTACCGCTGATAGCGGTATTTATTTCTATTTAGAAGCCTGATTCTACCTAAAAAAAACCGGCGGGAATACCGCCGGTCTCTAAGGTTTTATCTGCCGTAATGATTATCAGCAGTGCAGCTGCTTACAGGTTGTCCAGGTAACGCTCTGCATCCAGCGCCGCCATACAACCGGTACCGGCTGAGGTGATCGCCTGGCGGTAGTTGTGGTCCATTACGTCACCGGCTGCGAAGATACCTTCGATGCTGGTCTGGGTCGCGTTGCCTTCCAGGCCCGACTTCACCAGAATGTAGCCGTTGTTCATCTCCAGCTGGCCTTCAAACAGACCGGTATTTGGCTGGTGACCGATTGCAACAAATACACCCATTACGTCCAGCTGCTCGGTCGCGTCTGAGTTGGTGTCTTTCAGGCGTACACCGGTTACACCCATGTCATCACCCAGCACTTCGTCCAGGGTTCGGTCGGTGTGCAGGATAATATTGCCGTTTTCCACTTTATCCATCAGACGTTTCAGAAGGATTTTTTCTGCGCGGAAACCGGTGCGGCGGTGTACCAGATGAACTTCAGACGCGATGTTAGACAGGTACAGTGCTTCTTCAACTGCGGTGTTACCACCACCAATCACTGCCACTTTCTGGTTGCGGTAGAAGAAACCGTCACAGGTAGCGCAGGCGGATACGCCGCGGCCCTTAAATGCTTCTTCTGATTCCAGACCCAGGTATTTGGCTGATGCGCCGGTTGAGATGATCAGTGCGTCACAGGTGTACTGCTGGCTGTCACCTTTAAGCTTAAACGGGCGTTCGCTGAAGTCGACTTCGTTGATGTGGTCAAACACGATCTCGGTTTCAAAACGCTCAGCGTGTTCTTTCATACGCTCCATCAGCGCAGGACCGGTCAGACCATGGGCGTCACCAGGCCAGTTTTCTACTTCGGTGGTGGTGGTGAGCTGACCACCCTGCTGCATTCCGGTGACCAGTACCGGATTCAGGTTCGCGCGTGCGGCGTAGACCGCTGCGGTGTATCCGGCCGGGCCGGAACCCAGGATTAAAAGGTTACAATGCTTAACTTCACTCATGAGGGCTCCATTGAGGATTCTTTTTATATATCGTCAGGCGATTGTACGACTTTTGCAGTGAAAAAAAAGTGTTAGTGAGTGATCAAATGGTTATTAAATATAATTGCGGGAAGGAATAAAGAAAGAGCGGCACAAAGGCCGCTCCGGAAAGTTATTTGACGTTGAGGGTGTAATCGACAACCACCCCGTTCTTGTCGATGTCGTAGCTGAAGTCCAGGCTGTATGGCAGATCAAGCAGGCCCTGCATCTGTGGTGGTACCGGCTCGCCCTGGCGTTGCATGGCGTTAATGACAGGGGTAAACAGCTTCTGGTAGTCCATGGTCATGCTGACCAGGCCATTGGTTTCCAGTGGCTTGTCCAGCATGCCAGCAGCAAACTTCTGGCTTTTCTCGCCCACGTAGACGGCCAGATGGTTACCTTTCATCGAAGCGTAGAACGGGCCTGTATCGCCCACAGAGTCACTCAGTTGCTGGGGCAGGGCAACAGGCGTGCCGTCTGTTGGGATCTGGATCTGGCTCAGCTCCGGCACCATCATGGCAGCGCTTTGCACCAGCATTTGCGGGTTGTCTGCACTCAGGATAACGGCGCCATCGAGTTTGGTCAGCTCTTCGCTGTACTCGGTCTGGTCCAGCTGGTAGTCAAACAGGCTGAAGCTCAGGCCTTTAAATCCGTTGACAAATCCGGCGGCCATACCGGCCATCGCTGCCGGGTTATTTTGCAGCATTTCGGCCTGGGTGCCTGCCAGCAACGGACACTGGTAACGTACGCTGCCAAGGTCTGACACGATTTGTGCCATGGACGGGGCAAGGTTATTAATGTCCAGCCCCAGACCAAATGACAGGGCGGCGTCTGACAGGGCTTCACCACCGGCCAGGAAGCCACGCATGGCCTGAAGCGCGGTCAGGATGGCAGTGTTATTACTCTCCATCACCATCTTGGCTTCAATGGAACCATTGGTGCCAAACTTTCCGCCCCAGATCAGGCGGGGCCAGTTGGCCGCGATGCCCTGGATTTCAGACGGACAGGTACCGTGTCTCATCGTGTCAAGTTCAATGGTCATCACAGAGCTTAACTGACGTGCCAGCAGATTGCCGTCTGCGGTTGTCAGGCCTTTTGCCAGTTGCTCAAAGTCAAAGTAGCCGGCGGTTGAACTGGTTACGCCAGGGTATTTCTTCTGCAGATCAGCCATGGTAGTGGTGGCTGAGAGCGGAGCCTGTGGCGCTTTGGCGCCCAGCGCAACTTCCAGACCGTTGTTCTCAGCAAACTGAGTGACGTTGAATGTCACGGTCAGCCAGTTATCTTTGGCAGCGATCACCAGCTCGGCTTCAACGCCATTTTCAGACTCAGCAAGCGGGTATGCTCGGTAGCTGATCTGCCCTTCGGTGCCAGCCCTGTGCGCGAACTGATGCTCGGCTTCCAGTTTATCCAGGGTTGCCATAAAGGCCGCAGGATTGGCCAGTTCCAGTTTAAACACCGGCACGGCACCGACGGTATAAAATGCAGACAGGGATTTCTCGCCCAGGCCAAAGTTTTGCTGCAGCAGGGCTTTATCATTCACACTCTCAAACCAGGCCTGATACAGGCCAAAGAAAAATGCTTCCCTTGCGGTATGTGTGGCAGGGTCGGACTCGAGCATCATCAGCAGCTCTTCCTTCGTCGGTGCCTGCGCAGACGTTGCTGTGTAGTAATCCAGCCCCAGAGGCTCAAACTGAACTGAAACTGCCACACTGTCAGCCGGGATCTGGCTGAGTATATTTATGTCGTCCTGTTTTGCCTGATTCTGGACAAAAAGGTATCCACCCGCACCGATCGCTACAGCACCTGCAGCTACAAGCATTTTATTCACTTGCCAACTCCTTGAAACTTATTGGTATGTTACCAGGTGAGTATACCTGCCTGAGGAGATGTTGCGAGTGATAAATATAATGAATTTATGTGGGCAGGAACTGGCTCACATTTGATGAAACCGGTGAAAATGCTGCCCGGAGGCTGGGCAGCATTCATGATGCAGTACTTTATACTGAGAAGACTCGCTTTAATGACGCGCAGTAAGGGCTAACTGGCTCTTTTATAAAACAAACTTCTGTCGCCTTCCGGTCAGTATTCGCAGGTTACTTCGTAGGAGGTGAACTTACGGATGTTGATAACACCGGTGTCGAGCAGCAGGTACTGGCCCTTAATTCCCTCGAGGATCCCGCTGACCACCGGCTCTTTATCAAAGTTGTGTGACACGATTTTAACCGGATGGCGGGTGACCGGATAAGACAGGCTCACCGTACTTTCATCCAGCAGCTCGATGGACTCTGCCGGGTACTGTTGTTGCAGCCGTGCAACCACCGGTTCGATAACCGGTTTAAGGGCCTGATACTGAGCGGCCAGATCCATCGGCTCGTTGTCGCCTTTCAGCAGGGCGCGCCAGTTTGTTTTGTCGGCGATGTGTTTGGCCAGTTCAACTTCGATAAGGCCGGACAGCTGACGGGTACTGACGCGGATGATCGGCAATGCCTGAGTCGCACCCTGATCAATCCAGCGGGTCGGGATCTGGCTGTGGCGGGTGATGCCCACTTTCAGCCCGGAGGTGTTGGACAGGTAGACATAGTGATCAGTCATACAGTTCTGCTCGCCCCATTCCGGCTCGCGGCAGGTTCCCTCATCATAGTGACAGGTTTCCGGTTTCATGATGCACATATCGCAGCTGGCGAGTTTTTTCATGCAGACGAAGCAGTGGCCCTGGGAATAACTCTTTTTGGTTTTCTTTCCGCATGAGCAGCAGTAGATGTTGCCACTGAAGGTCAGTTTGATTGGTTTGCCAATAAGCGGTGACAGCGAAACCTTTTCTTCCCCAACAGGCAGACTGTAGTCTACCTGTTCACCCGGACCTCCGATGAGCTTGCGAAGGGTCCCGTTGACTGAATGTGACATAACTTTACTCACTGTGTTGTTTTGATTTTATATAATGGCGACAGTGTACTGCCCCCGCCAGGGTTTGGCTATGGCGGCGAAGGGGTGCCGGATTACAAAAAATAACCACTTGGCATCGCAAATCGCGTAGTGCGTCATAAAGCAATGAAAAATCGCGGGCGGGCGGTGAGCCGACGTATATAATTTAACTAACTGAGTGTTTTATAAGTCGTCACAGGTCCGGATGAAAAACGAGTTAATACTGAGCCCAATTCAAAAGGTGGTGACCACCCTTGTCACGCTGACGATGGTGATCGTCGCGGTGTACTATCTGTTTGGTGCCGAGAAAAGTCTCTACCTGGATCCCGGCTTATATGATTATGAAGTGGTGGATGATCGCTACCATAAAGGCAACAGTACGTCAGAGTTTATTGCCGAAGGCGAGGGGGCCCGCGTTTCCTGTGAACTGAAAGAAAGTGATTACCCCTGGCCTTATTGTTCGCTTTCGCTGTTTCTCAGCAGTGACCGTACCAAAGGGCTGGATCTCTCTCAGTACCATACCGTTTATCTTGACCTGGATTATCATAACGAAGACCCGGCAGCCCGTTTGCGCCTTTATATGCGTAACTTCAATCCGGCCTATTCCAGTGAAGAGAACGCGTATACGGTGAAATACAACGGGCTGGAATACACGCCGGGTACAGACCAGGGTGAAGTCGCCATCCCGCTGGATAATTTCCAGGTGATGACCTGGTGGCTGGCAGACCTGAATATTCCTATCCAGCATGCCGGCCCTGAGCGCAGTAACGTAATTGCATTTGAGCTGGCGACCGGTTCGGGAGCCAAACCCGGCAAGCATGACATCATCATTAAAAGCATCCGCCTGGAAGGCAGTTATGTGGATGGTGAAAAGCTGTTACTCGGTCTGCTGTTTTTCTGGCTGTTGCTTGGTGTCAGCTATGTGATAGCAGAGAATCACAGGGTGAGGGAGCAGGCCCGTCAGGCACAACTTCGTCATCAGCATCTGCAGAGCGTCAATAAGAAACTTCGGCTGGAGAATACCCAGTTTGCCCAGATGGCGGAGCGGGACGCCCTGACCGGAGCCCGAAACCGTCATAATGTCCGTGACTGGCTGGCAGAGCAAACCCGGCTGTGCCGTGGCAGGCAGATGCCGCTGTCAGTGATTTATCTCGATATTGATTTCTTCAAACACGTGAATGATACCTTTGGCCACACCGTCGGGGATGACATTCTCAAAGAGTTTGTGCTGATCGTATCATCGGCAATTGAGGAGTCGGATCACCTGGTTCGCTGGGGCGGGGAAGAGTTCATTGTGTTCTGTCCGGGAACTGACCTGGAAGAGGCGAGTGAGAAAGCCCAGCGGATCGTATTGCAGGTTCGCCGCCATATCTGGATGCACGGGGAAACCCTGACCTGCAGCGCCGGCGTGGCTGAGATGGGCAATGAGCGGACTACCGAGACCATCGCCCGCGCCGATGAAGCCCTGTATGCCGCCAAGCAAAACGGGCGTGACCGGGTAGAAATCAGTCCTGGCCGGCAGGCATAGGTTCCGGCGTTTCTGCCGCAATTGGTTCTTTGGGTCCAAGGAATCTCGGGCCTTTATCTATCACATGCACATCGAGCAGGGCTTTGGCTCTTGCCAGCACTTCCCTCAGCCGGACATAAAGACCGGCGCTGCCCGTTGGGCCAGGTACTGCAAGGCAAACGGCGTTGATGTCATTGTGGTTGGCGATATACAGCGCCCGCTCACAATGAAATTCCTGAGTGATAATCAAAAAGTCATTGGCATCAAAAATCTCCCGCGCCCGGATCACCGAGTCCAGGGTGCGAAATCCTGCGTAGTCCAGGTGAATCGCTTCTTCCGGAATGCCTTCTTTCAGCAAATCCCGCTTCATGGTCCAGGGCTCATTGTATGAGCGGTGGGCATTGTCTCCGCTGAGCAGGAAGTAGCGCACCTGTCCATTTTGGTACAGCTCAATAGCGGCTTTGATCCGCTGCACATAATAAGTGTTGAGAATTCTGCCGATGTACTTGCTGGTTCCGGGGACCAGTGCAATATCGTGTGGTGGCAGGGCTGCCTGTGAGTGGTAGATTTGATCCCGGGTCTGCCAGCTTATCCAGCGATCGGCAGCGGCCAGCAGCATGATGCCTGCCAGAAGTCCGGCCAGGGTCCAGAGACCAAGCCGCCGTAACAGTGGCAGAGGGAAAAACTTAAATGCCTGCATACATGCGTTCAACTTCGTTATACCTGACGATTTTTTTGTGCCCAGATCCCGGTCACGATAAACCAGGTCAGGAGGCCTGTCGATAGCCAGTGTGGCGGAACCTGACGCAGCTCGGAAGCAAGAAAGGGACTGAGCTTCACAATCAGCAGTCCGTAGCCAAAGGCATTGAGTAAAATGAATGCCAGGGTGCGGATTAAAAAGTGATACTGACTGAGGTTACGTCTCAGTATCCGGTTGATATCGGCGCCAAAGACCACCAGGCCACAGGCGATCACCGCGGTGGAGATTTCACTCAGATAAGGATGAAGCTGATGACCGGCAGCTTGTAATAACGACAACATAAACAGAAAGCCAGAGTAGTTCGGAAAACAGTATCATACGTAAAAATAAAGCTCCGGCGGGGCTTTGAGTCATAGTTTTGCAAACCAGAGGCAAAAAAACGGCAACCAGGGTTTGGTTGCCGATTATATGAACGTTTTTCAGGGCTGAGATTAGAACGCAGTGCGTTTGTAGCGACGGTAAACCGGCTGCCAGAAGTGCTGCTCGATAGCCGTTTCCAGCGCTTCGTCGGTGATCTCCAGCGCCACACCCTGTTCGATGGCTTTCTTGCCCACGGCAAAAGCAATCTTCTTCGATACGGTGTGGATCTCTTCCAGTGGAGGAAGCAGCGCGCCACTGCCGTTTTTCGCCAGTGGTGAGCACAGTGCCAGGGTACGGCTTGACTCCATCAGCATCTCATCGGTAACACGTGAAGCGCCAACAGCCAGAACGCCAAGACCGATACCCGGGAAGATATAACTGTTGTTACACTGGGCAATCGGGTAGCGCTCGCTGTTATGAACGACTGGTTCAAACGGGCTGCCGGTCGCGACCAGTGCTTTGCCGTCGGTCCAGCGGATGATGTCATTCGGCGTCGCTTCTACCCGGCTGGTTGGGTTCGAAAGCGGGAAGATGATAGGGCGCTCACAGCCCTGATGCATACTCTGGATAACTTCCTTGCTGAACAGACCAGGAGCACCGGATACCCCAATCAGTACGGTTGGTTTGGCGTTTTTCACCACATCCAGCAGAGAGAAGCCCGCTTCTTCACTTTCGTCTGTCCATTTTGCAGTCACTGATTTCTTCTGTACCAGACGTTTCTGGAAGTCGAGCAGGTTTTGCATGCCTTCTTCAAGCAGTCCCCAACGGTCAACCATGAAGACCTGAGAGCGGGCCTGCGCATCGCTGATCCCTTCAGACACCATCTGGGCAATAATCGCTTCGGCGATACCACAACCGGCAGAGCCTGCGCCAAGGAAGGTTATGCGCTGCTCAGACAGTTTACTGCCCGCCGCATGACAGGCAGCCATCAGGGAGCCAACGGTTACTGCAGCGGTGCCCTGAATATCATCGTTAAAGCAGCAGATACGGTCTTTGTAACGCTCAAGCAGTGGCATGGCGTTCTTCTGGGCAAAATCTTCAAACTGGATCAGGGCTTCCGGCCAGCGGCGCTGAACCGCCTGAATAAACTCTTCCACAAATGCGTCGTATTCTGCACCGGATATACGCGGATGGCGCCAGCCCATGTACATAGGGTCAGCCAGACGCTGCGGGTTGTTGGTGCCCACATCCAGTACGATTGGCAGAGTATAAGCCGGGCTGATCCCGCCACAGGCGGTGTACAGTGACAGCTTACCGATAGGAATGCCCATACCGCCGATACCCTGGTCGCCCAGGCCAAGAATACGCTCACCGTCGGTAACTACGATAACTTTCACATTGTGGGTCGCGGCGTTGTTCAGCAGGTCGTCGATACGGTTACGGTTAGGGTAAGAGATAAACAGCCCGCGTCCACGGCGGTAGATATTGGAGAAGTTTTCACACGCAGCGCCCACCGTCGGGGTGTAGATGATCGGCATCATCTCGCTGATGTGGTTCTGCACCAGGCGGTAGAACAGGGTCTCGTTGGTGTCCTGGATGTTACGCAGATAGATATGCTTGTCCATATCGGTGTCAAAGCCACAGTACTGCTGGTAGGCGCGCTCTACCTGCTCCTGAATGGTTTCTGTGGTTTCAGGGAGCAGTCCTTCAAGGTTAAAGGAAACACGTTCTTTGGTTGAAAAAGCGCTGCCTTTGTTAAGCAGGGGAGTACTGAGCAGGGCTGGGCCCGCGTAGGGAATATATAAAGGGCGTTTATCGTTATTCATTGTTAACTCTGTTCGGTATGGAGTACAGAAGGTTGGTCGCTAAGATTAACATATTGGAATTTGAAACAGAATCATTCACTTTCGGCGGTCAGCGTTGATATGATACCGGCCTGACTATCCGTTAACTTCCGTAACATCTGCCATGCCATCTTTGCCCATTGAACAAATACATGCCCGCTTTTCAGCGTTGCTTCCTGACTCTCATCTGGTGATTGAAGCAGACACCGGCAGCGGTAAATCCACCTGCCTGCCTTTATGGGCACGTACCTGTGGCAGGGTGCTGGTGGTTGAGCCAAGGCGGATTGCCTGTACATCGCTTGCCGGGTTTCTTGCAGAGCAGGACCAAAGCCCGCTGGGAGGGAAGGTGGGTTATGCGATTAAGCTTGAAAGTCACTATGATGAGAACACTCAGGTGGTGTTTGTCACCCCGGGGGTAGCGCTGCGCTGGTTTGCGGAAGACAAACTCAAAAGCTTTGATGTGGTGATGGTGGATGAGTTCCACGAACGCCGCTGGGATACCGACCTGTTGCTGGCGCTGCTTCTGAAACACGACCAGCACAGACTGATTGTGACTTCCGCAACGATGGAAGCGCAGCGCCTGTGTGACTATACCGGGGCTAAACTGCTGCGCGCAGAAGGACGGCTTTTTGATGTGACGGTATCGTACCGGGCACGTGACAGCCGCCATCTTCCGGATGCCCGCGGGCTTGAGCAGAGCATTGCGGCAGAAGTATCGCAGCAGCTGGAAAGCACCGGTGGCGATATTCTGGTGTTTTTGCCGGGTAAAAAAGAGATCCAGCAGTGCCAGTCTGCGCTCAAATCTGCCGGCGTACTTGTCGTCCCGCTGCATGCATCGGTCAGTGACCGGGAACGGGATTTGGCCCTGAATCAGCAGCCGCAGCAAAAAGTTGTGCTGGCGACCAATGTAGCCGAAACATCCCTGACCATTCCCAACATCAGCGTCGTGATCGACAGCGGTCTGGAGCGGCGTACCCAGCAGCGAAATGGCCGTACTGTGCTGGCGCTGCGTTCTGTCTCCAAAGCCAGTGCCAGACAGCGCAGCGGGCGGGCCGGACGCCTGCAGGACGGCAGCTGTATTCGCCTGTATGGCGAGCACGCCGCGCTTGAAACGGTTACCCCACCAGAGCTTCAGCGTGAGGAGCTGTGTGAAGCCATGCTCGCCTCAGCCAGCTGTGGCAGTGAGCTGGCCTCGCTCAGTTTTCTGGATCCTTTGCCGGAGAAATCCCTGCTGTCGGCGCGAAAAACCCTTGAGACCATGCAGGCCATTGACGGGCAGGGCTGCATTACCGCTCATGGAAAACTGCTCTATCCGCTGCCGATTGATGCCCTTTACGCCGACCTTCTTACCCGTCTGCCGGGTAAAGCACTTCAGGAAGCCATGGTGGATCTCAGCGCCGCGCTTTGTGTTCCGGCGCGTATGTATCGTCTTCCGTCAGGGGAAGAAGCACGGGAGCAGCTCAATGAGTGGGAATCTGTAGGGTGTGATGCCGTCACGCTTGTTCGTCTGGTCCGGGGAGACGCGCCGGATGCGCTTACGGTGGAGTCAGGTGTATTGCAGGAAGCCAGGGCACTGGCCGCGCAAATGCGGGAAGCCCTCTCTTTGCCTCAGCTTAGCGTGGCATCGCGGTTTGACCGGTCAAAGCTGGCGCTGGAGATTGCCCGGTTGCATCCGGAACTGGTGTTCGTGCGCAGGGCAAAGCGGCGTGATGCACTGGGGAACGGTATCAGTGAGGTGAATGTGGGCCGGGACAGCCGTTTCACTGACAAAGCCGAAGCAGCAGTGGTGCTTGATCAGCACAGTTTGCCCGGACGTGGCGTAAAGCAGACCCTGAACCTGGCGAGCGTGATGGTGCCGCTTAAGCTGTCGGATATAGAGTCCCTGGGGCTGGGAGAATGGACGCTGAGTGACACCGCCTGTGATGATGAGGGCCTGAAAACACGTGAGGAGTTGGTCTATGCCGGGCGGGTGATTGCCAGCCGTGAAGCCGAAGTGACCGGAACCGCAGCTCTTGTTCAGGCTGTGAAAAGCAACCAGGTCTGGCCGGGATTTGCAGAGCAACGGGAACAGGATATTGCGGCCTGGAAGCTGTTTTGTGAGCTGGATATGGCAGATGGCACGCAGCCGGAATCCGGGCTCAGCTTTGAGTCCTGGTTTGGCACGCAACTTGAAGCGCTGGGCGTGGAGTCAGTTGACGATCTGGAGCTGTTTTCACCCGAAGATATGGGCTTTGACGGAATTCCGGACTGGCAGCGCGGCGAGTTTGATGAGCGTTATCCAACCCGGCTGTGGCTTGGGGAGCTGGTGCTGGATGTGGAGTATTTCCCGAAGCGGAAGCTGGTGCATGTTGTTTATCATTCCGGCATTCGCAAAAAAGACCCGAAGCGAATTGAGCTGCCAAGATTTAATGGCTGGCGGGTGCAGTACCGTAAAGCCAGCCGGGTGATCGATATCCGCTGATCCTGCTGCCGGCAAATATGCATACGGTATCTTTATAAATGGCGTAATTATTGCACTGATTTTGGTAAATAATGACCAAAGGACGCTTTTTGCCGTATGCAGTTCACTAACAACGTCAGATTTACGCCGGGTGCTACACTTTTTGCCGCTGCTTTTGCCACTGCAATGCCGCTGGCAGCAAAGAGTTTGTCGACCATTTCAGCCTATGAAGATACTTACCTTCTTGCCAGTTACACTTCAGATATTAACAAAGACGTCTATACTGCTGGTGGTTTTGAAGGGGCGGAAGAGCTTTCTTCTTTTGAAGCCAAGTTTCAGTTCTCATTTTCCGTCCCCCTGTATCAGATAACCTCAAACAGCTCGCTGGTGGCGGCTTATACCCAGAAGTCGTTGTGGCAGGTGTCCAACAATCAAATCTCATCTCCGTTTCGCGAAACCAATTACCGGCCGCAGTTGTTTTTGATGTACCGGCCAGACCTGTTTGTTGTCAACAACATTGAACTGGGGATTAAGCACGAATCGAACGGCCAGACTGCCACCATGTCCCGCAGCTGGGACCGGGCTTATCTTGCGCTGGAGCTGATTGAAGGCCCGCTGGAGTACGGCCTGCACATGTGGAGCGTATTTGGCCGCAAAGGGGAGAATCCGGATATCGAGGACTATTACGCCCCCTGGGAAGCCTGGACCAAACTGCATTCATCGGTGGGTGTTTTTGACGCCAAAGGGTATTACAACTTTGATACCAACAACTGGGGAATGGAAGCAGGCTATACCTTTTACTTCAACGAACTTATTGGAATCTACGCACAGATTTACCACGGTTATGGTGAAACCCTTATCGAACATGACTTTAAGCACACCCGCTTCGGGCTTGGGCTGAAGCTGGTTAACTGGCAGTAGAATTCTTTTTATTAGTGAATTTAAATATATGTTTTTCGAACATGTACTTGCTGTGTTAATTCTTTGCTCTGGTTATTTCTTTTCCCTCCCCAAAGCGGGTATAAAAGACTATTGTTTTATATCATATTGCTATATAGCGATTCCTGGTCAATAGTGGGTATGTTGAAAGTGAACGTCGCTGATTTATCAACATTTAAGTCAGTAACTTAGGTACTCAGACGGGGCTTTTTATCATACATACGCAATATCGCTCATCAATAAAAAGACTATAAGAGCGACAGTTTCCACAAAGTCGGGGGGCAGTATGGAACACCAGCATTCAAATGGAATCGTTTTTGATTACACCAATTTTCTGGGCGCGAGCTGTAAGAAGAAGTGGACCTTTCTGGAGGCGCTGCAGTCAATAGCACCTGTGTTTGGCAGTGCCTGGAGCCACAGTATGGAAGAGCTGAAAACACCGGAGGATAAACTCTGGGAGCGGGCACTCAATGCGCTTTCAGCTCAAAGCAGTGATGAGTCCAACCTCGTCCGTCTGGTTGAACTGGCGCGCTCAGAGGGTATTGCCGAGTTTACGGTGAAGATGCCCTATGATCTCGACAGCGATCAGAAGAGTGAGATCCGCGATAAATGCGGTTGCCGCATCACAGATATCGGTGAAGAGGATTTCTTCATCGAACTTGAGCCGGAGACAGCCAAAGCCGCAAGTTATTGAGATAATAAAAAAGGAGACCAGACTGGTCTCCTTTTTTCATGTCGTGTGATGTGGTGATCAGTCGATCAGGCCGTAATCACGTGACAGAACATCGATGATTTCTGCTTTCGGGTTCGCGCTCAGCACGATTTTCTGACCTGTGATTCTCTCTGCGATGTCAGTGTAGGTTTTTGATACCTGCATCAGCGCCTCTTCCGGCAGCTCGTTGTTACGGGCCAGTGCTTCACGCTCGTCCATGCGCTCTTTGTTGAGCATGATGTCTGCATCCGGGAAGTGGCTGAGCAGGAACTGGCGGAAACCTTCTTTGGAGTTTTCCACGATGTCGCCTGTCGCGTATGCCGCTTTGTCCCACATGCGGGATGAATCCGGGGTACCAACTTCATCCATGTAGATCAGTTTTTCATTACCGGCGGCGTCTTCAACGTAGCCAAATTCAAACTTGGTGTCGACAAAGATCTGGCCCGCTTTATCCAGCGCATCGCTTATTACGTTAAAGCCTTCTTTCAGCAGCTGCTCGTATTTGGCAATGTCATCCTGAGAGCTGAAGTTAAACGCTTCAAAGTTGTCTTCGATGTTTCGGCGGCTGATGTTGACATCGTCTGCTTCCGGAACACCCGGGATGCCTTTCAGGATACCTTTGGTCGATGGGGTGATCAGCAGCTCAGGCAGGGCCTTGTCTTTTTCCAGGCCTTCCGGTAGCTCAATGCCACAGAACTGACGCTCACCTTTTTCGTAGGCACGCCACATAGAACCTGTGATGTACTTACGGCAGATGGCTTCGATTTTAACCGGTTTGGCTTTTTGAACAATCCATACGAACGGGTGGGGAATATCCAGGATATGGCTGTCTGCCAGGCCATTTTGTTTAAACAGCTTAAACCAGTGGTTAGAGATAGCATTCAGCGCCGCCCCTTTACCCGGCACGCCTTTCAGGCTGTTCTCGCCGTGCCAGATACAATCGAAGGCAGAAATTCGGTCACTGATCACCATGATCGCCAGTGGCGCGTCTTCAGCGACATCGTAGCCTTTCTCTTTGATCAGGCGGCGGCTGTCTGCTTCTGTCAGCCAGTAGACAGAGCGGACTTTACCACTGTGAACGGGTTTATCAGTGCGGATTGGGAGGTCATCGTTGACTGCAAGTACTTGATCAGCAAGGCTCATTGCGACATTCCTATAAGAAGATTAACGTCAAATCAGTCAGGTGCACAAGATGTAATGCACCAGGAATGCTGGGCATGATACCAGAACTGACAAACACTGCCAGAGAAAAAGCAAACGTTTGCCTTTTGCGCTTCAAATCGTTAGCGACAGAAGAGGTAATAACAGCAGAAACAGGGCAGGAAGAACCAATAGATCAAAGCTAACAGAGAAAACCGGAAGAAATACGGGAACGACTACAGGGTGGAAAGAGTCCCGGGTATACAAAGAAATACAGAGAAGAGGCTCTGCCTGGCAGTATAGGCAGAGCCCCGAAGGATCAGTGGTAACGGATGGCCTGAGGCTTTGCGGCCAGCTCGCTGACGAAATAGACCTCACAACCCAGCTGCTGAGCGCGTTGCTTAAGGTGACGTCTGTCAATTTCACTGATTGCGTCACTGGCGATCACTGCGCTGGCGTTGCCGGACTGCATTGCTTTAAGTACCAGCTCTTTCTCGGTCAGCTGACGTGAGGGCTGCATCTGAACCAGGTGCGAAGTGGTAAAACGGGCCTGCTGCAGCCAGGTTGCGTTCGGTTTTGGACAGTTGGCTGTAAACAGCACCCATTTGGAGCGTCGGGATAACCGGGCCAGACGGTTCATTACAGGTTCGCTGTTGCGCAGGTCTGTAGAGTGCGCAGTACGGGTTGCCTGATTCAGAGGCTGATGAGCCGGTGTTGATTGCTGTTGCTGAGTACGGGTATTTGAGTACATATCCACTGTCCTTTTATACATACTGTATATGTAAACAGTACTGCCGAATTGACTAAATTGCAAGCATAAAGATCCCGGAACAGATCACAATTCCAGACTGAGGTGTCATAAGTTATTGATTGTTATGAAGTTAACTTGTGTCCGGGAAGTGGCGAATGTGCAGTTCAGAGCCGGGTGTAAATTGAGCAGCTATGGGGCTTACAGTATAACTACTGTATATAAGGTGAGTTTATACAGTAGTCATACAGGTGTTTTAGGGGGATAGGGGGTATAAGTATCAGGCAGCGTTTGCGTGAAGTTCGCGTTCGGAGCGTACTTCCTGGTTGAATAATCTGACATCCAGGGTGGCGAGGTCGTGACACTGTTTACATGAATGGTGGGATTTTCCGTCGATATAGTCGTGGCGGGCGAGCAGGCTGGGTTGTTTGCACCAGTCGCAGGTGCCCTCTGTAGTGAACATAGATTCTCCTCATTGGTGGTTTTCATGCCTCAGACCGGAAACCGGAAAGGGCGTTTGAACCTTTATTATTTGACGTGAGAATTATGACACAGTGACGGAGAACGTGTTAAGCGTGTGTTACCAATTATTTGACGTGCTTCAGAATTGTTTTCAGGGCAGCGTTGAGTTTCTTCATATCTTCCTCTGAGCCATTGGCGTCCGGGTGATAAATCCGGCAGAGTTTTTTATACCGAACCTTAATCTCTTCCTGGGCCGGGATCTTTTTCGGATTAAAGCCAAGAAAAGCGCAGGCAAGCGCGAAGTTGTGCTCCTGAAGGGCATTCTGGTACTGGCCAAGCTGAGCGTTTTGCGTGAGCAGCTTGCGGTGGGCGCGTTCCAGCTCCTTTCTCAGTTTTGAGGATTCGTGCTGATGATGACGTTCTTCCTGCTGTTGTAATTCAGCTGAGCGGGCCTGATTACGCCGGCGAAGCCAGACGAGCAGTGGCAGCAGAAGCAGTACACCAGCAACACTGCCTGCCGCCAGCGGAAACTGTGGATGTTCAAGGTATTGCTGCAGAGGATTTTCCGGCCTGGTATCGGGTAGCGGGGGAACTGGGGCCGGGGGATTTTGCTGTTCGAACTCAGTATCGAGTTGCTGAAACTCGGTCAGCTGTGCCTGACGACGGGCGTTAAACAGGGCTTCCTGGACCCGGTAGAGGCCTTCTTCGGCCTGCTTGCTGTTGTTTTCCAGTGCGACTTTATACCAGACTTCGGCCAGCCCCAGATAGTGACGCTGACCGCTCTCATCATACTCCTGTTCATACACCGCTCCGAGTTTTAGCTGGGCACGGGCCAGCCCCTGGACTGAGGCTTTGGTGTACCAGTACACCGCACGCTCCAGGTTATGCTCAATTGCAATGCCGCTGCTGTAGGCGTCTGCCAGCTTCAGTTGTGCCAGCGGGTAGCCATTGGTGGCAGAGATCTTCAGCCACTCAATGCCTTTCTGGGGATCCCGTGCGACCTGCTGTCCGGCAAACAGGGCCTGAGACAGGGAGTACTGAGCGATAGGATCCTGATTATTGGCCTGCCTTTCCAGCTCTTCTATGGATGCACTGTTTGCGAAGAAGGAAAGACTCAGCAGCAGGGTTGTCAGGGCAGAAATGTGCTTCATTCAGGCTCACACCAAATGGGTTGTCAAAGTCTTTCAGAAAGACGCTGGCGACCGCGCAAATAGTCTCGTTCGAAGGTCCAGTCGCAGATTCCCATATAAGGTTTGCCTTTAATTCCCAGCATTACAGGATTCTGTGAGCAGTATTCGCTTTGACCAGCCTCATAACCTTGCTGGTATTTGGCGTACTGCCCGGACTGAGCATCTGTCAGGTTCAGCTCCGCTATTGGGTGGCCTTGTTGTGCCAGTGTATAGCCATGATCATACCAGTCCTGATCGGACTGAAGCTGGCTGGTATCAACGGTGGAGCAGGCTGCAAGGGTGAGCAGCAGGGGCAGTGTGTACAGATGTCTCATTATCAACTCCTCAGGCGCGGGTAACATGGTATCAGTATAGTATGCGCAGAGGCTGATGATTGTACATTACTTTAGCAACTTACATCACTTAAGCAGCTTGGGTGCCTGAGCTCCTTCAACCGGGCGGTTTACCGATACGCGGCGACCCTTTTTAAGGCCCACTTCGTAGTCTGCGGTGATGTTCTTCATCGCTTCTTTCAGCTGCTGCTTGAACGTTTCCCGGTCAATGTTTTTAAACTCTTTGTCGATGTAGTTGTTGATCTTGTTGTTGGACTCATCGTCCGGGGCGATCAGTGGCAGTTTCTCCAGTGCACCCTCAATCCAGCCGGACAGGAATGAAGATACCCGGCGGTTTACTTCCAGGCTGCTGGTACCACTGCCGGCAAAGCTGTTACGGAACTGACCGGTTTGTTCGTTCATTTCACGGTAGATGATGTCAAAGGCGAATGCCGCAAAAATGGCCCGGTCTGCTTCACCGATGAACTCCAGCCGCTTAAGGCCTTTGTGATTGAGCAGGACTGCCTCAACACCGAACCTGGTGTTGATGCCGCGAATTATACGCAGCAGGGTAGAGCTGATGCTGGCAGGCAGAAGATGGGTAGACTGCGTTTTGCCCATTTTGATGAACTCGATGTCATCTTTGTCCAGGCCGTACTTCAGCATCAGCCTGTGTGCCATTTTAATGGCGTTGGCCGCTTCGTTTACATTGGCTGAGTTACCCAGTTCCAGACATTTGGCAATTTTCTTTAACGCTTTCTGTTTATCCATCAGTGCTGCAGTTTTGGTGGAAAAGTCGGCCATTTTACCGCTTCGGAGCACGAAGGAAAAGCGTGTAAACAAGAAAGGCTGGTCGAAACCAGCCTTTGTATTCTGTTTGTTTAAAAAAACGACTGTGGAATCAAAGCCCCAGCTCATCGAGCAGGTCATTGGCAATATCATCTTCCGGCGGCGTGTCGGCGGCTTTTTTCTGGCCGTTTTGCGCTTGGTCGATCAGATCATCGATATTGGTATCGTCTTCCACTTCGAACTCTTCCAACTGGATGAACTCGGTTTTATCCATCGCCAGCTCAAGGTAGAAGATGTTGTTGTTGGCGGTAGAGAAGGTCACACGGCGTGCCTGAGGGCGGTCCAGGTTGGTATCGACCGACAGCAGCACCTGCTTGTTGATTGCCAGCATCTTAGGCTGGTTCTGGGTAATGTTGGTTTGCAGCTCTTTACGTACTTTGTTGGTGAAATCACCTACCAACTGGTTCATCAGTTCGCCCAGTACATCACCTACTTCGTCTGACGTGTGCAGGATTGCCAGCTCATCTTCCGGCATGCCCATATTGCGCATGTAGTTTTGGTAAACTTCCAGTGCTGCGGCCGCGGTAAAGTTGATCACCACCAGCCCGGAGAAACCACCATCGAACAGCACGAAGCAGCCGAAGTCTGGTTTGAGGCAGGTTTTATTGATTTTCTGCACCATGGCAGAGTAGTTGATTTGTGTAGCCGTTGCTGAGCTCAGGACGCCGGAAACCGACTGGCACAGCTTGAGAAGAATGTCTTCTGTAGTAACTATTTTATTTTTTTTCATAAGGCAATCGCTTAATACGCATTCAAAGAAACATTGCTTTTTAGAAGTGTGGACTATAAATCCAAAAAAGTATGCAAGTGTTGCAGTGTTAAGCGCATGAAGCGTTTTTATCAAGCGGTAAAATGTTGTAAAGTGACGAAAATCAAAAAATAGTTATCACCACTATCTCCCGCCAAAGGAACGGCAGCAAAGGGAGCAGGAAGCAAGATGTTACCAGCAATTTCTCATCAGCCCGATATCGACTCTGTTGTGCGTGTGTATCTCGATGATCTGCGCAGTCAGGGATTTAAAGGGGATATCGAACTCAGTTATGCCAGCCGCCTTGCGGTGGCTACCGACAACAGCGTATACCAGCAGCTGCCTCAGGCGGTGCTGTTTCCCAAAGACAGCGATGATGTGCGGCTGATTGGCCGTGTGTCTGACTGTGAAAAGTACGAACCCGTGACATTTTCACCGCGCGGCGGGGGCACCGGCACTAATGGCCAGTCCCTGACCCGGGGCGTGGTGGTCGATCTCTCCCGCTATATGAATAAGGTGCTTGAGATCAATGAAGAAGAGGGTTGGGTACGGGTACAGACCGGTATTATTAAAGATCAGCTCAATGATGCGGTTCGCCCGTATGGGCTGTTTTTCTCCCCTGAGCTGTCTACCAGTAACCGCGCGACGCTTGGTGGAATGATCAATACCGATGCATCCGGTCAGGGCTCGTTGCAGTATGGTAAAACCTCTGATCATGTTCTCTCACTGCAGGCGGTGTTTGCCGATGGCTCGATGCTGGAAACCGATATGTCTTACGGGGCACCAGCAGAAGGGGAGCTGGCACACCAGGCGCTGACCGTCACTGAGCAGGTTTGCCGTGACAAACGGGAACAGATCCTGGCCAGGTTCCCGCCCCTGAACCGTTTTCTGACCGGCTATGACCTTAAAAATGCCATTGATGAGCAGAGTGGGGCATTTGACCTGACCCGGGTGCTGTGTGGTTCTGAAGGTTCACTGGCCTTTATTACCGAAGCCCGGCTGAATCTGACGCCGATCCCCAAAGCGCGTACTCTGGTGAATGTAAAATACGCTTCTTTTGATGACGCGCTTCGAAATGCGCCTTTCATGGTAGATGCGAAAGCCCTCTCCGTTGAGACTGTGGACTCGCGGGTACTCAATCTGGCGAAGCAGGATATTGTCTGGCATACGGTGTCGGACCTGCTGACCGATGTACCCGGCAGGGAGATGGACGGGATCAACATCGTCGAGTTTGCCGGCGGCGACAAAGCACTGGTGGATGAACGTGTAGGCGCGCTGACAAAGCGTCTGGATGAAATGCTCGCCGATGGTCAGGGTGGCATTATTGGCTATCAGGTATGCAGTGATCTTGCCAGTATCGGCCGGATTTACAACATGCGTAAGAAAGCGGTGGGGCTGCTTGGCGCAGCCAAAGGCCGCAAAAAACCGGTCGCGTTTGCGGAAGATACCTGCGTTCCGCCGGAGAATCTGGCGGATTTTATCGCTGAGTTCCGTGCACTGCTTGATGAGCATGAGCTGGATTACGGTATGTTTGGTCACGTGGATGCCGGCGTGCTGCACGTACGCCCGGCACTGGATATGTGTGACCCACGCCAGGAAGCCCTGATGCAGAAGATCTCAGACCAGGTGGTGGCGCTGGTCGCCAAATACGGCGGCCTGATGTGGGGTGAGCACGGTAAGGGTTTCCGCTCTGAATATGGTCCTGCCTTTTTTGGTGATGAGCTGTTTACCGAGCTGCGCCGGGTGAAAAAGGCGTTTGACCCGTATAACAAGATGAACCCGGGTAAGGTGTGTACCCCGCTGGAAAGCCAGGCTGAACTGGTCAAAGTATCAGACACCAAGCGTGGTTATTATGACCGCCAGATCGATGTTGAGGTGCGCGACAGCTTTAAAGCCGCAATGGAGTGTAACGGCAACGGTCTTTGTTTTAACTACGATGTTCACTCACCTATGTGTCCTTCAATGAAGGTCATGGCGGACCGTCGTCATTCACCCAAAGGGCGCGCCGGTCTGGTGCGCGAATGGCTGCGTCAGCTGACTGACCAGGGCGTGGACATTCTGGATCTTGAAAAGCAGTTGCTCAGCGACAATACCAGCGTACGCGCTCTTCTTGAGCGGGTGCGTAACAGCCTGAACAAAAAGCGGGAGTATGACTTCTCCCATGAAGTGTACGAAGCCATGAACGGCTGTCTGGCGTGTAAAGCCTGTGCCAGTCAGTGTCCGATCAAGGTCGATGTACCCAGCTTCCGGGCCCGTTTCCTTAACCTCTATTACAGCCGCTATCAGCGTCCGGCCAAAGATTACCTGGTGGCGAATATCGAAACCATGCTGCCGCTGATGGCTAAAGCGCCGCGGCTGGTCAACGGCGTTCTGAAGCAGGGCTGGGTGAAACAGTTGACTGCCGCCAGTGTCGGCTATGTGGATGCGCCGCTGCTCAGTGTGCCAACCCTGAGTTCGCGCCTGGCAACAGATTCAGACACTCGTTTTGATTTTAAACGCCTCAGCGCTCAGTCTGCAGAGCAAAAGGCCCGCCATGTGCTGATTGTTCAGGATCCGTTTACCAGCTATTACGATGCTCAGGTAGTGGAAGACTTTGTCACCCTGGTGAAGAAGCTGGGAATGCAGCCGGTACTGCTGCCGTTTAAACCGAACGGTAAGGCGCAGCATATCAAAGGCTTCCTGAAGCAGTTTGCGGCAACAGCGAAAAGCAGTGCCCAGTTCCTGTCGATGGTGGCAGAGCTGGATATCCCGATGGCTGGTGTGGATCCGGCACTGGTGCTCTGTTACCGCGACGAGTATCAGGAGATTTTGGCAGATAAACGTGGCCGGTTTGATGTGCTGACCGTACATGAATGGCTGCTGGATAAGCTTGCGGACATTGAACCTAAACAGGCCGCAGGGGACGCGCCGTGGCACCTGTTTGCCCACTGTACCGAAAAAACCATGTTGCCGAACGCGGAGAAAGAGTGGCAGAAGATATTCTCTTATCTTGGTGCGCAGCTTGAGCCGGTTGCGGTTGGCTGTTGCGGTATGGCTGGCACGTTCGGTCATGAAGTGGATAAATTGCCAGTATCTCAGCAGGTGTATGATCTCAGCTGGAAACCGCGGCTGGAGCAGCTTGACCAGAGCCGTTGTCTTATCTCAGGGTACTCCTGCCGCAGCCAGGTGAAACGGTTTGAAAACGCCGTGCTTCGCCACCCACTTCAGGCTCTTCTCAACTATGTTTAACTCTTCTTCTGATCATCGCTGATAATACAGTTCTCCGGGCCGGAAAATGAAGGCCCGGAGCTGCCTGATTCATATTTTTGGCTGCAGCTTATTCTGGTGATTGATTTGCCCTCTTGATGCTTTAGTCAGCGGCTTCTGGTTATTTTGTGCGCAGGATCAATAAATGCACGAATATTTGCGGTTGTTATTTGAACGATTCTCAAATTTGCGCCATCATTTGTGCACAAAAAATAGTCGAATAATGACAGAAGTTGGCTTATGCAAGATAATCTATTCTCATTTCCGCTCCTCACTCACAGTGATTGCGAAGCGTTGCTGCGTTTTGAATCCCGCAACCGAATGTGGTTTGAAGACTTTGTAGGTCAGAGACCGGATGGTTTTTATTGTATGACCGGAGTCAGCAACCATATACGCCAGTGCCTGCATCAGTACCATGAACTGACTATGCTGCCGACCCTGATAAAAAACGGGCGCGGTGAAATTCTTGGCCGGGCGAACCTGCACAGTATCGACCTTGATAATGGTGAAGCCTGGGTGGGTTACCGTATTGGTGAAAAATCGGCAGGACAGGGGCTGGCGACCAAAGCGACCAGTCAGCTTATTCAGTATGCACGCAGTTTTCCGGGGCTGCGCAGGCTGAAAGCTTATGCCTCGAAGCGAAATGTTGCTTCGCAGCGGGTACTGCTGAATAACAATTTTAAGCTGGTTGGTAAAGTAGGTGAGTTTGCCAGGGTAAACGGTGCTATGCTTGATTGCTATGAGTACCAACTGGACCTGGATGGTTTCCCTGCTTCATGTCGTTTCTTGAACTAAAAATTCCACCGGTGGCACTGTTTGCCGCCGTTTTATGGGGAATGTGGTACAGCACTCACACATTCCCTTCATTTCATTTTGAGCTTCCCCTGAATCTGTTATGGACGGCTGTTATCCTCTGCTTCAGCGGAGTGGCTGGTTTTGCCGGTGTGTGGGAGTTTCGCCGTCATAAAACGACCGTGAATCCACATACCCCGCACAAAGCATCGAAAGTGGTCGATACCGGCATCTACCGTATCAGCCGGAATCCTATGTATCTCGCATTGCTTCTGGGCCTGATAAGTGGTTTTGTTTACCTGCAAAATGCCGTTAATCTGATTTATCCGGTGCTGTTTGTTCTTTATATGAACCGCTTTCAGATCATTCCCGAAGAGCGGGCTCTCAGTAAACTCTATGGCTCAGACTTTCAAGGGTACTGTCAAAAAGTACGCCGCTGGATCTAGGGCGCACTCATTGTACTCTAAGGTTGCTCTGTGAGTATTTGTGGAAGGGTGAAACGGATCTGATCCCGGCCGCGATCTTTCGCCTGATAGAGTTGTTCGTCTGCCCGTTTCAGCCAGATTTTGGGAGTATCGCTGAGTTGTTTTGTTGCCGCTCCGACGCTGATGGTCAGCGCTTGCTCAAACAGGGGCTGGCTTTTTAAAATATCCGATATAGCGCTGAGTTTGCTTCTGACCACATCGGCTGAACCCTGATTAAACAATATCAAAAATTCATCACCACCGAGGCGGAACGCTTTATCAGCAGGTCCGAGCTGGAGCAATATCGCGTCTGCAATAAGGCGGATTACTTTGTCTCCCATATCATGGCCATAGCTGTCATTAATCTGCTTGAAACGGTCGATATCAACCATGGCGATGGTTGAGTGCCCTGCGTTGTTGAGGCTGCAGAGCATGTATTCCTCAAGCTGCGAACGGTTGAGCAGATTAGTCATTGCATCACGTATGGAGGCCTCATGAAGCCGCGACTGGAGTTTATGAATTGAACGAAGCATATAGTGAGAGACCAGCACAGTGATCGACAGCGCTCCAACCAGACGGATCACCGCGGCGGCTTCAAGGTAGTACCAGCCAAATATTCCTGCTATCACCAATGCAATACAGTTACTGATCAGTGAGGCTCTGAGCGGGATGACAAAGCCAATCGAAACCATGACCGGAAACAGCCAGTATGCACCAAAAACCCCCAGCACCTTGATTGCCCAGATGCCGTTGGCCAGCAGAAGGAAAACCGGGACCAGATAGCTGAAACATGGCCGCTGATAGCGCAGTAACCAGATTACTTCGAGCAGCAGAGAGATTTCAAAACCGACCAACAAAACGGTAAAAAAGTATTCTCCGAGCAATGCGTTTTTGATAGCAAACGGGATAAACAGCAGGCTGGAGATCAGCGCGATAAACTTTAAGATGCGCTCCTGCTCTTCAGCGGTATGAAAACCAGCGTCTCCGGACAGCCAGCCGATGTTGAATTTCTTGTCCATAGAGAACCTGTAGTAATGAATGCCTGTTCTGTATGGCCAGCTGACAAGGTGAGATTTTTCTTAGTATTTGAGTGAAATTATATCAAATGCGAGTGACATCACAAAAGCTAATGTTTTAAACGTGGGGTACTGGTATAAAAAAAGCCCCGGCTGTTGCCGGGGCCTTAGAAACTGACTGATTATGCTGCAACCGCTTCGTGTTCAGCAATAAAGGCTTCTTTGCGTGCGTTGAAGCGGGATACCAGGTCATCGACCGCTTCCTGCTCGTATGGCTTCAGACCAGAAGCCACCATACGCTTCACGCCCTTACCTACTACTTCACCATCTTCGATAAAGTCAAAGTTCAGGGTTACCACGCCACGTTTGCCTTCGATATCAAAAGCCGCGCCCATGAACTCTACTTCAGGGTGTGACAGATCAAGGCGGGTAAACTCCACTTCCATGCTCTCGTAGATCACCAGCGGACGCTGGCAGTTGATCATCATCTGTTTCTCCTGCATCAGGGGAACCATGATGTGAGGGAAGTTCATGCCTGAGAACTTAACGTAAGATTTTACTACGTGCTCGATAAACGCCGGGTCTTTGTTCACTTCACCTTCGTGGTGCATGTGAAGGTACTCTTTACCAGATTCGTCCATCAGAGCGCTTTCTGTTGTGCCTTTCTCTTCTACAGACAGCGCAACACCTTCGGTAACCATTCCAGAGAAGTCAAAGCGCATTTTCTGGCTGATCCCTTCCTGGTTCAGCAGCACTGCGAACAGAAGGTCACCCGGAACACAGAAACGTTTGCTGTCTTCATCGTGGATATGGTTGTAGTCACCCGCGACTTTTTTGGCGAAATGACTCGCCTGTTGACGGGTAAACTGGAACTTGTTGTCTTGCGTTGTAAAGTAAGGTTTCAGAAACATAATCGGTTGCGAGTAATAAAAACTGAACGGATTATATCTGACTATTGGTTACAAATGGTCTAACCATTGAGAAAAAATTGATTGCATAAGTGATAAGACACATACAGGCCCCGGAATCCGGGGCCTGGGGACGTCAGGTTGCTCACTTTAGTGATGGCAGAATCTCTTTTGGTAACAATGGGTTATGTATGGCAAGTTTCAAAAGCTCGTTGGCTTTTTCGATATCCGGAGCAAAGTAGCGATCTTTGTCGTAAAACGACACTTTCTCGCGCAGAAGCTGTTTTGCTATCTCGATTCGCACGGAAGATTTGTGTGGTGCCCGGAAATCCAGCCCCTGAGCACCGGCCAGGTATTCCACTGCCAGAATCCCCCGGGTGTTCTCAGCCATATCCCTCAGCCTTCTTGCTGCAAAGGTTGCCATTGAAACGTGGTCTTCCTGATTCGCTGACGTTGGCAGACTGTCTACTGAGCCCGGATGTGCCAGGGTCTTGTTTTCGCTCGCGAGGGCAGCGGAGGTGACCTGAGCTATCATAAAGCCGGAGTTCACCCCGCCGTTATCGACCAGAAACGGAGGCAGTTTGCTCAGCGCGCTGTCAATTAACAGCGCCATTCGCCGCTCTGACAGGCTGCCGATTTCCGCCAGCGCCAGCGCCAGATTGTCGGCAGCCATGGCAACCGGCTCGGCGTGGAAGTTACCCCCGGAGATGATGTCGTTTTGCTCTGCAAATACCAGTGGATTATCGGAGACCGAGTTGGCTTCGGTCAGTAGTACCTCAGCTGCATTGCGGATCTGCTGAAGACAGGCACCCATGACCTGAGGCTGGCAGCGCAGCGAATAAGGGTCCTGAACTTTCTCACAGCCGTGATGTGAGTCTCCGATTTCGCTTTTATCGTCGAGCAGATGACGGTAGGCGAGGGCTGCGTCTATCTGGCTTTGATGCCCGCGAACCAGATGAATGCGCTCATCGAACGGGCGGCGGCTGCCAAGGGCAGCTTCAACAGAGATGGCACCGCACACGGTCGCAGACGAAAACAGATCTTCTGCTGCAAACAGGCCTTCCAGTGCGAAAGCGGTAGAAGCCTGGGTTCCGTTCAGCAGTGCCAGTCCTTCTTTTGGTGCCAGGATGACGGGTTCAAGACCGGCAATTTGAAGCGCTTCCTGACCTGAAATCAGCTTGCCGTTATGGCGCGCCTGACCTTCACCGAGCAGTACGGTGCTCATGTGAGCCAATGGCGCCAGGTCACCGGATGCGCCGACTGAGCCTTTTTCCGGCACGCAGGGGTAGACCTGGCTGTTGACCAGATCAATCAGCGCCTGAATGACTTCAAGGCGGATCCCTGAGTATCCCCGGGCCAGGCTGTTGATTTTCAGTACCATCATCAGGCGAACGGTTTCATCGGCCATAAACTTGCCGATGCCGGCGGCGTGAGACAGAACGATACTTTTTTGCAGTACTTCCAGGTCTTCAGGCGCGATACGGGTGTTCGCCAGCAGGCCAAAGCCGGTATTGATGCCGTAGACGGTGCGGTCTTCTTCAATGATCTTCTCAACCACCTGAGTGCTGGCATTGATAGCATCAAAGGCGCTTTCTGCCAGTTGCAGATTGACCGGAGAGCGGCTGATCTGGCGAAGCTGGGCCAGGGTCAGTTTGCCCGGGTTTAAGCACAGGTTTAACATCCTTACCTCTCCTTTATTGTCCGTTCTGGTCCAGCATTGGCAGATCCAGTTTCTGCTCTCTGGCGCAGTCGATGGCGATCTGATAGCCCGCATCGGCGTGGCGCATGACTCCGGTCGCCGGGTCATTCCACAATACCCGGCCGATCCGCTCGCGAGCATCATCACTGCCATCACAACAGATCACCATGCCTGAGTGCTGGGAGAAGCCCATGCCCACGCCGCCGCCGTGATGGAGGGAGACCCAGGTCGCACCACCTGAGGTATTGAGCAGGGCGTTGAGCAGTGGCCAGTCGGATACGGCGTCTGAGCCGTCCATCATGCCTTCTGTTTCCCGGTTAGGGCTGGCAACGGAGCCTGAGTCCAGGTGGTCACGCCCGATCACGACTGGCGCTTTCAGTTCCCCGTTCTTCACCATTTCGTTAAACGCCAGGCCGAGCCGGACACGGTCTTTCAGGCCAACCCAGCAGATACGAGCCGGAAGCCCCTGGAACTGAATGCGTTCCCTGGCCATATCCAGCCAGTTGTGCAGGTGTGGGTTGTCTGGGATCAGCTCTTTCACTTTCTGGTCGGTCTTATAGATATCTTCCGGATCACCGGAAAGAGCGGCCCAGCGGAACGGACCGATACCTTCACAGAACAGAGGCCTGATATAGGCTGGCACGAATCCCGGGAAGTCAAAGGCGTTTTCTACCCCTTCTTCAAATGCCATCTGGCGGATATTGTTGCCGTAATCGAGAGTGGCTGCGCCGCGCTCCTGCAGCGCAAGCATGGCGCGTACCTGAACGGCCATTGAGGCTTTAGCTGCGCTGACTACGGCCGCTTCGTCCTTCAGGCGCATTTCAGCGGCTTTTTCCATGCTCCAGCCCTGCGGAAGGTAGCCGTTGAGCGGGTCGTGGGCTGAGGTTTGGTCTGTGACAGAATCCGGGGTTACCCCACGCTCGACCAGTTCAGCAAAGATATCGGCGGCGTTACCCAGCAGGCCGACGGAGACAGGTGTATCGGCGTTTTGAATGATCTCCAGCGCTTCATCCAGGCTGGTGGCTTTGCGGTCAACGTAACCGGTGCGCAGACGGTAGTCGATACGGGTCTCATCACACTCGACCGCCAGCATGGAGAATCCGGCCATGGTCGCGGCCAGTGGCTGAGCGCCACCCATACCGCCAAGACCACCGGTCAGGATCCATCGGCCTTTCGCTTCGCCGTTAAAGTGCTTTTTGGCAACCGATACAAAGGTTTCGTAAGTGCCCTGAACAATGCCCTGCGAGCCGATGTAGATCCATGAGCCGGCTGTCATCTGGCCGTACATCATCAGCCCCTGCTTATCCAGCTCGTTAAAATGCTCCCAGTTCGCCCAGTGTGGTACCAGGTTTGAGTTGGCGATAAGTACCCGCGGGGCGTTTTTATGAGTCTGAAAAACACCGACCGGTTTGCCGGACTGCACCAGCAGGGTCTGATCTTCTTCCAGACGCTCCAGTACTTCGACAATCTTGTCATAGCACTCCCAGTTACGCGCTGCGCGCCCGATGCCGCCGTAAACCACCAGAGCGTGCGGGTGCTCGGCCACATCCGGGTCGAGGTTGTTCATCAGCATACGAAGCGGCGCTTCTGTCATCCAGGATTTGGCCCGCAGCGTGGTTCCGTGAGGGGCTTTTATCGTCCGGCTGGTATCCAGGCGGGAGGATGGGGACGGGTGGTTTGGCATTTTGGGTACTCCGTTTTTTATTGGTACGCGGTCCGTGGTTCGCGGTACTCGGGGGATGTTCGGTTCTGGGTTGTTCGGTCCTGGGTTGTAAGGTCCTGGGTTCTGGGGAAAGCTACCTAGTACCCAGCACCGTTCTTATATTCTGTTCGGCGTTGACGCTATTTCCCATACCAGCCGCGCGGCGAGGCGGGCGGTTCTGGCGTCGGTGTCGAAATCCGGGTTGTATTCGGCGATATCGGCCAGGGCCAGTTTGGGGTGCTGTATTACGCGTTCCATCAGTGGCCACAGGTTATCCAGGCAGACGCCGGTTGCGGCGGGGGCGCTGACGCCGGGGGCAGTGGCTGCAGGGAACACATCCATATCTATACTCAGGTAGAGCAGGTCACTCTGGTCGATAAACTGCTGCAGGCACTCCAGGTGCATGTCGAGTTTGGTTGGGGTGAGGGACTTATCTTCCACATACCAGACTCCCAGTTCGTCAGCGCGCTTAAACAGCGCCTTGGTGTTACTGGCGCGGCTGATCCCGAGACAGGCGTAGTGGAACGGCCAGCCTTTTTGATGGCAAAAATCTGCGATTTGGTTAAATGGGGTGCCGGAGCTGGGTTTTACGGATTCGTAGCTTCTGAGATCGAAATGGGCGTCAAAGTTGATGATGCCGATACGAAGGGGTTTGTCGCTCTGTTTGCCAAAATGGCTGGCCAGGCCCTGGAAAGAACCCCAGGCTACTTCATGTCCGCCGCCCAGTACGATAGTTTTTCCGTGTGCTACTGCTTTGCTGACCATGGCAGCCAGCTCTGACTGCGCCTGCTCCAGCCCGTCGTCTTTACAGTAAACATTGCCCATATCACGCAGTGAATAGTCCTGATGCCATGCGAGATTTTTCAGCGCGTGACGAATGGCATCCGGGCCAAGAGCAGCCCCGGGGCGGCCGTGATTGCGGCTCACACCTGCATCACAGGCAAATCCTGCCAGGTTGATCTTCACCTGTTCAGGCTGCCCAGCCATGACATGGTGTACCCGGACGGCACCCGTACCTTCTTCGCTGTCTTCACGGCCGGTCCAGTTAAAATCAGACATAGTTGAGTTCTCCGTTAATGATTCTGGCACTCAGGCGGGGGATCCCACATTGGTAGCTGAGTTCTGCCGGATGGCTGATATTCCAGAGCGCGAGGTCGGCATCCATTCCCGGTTCGATACGGCCTTTAGTGGCTGAGATCCCCAGCGCTTTTGCTGCGTGGCAGGTGACGCCCCGCAGCGCTTCTTCCGGTGTTAAACGGAACAGGGTACACGCCATGTTCATCATCAGGGTAAGGTCGGCGAATGGTGAGGTGCCGGGGTTCAGATCGGTTGAGAGTGCCATCGGTACTTTGTGACGTCGCAGGGCTTCAACCGGTGGCATTTGAGTTTCCCGCAGGAAGTAAAATGCGCCGGGAAGCAGGGTTGCTACTGTGCCGTGTTCAGCCAGCGCTTTGACACCCTGCCCGCCAAGATATTCGATATGGTCAACTGACAGCGCGCCGTAGCGGGCAGCCAGCTCTGAACCACCCTGAAGTGATAACTGCTCGGTATGCGCTTTGATTGCCAGCCCGAACTGACTGGCGGCGATAAATACCCGCTCACACTGCTCAGGGGTAAAGGCGATGTTCTCACAAAAGACATCTACGCTGTCCGCCAGTCCTTCTTCAGCTGCCTGTGGAATGGTTTCGGCGCAGACCAGGTCGATATACCCGTCCGCGTTTCCCTGAAATTCGGGTGGCACGGTGTGTGCGGCAAGCAGGGTAGTACTGATATTGATTTTGCGGTGGGCCTGAAGCGCTTTGGCGGCGCGCAGCATTTTAAGCTCGTCTTTGGTAGTCAGCCCGTAGCCTGACTTTATCTCCAGCGTGGTCACGCCGCTGGCGATTAATCCGTCCAGGCGGGGCAGAGCGCTCTCTGTTAACTGTTGCTCGCTGGCTGCGCGGGTGGCACGCACTGTAGAGAGGATCCCGCCACCTTTTTTGGCGATCTCTTCATAAGGCGTGCCCTGCAGGCGCAGTTCAAACTCCTGCGCCCGGTTTCCGGCGTAAATCAGATGGGTATGACAGTCGATAAGCCCGGGAGTAAGAAGCTTTCCGGCGCCGTTATGAACCGGTGTCTCTGACGCTACCTGCTCTGGTTTCCACTCGCACATTGGCCGGACCGAATGGATTTTTCCGGCGCGTATTTCGATAAACTGGTCAGTTACCAGTTCGTATCCGGCCGGGCCATTGGCCAGGGTCACAAGGTTTACATTGGTCAGGATCAGGTTCATGGTTTCGGCTGTTATTTAAATGTATATACAAATAAGTAGACAAAACCAGATTTGCTGACAAGTACAATGTTATCAGTTTGTGATGTGTGAGCCTGTTTTTTGTTCGTTCAGAGGTCGATTTTTGAACTGAGTTTGTATTTTGAACCCGGGTGCCAGAGGCGGGCAAAACTGACCAGATCCTGATGGCACCAGGTACGGCGATTCAGTAACAGGCAGGCTTCATTATCTCTGATTTCAAGGAGTTGTTTTATTTCTGAGTCTGGCAGCAATGCTTCCACCGTATGCTCCAGTGCGGTAAGAGGGCAGCACTCGGACAGATACTGATGAGGCGTAACCCGGGTGAAATCCTGCTCAAGATAGTGGGGAGCCAGGGCGGCATTGACCCAGCGAACTTCCAGCTGAAGCGGCACATCGTCAGCAAAGTGGACAATTCGGGTAACAAAGACCAGGCTGCCAAGCATGATCCCCAGTTTGGTGGCGATCAGTTCATCTGCGGTAAGTGAGGACTGCTCCATAACCTGGCAGCTGTATTGCTGGCCCCGCTCAGTGACTTCATGGGCGATATTGGTGGTTGTCAGCAGAGGTGACTGAGCTTTTCCCGGGGGCTTGCGGACAAAAGTTCCGCGTCGCGGTGTTCTTTCCAGTCTGCCTTCATTGACCAGATCGCGAATCGCTTTGTTTACCGTCATCCTGCTGACGCCAAACTGTTTTGTCAGCTCGAGTTCAGTGGCAATCTTATGTCCGGTTGGCCATTCACCTGAGCGGATCTTTTGTTCGATATGCTGTTTGATCTGGATATAGACTGGCGTGGTCAAATTAGGCTCTTCCCTGAATGGTATAGACAAATACTGCAGGCTCAGGCGGGAAAAAGCAATTTGCGGGGCAGGATTTATGTCAGAAAGTTGAAATCGCCCGGGAGTAAAATAGTCTGTCTGCTGTTTATCAGCGCTGTTGTGGGTGACTTATACTCAATATCAGGAGCCAGTGCGGTTATCGTGATGGTGGAGTTGTCGCGGAGTAAAGGCAGGGCGTGTATGGCGGATAAATCCCCCTCATTATTGGGCGGCGCATGCATTATTGCGTGTGTTTGTGTTGGTGCGGGAATGCTTGGCCTGCCAGCGGCAGGAGCCGGTGCCTGGACCCTGTTGTCAATACTGGTTCTTGTACTGACTATGGCAGTAATGCTTTTCTCGGGCTGGTTGCTGCTGGAGGTGTATCAGTACTTTCCTGCCAAAGTGTCCTTCAGTTCCGTCACAGAGAAACTGCTCGGGAAGCGCTTCAACCTTGTGAACAACCTTGCCGTTTATTTTGTGGGCGGAATACTCCTCTATGCCTATATCACGTCAGCGGGGCTGATTATTTCAGGGCTGTTGCCTGTTCACAGTCAGTTCGCTTCAATCCTTTTTGTGCTGTTTTTCTCACTGATCGTCTGGCATTCGACCTGGCTTGTCGACAAGACTGCGGTTGTCCTTATCGTTATTATGATTTTGAGCTTTGGTGTGGGCATTTCCGGCCTTGCTGTGAATATCGACCCGGGCCTGCTGCTCAACCGGGCGGATGGCGCTGTATCGCGCTATCTGATTTATACCCTTCCGCTGTTGCCCGTCGCGCTGGCCTCTTTTGGCTATCACCATTCGGTGTCTACCATGAGGGATTACTACCGCAGTGAACATAAAGCCGGCTGGGTACTTCTGGGCGGCGTACTTATTGCTCTGGTGGTGTATGTGGTATGGATGATTACTGTGTACGGGAATCTTCCGCGTGATCAATTTCCGGAGATCATCAGGCAGGGTGGTAACGTTGATGTGCTGCTTAAGCGTCTGGATGGTGTAATTGAAGTGGCGGCGGTGTCCCGGATAATCAGCGCTTTTTCAATGGCGGCAATACTGTCGAGCTTTATTGGTGTCGGTATCGGCGTATTTGATTACATAGCTGACGCATTTCAGTTCGACGATACCCGGGCAGGACGAACCAAATCCTGGGCGATGACATTTGTTCCGCCATTGGTGTGTTCTCTGCTCTTTCCTTTCGGGTTTCTGCTGGCGATAGGTTACGCAGCATTTGCAGCTGCACTTTGGACCTGTATTACACCTGCATTGCTGGCAGCCAAAGTCCGTGAAAAATACAAAAGAGGTTCAGAAGAACAGCAGGGGAGTGGGTTCAGGGTGGTCGGCGGACGGGTTACTTTACTGTTTGTGGGACTGTTTGGTGTGGTTGTGATGGTGGTACACACTTTGGCGGTACTTGGCGCTCTGCCGGCGTTTGATGGTTAGCTCGTTGTAGTGCTTTGAAATAATTGAACTACTCCACAGCTTTTACTTTAACGGCCGTGGCATACTGGCGGCTTTATAAATAAATACAGGTAGCGAGATGCAGTACGCCGATAAAATGACCTTTTTCCAGCGCTTTGAGAAAGATATCCTTGCCGGGCGCAAAGTGATCACCATTCGTGATGAGAGCGAAAACAATTATTTGCCGGGCAGTGTGGTAGACGTCAGTACGTTTGAAGAAGACCGCTGGTTCTGCAAACTCAAAATTGAATCGGTAACCCCGGTGTTGTTTTCAGAGCTTGAAGACTTTCACGCCAAACAGGAAAACATGACGCTTGAGCAGTTAAAGCAAGTGATTTCAGAGATCTACCCTGGAATTGAGCAACTCTACGTTATTCAGTTTGAGCTGGTCTAAACTTCCTTTGCATTCCCCGGCATAGCCAGATAAAATCCCATGCTTCGATGATGGTCCGGTATTCGTGTTACCGAGAGGCCATCGTTGAATCTTAATTTACTCAAACTTGAACATGTGTTGCCTGGTATGCAACACCACTGTAAAGGATTAAACATGCCTATTATTACTCTTCCTGACGGCAGTCAGCGTCAATTTGATAACCCGGTAACAACTCTTGAAGTGGCTCAGTCTATTGGTCCTGGTCTTGCGAAAGCAACCATCGCCGGCCGTGTAGACGGTGTTCGTGTGGATGCCTGTGATCCAATCGAAAACGATGCCAGCCTGGAAATCATCACCACCAAAGATGAGGTGGATGGTCTTGAAATTGTACGTCACTCTTGTGCGCACCTTTTAGGTCACGCTATCAAACAGCTTTACCCACAAGCTAAGATGGCTATCGGCCCGACCATTGACAACGGCTTCTACTACGACATCGACCTGGACGAGTCTCTGACGCAAGAAGATCTGGAAAAGATCGAAAAGCGCATGAAAGAGCTTGCGAAAACCAAATACCAGGTGATCAAGAAAAAAGTAAGCTGGCAGGAAGCGCGCGATGCTTTTGAAGCTCGCGGCGAAACCTACAAGATGGAAATCCTGGACGAGAACGTTGCTAAAGACGACCGTCCTGGCCTGTACCATCATGAAGAATACATCGACATGTGTCGTGGTCCGCACGTACCGAACATGGGCTTCTGTCAGCACTTTACCCTGCTGAACGTTGCCGGCGCGTACTGGCGTGGTAACAGCGACAACAAGATGCTGCAGCGTATCTACGGTACTGCATTCCACGACAAGAAAGCGCTGAAAGCGCACCTGACCCGTCTGGAAGAAGCAGCCAAGCGTGACCACCGTAAGATCGGTAAGCAACTGGACCTGTTCCACATGCAGCAGGAAGCACCAGGTATGGTGTTCTGGCACCACAATGGCTGGTCTGTATTCCGTGACCTGGAAGTGTTTGTACGTGAAAAACTGACCGAATACGGTTACCAGGAAGTGAAAGGTCCTCTGATGATGGACCGCGTTCTGTGGGAACGCTCTGGTCACTGGGACAAGTACGCAGACGCGATGTTCACCACTTCTTCTGAGAACCGTGAATACGCAATCAAACCAATGAACTGTCCGGGCCACGTTCAGATCTTCAACCAGGGTCTGAAATCATACCGTGACCTGCCACTGCGTATGGCTGAGTTTGGTTCGTGTCACCGTAACGAGCCATCAGGCGCTCTGCACGGTATTATGCGTGTACGTGGTTTCACTCAGGATGATGCACACATCTTCTGTACAGAAGAGCAGATCCAGCAGGAAGTGACCGAGTGTATCCGCATGGTATACGACACTTACCAGACTTTCGGCTTCGATAACATCGTAGTGAAACTGTCTACCCGTCCTGAAAAGCGTGTGGGCAGCGACGAAATCTGGGACCGCTCTGAAGAAGCACTGCAAGAGTCTCTGAAAGCAATGGATATTCCATTTGAAATTCAGGAAGGCGAGGGTGCGTTCTACGGTCCTAAGATTGAGTTCACTCTGTACGACTGTCTGGACCGTGCATGGCAGTGTGGTACTGTTCAGCTGGACTTCAACCTGCCAGGCCGCCTGGGCGCGACCTACGTGGGTGAGAACAACGAACGCCTGGTGCCGGTAATGATTCACCGTGCAATCCTGGGTTCACTTGAGCGATTCATCGGTATCCTTATCGAAGAATACGCCGGCTTCTTCCCGACCTGGCTGTCGCCAGAGCAGGCTGTGATTATGAATATCACTGATAAGCAGGCCGATTATGCTCAGGAAGTTGCACAAAAACTGCAAAAAAGTGGAATTAGAGCCAAAGCGGACTTGAGAAATGAGAAGATAGGCTTTAAAATCCGCGAACATACATTGAAGCGTGTTCCGTACATGCTGGTTTGTGGCGACCAAGAGATGGAAGCCGGTGAAATCGCAGTACGTACTCGTAAAGGTAAAGACCTCGGTAAATTTAAAGTGGATGACCTAATTGAATACATCCAAACCGAAGTTAAAAGCCGTAAGCTCAATCTGGAGGAATAAGCTATTAAAGGCGGAAGACGTGGCCAACAGCCGGCCAAGCAAAATCAACACCGTTTGAACGGTGAAATCCGTGGCGTTCGTGAAGTTCGTCTGACCGGTGCTGATGGTGAGTCAGTTGGTGTTGTATCAATTCAAGAAGCGATTGCTGCTGCTGAAGAAGCGGGCATGGATCTTGTTGAAATCAGCCCTAACGCAGAGCCGCCAGTCTGTCGAGTGATGGACTACGGTAAGTTCCTCTTCGAGAAGAGCAAAGCTGCTAAAGAGCAGAAGAAGAAGCAAAAGCAGATTCAGATTAAGGAAGTAAAATTCCGTCCTGGAACTGATATTGGAGACTATCAGGTAAAACTACGCAACCTGACGCGTTTCCTTGAAGAAGGCAACAAAGTGAAGGTAACAATTCGCTTTCGTGGCCGAGAAATGGCACACCAGGACATCGGTGTTGACGTTCTGAATCGTCTTAAGGAAGACACTGTTGATTTAGCAGTAGTGGAATCTTTCCCTAAGAAGATCGAAGGTCGTCAGATGATCATGGTGCTGGCCCCTAAGAAGAAGTAATTAACGGCTTACAAGTAATTAAACTCTGCCGTTGCTAAGACGGTAGGGTTTTATTCGCCCTGATTACGTGTTTATTAAACTACTCAATGCGGAGTTATTCATCATGCCTAAGATGAAAACCAACAAAGGTGCTGCTAAGCGTTTTAAGAAAACTGCTGGTGGTATTAAGTACAAGCACGCTACAAAACGTCACATCCTGACCAAGCGTACTACTAAGAACAAGCGTCAGCTGCGTCCAAATGCAATCCTTCCTAAGTGTGAAGTGGCTGCAGTTGCTCGTATGATGCCATACGCTTAATTCTTTTTAGTTATCAATCGTTTAGTTTAGGAGAGACATAATGCCTCGCGTAAAACGTGGTGTACAAGCTCGTGCACGTCATAAGAAAGTTCTAAAACAAGCTAAAGGTTACTACGGTGCTCGCTCTCGCGTTTACCGCGTAGCTTTCCAGGCAGTTACTAAAGCTGGTCAATACGCTTACCGTGACCGTCGCAACAAGAAGCGTCAATTCCGTCAACTGTGGATTGCACGTATCAACGCTGCATCTCGTCAGAATGGCCTGTCTTACAGCCGTTTCATCAACGGTCTGAAGAAAGCATCTATCGAGATCGACCGTAAGATCCTTGCTGACATCGCGGTATTCGACAAAGCTGCATTCGCAGTACTTGTTGAAAAAGCAAAAGCTGCTCTGTAATTTAGCAGTTTAGGTTTAAGAAAAGGGGAGCATTTATGCTCTCCTTTTTTGTGCCTGCAATTCAGAGAACCGAAAACGAAAACCGAAAGTGTAGCGGCTTACGAACGAAAGATTTCTGTTGTTTTCGAAAGTCTTTAGGGTATTACGAAATCACTCGTAAGTCCGTTCGTTAAAAACGAAACCCTGAACTTACTTTATAGTTTTGAAAACGGGCTGACCACCCCGCTGGCTCCACGATCCAGCACATGGGTATAGATCTGAGTTGTCTTTACATCAGAGTGCCCCAGTTGCTCCTGTACCGTCCGGATATCTGCACCGCTCTCCAGCAGATGAGTCGCGAATGAATGCCTGAGTGTATGGCAGGTGACCTTCTTCTCCAGTCCCGCTTTTTTAGCCGCGTTGCGAACTGCTCTCTGTACTGAGGTCGCATCGATATGATGACGGCGAATTTCACCGCTTGCCGGATCCCCGGAAAGGCGGGCAGATGGAAACAGAAAGTGCCAGTTGAGTGATTTGGGCGCATCGGGATATTTCTTTGCCAGAGCATCAGGCAGCCACACTCCACTATAGGCCTCATCGGCTATGTCTTGTTGCCAGTGTAACCTTACTACCTCCTGCTGATGCCTGAGCCCTTCAATCAGTTCCCGCGCAAGGGTAACCACCCGGTTCTTGTTGCCTTTACCCTGCCAGATCCGAAGCGCACAGTAGTCATAGTCAATATCCTGATAGCGAAGCCTCAGGCATTCCATTAACCGAAGTCCCGAACCATACATTAACTGAGCCGGCAGCAGGCTGTTTGGCCTGAGGTGAGCAAGAAGTTCTCTTACTTCCCGCTGAGTTAATACAACAGGAAGTTTGGCGTGTTTAGTAGACCGTCGAAAGCGCATGTCGACTTCTACCGGCTGGTGGATGATATGTTTATACAGGAAAACCAGCGCATTCAACGCCTGGCTCTGGGTCCGGACCGCCACATTCTTTTTGACCGCCAGCCAGGTAAGAAACTCTTCGACCTCTGCCTGACCAAGCTTTTCCGGATGCTGCTTACCATGAAACAAAATGTACTGCTTAATCCATGACAAGTACGCTTCCACCGTGCTCTTAGCGTAGTGGCTGGCGTACATGAACTCTTCAATATAGCTAAGAAATGGTGATCGATTTGCCATAACAGGTGCACTGGTTATATTTACAGTATTCTAATCATAGTCAATTCTGGACAGGATCAGCGGTTAAAATCCGTAGTTTGTGATATGCAACAAAGTCTTTGTGACCATAATCCACTGATTTGCAAAAGGTATTAGGATAGTATGATGAGATTCTGTGATAAATAGAAGGCGGTAGCGTGGGTGGGATCTGCGGGATTATGCCGTTGAATAGATGTTAAATTACTTAGGATAGTTATGTCTATAGAAGTCAATGCGGTTTCATCATTAATGAGACCCAACAAGCGAATGATGGAAGTCTATTTATGGCTTATCTTCGCTGTATTAGTAGCAGGGCGAATGATACTGCAAATATCAATGAACTGGGAAGGCACCTTCTACTTAAAGGAACTAACATTCTTTTATTATGATATATTGGGTGCATTTTCTGTTTTATTGTTTCCAGTTCTGTTTTCACAAATATTTGGCAGACTACCTTTTGAATATTTACGGTATAGAAGAGCAATTAACTCATTAGACTCTGAGTCAGTTAAGCCTGTGAAAAGTGCGTCAGTAACTATTGAAGAACGTGAGGTAATTGAACAACATATTCTTGCGGAAGATTCTTCAGTTGTTCAAATGCAAAAGTTAGCCAAATCTTCTAAAGAAATATCTGAAGGGTTATATACAAGAGCAGGTGTTTATCTATTTATTGGGGTAATAATTGCCTTTTCGGGGCTAGCTTTTTTCTACATTGAAACAGCTAAATCTTCTCCACTAGTCATACCCGACTTGGAATCTGGTGCAACTCAGTCAAGTCTTCTTGAAATGGCTCCTAAGTTCGGTATATTATTTTTTATTGAAATGGTTGCATTTTTCTTTCTTCGACAATACAGAGAAGCTATGGATGAGTATAGATACTATGAATCCATAAAGAGAAAACGCGAAGAAAATCTAGTGCTAATAAAGCTCAATCAAGAAGCTGAAAGTAAAATGGAACTCTCTGAACTTTTAGCAAGCATTACATTTTACAGCGATAAAAAGCATCTAGCTGCTGGAGAGACAACTGAGATCTTAGAATCGAAGAAACTGGATAGTAAAGAAATAGCTCTACTTGAAAAGGTCATTTCTGCAGTTGCCGTGAAAAAATAATTTAACAAAGCAATCAAGTTGATGCGTTACACTCAGCGGTTTTGGTATGGAGTTCAGTGGGGCACACCTTATTGCAGGCGTTATGGCGCATCGGTAATTTATGGGTGGGTAGTCCGCCGTTTTTGCCACTTCAGTTTCAGTGTTTGTGGGCAAGTTTCTACCCGATGTGGCGGAAACATGGTTTGGTGAAGGAAAGCGTGTTTCCGGGCAAATTGCCAGAAAAGGTGGGCACCGGTGTTTAGCTAAGTTTTCTGGGTTAGTTTGGTGGTTCCGGTGTTCGATCTCAGTGCCAGTCGGGTTCAGTGGTTCACCGCAGTTGAGTTTGGTCTTTGAAGTCAGCTCGGTGCCATTGCGGTGTTCAGTATTTGGCGGCCAGTTTGTCAGCATCAGCGGTTTTTCAAAGCTGGTGCGCAGAATGAAGCGCCATAACAAATTGTTCAAGTTGACAGCTAACCTGTGGCATTTTTGGTTCGGTTGAGTTCAGGGATTACGGTGGCTTTGTTTGAGTGTCGTGGTACTTAGCTGCAACTTAACAAGGCGCTGGCGGATCCCCTCATAATTCTGTCATCCCACAGAAGTGCGTTAACCGTTGATATTCTATGATTGCCCACCGGTATTGTTGCTCTCGAATGTGGTAGCGTCGATGCTTCCGCACTTCTCGCCCTAGTCTGGGAATTGAGAGTACACGCCGGTGTTTAATAGTATTGGCCTGGAAGTCCCACTGCCATTT
>NZ_JBSDZD010000008.1:0-250656 GCF_056726165.1 Vibrio sp. 9-16B-A1
TAAGTGTCCTGAAGGGTTGTTCGAGACTAGAACGTTGATAGGCAGGGTGTGTAAGCGTTGTGAGGCGTTGAGCTAACCTGTACTAATTGCCCGTGAGGCTTAACCATACAACACCCAAGGGGTTTTGATGGACTCAATAAAGAACATTGAATGTAGTGTAGAACGAAACAGCTTTCCGAATTAAAGAATTTTCTCGATGACAATAGCATTGTGGACCCACCTGATTCCTTGCCGAACTCAGAAGTGAAACGCAATAGCGCCGATGGTAGTGTGGGGCTTCCCCATGTGAGAGTAGGACATCATCGGGATTTGATTTTTTTTTCACTTTTTTAAAAAGTGAAGACAAAAGCAGGAACCACGTTGAAAGACGTGTTTACCGCTGCGGAGCGGTAGTTCAGTTGGTTAGAATACCGGCCTGTCACGCCGGGGGTCGCGGGTTCGAGTCCCGTCCGCTCCGCCACTTATATTAGCCCGATGCGAAAGCGTCGGGCTTTTTAGTTTCTGGTAGTTCATCCCTTGCAGGGATGTCGAGTCCCGGTCGTGCGCGACCCCGGCCACTCCGCCACTTATCAAGAAGCCTCGTCGAAAGACGGGGCTTTTTTGCGTCTGGAACCTGCAGAGTCGACTGTGAGTTTTGGGGTATTGGTTCGCGGGCGCTTCGCTCCGTGGTACGCGGGACGAGGAAGGGCAGTACTCTCATCCTGAGAAAGGTATTTGCTGTAATCACGCTTAAGTTTCTGTGCAAAAAAGAGTTGCAGGTGTACAGAATGATCTGAAACCCTTCTTACAGAACCACAGAACCACAGAACCACAGAACCACAGAACCACAGAACCACAGAACCACAGAACCACAGAACCACAGAACCACAGAACCACAGAACCACAGAACCACAGAACCACAGAACCACAGAACCACAGAATCGCTCACGTCCCTCGCAGCAAAGCGCCCTCGTACCTTTTCCCTCGACATCTCTCACCCTCTGTTATAATCTGGCCATATAGACGTCTAAAAACTTTAGGGAGAAAGTGAGATGCCGATTAAAGTGCCTGATCAATTGCCGGCTCTGGATGTGTTACGGAATGAGAACATCTTTGTGATGTCTGAGAGTCGTGCGACGACTCAGGAGATACGGCCGCTGAAGGTACTGATCCTTAATCTGATGCCAAAGAAGATAGAAACTGAGACCCAGTTTCTGCGCTTGTTGTCTAACTCGCCGCTTCAGGTTGATATAGAGCTGCTGCGTATTGATAACCGGCCAAGTAAGAACACGCCAACCGAACACCTGGACAACTTCTATCGTCAGTTTGAATCGGTGAAGAACCGTAACTTTGATGGTCTGATTATCACAGGTGCGCCGCTTGGCCTGGTGCAGTTTGAGGATGTGATCTACTGGGAACACCTGCAGACCATAATGAATTGGGCGAACAGGCACGTTACCTCAACCTTGTATGTTTGCTGGGCAGCTCAGGCCGGACTTAAGCTCCTGTATAACCTGCCAAAGCGCACCCGCAAAGAGAAGCTCTCCGGGGTTTATAACCATACTATCCATCATCCTTATCATCCGCTTCTGCGTGGATTTGACGATAGTTTTCTGGCTCCTCACTCCCGCTATGCAGACTTTTCGCCAGAGTACCTGGAAGAACACACTGACCTGGATATCCTGGCAACGTCAGATGTGGCCGGTGTTTACCTTGCAGCAACCAAAGATAAGCGGAATGTGTTTGTGACCGGCCATCCGGAATACGATTCGCATACCCTGCACAACGAATACACCCGGGACCTTGGGGAAGGGATGGAGCCGGCTATTCCGGTTAACTACTACCCCAATGACAATCCGGATAACCCACCGATCGCCAGCTGGCGCAGCCATGGCCATTTGCTGTTTGCCAACTGGCTGAACTATTGTGTTTACCAGCAGACGCCATATGACCTGGAGCACTTCTCTGAAGAGAACTTTACTGTCGATGACTGATACCAAAAGGGCTGCCACTGACAGCCCTTGTTTTTATACCAGTTCCATCAATTATCTGATCATCCTGGCTGGTCCAAATGTCCAGTAGCCGCGTCAAAAATCGTATCCCTGGTCCCCGCTAGGCATAAGATTTTTTCCTTGCTACTGAACATTTGTCCTGCGCTAATACTGAACACATAATTAATAGAACTGGTATTACTTTTCCGCCTGTTTGGCTTTTTCAATCATTGAGGTGATGGTTGAGCCCTGAACAAGGATTGAGAACACAACCACTGCGTAGGTCATCACCAGAATGATCTCTTTCACATCGATCAGTTTGTCCGGTACCACCAGGATGCCGGATGGGACTGAAAGCGCCATCGCCAGCGCGAGCCCGCCTCTCAATCCACCCCAGGTGAGTATTCTTACTGACCAGGGATTGTAACTGCGGCAGCGCTCAAAGCCGAGATAAGCCAGCTTAACACTGATATAGCGTACGCCAAGTACCAGCGGCACAGCAGTGGCCATCAGCAGCCAGTCTTCAGAGTGGAACTTAAACAGCAGCATCGACATACCGATCAGCAGGAACAGAACACCATTGAGAAACTCATCGACCAGCTCCCAGAAATGGTCCAGGTGTTCTTCACTCTCTCTGGAAAAGCCGACAAAGCGGGTCCAGTTACCGATCATAATTCCGGATACGACCATCGCCAGTGGGCCGGATACATGGATGACATCAGCAAACACATAGCCTGCGGTAGGGACACCAATGGTCAGCAGCAATTCCATAGAGTGGTCATTGGTTGCACTGATCAGGTAATGGAAAAGCAGCCCCAGCAGCAGGCCATAGACGATACCTCCGACGGCTTCCTGCAAAAACAGCAGGCTGACTCCGCTGAAAGTCGGCGCTTCTCCGCCAAATGCCAGTGAGTAGAGAGTAACGAAGATTACCAGGCCAAAACCATCGTTAAACAGTGACTCTCCCTCTATCTGGATAGAAATTTGTTCGGGTGCGTTTAGTTTTTTCACGATCGCCAGCACTGCAATGGGGTCGGTCGGTGAGATCAGCGCGCCAAACAGCAGGCAGTAGACAAAATCCAGCGGGATGCCGATCAGCTTACAGATACCATATAAACCAGCCCCGATAAGGAAAGTGGAGACCAGGGTTGCACCCAGTGCCAGAATGGTGATTTCCCATTTCTGAGCTTTCATATTGGGCAGCTTTATTCCCAGCCCACCAGCGAAGAGCAGAAATCCCAGCACGCCTTTGAGCAGGAAGGATTCAAAATTGATAGCAGCCATGGTTTCAACGGCAATATCTGTAAGATAAAACCAGTCATTCTGACCGGCAATAATGATCAGCAGTGACAGCAGCAGTGCGCCTGCCGTGATGGCAATAGTGGTTTGCATTCCAACCAGCTTACTGTTGATAAAAGCGATCAACATCGCGGCGGCGGAAAGAAAACAGAGAGTGTAATAAACCGACATACTTTCCCATTTGTAACAAAATGTGAATTTACCGGATTTTGTATTGGCTGACGTTAAATAGCAATTGCTTTTTGAGATAAAAAAGATAGCGTGGAGTAACCTGTCATTAACAAGCTGGCTTGTTTTAGACGTCTGGATTTCTATAAGGCGTATGGTAGGATGGAGTGATAAATCAAGGAAAGAGGCTGTAGTGTGGCTGGAAGCAAGTTAAGAGAACAAATTGAAGCGCAATTGGCACAACGGATTTTGCTGATCGACGGTGGTATGGGCACCATGATCCAGGGCTATAAGCTGGAGGAGAAAGACTACCGTGGTGAGCGCTTTGCCGACTGGCATTGTGATCTGAAAGGGAACAACGATCTTTTGGTGCTGACGCAGCCGGATCTGATCAAAGAGATCCATGGTCAGTACCTGGAAGCCGGGGCTGATATCCTCGAAACCAATACCTTTAACGCTACGACTATCGCGATGGCCGACTATGATATGGAGTCGCTCAGCGAAGAGATTAACTTTGAAGCAGCACGCCTGGCGCGACTTGCTGCAGACGAGTGGAGTACTCCAGAGCGCCCGCGCTATGTGGCGGGTGTTCTCGGCCCTACCAACCGGACCTGTTCTATTTCACCGGATGTAAATGATCCGGGATTTCGTAATGTCAGCTTTGATGATCTGGTCGAAGCTTATTCTGAATCCACCCGGGCGCTTATCAAAGGTGGCTCGGATCTGATCCTGATCGAAACCATTTTCGATACCCTTAACGCCAAAGCGTGTGCTTTTGCGGTTGAGTCGGTGTTTGAAGAGCTGGGTACTGAGCTGCCGGTAATGATCTCCGGTACCATCACCGATGCTTCCGGACGTACCCTTTCCGGTCAAACCACAGAAGCTTTCTATAATGCGCTTCGTCACGTAAACCCGGTTTCATTCGGCCTTAACTGTGCTCTGGGCCCGGATGAACTGCGTCAGTACGTCGAAGAGCTGTCGCGTATTAGTGAGTGTCATGTATCAGCTCACCCGAACGCTGGTCTGCCGAATGCCTTTGGTGAATATGATCTTTCACCAGAAGATATGGCTGTACATATCAGGGAGTGGGCAAAAGCCGGCTTCCTTAACATGGTTGGCGGCTGTTGTGGTACCACGCCCGACCATATTCGTCAGATGGCGAATGCGGTGGAAGGAGTGAAGCCCCGTGCCTTGCCTGAGCTTAAGGTCGCCTGTCGCCTGTCCGGCCTGGAGCCACTGACCATAGAGAAAGAGACGCTGTTTATTAACGTCGGTGAACGGACCAACGTAACGGGTTCGGCGCGATTTAAACGTCTGATCAAAGAAGAATTGTACGATGAAGCGCTGGAAGTCGCGCGTCAGCAGGTAGAAAACGGTGCACAGATCATTGATATCAATATGGATGAAGGCATGCTCGATGCTGAGGCATGCATGGTGCGTTTTCTTAACCTGTGCGCCTCTGAGCCGGAGATCTCCAAAGTACCGGTGATGGTCGACTCTTCCAAGTGGGAAGTGATCGAAGCTGGCCTGAAGTGTATTCAGGGCAAGGGTATTGTTAACTCTATCTCGCTGAAAGAGGGTAAAGAGAAGTTTGTTCAGCAGGCGAAGCTGATCCGCCGCTACGGTGCGGCCGTGATTGTGATGGCGTTTGATGAAGTTGGCCAGGCGGAAACCCGTGAGCGTAAGCTTGAAATCTGCAGCAAGGCTTACCGCATCCTGGTCGATGAAGTCGGCTTCCCGCCGGAAGATATTATCTTTGACCCGAACATCTTTGCAGTCGCGACCGGTATCGATGAGCACAATAACTACGCGGTCGACTTTATCGAAGCGGTGGCCGATATTAAGCGCGACCTGCCACATGCCATGATTTCTGGTGGCGTTTCTAATGTTTCTTTCTCTTTCCGTGGCAATAACTACGTTCGCGAAGCGATACACGCGGTGTTCCTCTACCACTGTTTTAAAAATGGTATGGATATGGGGATCGTTAACGCCGGTCAGCTTGAAATTTATGACAACGTTCCTGAGAAGCTGCGTGATGCCGTGGAAGATGTGGTACTTAACCGCCGTGATGATGCAACCGAGCGGTTGCTGGATATTGCGGAAGAGTACCGGGCAAATGCGGTCGGTAAGCAGGATGATGCCTCAGCATTATCGTGGCGCAGCTGGCCGGTTGCCAAGCGCCTTGAGCATGCTCTGGTGAAAGGGATTACCGAATTCATCGTAGAAGATACCGAAGAAGCAAGGGTGAACGCTTCCAGGCCGCTGGAAGTGATCGAAGGACCACTGATGGACGGCATGAACGTGGTCGGTGACCTGTTTGGTGAAGGTAAGATGTTCCTGCCTCAGGTCGTGAAATCGGCGCGGGTAATGAAGCAGGCTGTTGCTCACCTGGAACCTTATATTAATGCACAGAAGCAATCCGGGTCCTCCAACGGAAAGATCCTGCTGGCGACCGTAAAAGGTGACGTGCACGATATCGGTAAGAACATCGTCGGCGTGGTACTGCAGTGTAATAACTTTGAAATTATCGACCTGGGCGTGATGGTGCCCTGCGAGCAGATCCTGAAAGTCGCCAAAGAAGAGAATGTCGATATCATCGGTCTGTCCGGACTTATCACCCCGTCGCTGGATGAGATGGTACACGTCGCTAAAGAGATGGAGCGCCAGGGCTTTGAGTTGCCTCTGCTGATCGGTGGGGCAACGACGTCGAAAGCGCATACTGCGGTGAAGATCGAGCAGAACTATCACAAGCCGGTGGTTTATGTGAACAACGCTTCACGGGCGGTTGGTGTGTGTACCTCACTGCTGTCTGATGAGCTGCGCCCGGCCTTTGTGGAGAAGCTGGACCTCGACTACGAACGGGTGCGTGATCAGCACAACCGCAAGAAGCCGCGCACGGCACCGGTAACCCTGGAGAAAGCCCGGGCAAACAGAGCAGCGATTGACTGGCAGGAGTATACCCCTCCGGTTCCGGCCAAACCTGGAGTGCATGTATTCGATGATTTTGATGTTGCGACCCTGCGTAACTATATTGACTGGACACCGTTCTTTATGACCTGGTCGCTGGTAGGCAAGTTCCCGGCGATCCTGGAGCACGAAGAGGTCGGGGAAGAAGCGAAACGCCTCTATCAGGACGCTTGTGAGTGGCTGGACAGAATTGAGAGCGAAGGCCTGATGAAGGCCCGTGGTATGTGTGCCCTGTTCCCGGCGGCCAGCGTGGGTGATGATATTGAGGTCTACAGCGATGAGTCCCGCACAGAGGTGGCGCATGTGCTGCGCAACCTCCGTCAGCAAACCGAGAAGCCGAAAGGTTACAACTACTGCCTGGCCGACTATATCGCGCCAAAAGAGAGCGGCAAGCCTGACTGGATCGGAGCCTTTGCCGTGACCGGTGGTGTTGGCGAGCGGGAACTGGCGGATGAGTTTAAAGCCAGAGGCGATGACTACAACGCGATCATGATCCAGGCGGTCGCAGACCGGCTGGCAGAAGCTTTTGCTGAGTACCTGCACGAAAAAGTCCGCCGTGAGATCTGGGGCTACTCTCCGCAGGAGAATCTCTCTAACGATGATCTTATCCGGGAGAAATACCAGGGCATCCGCCCGGCACCAGGTTACCCGGCCTGCCCGGAACACACCGAAAAAGGTACTCTGTGGGAGATGCTGAACGTTGAACAAACCATAGGTATGTCACTCACTTCCAGCTACGCTATGTGGCCTGGCGCATCGGTTTCCGGCTGGTACTTCTCGCACCCGGACTCCCGCTACTTCGCCATCGCCCAAATCCAGCCGGATCAGGTTGAAGACTATGCGAGCCGTAAAGGCTGGACACTGGAAGAAGCAGAGAAGTGGTTAGGGCCGAATATAAACTAAGGTCGCGGTGAAGGTATAGTGCCAAAAAAGGAAAGGAGCGGGTTTAAACAGCCGGCTCCTTTTTTTGATCTTGATGGTGTGTGGTTCGCGGTCCTGGGGTTGCGGGTTTTGTTTTGCAGATCGTGATATAACCCGGTAGCTTTCTCACCGAGCACCGAGCACCGAGCACCGAGCACCGAGCACCGAGCACCGAGCACCGAGCACCGAGCACCGGGAGCCTGTTTCTGGCTCTGCCAGTCCTCGTCCCCCGTATCACGAAACCTCGTTACCAGTTTTTTACTCAAACAACTCCGCATGCAGCGCCTGGACCGCGCTTCTTGCCACTGATTCATGTACCAGGAAGCACAGGTTGTGTGGGCTGGCACCGTAACAGATCATGCGCAGGTTGACGTCTTCCAGGGTGCTGAATACCTGTTTGGCGTAGCCTTTGCTGTCACTCATATTGTTACCGATAAGCGCCACCAGGCTCAGGCCGTGCTCTACTTCTACTGAGCACATGGCTTCAAGCTCTTCCCGTGCGGCCTGCGGAAGCTGTGGTGGCCCGCCAGCGGTGTTGGTTTGATCCAGGGTCAGGGAGACACTTACTTCAGAGGTAGTGATCAGATCCACCGATACTTTGTGTTTCGCCAGGATCTTGAAAGCTTCCGCCAGGAAGCCGTATGCCTGGAACATGTTCAGGCTGCGCAGGGTAACCATGGTCTGATTGCCGCGCAGTGCAAGTGCCCGGAACAGAGGCGCTGTTTCTGCCTGCTGGCGGATCCAGGTGCCGCCTTTTTCCGGTGCTTTTGATGAACCGACGAAGACCGGGATCTGATGGCGCAGGGCTGGCATCAGGGTTGAAGGGTGAAGGATTTTGGCGCCAAAGTTTGCCATCTCAGAGGCTTCACTGAAGCTGATCTCAGGGATCGGTGAGGCTTTTGGTGCAATACGCGGGTCTGTAGTGTAGATCCCTGGTACATCGGTCCAGATCTCCAGCCCCTGAGCTTCGACCGCTTCTGCGATTAGTGCAGCGCTGTAGTCACTGCCACCACGGCCAAGGGTTGTGGTGCAGCCCTCTGCATCGCTGCCGATAAAGCCCTGAGTGATCACTACCTGCTGCTGACACAGAGGAACCAGTTTTTCTTTGGCCAGAGCGGCAATCTCGTCCAGCTGAGGTTCAGCAGCACCATGGTTGGCATCCGTACGCAGTACATCACGGATATCGAAGCGGACCGCATCGACCCCACGTTCGCGCATCAGCTGAGTCAGTATGTGAGTAGACATCAGTTCACCGCAGGCTACCAGGTGGTCGGTGAGTTTATCGCTGGTCTGGATGGCGGCAGCTTCTGCAGTGGTGGCCACGGTATCCAGCACCTGTTTTACCAGAGCGGCTGTTTCTTCTGCATTATTAAGCTGGGTGAGTATCCGGTTATGGATCTCTGCCAGTTGTGACAGCAGTTCAACGCGTCTCGCGGAGTCAGCGGTGCCATTGGCCAGTTCAACCAGAATATTGGTCACGCCGGAGCAGGCACTGCTCACGACCAGGCGGGTGCCGGGGTTGGCTTCAATAATAGCCGAACATCGGCTCATGGCTTCGAAATCAGCGACGCTGGTGCCGCCAAATTTTGCAACGGTGAAAGTGCTCACGGTGGGATCTCCCAAATTTCCTGAAATTATTTACAAGTGATCAATACTGGATCACTCAACATCCGATGTTGAAGAGAGAAAGCGGGCGGAGGAATGTTACTTACATTTTTATTGTGAGAAGTGCTCCGCCGTGGCGACAGTTGCCAGGATTCAGCCTGGGCAACCGACAGAGAAGTGTCACGTCACTGCTCTGTCTCGGCGCTGCTCCCCATCAGCAGCCAGTCTGGGTTCGTGAAACCACTGGCGGCCTGCCTGGGCAGCGCTCCTCTTCTGCATATTTTTCATTGAACGTTTTTCCGCCGGTAATGTCAATCCGATTTGCTGTAGTAAATTTACCATTGTTAAAAAAAGATCAGAGGGACCCGACTTCAGTCGCATTGCTGCGGTAAACTATTCAGGTTAACCTGAAACATTCTGATAACAACAACGAAAAGGCTCTCCATGACTATTTCCAGCTTTAATCCTCCGCATCGTACCCTTATGGGACCCGGGCCATCGGATATTTATCCTCATGTTTTGCAGGCGCTCAGCCGTCCCACTATCGGTCATCTCGATCCTCTGTTTATTCAGATGATGGATGAACTCAAGCAGCTGCTTAAATACGCATTCCAGACTGAGAACGAGTTTACAATCGCAGTATCAGCCCCGGGCAGTGCCGGGATGGAAGCCTGCTTTGTTAACCTGGTCGAACCGGGTGACAAAGTGATTGTCTGCCGCAATGGCGTTTTTGGCGAACGGATGCGGGAAAATGTAGTTCGCTGTGGTGGCGAAGTCGTACTGGTGGATGACGAATGGGGCGCACCGGTAAGCGCTGATAAAGTCGCGCAGGCATTTGAGCTGCACCCGGATGCGAAGCTGCTGGCGTTTGTTCATGCTGAAACTTCAACCGGTGCCCTGTCGGATGCAAAAAAGCTGGCCGGGCTTGCCAGGCAGTATGGTGCGCTGACCATCGTTGATACGGTGACATCGCTGGGCGGTGTCCCGGTTCTGGTGGATGAGTGGGGGCTGGATGCTGTTTACTCCGGCAGTCAGAAGTGCCTTTCCTGCGTGCCTGGTCTGGCGCCGCTGACTTTTTCTGCTAAAGCGGTTGAGAAGATAAAGCAACGGAAAACGCCGGTGCAAAGCTGGTTCCTCGACCAGAGCCTGGTACTGGGCTACTGGAGCGGGGAAGGGAAACGCAGCTATCACCATACTGCGCCGGTCAACAGCCTGTATGCCCTGCATGAAGCACTGCTGCAACTGAAAACCGAAGGGTTGGAGCAGGCCTGGCAGCGTCATTCTCAAATGCATCAGCAGCTGAAAACCGGCCTGGAAGCGATGGGCTTTCGTTTTGTGGTGGATGAAGCATATCGCCTGCCTCAGCTCAATGCGGTCTATGTGCCGGAAGGCATTGATGAAGCGGCGGTGCGCAGTCATCTGCTCAATACTTACAACCTGGAAGTTGGCGCTGGTCTGGGAGCTCTGGCTGGTAAAGCCTGGCGTATAGGCCTGATGGGGTATGGTGCAAGGGCAGAAAACGTGGCCCTGTGCCTGAAGGCTCTGCAGGATTCACTGAACTGAAGCTAAAAAAGGAGAGCAATCTTGCTCTCCTTTCGGTTATTTGGCCTTAGCACCGGAAACGGCCTGTGAAGTGGCCGCCGAAGGCGGTTGATAGTGCACTTTACTGAAATCTTTCTGCGGAAACAGAAACTTTGCTTCCGCCCGGATTTGTTCCGCTTTTTGTTCCATGCCTACTCCCTGATAAGCCAGAATCAGGTTGGTATAAAATGCCGGACGCGGCTTTTGCGGAATGATCTCCAGAGACCAGTCGATATATGGCTGGATTAGCTTTTTATCCTGAGTGTACAGACCAATCGTCAGGTAAGTGCTGTAAACACTCCAGTCAAACCTGTCTTTCCATACTACCGGGTTGGTGACTTTTTCCAGCAGTTCAGGCTGGCGCGGCTGGGAACGCTCGAACTGCGTCAGGATATAGTTGGTATGCAGCGCGCTCAGCATATAAAAGCTGGTAACGATCGGCACAATCAGGCTGGTGGAGGCGAGCAAAACAGATGAAATCCGCGACAGCTTACCCTGACGATATTTGGCAGTACGCTGATCCAGCCAGTAGAGCAGAATAATAAAACTGACCCAGTGTATCGCAGAGTGATAGAAAGGGTACTCAAGCTGAGAGTGCACCACCAGTGGTGTCAGCAGCGCCAGCATGGCCACACGGGTACCTTTACGTGCTCCGGATATTTTATACAGAATAAACAGCGCGGTCAGCACCAGGGCGAAAACCGGCAGCAGGCCACCTTCAACGCCCCATATCATCAGCTCGTTGTGGGGGTGGTCCAGAGCCGGAAGCCCCGGATGGTAGTCAGGGTTGAGCTGGTGCTGTCTGGCAGTATAGAGCATGTAGGCAGACTCAAAATGACCATAACCATAACCGGTGACCGGCTTTTCAATGATCATATCGATTGCTTGTGGAAAGTGAAACTCACGGGCACTTTCCAGGGAGGTTTTCTGCTCCAGCAGGTGTCCGGCATCTCCATTCTGGCTGAGTGCGGGCAGATAAAGGCCGATAAGAATACCTGCCGTAAGGCTTACAGCCCAGGCGCCAAAACGACGTTTGGTGGTAAAGCGCCACAGGTAAGGCACTATCAGGGCCACCCCAAGTACAGCGCCCAGCCAGCCGGTACGGGACGCCAGTACAATCAGCAGCGGAACAGTCATTAATGGCGTGCATACCAGCAGCCCAAGCTGACTGATCTGTCTGCGGTATTTGTTTGGCTGACGGGCCAGCAGGTAGGCGGAGAGGACCAGGCCGGTGGCCAGAAAACTGGCCATGACATTCGGTTGCTGGAAGATCCCGTAAGGCCGGTTGGAGACTGTGTCATAACCAAGTGGATTGCCCGGCTCGAGCAGCAGGTACTGCACCCAGCCAAACAACGCCTCAATGATCACGCCAAGCAGAATAAACCACAGCAGGCGCTGCTTCTGCTTATTGCTGAACGGAAACTGCTGCAGCAGCACAAACAGGGCAAAGCCGGCCCACAGGCCGGTGATGCGGCCAATCGCCTGACCGACGATGGCGTCTGGCAGCAAAATCGGAGCGGTAAGAACAGCACAGCACAGCAGTAAAACAATGGTCAGCTTGGAGTAACGCAGGCGGCGGGTTCGGGATACCTGATAACAGCCCACGGCGACTGCAATACTGATGGTGATCCAGCTTGCGTCGTTAAACGACAGCGCCAGTCCGGAGCCGCCCGGGTTGGGCATAAAGAAATGCATTGTCACCAGAAAGGTGGCGGCCAGTGCGGCAAGAAACCGGCGGTTAAGCGGAGTCCGGGGTTTTCCGGACTCCAGCGACGTTCCGCTTACAAGCAGGGTTGCCATGAAAAAGTTACCTGTACTGAGAAACTAACTCCCCAGATAGTAACACTTTTTATCCCAGCATTGGTTTCAGGAATCGGGCGGTGTGAGAGCCTTCGACTTCTGCCACCTCTTCAGGGGTACCTTCAGCAATGATTTCACCGCCTCCCTGGCCGCCCTCCGGTCCCAGGTCCACGATCCAGTCCGCTGTTTTAATCACATCGAGGTTGTGTTCGATAACGACGACAGTATTGCCGTGATCGCGCAGACGATGCAGGACATTCAGCAGCTGCTGAATATCATGGAAATGCAGGCCGGTAGTTGGCTCATCCAGAATGTACAGGGTTTTGCCGGTATCACGTTTGGACAGCTCACGGGCCAGTTTTACCCGCTGCGCTTCACCGCCGGAAAGGGTGGTTGCTGCCTGGCCCAGCCGGATATAGGAGAGGCCAACATCCATCAGGGTCTGAAGTTTACGGGCGATAACCGGTACCGGGTCAAAAAACTCACGGGCGTCTTCAACCGTCATCTCCAGAACTTCATCGATGCTCTTGCCCTTATAGCGCACTTCCAGGGTTTCCCGGTTGTAGCGCTTGCCTTTACATACATCACACGGTACATACACATCCGGCAGGAAGTGCATTTCTACTTTGATTACCCCGTCACCCTGACAGGCTTCACAGCGTCCGCCACGCACGTTAAAGCTGAATCGGCCTGGTTTGTAACCGCGTGAGCGGGATTCCTGGGTACCGGCAAACAGTTCGCGGATCGGGGTAAAGATCCCGGTATAGGTCGCCGGGTTGGAACGCGGGGTACGGCCGATAGGACTCTGGTCTATATCGATGACCTTGTCAAAATGTTCCAGACCTTTGATCTTCTTAAACGGTGCCGGAGTAGCAACTGTTGCGCCATTGAGCCGGGTCTGGGCGATCTTGTAGAAAGTATCATTGATCAGGGTCGACTTGCCCGAGCCTGATACACCGGTAATACAGGTAAACAGGCCTACCGGAATCGACAGGTCTACCTGTTTCAGGTTGTTGCCTGAAGCGCCGCTGAGCTCAACCACTTTTTTGCGGTCACGCGGGGTACGCTGCTGTGGAATCGCGATGCACTGTTTACCGCTCAGGTACTGACCGGTCAGGGATTCAGGGGTGTCGAGAATGGTCTGCATATCACCCTGTGCCACCACCTCACCGCCGTGTACACCGGCGCCCGGGCCGATATCGATAATATGATCGGCGCAGCGAATGGCGTCTTCATCATGCTCAACCACCAAAACGGTATTGCCCAGATCCCGCAGGTGGGTCAGGGTCTTGAGCAGCCGCTCGTTATCGCGCTGGTGCAGGCCGATGGAAGGCTCGTCGAGTACATACATTACCCCGACCAGGCCGGCACCGATCTGGCTGGCCAGACGGATCCGCTGGGCTTCACCCCCGGAGAGGGTTTCAGCGCTGCGCGACAGGTTGAGATAGTTCAGGCCGACATTAACCAGAAAGTGCAGCCGGTCATTGATCTCTTTGAGCACTTTCTCTGCGATTTGGGCTTTCTGGCCGCTTAGTTCAAGCTGACTGAAGAACTCCATTGCGCCGCTGATGCTCATTTCTACGATTTCCGGCAGGGCGACATCCTGGATAAATACGTTGCGTGCTTCGGTGCGCAACCGGGTACCGCCACAGCCTGAACAGGATTTGGTAGAGATATATTTGGCCAGTTCTTCACGTACCGCGTTGGATTCTGTATCCCGGTAGCGTCTTTCGAGGGTGTTCAGGATCCCTTCAAACGGATGGCGTTTGATCCGGCTGTCGCCGCGGTCATTGATATAGACGAACTCGACTTCGGTGCGTCCGGACCCTTTGAGAATGATCTCCCGTATTGGTTTGGAGAGAGATTTAAATGGCACATCCAGAGAAAAGTCGTAGTGTTTGGCCAGTGAGCTCAGCATCTGGAAGTAGTAGTAGTTCTTTTTATCCCAGCCGCGGATAGCGCCTTCTGCCAGACTCAGGCTGTCATCCAGGATCACCCGGTCAGGGTCAAAATATTGCTGAACGCCCAGGCCATCACAGGTATGACAGGCACCGGCCGGGTTGTTAAAGGAGAACAGGCGTGGTTCCAGTTCCTGCATGCTGTAGCCACAGTGCGGGCAGGCAAAGTTGGCAGAAAAGACCAGCTCTTCGCCTTCCGGTTTATCCATGTCAGACACGACGGCAATGCCACCGGAGAGTTCAAGCGTAGTCTCAAACGATTCTGCCAGGCGTTGCTGCAGGTCCGGGCGGACTTTAAAGCGGTCAACCACGACTTCGATGGTGTGCTTTTTATGCAGCTCCAGCGTTGGTGGATCGGACAGGTCACAGGTCTCTCCATCGATACGGGCGCGGATAAAGCCCTGTGCAGCCAGGTTGGCCAGGGTCTTGACGTGTTCGCCTTTGCGCTCTTTTACGATAGGTGCCAGCAGCATCATTTTGCTGCCTTCGGGCAGTTCCAGCACTTTGTCCACCATCTGGCTGATGGTTTGGGCGGCCAGCGGCACTTTGTGCTCCGGACAACGCGGCTCACCGACACGGGCATAGAGCAGACGCAGGTAGTCGTACACTTCGGTAATGGTACCCACAGTCGAACGTGGGTTATGCGAAGTCGATTTCTGCTCGATAGAGATGGCCGGTGACAGGCCCTCGATATGGTCAACGTCCGGTTTTTCCATCAGTGACAGAAACTGGCGTGCATAAGCCGACAGGGATTCAACATAACGGCGCTGCCCTTCCGCATACAGGGTATCAAAAGCCAGCGAGGATTTACCTGAGCCGGAAAGACCGGTGATCACGATAAGTTTATCGCGTGGGATCGTCAGGTTGATGTTTTTGAGGTTATGGGTGCGGGCGCCGCGTACGTCAATACTGTCCATATCTTCAGCTCAGTGGAGGATGATGGGCATCAGTATTACACAGCTTAGCAATTGTGCAAATAAATTACTGGATAAAAAAACAGTAAAGCGGCAACAAAGGTTGCCGCTGACAGGAAGGGATCAGTCTTCTTTTTGGGTCGAATGTTTGTCCAGTTCGACTTTTTGTTTGTCTTTCTGGTACAGGTTCTCGTAGCAGTAGTTGGTCGCTTCGATATAGCCCTCTACGCTGCCGCAGTCAAAGCGCTTGCCTTTGAATTTGTACGCCAGTACGCAGCCGGCTTTTGCCTGCTTGAGCAGGGCGTCGGTGATCTGGATTTCACCGCCTTTGCCAGGTTCGGTTTGCTCGATCAGTTCGAAAATGTCCGGTGTCAGGATGTAACGGCCAATGATAGCCAGATTGCTTGGCGCAGTGCCTGGTTCTGGTTTCTCAACCATGTTATCTACACGGAACAGGTCGTCTTTGATCATCTCACCAGAAATCACGCCGTATTTATGGGTCTCATCTTCCGGTACTTCCTGCACAGCAACAATAGAACAGCGGAACTGCTTGTACAGCGCTACCATCTGGCCCAGTACGCCCTGGTCTTCGTTAACACACAGGTCATCAGCCAGTACCACGGCAAACGGGTTGTCACCAACCAGTTCACGGCCGGTCAGGATGGCGTGGCCCAGGCCTTTCATCTCACGCTGACGGATGTAGGTGAAGTGTGCCGATTCAATCAGGTTACGCACATCGGTCAGCAGTTCTTCTTTATTGGTGCCGCTGATCTGGTGTTCCAGTTCGTAGTTTTTGTCAAAGTGGTCCATGATCGAGTGCTTGCCGCGGCCGGTTACGATGCACATGCCGTCCATTCCTGCTTCAATCGCTTCCTCTACCCCGTATTCGATCAGGGGTTTGTTCACCACCGGCATCATCTCTTTGGGCATGGACTTGGTAGCGGGAAGAAAACGGGTTCCGTAACCGGCGGCCGGGAAAAGGCACTTTTTGATCATTATAAATTCCTGTTTAATCAACTGAGTCTGGCCAGACTTTATCATTTTGTCATGGCAGAACAAATCATTGGGCTGAAAAATGATGGCTGAATTCCGTAATAAAGCGTTCCAGTTCACTTTCCGGCAGATGGTTGATACCGGCTGCTGCCTTTCGTCCGCCCCCGGTTTCAAACCGGGTTGCAAGGGTATCGGCGCCAAAGCGATTATCCAGCGGTGCCCGGATGCTGACCTGCCAGCCCTCTGTATTGAGCGGTGTCAGTACCGCATGAGCCAGGGCCGGGGCCTGATTGGCAAGCTGGTTGGCAAGTACGCCGGTTACCCGGCGGGCCCAGGTTTCCCGCGGGAGAATAAACACCCGTCCGGTTTTGTTTTGCCAGTGACAGGCAAGGGCTTTGGATTGTGCCATGTCCTGCTGGTAGCGGGTTTTGAGCCGGTCAAACAGCTCAGATTGCTGGTGGATAAAATCCAGCGCTGAGCGGAAGCCTGCCAGTTTTTGGTACAGCTCTGCCGGGTGGAGCAGAAGGTCCCCTTCGCTCAGGCCGTAGCTGTTGTAATTCAGATACGTTCCAAGCTGATAGAGTTTGTCCCGGTCTGGTGTGGATAGTCCCTGCTGTTTACACAGAGTATCGGCTACCTGAATCAGGTTATCTCCATAGGCTCCGGTTATCGCCCACTCCCTGAACCTTCCGTTAAGGTGCCGGTCGATGATCAGCGCGGTGCAGGTGTTGGCGGCCGGATTGATCTGTGCCTGAAGGCCCGGATGCTGAGGGATATCGCCTGGCTGGTGATGGTCGGCATAGAACACCTGGCAGCCGGTTTCGAGCATTCTGATAAGAGACGACTGGTTTTTCGCCATGGATATATCGAGTACGGTCAGCTGGTCTCCGTTTTCCGGATGGATCTTTTCAAGCAGTTTAATATCGCGTTTGATTCCGGTGATAAGCTTTGCTTTTCGTGGTTTGTTCAGCCGCAGCTGGTGTAGTGCGGTAATGCCGTCAGCATCTCCGTTAAAAATGTCGTAAGCAGCCATAAATCATCCCTGAAGCTGTATGGACGGATTACGTTAGCACAGAAGCCCGGGTTTCGGTATCAGGCTATATAAACCGGTGGGATAAGCAGGGTGGGCCCGAAGTGTCCGGGGGATCACAGCGGGCCCTGACTGGTAATTCGGATTAACGCAGGTAGTGGTTTGCCCACGCCATCGCCTGCAGGCGGTTTTTCACTTCCAGTTTGCGGAAGATGTTATACAAGTGGCTTTTGATGGTGTTTTCGCTCAGAAACAGGTCATCGGCGATCTGGTTATTGGAAGCGCCGGTACGCAGGCTTTGCAATACGTCGATTTCTCTGCGGGTCAGGCCAAGGTTATGAGTTGGCCGGTAGAGGGAAAGCTGCTCCTGGTAATGGTCGATCATCTGGGTCATCACTTCGCGTTTCAGCCAGTTGTGGCCCTGATTGATGGCCATGATCGCTTCAGCCAGTGAGGCTACTGGCTCATCTGAGCGGAATGTACCGCGCAGTTTTGGCCACTGGAGGATCTCGCTCAATGGCAGATGCCCGTGCTGATTGAGGAAGACCACACTCGGCAGGCGGGGAAGCAGCAACAGTTGCTGATTGATATAGCCAAGTCGTGACAGATACTTGGTATCAACCAGCAGGATGATGTCATCTCCTTCAAGCTGAAACAGGTCAAACAGCTGATAATCGAGCACTTTAACTTCGGCTCTTAAGTGAGCGGTAAGGTTCTCAGCCAGGGCCCGGCTTTGCAGCTCGCCATCGCTGAGATAGTAATAACGGGTAATTACTGAGTTTTCCATTCCATTCCCTGAGAGTCAGTGATTAATCTGGATGGAATGATATTCGGTATATATGATTGATATAAATACTAATATGCAATTTGCTGTTTATTGCCGGAGACTTTGCGGCGGGCTTCGAAAACCGGCAGGTAACTGATATTTTTGCAGGCGGTAACTTTGCGAGCGCGGGCGTGATAAAGGATATGGCTGTTGCTATCGGTGGGAGGGGGAAGGAAGATGCTTCTCGGTTCTCGGTTCTCGGTTCTCGGTTCTCGGTTCTCGGTTCTCGGTTCTCGGTTCTCGGTTCTCGGTTCCCGGAGTTCTCGGTGAGCTGTTCTGCCTTTGACCGATTTGTGCTGACCGGCAAACGTGGTATCCTAGACCGCTTGGAAATTTTAGCCTAATCCCATTAATACGGAGCGAAACATGGCAAGCCGTGGAATTAACAAAGTTATTTTAGTCGGTAACCTGGGCAATGACCCGGAAATTCGTTACATGCCAAACGGCGGTGCCGTAGCGAATATTACAATCGCAACTTCTGAAAGCTGGCGCGACAAAGCGACCGGTGAACAACGTGAGAAAACTGAATGGCACCGTGTGGTACTGTTTGGAAAACTGGCCGAAGTAGCGGGCGAGTACCTGCGTAAAGGCTCTCAGGTTTACATTGAAGGTCAGCTGCAGACACGTAAGTGGCAGGATCAGTCAGGTCAGGACCGCTACTCAACAGAAGTTGTGGTACAGGGCTTTAATGGCGTGATGCAAATGCTTGGCGGCCGTCAGCAGGGCCAGGGCGCTCCGATGCAGGGCGGTATGGGTCAGCAGCAACAGCAGGGTGGCTGGGGGCAGCCACAGCAGCCGGTTCAGCAGGCTCCTCAGCAGCAACAGCAGGCGGCTCCACAGGCAGCGCCGCAACCAGCTCAGCCTCAGTACAATGAGCCACCAATGGATTTTGACGACGATATTCCGTTTTAATCGTCGCACAGTTCGTTATTTTTACACTAAGGCCGCGAATTTTCGCGGCTTTTGTTTATCTTTTGCAATGAAAAACTTGTTTAGAAGCCAGAGCCTTATCAGAATAGATATTGTTCAGTTTCTCACTAATTGCCTGAAAGGATTCTGCTCTTGGCCCGGTATACCCCAACGCTCAAACTGAGTACCCGATTGGTAGCATTTGTTACCATGATCGTTGTCGTGGCGATGTTTATCCTGTTTGTCGGAACCACGTTTTCTTTCAAGCGTATTGGTCAGGAGTATGTGCACCACTACGTGGAAGGGGTGGTGGAGATCATTGATGAAGAGCTTAACGACCCTGACGCGGCTCGTTCGATGGCTGGCTGGCTGCCAAAAATGCTCAAAGCCAGTGATATTCTGCAGATGGAGATTCGCTCAGAATCCGGCGTTCTTTATCAGTTTAAAGACACCAGCAGTACAGTGGATCCGACCCGGGTCTCCACCCTCGGGTTTCCTTTGCCAGGTCATCCTGAGTATACCGTCGAATTTAAAATGGTTCCCCTCTACCTCACCGCCAGTTACTCACTGACTGCTATGTCCTCTATCACCCTGGCGGTCGGGGTAATTGTATTCTTTCTGATGCAGGGGCTGAAGTGGCTCAAATTACAGTTATATGGCTCCGAGCTTCTGGAAGAGCGGGGGCGAATGATCCTCGCTGGCCGGGCTCAGGAGTATAAAACCGGTGATGAAAGAGAGTGGCCTTACACCGCGAGTGAGGCACTTGACCGGCTGATCGATGAGCTCAACGATGCCCGCCAGGAGCGAAGCCGGTTTGATACCTTTATCCGCACCCACACTTTTCTTGACCAGTTGACCGGTGCTGCTAACCGGGTGCTGTTTGATTCAAAACTCGAAGCGGCTCTGCATGAAGGCGGGGCGTCCGGAGGAGTACTGCTGCTCAGGATTAATGACTGGGATGCTGCCGGTGAACAGCACACGAAAGAAGAGTGCGACCAGTTCATCGTCGAAGTTGGGCGGATCATCTCCAATATTGTGCAGAAGTACCCGGATGTCATCTTTGCCCGCTACTATGCGGCCGAGTTTGCAGTGCTTATCCCTCATCAGAGCGCCAAAGATATTGCCATGGTAGCCACCCAGTGCATCCGTCAGCTGGAGAAGCTGACCACACTGGCTGCGCTGGACCCGGATAACTGGTGCCATATCGGCATTACCATGTATCAGGAAGGGGAGCGCCGGGGCTATATTCTGGAAGAGATAGAAAACGCGGTTCGTTCGGCTCAACTGGAGCAGCACAACGCGTGGAGCCGGTATAAAAAGCAGAGTCTCAATTATGAGACGCGTGGTACGGTACGCTGGCGAACCCTGTTTGATAAATCGATCAAACCAGATAAACTGCATATATACCAACAGCCATGCTATATAACTGAGAACAATCAGAATAAACAGCTACATATGGAACTGTTTGCCCGGCTGCCGGATGATCAGACCGGAACCGTGATTAAAGCTTCCCGTTTCAGTGCCGCGCTGGAGCAGGTCGGTTATGAGACTCAGCTCGACAGGGCGGTGGTCACAAAAATACTCAGTTGGCTGAGGGCTGATACTCAACAAGTATGTTATTCTGTCAACCTTAATGTATTGCCATTTAAGCAAAAAGCGTATGTTCGCTGGTTCCGGGATGAGCTGCTTCAGCTGCCCGCCGTCACCCGGCGTCAGCTCAGTTTTGAGTTTGTAGAAGGTCAGCTGGTGAAGCACCTGGACTTTATCCGCCCGGTGATCCGGATGATTTCGGGGCTGGGGTGCCCGGTGATTGTGCAGCAGGCCGGACGAACTATCACCAGTACCCACTATATTAAGGATCTCGGTATCGATTATCTCAAGCTGCACCGCAGCCTGAGTAAACGTATTGATCAGAGGCAGGAAAATCAGCTGTTTATTCGCAGCCTGATTGGTGCATGTATTGATAGTCCGACTAAAGTTATAGCAGTGGGTGTTGAAAGAGAAGCCGAGTGGCAGACTCTGATACAACTAGGGGTGGATGGTGGCCAGGGGCGTCTGTTTGATAAAGAAACCCAGTTGCTGCCGCTTGTCACCGCAAAGAAAGTGACCGCTGGGCGCCGCAACCGCTGGCGGGCCAGGAAGTAAGTGAGATTATTACCATATGAAGAGCTTTGCCTCGTTGATTGACAAACTGCGTCATCGTAAAGGCAGTGCCGGACAGATCAGTGTCGCGGTGCTCGAAGATGCCGTATACCTTGCCAAAGGCAAAGAAAACAGCCGGTTTGAAATCGAGTCTGCCGGCTGGCTTCAGACGCTGACCGATGCGCTGACGGAACATGCTCAGCCGGGCGATCAGTTGATCGTGACGCTCAGCGCACACCATTATCAGACTTTCCAGCTGGAAAAGCCCGAGTTGCCACGTGAAGAGTGGCCGGTGGGGCTGCCATTCCTGCTCAAAGACCTGGTTTCTGAACGGGTGACGGATATCGTGGCAGACGCGATACCGCTGCCGGGCGGGAACCGCATTCAGGCCTATGTACTCAGCAAAAGAGTCCTGGCTCCCATTCTGGCTCTGTGCGAAAAGCTTCAGCTCTCCCTGTCTCACATCCTGCCGGAAGACGAACTATGGGGTCAGAGCCTGGCGGACATGCCAGACTTTCTTTTACTCCATCAGAGCACCAAAAGCAGTTTTAAAATCAGTGCATTTGTTGGTCACCAGGCCTGCTTTAACCGGACCATTCGCGGCGTATCAGCTCCGCTGACCGGGGAGATGGGCAGCAGCCTGCTTATTGATGGCCTGGCGCTGGAACTGCAGCGCTCGGTGGATTATCTCTCTTCCCAGGTGAAACAGGCTCAGTTCCACAAGCTGCATTTGTGTTGTGATGACGAAGATGATGCCGAGCTGGTACAGGCACTGGAAGAGCGTCTGAGCGTTAAAGTGCAGCCCCTTCAGGAACATAAAATCCAGTCCGGCCTGTTGCTCAGCACCCGCGCTGCACAGCACACCGACATTGGCATTAACCTCTATCCGGCTCACCTCAAGCCAAAAAAGGAGCTGTTTACCCTGCAGTCTGTCGTTGCAGGCTGGGGGGCGGTGGCGATCGTGATGGGGCTGGCCTATGGCTTTATCAGTTATCAGAACTCAGAGCGTCAGGCGCAGATCAGTCAGCTCAGCCAGCAGGCGGGGCAGATCAATCAGCAGTTGCAGCAATTACAGGCACTGGCGCAGCAGCACACACCGTCACCATCCAAACTGAATGCGGCAGAGCGGCTGGAGGCAGAAATCAATGCCAAGCAGGCATCCCTTGTGGCGGTAGGTCAGTTTAAACAGGCCAAACAGGCCGGTTATTCCGGGATCATGAGCGCGCTGGCGCGCCTTGGGCGTAATGACATCTCCCTGTCGAGTATTACCCTGAGCCCGAATGTACTCAATGTTACCGGGCTGGCCAGGGAGCCGAACTCCGTTCCTAACTGGATTAAACAGTTCCGCAATGAGCTGGATCTGGTCGGGCGTCGTTTCGAAGCGCTGAAGATAGGCCGTAACGAGGATGATGTCATCACCTTTGAGCTGGTTACCAAACGCGGGGGAAGTAAATAATGGAATGGTTTGACTCCCTGAGCGAAAAATTTTCCGCGCTCACCGGGCGGGAAAAATGGCTGATCCTGATCGGTGGGATGGTGGGTGTGATCATGTTAATGATGACCTTTTTGCTCGATCCGGCGCTGGCTAAAAAGCAGCAACAAATTAGTGAAAAACAGAGCATTGAGCAGAGTATCCAGCGGGCAAATAATGAAATTATCCGCGTCACGCAGCAACTGAAAACCGATCCGGACAAAGAGATCGATCTTCGCCTTGCTGATCTGCAAAAGCAGAGCGCTCTGCTCGACAGCCAGTTTGAAGAGATAGTGAAGAATCTGGTGACTCCTGATCAGATGGCCGGATTGCTTGAGCAGGTGCTGCTCGACAGCAAGGGCCTTAAGCTTCACTCGCTGGAATCCCTGCCGGCTGAGCCGGTTACTACCTCCCGGGGGGAGGGATACGCTGGTTACTATATTCATCCGGTAAGAATTCATCTTTCTGGTCAGTACTTTGCAATTCAGGCGTATTTATCCAAACTTGAAAGTATGCCGGTACGTTATTTCTGGCGCAGTTTTCAGTATCAGGTAAGTGAGTATCCACTCGCAGATTTGACCCTTGAAGTCTATACCCTGGGAACCGGACAGGAGTTTATTGGTGGGTAGATTAATTGTTGTAGTAGTGGCGACTGTGTTCAGTTTTTCTGTGAATGCCGCCCAGGACCCGACGGCACCGCTCGGCTGGACGGCACCGAAAAAAGCAACCGGGCAGACCCGGCCGAAAAAGCGTTTTCGCCTGCCCAGTCTGCAGTCCATCGTTTGTGAAAATGGCGCCGATTGTGTCGCGGTACTGGATAACAAAGTCGTTGCGCCGGGCGAAAAAGTAAACGGGTTTGTTGCCAGCCAGGTAACACCAGAGTTTGTCATCGTTAAACAGGGCGCCAGGCAGTGGCGTCTGGAGCTGTTTAGCAAAGAAGTGAAATATTGAGCCAGGGCTTATAACGAGATATGCGTAAACTAGTAGTGGGAATTCTTATCGCGTCGCTGATGGGTTGTGCCATGGGGCACCGGAACCCTGAAGAGGTAAAGCAGGCGCTGAATGAGGCCGTGAATGAAGCTAACAGCCGTGCCCTTGATGAGTTGCCGGCGTCGGTGGAAGACGATCTGATGCCTCAGCTGGACGGTCAGCCGATGATTTCGGGCGGGCCATTGAAACGCTTTCGTGTTCAGGCCAATGGCGTGGAAGCGCGAACCTTCTTTGCCAGTCTGGTCAAAGGCACGGAATACAGCGCGGCTATCCACCCGAATGTGCAGGGGCGTATCACGGTCAATCTGAGTGATGTGACCCTGGACGAAGTGCTGGACGTGGTGCGTGATATGTACGGCTTTGACGTAGTGAAAAGCGGCAAGGTGATTCAGATCTACCCGGCGGGTCTGCGTACCGAGACGATTGCGATTGATTACCTGCAGTTTAAACGCCTTGGCCGATCGCTGACATCGATTACCACTGGCTCAATTACCAGCAAGGATAACAGCGGCTCAGGTACTGCTTCTTCCAGCAGCAGTTCTTCATCATCCAGCAGTTCAAACTCTTCATCGGGCCGCAGCAGCAAGTCGACCAGTACCACTGGCGGTATTGAGATTGAAACCAGCAGTGAGAGTGATTTCTGGCCTCAGCTTGAAAAAGCAGTGGGTGCCCTGATCGGCAACGGAAATGGCCGCAGCGTGGTGGTTTCTCCGCAGGCCAGTGTACTGACAGTTCGTGCCTACCCGGATGAAATCCGTGAGATCAAGCAGTTCCTGGGGATCTCTCAGGAGCGCATGCAGCGCCAGGTGATCCTGGAAGCGAAGATCCTTGAAGTAACCCTCAGCGATGGTTACCAGCAGGGGATCAACTGGGCCAACCTGAGTCAGACTATTGGTGGTACCACCATTTCAACCAGCCGCGGAACGGTGAACAAGGTTGATGGTTCAATTGTTCCGGTTGCCCTGCCGGGACTGGATACCATTGGTGGTCTGCTTGGTGGCCAGACAAACCTGACGATTTCTGACGGTCACTTTGATGCCGTGCTGAGTTTTATGTCGACTCAGGGTGACCTGAATGTGCTTTCCAGCCCGCGCGTAACGGCGGCGAACAATCAGAAAGCGGTGATTAAGGTTGGTCAGGACGAGTACTTCGTAACGGATATCTCAAGCGTGGTGGGCAGTGGTAATGAAGCCAACGTGGCCCCCGATGTGGAGCTGACACCGTTTTTCTCTGGTATTTCGCTGGACGTAACGCCTCAGATCGATGACTCCGGTTTCGTGTTGCTGCACGTTCACCCTGCGGTGATCGATGTTCAGACCCAGAACAAGCAGTTCAAGCTGGGCACGACTGAAATTGATGTGCCACTGGCAAAAAGCTCGATCCGGGAGTCCGATTCGGTGATCCGTGCCCGTACTGGTGACGTGGTGGTGATCGGTGGTCTGATGAAGTCCAATCATGTAGATAACGTCTCAAAAGTGCCGCTGCTTGGGGATATTCCGGGTCTTGGCCACCTGTTCCGTAACGTGACCAAACTGACCCAGAAGACCGAGCTGGTTATCCTGCTCAAGCCTACTGTAGTGGGTGTGAATACCTGGCAGGGTGAGCTGGAGCGCTCACGCGATCTGCTGAATGAGTGGTTCCCGGAAGAGTAATTTATGTATCTGGAGTTTTACGGTTTTTCACAGGCCCCGTTTGCCCTGACGCCAAACACCGAGCTGTTTCAGGGGCTGCCACCGCACTACGAGGCAATTCAGACCGTGCTGTCTGCAATTGATATGGGTGAGGGGGTGATTAAGGTCTCCGGTGAAGTCGGCACGGGAAAAACCATGGTGTGCCGGATGCTGATCAATCAGCTGGCAGAGGAAGTCGCACTGGTTTATTTGCCCAATCCCCAGCTGAACCCGGAAGAGCTTCGCCTGGCCGTCGCCCGGGAGCTGGAAATCGATCTGGCGGAGTCTGGTAACGTGGTGGACGAAATCCATACCCGCCTGCTGGAACTGCATAAACAGGGACGCAGGGTGGTGGTGTTGGCGGATGAAGCCCAGGCGCTGAGTAACGACTCACTCGAAGCGATTCGCCTGTTTGGTAATCTCGAAACTGAGCATGCAAAGCTGATGCAAATTGTGCTGCTTGGTCAGCCTGAGCTCGATGCCCGCCTGGAGCAGAATCACCTGCGCCAGCTGAGACAACGCATTACCTTTAATGCGTCACTGCGGGCCCTGACCCAGGCGGAGACATTTGCATATATCGACCACAGGGTCAGCGTCAGTGGCGGTAACGCCAGGTTGTTTGAAGAGAAAGTGAAAAAGGCTGTCTGGCGGGCTTCGAAAGGAGTGCCGAGACTGATAAATCAGGTCTGTCACAAAGCACTTATTTTGGCGAGCACAGAACAGGCTACACATATCGGCAACGTACACGTGTTTGAAGCGATTAACGATACCCTTGATACCGTCAAACCGAAATTTAAAACACCAGTCCTGTGGGGATGGGGATTGTCATGAGCGTAATGAATAAAGCCCTGTCCGGAATGACAGAGAAAAAAAACGGTACGCAAACGCCGCTGGAAAAGGTGGAGGTTGCACCGGTATCCACGGGCAGCGGCAAGCTGGTCTGGATCGGTGTGGGCGTACTGCTGAGCCTGGGCGTGGGTGCCTGGGCTATCACCGGCGAAGAGCCTGAGCAGAAAGTCGCTCAGGTGTCGCAGCCTGTGGTGACAGAATCAGTACAGGTAGAAGAAACTGTTGTTGTGGCCCCGGCAGAGGCGGCTGAAGAGATCGCGCCAACCCGGCAAAGTGCTACTCAGTCTGTGGCGCAGATCTATCAGCCAGAGCCCGCTCAGGCTGCTGCAACTGAAAAGGCACTGCAGCCAAAGCCAGCTGCGAAAACGCCAGCCCCGGCGGCGGCTCCAAAAGTGGTGAAACAGAAGCCGCCTGAACAAAAGCGCGTGGTACCGGTACAAACGGCTCCGGCTCCAAAAGTGGCAAAAGCAGAGCAGGTGAAAGCCAAAGCGGCTCCGGCACCAAAACCCAAAGCCCCTAAGCCTCCGGCGCAGTCTGAGCAGGTCGAACAGGGCTCGATGGCCGTGCAGCAGGTCGAACTGACCCATGAACAACTGGCGGCCAAGGCTGCAGCCCGGGCGCAAAAAGCCCTTGATGCCAGCGATCTTGGCCGGGCGATCAGTGAATATAAGAACGCCCTCAAATATACCCCGCATGATGAAGTGATCCGCAAAAAGCTGGCAGCGCTCTATTACGGGCGGGGGGATGTCCGCCGCGCCGTGGATACCCTGAATAAAGGCGTCGAGCTTGACCCGGACAGTCAGTCGCTGCGCCTGGCGCTGGTGAACGTGCTGGTCAAAGAGAACCTGCCGGCAGTAGCGCTCGGTGTGGTTGAACCTCTGCCACCACAGCCGGGGACAGATTACCTTGCTGCGCGGGCAGGCCTGGCCCAGAAAGTTAAAAATTCAGAACTGGCACTGGAGAGCTACCAACTGCTGGCTGAACTCGATGAAAGCAACGCCAAATGGTGGCTGGGACTTGGCATTGAGCAGGAGCGGGCCAAACAGCTTGAGCAGGCCAAGGCTTCGTATACCAAAGCCCTGAACCGGGTCGGTCTGTCGAGCAAGACCCATACCTTTATCCGCAGTCGTCTGACGATAATTCAGCAACAGCAGGAGGCTCAGGCCAATGCAAATTAAACTCCGCAAAAGGCTTGGTGACCTGCTGGTTGAAGAAGGCATCATTACCGAGCAGCAGGTTGAGGAGGCGCTCTCCCATCAGAAGCAGACCGGAAGAAAACTGGGTGACACCCTGATTCAGTTGGGCTTTCTGACTGAGAGTCAGATGCTGAACTTCCTGTCTCAGCAGCTGAACCTGCCGTTGATCGACCTTAACCGCGCCACAATTGACGTAGAAGCGGTGCAGATCCTGCCGGAAGTTCACGCCCGTCGTCTTCGCGCGCTGGTGGTTGGCCGTCAGGGGGATGTGCTGCGGGTTGCGATGAGTGATCCGGCGGACCTGTTTGCCCAGGAATCCCTGCTGAGCCAGCTTCAGCAGTATCAGATTGATTTTGTTATCGCACCTGAGCGCCAGCTGGTAGATGGTTTCGACCGTTACTACCGCCGCACCAAAGAGATCGCCTCTTTTGCTGAGCAGCTGCAGGCTGAACACCAGACGTCAGAAGGGTTCGATTTCTCCTTTGGCGATGAAGATGACAGCGATGAAGTCACCGTCGTAAAACTTATCAACTCACTGTTTGAAGATGCGATTCAGGTAGGGGCTTCTGATATTCATATCGAGCCGGATGCGAACGTACTGCGCCTGCGCCAGCGGGTAGATGGCGTTCTGCACGAAACCCTGCTTAACGAAGTCAATATTGCCTCTGCACTGGTACTGCGTCTTAAGTTGATGGCGAATCTGGATATTTCAGAGAAACGTCTTCCGCAGGATGGCCGGTTTAACATCCGTGCCAAAGGTCAGTCGGTCGATATCCGTATGTCGACCATGCCGGTGCAGCACGGTGAGTCTGTGGTGATGCGTCTGCTTAACCAGACGGCCGGGGTTCGCAAGCTGGAAGAGTCCGGCCTGCCGGAAGATTTGCTGCTGCGTCTGCGCAAGCAGCTTCGCCGTCCGCACGGTATGATCCTGGTAACCGGCCCAACCGGTTCAGGTAAAACCACTACCCTTTATGGCGCTTTGTCCGAGCTTAATGAGCCGGGCAAAAAGATCATTACCGCTGAAGACCCGGTGGAATACCGTCTTGAGCGGGTGAATCAGGTTCAGGTGAACCCGAAAATCGACCTTGATTTCTCTACCGTGCTGCGTACCTTCCTGCGTCAGGACCCGGATATTATCCTGGTGGGTGAGATGCGTGACCATGAAACGGTTGAAATTGGCCTGCGGGCCGCACTGACAGGTCACCTGGTACTGACCACCCTGCATACCAACGATGCGGTCGACAGTGCGCTGAGGATGATGGATATGGGCGCGCCAGGCTATCTGGTGGCGAGTGCGGTGCGCGCTGTGCTGGCTCAGCGTCTGATCAGAAAAATCTGTCCGGATTGTGCCACACACGATGAGGTGGAAGAGTCCCGTCATCAGTGGCTGATTTCCCGCTTTCCGAACCAGGAACACGCGACCTTCTTCAAAGGCCGTGGGTGTCAAAACTGTAACCTGACTGGTTATCGTGGGCGTATTGGTGTCTTTGAGCTGCTGGAGCTTGAACAGCACATGATGGACGCCCTGCGTGCCGGAGATGCCGTTGAGTTTGCCCGTCAGGCGAGACAGTCCCCGGGCTATAAGCCTCTGCTGGCCTCAGCAATGGAGCTGGCCCTGAAAGGTATCGTCAGTCTGGATGAGGTGATGCATCTGGGCGAAGGGGATACTTCGGGTTCGGCTGAGCCGATCTATCTTCAGGGGTAATCAATGGCGACGTTTCGATACCAGGGACGCAACCTGGAAGGCAACAAAGTCAGTGGTCAGGTGGATGCACCAACGGAAGAACTGGCCGCAGAGGCACTGATCAATAAAGGCGTGCTGCCAACTTCGATCACGCCAGGAAAAACGGCCAGCGCTGCCGGAGCGGACTTCAGCTCCCTGTTTTCTCCGGCCATCCCGCTGGAAGTGCTGGTGATCTTCTGTCGTCAGCTCTATAGCCTGACCAAGGCCGGGGTACCTCTGCTGCGTTCGATTAAAGGCCTGGTGCAGAACTGTGCTAATAAGCAGCTTAAGCATGCGCTGGAGGAGGTGGGCCATGAGCTGACCAACGGTCGCAGCCTGTCCGCTTCCATGCAGCTGCATCCGCGGGTGTTCAGTCCGCTGTTTGTCTCCATGATCCATGTCGGGGAGAACACCGGTCGCCTGGATGAAGCCCTGTTGCAGCTATCGAACTATTACGAGCAGGAGCTGGAAACCCGTAAGCGGATCAAGACCGCAATGCGTTACCCGACGTTTGTCATTGTTTTTATCACCGCAGCGATGTTTGTGCTCAACATCAAGGTGATACCGCAGTTTGCCAGTATGTTTTCACGGTTTGGTGTTGACCTGCCGCTGCCGACCAGGATCCTCATTACAACCTCGAACTTCTTTGTTGAGTACTGGAGCTGGATGCTGGCAGCCATGGTTGCAGCGCTGTTTGCTTTCCGCGCCTGGCTCAGTACTGCTGACGGACGCGAAGCCTGGGATAAGTTTCGCCTGCGGGTACCGATTGTCGGTGACATCGTCAACCGGGCGCAGCTGTCGCGTTTTTCGCGTACGTTTGCCCTGATGCTTCGCTCGGGCGTGCCGCTCAATCAGTCGCTGGCTCTGTCCGGTGAAGCGCTGGGGAACCGTTTCCTGGAACTTCGGGTACTGGAAATGAAAGCGGCAATCGAGGCGGGCAGTACGGTATCGGCCACCGCGATTCAGAGCGGGATATTTACCCCATTGGTGATCCAGATGATCTCTGTGGGGGAAGAGACCGGTCGGATTGATGAGTTGTTGCTCGAAGTCTCTGACTTTTATGACCGGGAAGTGGATTATGACCTGAAAACCCTGACCGCCAGAATCGAGCCACTGCTGCTGCTGATTGTGGCTGGCATGGTATTGTTGCTGGCGCTGGGTATATTCCTGCCGATGTGGGGCATGCTGGATGTGATCAAGGGGTAAGCATGGCGCAGGTATGGAATCCCAGATTGATACTGTGGATGTTTCTGATCTCCATTTTGATTGCAGTATTCGGGTTCCACTGGAGCCGGGTGGAGAAGGAAGCAGAGCACACCGCATTCAGTGTAGTGGTCAATCAGATTAACCAGAGGGCCAACCGCTACCGGCAGCTGTGGCTGGTAGAGAAACAGCCGGCCTCAATGGAGATTGAAGGCCAGGTGGTGCAGTTTGATAAAAACGGTTGGGTAACACCGCTAAGGGGAAACACCGTGGATTGCAGCTGGTGGTTTGAGACCCTGTTTCCCAATGTAAACCGGGGTTATGTGACATCACCGGAAGTGACTCTGATTTCAGATTCGGGTCAATACGTGTGCCGTTATCAGTTCAGCCATCACTATCAGATTGAGCTGGCACTGACCGACAGAAATTTGTCAATTTCTGTCGGAAAACTGGCGGATGCATGGTGATCTAAATAGGAACCAGGACACGCATACGATATAATACGGCGTTAAATGCGTCGCAAACTTTTTTTTCTTGCATAGGTAAAATCAATGAAAAAACAGAGTGGTTTTTCATTAGTTGAATTAGTAGTAGTTATCGTGATTCTGGGCCTGCTGGCTGCCGCCGCACTGCCCAAGTTTCTGAATGTCACGGATGAGGCAAAAAAGGCCAGTATTGAAGGGGTTGCTGGTGGTTATGCGACTGGCGTACTTTCAGCCCGCGCCCAGTGGGAAGCCAAAGGCCGTCCGGGTAACGGTGTCGGTAACAGCAAGCAGCACTGGATCGAATACGACGGTGTGGACTTCTGGCTGACCCGCTCATTTAACAGCGATGGAACAGACAGCGGCTACCGTGACGGTTATCCGATAGCACTGAAAAAAACAGATGAAACATCCGCACCAGCAGCACTGACTTCACAGGCATGTGTGGATCTGATGGAAAATCTGCTGCAAAACCCACCGAAAGTCGATGAGGTTACATCCACTTCCGGAGATTTGAAATACACTGCACAGGCAAATAATGCTGAAAGCACCTGCACTTACGTTCAGCAGGAAGGCAGTGACCACAAATTTATTTATGAAATCAAAACTGGTCGTGTGACCGTGGAATTGCAGTAACTCCTTTGGTTATTGCGTTTTAATTAAACACAGAGAGATGTAACGATGAAAAAGCAAAGCGGTTTCACCCTGATTGAACTGGTGGTGGTAATTGTAATTCTGGGTATTCTTGCGGTTACGGCAGCGCCTAAGTTCCTTAACCTGCAGGGTGATGCCCGAAATGCAGCACTGAACGGACTGAAAGGTGCGGTAAGTGGTGGTGCGGGTATCGTTTATGGTAAAGCGGCTATTGCTGGTAAGGAAAACAGCAGCACTAAAGTGGCAGTAAGCGCAGGAACTGGCACTGTGGATACCATTCATGGTTATCCTACAGCTGCTGAAAACGGCATTGTAGCGACCATCGCAAACTTTAGTGATGACTGGGCGATTGTTTCTGGTTCTGCTGGCTCGGATAGCGCAGGTGCTGAAATTCTCCTGACATTTAAAGACTACAGCGGACAAGCAAAAGGCAGTATTCCTTCAAAATGTTATCTGACTTATACAGCTGCGACCTCTGCTGCAGCTGCATCAGCAAAAGTTGAAGATAGTGCCTGTAAGTAACTAATTCCAAGGGTTTGAAATGAAAAAACAGTCGGGCTTTACTCTTATTGAGCTGGTGGTTGTCATCGTGATTTTGGGTATTTTAGCTGTGACTGCTGCGCCAAAGTTTCTGAATCTGCAAAATGATGCAAGAAATGCAGCTCTGAACGGGCTGAAAGGTGCAGTTGTTGGCGCTTCAAACATTGTATATGGGAAGGCTGCAGTGAAAGGGCTTGAAGGTTTTGACCGTGGCACTTCCTCTGCGGTCAGCTCCGGAAGCACGACTATTTATACGGCATATGGCTACCCGAGAAAAGATTCTCTCGCAGATGCTATGCAGCTGGATTTGAACAGTGAATGGCAGGTAGTTACTGAGGTGGAAGATGCACCGGGTGACTATTATGTGGCATTTACATTTAAAGGTACCTCCGTTAGCGGTGCGCTTGGCTCCTGTTATGTTGCTTATGCTGAACCAGTGAGTGAGGGAGAAGATCCTAACTACGTTATTTCAAACTGTAATTAATATCCAGAGCCTCATCAGAGGCTCTGTTTAATCCTGTTACCAAATCAGCAGGATTAAACAGAGCTTCCCATCATTTAATTTTGTCTTTGGTGTATAACCTATGACCTATAGATCAAAAGGTTTTACCCTTATTGAACTTATTGTCGTTCTGTTGCTTATCGCAATAGTCGCTTCTTATGCTGCTTCACGTTACGGCGGCCCCGGTCAGTTTTCTTCTTATGCTGCCAGAGAGCAGGCAATTACCATTATTCGCCAGATCCAGCTTGGTCGTATGCAGACCAATATTGAGAACCCTGATTATGCAGGCAAGCACCGTCGTTACCGTTTGCTGGTAAAAAGCAACTGTATCTCTTCAGGAATGGGGTGCAGCGAAAATCGCAGTGACAGCGTTGTGATCTCCGGCCCTGGTTTTACATTTTCTCCGGAAATGACGATAGAGTTTGATTTGTTAGGAGTTCCAAAGTGTATATCGGGGGCTGGTTGTGCTGGTTGTGCTGGTTTAACTGATCTTCATGCGATCCCTGAAATCATTCTGAATAACGGTTCTGAGAAATTAAAAGTGTGCATTAACAGGGAGGGCTTTGTGAATGACTGCCTATAAAGCACGTGGCTTTACCCTGATTGAGAGTATCGTTGCCATCGTCGTTCTCGGCATTTCCATGACTGTACTGGTAACAGTGCTTTATCCACGCATAGAAAACTCAGCCAGTGCTCATTATCAGGTACGTGCATCTGCACTGGCTCAGAGTGTTATGTCCGAGATTTTGTCGCGCGCTTTTGATCAGAATAGTGACTTCAATGGTGGTATTTCTAGATGCAGTGAGGGGAGCTCTCCCACCCAGTGTACACAAACCGATAAATTTGGTCCGGATGACCCTGATGGCGATGGTGTTTTTGAAACACCTGAACAGTTCAATGATGTCGATGACTATATGGGTTGTTGGTATACAGACAGTACCAAAAGTGAATGCATTGCGACGGAAGCGGGAAAGCTTGAAGACCTGTTACTGGATGTGGATTTGGATGATACTTACTATAACTTCAGGGTTGAAGTTAAAATGGAGTACGATACCAGTGCTGGTCTTCAGGGGGCAACGGGTCAGGTGTTTAAGAAGATCACCCTGACCGTCTATCCGGGAAAATATGGCAGTTACCGCTTTGTGGCATATAAAGGAAACTACTGATGCGAAAGGCTGGCTTTACATTAATTGAAATGGTGGTCACCATTTTGGTGGTGTCAGTAATGTTTCTGGCTATTGCTGGTTTTCTTGAGCTGGGGACCAAAGGGTATGCCGATTCGGTCCAGCGCCAGGCTCTGCAGAACCAGGCCCGCTTTGCTATTGAGAAAATGTCACGCGAAATACGTCATGCGATTCCTAATAGTTTCAAGGATGAAGGGGGCTGTCTGTTTTTTTATCCGATTAAGTACTCGGGCTTTTATGTTGAGCGTCCGCTCAGTGCTGCGATTCAGTTTGTGTTAGGTAATGATAGTTCGCCAAATACGCTGGGAAGCAACGATTATCTGGTGATCAATCCTTCCCGTTATGAGGACCTGGATAAGGCCTCAACATCTTCAATTGACGTATCCTCTCTTGCTGAAGACACCTCTGTGTCATCAGCGTCTCCGGTATTCACTGTTTCCGCTGCGTTGCCGAGTCAATCCGTAGGACGACGGCATTATATCTATGACCCGGATAAGCAGATCCAATACTGCATTACCGGGAGTGAGCTGACTAAGCAGGTCGGTACGTCTGCAGCGGTAAAAATTGCAGAAAATGTAAGGCTGGGTGGATTTGATTATGTACAGGCCTCGCTGGTCCGTGGTGGCCTGGTGCATATTGAGCTGAGCTTTGAGCAGGACGGTGAGCGAAGTGATTACAAACATGACGTACAGGTGCTGAATGTTCCGTAGAAGAAAGCAGTCTGGCAGTGTGCTGATTATTGCCATCTTTGTGATAGTGGTTATGGGGATGCTTGGCCTGACCCTGACACGCCTGGAGTGGTCAAATCAGGATACCCTGACCCGGGAAGTGCTGGGAACCCAGGCCTGGTTTTTGGCTCACTCTGGAAATGAGTGGGGACTTACATATTTGTTTCCGTTGAACTCTGGTGTGAGCCCATCTGATCAGTGCGACTTATTGAAGAGAATCAGTGATGATGAAGATAGTCCTGCAGCTCAGTCTGCTGCAGTTTCTCTTCTGGGGGCTACAGAAAATCGATGCCACAAGCTTCGTATTGATTGTACGATTATCAATGGCGGTCAAGACCTGACGTTTTTCAAAGTAACCTCTACCGCGACCTGTGGTCAGGTTAATGGAGAGTTTGAAGTCCAGCGCGAGCAGGAAGTGTGGGCGAGAGGAATTGAGTAATATGTATGTCCGTTTGTTATTGCTTGGCCTGAGTTTGATCAGCGGTAGTGTCTATGCTGGTTTTTCTGCGGAAACCTGTACGAACAGTTCGCTGACATCTAAGTCAGACTTTTCTGTAGTGGCTTCAATTGGCGGCAATATGCCAAGGGAGACGATATGGGCGAATAAGCCCAGCCATGGGTCATGGCGGATGCCTGTCTGGAGTAATGATGACTGGAGTGGCGTTTGGTACACCGATCGGCCGATCATTGAGGATAGCCTGACGAATGATGTCCCGGAAATCTATCCGGAGCGACGGCATTATATTTGGTTATCTTACAAGGCATTTCACGGTGGAAGAGTAAATAAAACTGGCTGGTTGACCTATTACATCTGGCGAAATGACCGCTGGAAAGAAGTCGATGGTAAATACGCTGATTTCCGGGAGCTAAGAGATATCCACCTTCATATCAAGGGTGAAGGCAGTGCCGATGTAAAATGTTCCGATGACGATGATAAGCCGGATCCACCGGTTCCACCGGAGCCGGATCACGATTCCAAATTTGAGTTTGGTGTTGTCAAATGCAGTGATATGACTTCAGGCAGTTCCTGCAGCATTTCATTTTCTGAGAACTTCTCGGTTGAGCCATTGGTTTTCATTATGCCGACGATTGATACGTCGGCTCCCGATAAAGACCGGCCCTCAACTCTTCGTCTGACCAGTGTCAGTAAAACCGGAGCGGTGTTTAAGCAGGTGTTCTCAGAGCCTTCAGGCATCGCAAAGAAGCCTATTTCAGAAGTCAGCTACTTTGCTATGGAGCCGGGAAAGGCCGTGATTGACGGCGAGACGGTTCAGGCTGGTTCGGTGGAGATTAATAACGCGGTCAGTAAATACAAGCGGGACAACTGGAAGGAAGTTGACTTTAAACACGAATACGATGATGTGAAGCCCGTTGTTCTGACAGAAATTCAGACAGCCAATAACGGTATCGGCACATGGTTCACAACCGCAGTTGAGGATGTGGATGATGATGATTTTGTTATTGCGCTGGAGCGTTCACACCTTCCTGTCGGCAGTTATAAAAAAGAGAAGGTTGCTTACCTGGCTGCGCCTCCCCTGACAGCGGTGGCAAACGGAAAGCGGATCCAGTTTGGCTACGACATTGCTACAAAGAGAACCTCCCGAGATGACGCAAAACCGCTGGCAGTAGAGTGTGCGGCAGAGCGCTCCATGGATTACAGTTTTAAAGGCATTGTTGCCAATAAACAGCAGCGAAGCGGTGGTGATGGTGGCTGGCTGAGGCGGTGTAAGCTCGGAAATGGCAAAGTTAGCTTTGTGGTTGATGAGAATGCCTCGGTGCGGGCTCATACCTCAGAAAAAGTCGGCTATGTGGCATTTGATGATACAGATAATAATTTTGATTTGGAGACCATCTGTCGTTATTTCCCTGAGCCGGCTCAGAGCTGGAACGTTTCTTCTGAGACGGAGTACGCACCTGGTAATAAAAGTCTGCTGAAGGTGGACGGTAACACTGCAAGGATGATTGGCTGGTCACATGATTATGTCAGCGAGTTCAGTTTTATATCGTCGAAGCCGGATCAAAAAATGGATACCCTGTTGAGAACAGGTTTCGATACGCACTCTCAGGACTGGCAGGTGTATTCAAATCCGATTTGTTCTCCGCATGGCTGTGAAACTGGCAACGATGATGGTCAGCTTTCCAGAAGGAAAATCAAAGAGCCGGAACCAGTATCAGATGAGTTCAACGGTACTGTTAATCTGAAGATCACCGATAACAGCAATGATCACTACTATAAAGATGTGTGTAACGCCAGTTCGGACGTTTGTTCATACCGGGAGATGGGCGCTAATAAAGCAGAGATCTACCTGCACAAAGATCTTGCATCGCTTGATATCAGTTCTAATGCCGGTATCCAGCAAATGACGGTAATTCCTGCTTCGGGTTTGTCGGTGAAAAGCTTCAGGATGGGCAGTAAAGTTAACCTGTATCTCAGGTCTGGTGTCCGGTTGCGTGTCGGAGAGCTGACAGGCGTTTCAAGTGATCTGGCGATGACCTTTGAACCTCATGTCAGGATCGATGTATCCCGCAGCATGACCCTGAATAATCCTGTGGATTTCAGCTTTGTCTCAGGTGCCAAAGATGTGATGATTTATGGTCCCAAGGCTGATATTGCTGTCCACAGCACCCATAATGAAACCTTCTATGGGTTCTTTTTAGGCAAACGGGTGAGCTTTCAGAATCCGCTGAATGTCATTGGCAGTGTTACGGCTTACACACTGGAGTTGCCGAACGCCACCCACATATCAAAACCGGATTACGTATGTTCGGTTCCGCCGAAGAGTGACTATACGATTCATGCAGAGACTCTCAACAGTATTGCCCTGAGTTGTGAAGCTTCTGTGGTGAAGTTTCAGATTAAGGATTCAGAAGGGAACAACTCAGGCGGTTATACCGGAAATATTACCATTACGCACCCCGACTCGTTGAATGTGTCTGTTGTACCAGGTAAAGGTACGGGCAGCGGAAAGGTTTATCAGGCAAACAGTAGTGGTGAGCTGTGGTTTGCGGTTGATAATAATGGGGTAGGTGATGTGAGTGTCACCGCTTCAATTGTATCTGAGAGCAGCCCGAATACAGCAAGCTCTGATACCAAATTTGTGGCGTACAAGTTTGCTATGGCAGATTCCCCACTTGGCATCATCGCTGGCAAAGAGCAGAGCTTTACCATCCAGCCAATGCAGTGTGAGAAGGTTGGAGGTGACCTGGTGCCGGTTGTTGACTCTGGCTATAGCGGTTCTCAAAAACTGACCATGTCGGCGCTGGATTATAAGGTGCCATCGAGTCCGTCTGTCAGGGCCGAACTGAAACTCAAAGACGCCAAAGACAACCTGGTTAGTGTGGCATCGGGCAAAAGCATAACGCTGAACTTTACCGGCGACAACAATGTCGCTGCTTCTGCTGCACTTTACCCGGAAGCGGGCAGCGTGGCGTACCAGCTCTCCCAAACTCAGTGTGTGGAAGAGGATGGAAAACAGAAGTGTAAAACTTATTACGGGGCGCAGCAGGTTGATGCCAGGCCGTGGACCCTGGCGATTTGTGAGGCGAAAAGCCATGCAATGGATGGTACAGATAAGCAAGGCAGTGCGTTTGTGGCTGCCGGTGACTCTTTCGATATCCGGTTAAAGCCGGTTGTCTGGAGCAGTAACCTTGATGCTGCAGCGCAGCAGGGTAAGTATAAGGAGTTCTGTTCACTGGCTGTAACCAAAAACTTTTTTGATACCGGAGCCGAAAGTTCTCAGGTCAGCCTCAGTGCAGAGCTGCCTGACGGCTATCAGGGGAAGCTGTCGGGAGCAGATAGCGCCAAAAAACATACGGACGGGAAGACGGATGGCCTGTTCAAATTTGACGGGCTCAGTTTCTCCGATGTGGGTTATATAACACTAAAAGCTGAAGCCACGGGTTATGGCTCAGTTCTGAACGGGATTGACAGTGGTAAACGTCAGGCCGGGCGTTTCTATCCTAAACATATCAGTATTACTGAAAACAGCTGGAACTATGCTCCGGGACATTCAGGTTTTGCGTATCTCGACCAGCCTGTAAGCGTTGATTTTATTGCCCAGGCTCAAAACAGCAAGGGTGAGCCAACAGTGAACTACTCAAAGCTGAAGGATACTTACCTGGTGACTCTGGCTCCATTTGCCGCCAGTGGTGATGGTGCGCAGGACTGGGGAAGCAGGATGGTAGCGGGCTGGACAGCCAACAAATGGGATAAAGCAGAGCTTAAAGGTAAGGAGCAGCCATTTACGTTGTTGCGTTTGATTGAAACAGTAACCCCAAAAACAACCCGTATCGATGGACCTTTTTCAGGGGCGAATCTGATGACGGGCCTTAAGATCTCTGCATCAAGCGATCCTACCGTGATAGAGAAAGAAGACTCAGTGACAGCCAAAGGTCAGAAGTTCCCGACTCCGCTTACAGCCCTCTACGGCCGGGTCATTCTCGAAGACCTCGGTGGCAGCACCGGTCAGGAACTGGCAGTCCCTCTGAGAACTGAGTTCTGGGACGGGGATTCATTTGTCACTAACACCGATGACAGTGGCACCCGGTTTAACGGCGTGGGTTACTGTCGCCTTGGCCTGTGGCCGGATGACACTTCTCTGGCGTCTTTCCGGGCTGGCGAGCATACAGTAGGCAGTGGTCAGTCGAATGCCCTGGTGGCCGTTCAGGGAAGCACCGACCGGGAGCAGGTTCGTCTCTGGCTTCGTACTGCTTCCGGTGAGCCGGATGGTGCAAAAGAGTGTAGTGGTGCAAACACGGGTCAACCCTGGCTCAACTTCAACTGGCGCGGCCAGGGCGATGAGATCCCATCAGCAGTACTGACATTTGGATCCTACCGCGGAAATGATCGGGTGATCTTCCGCGGAGAAAGGGGGATGACCGGGCGCTGATCCCTGATGAAAACCGCTGAATTTGGCATCCCCGTCAGGATTGTGAAAGAAAAAGCGGGATTCAGCCCATGTTTAACCGCCAATGCCTTGCTGATAACGCAAGGCATTGGTACATTTAGTGCAATTTTGTCTCTTCTAATGCTCTCAGGATGAACGAAGAATATGTTTAAAAAACTTCGTGGCATGTTTTCAAACGATCTTTCTATCGATTTAGGTACAGCCAATACACTTATTTATGTAAAAGGTCAGGGCATTGTCCTTGATGAACCTTCAGTTGTTGCTATTCGCCAGGACCGCGCAGGCTCAGCCAAAAGCGTAGCGGCAGTCGGGCACGAAGCAAAGCAGATGCTGGGCCGTACGCCGGGCAACATCTCTGCTATTCGTCCGATGAAAGACGGCGTGATCGCCGACTTCTACGTGACTGAAAAAATGCTGCAGCACTTCATCAAGCAGGTGCATGACAACAGCGTGCTTAAACCAAGCCCACGTGTGCTGGTATGTGTACCTTGTGGTTCAACTCAGGTTGAGCGCCGTGCGATTCGTGAATCTGCACTGGGTGCAGGCGCGCGTGAAGTGTACCTGATTGACGAGCCAATGGCGGCAGCGATCGGTGCTGGTCTGCGCGTATCTGAGCCTACCGGTTCTATGGTGGTCGATATCGGTGGTGGTACGACTGAAGTTGCGGTTATCTCACTGAACGGTGTGGTTTACTCTTCTTCTGTACGTATCGGTGGTGACCGTTTTGATGAAGCGATCATCAATTACGTGCGCCGTAACTACGGCAGCCTGATCGGTGAAGCAACCGCTGAGAAGATCAAGCACGAAATCGGCTCGGCTTACCCGGGTGATGAAGTGACAGAGATCGAAGTCCGCGGCCGCAACCTGGCAGAAGGTGTGCCACGCAGCTTTACCCTGAACTCAAACGAGATCCTGGAAGCGCTTCAGGAGCCGCTGACCGGTATCGTGTCTGCTGTGATGGTTGCACTGGAACAGTGTCCGCCGGAGCTGGCGTCAGATATCTCTGAAAACGGCATGGTTCTGACCGGTGGTGGTGCACTGCTGAAAGATCTGGATCGTCTGCTGACCGAAGAAACGGGTATTCCGGTAGTGGTTGCTGATGAGCCTCTGACCTGTGTGGCCCGTGGTGGCGGTAAGGCGCTGGAAATGATCGACATGCACGGTGGCGATCTCTTCTCTGAAGAATAAGGCTGGTTAACCAGCTATGAAGCCGATATTTGGCAGGGGACCATCCCTGCAATTGCGCCTCTTTTTTGCGGTCGTACTATCAGCCAGTCTTATGCTGGCTGATAGTCGTTTAGACGCATTCGCAGGTGCACGTTACTTCTTAAACAGCCTGGTGGCGCCGATCCAGTATATGGCGAACCTGCCACGCTCCATGTTTGACGGCGTTTATGAGCGCTTCAACACCCGTGAAACTCTGCTTAATTCAAGCCAGACTCTCAAACGCGAAGTTCTGCGTCTGAAAAGCGAACTGATCCTGCTCGATCAGTACCGTGAAGAGAATCAGCGCCTGCGTAAGCTGCTTGGTTCCCCTTTTGTCCGTGATGAGAAAAAGGTGGTGACCGAAGTGATGGCGGTGGACTCATCGCCGTATCGTCATCAGGTGGTGATCGATAAAGGAGCGATAGACGGGGTGTATGAAGGCCAGCCGGTGATCAACGAAAAAGGTATCGTTGGTCAGGTGACTTTTGTTGCGGCCCACAATGCACGGGTACTGCTGATCACTGACTCCACCAGCTCCATTCCGGTGCAGGTAGTGCGAAACGACATCCGGGTGATTGCTTCCGGTAACGGCAGTATTGACCGGATGCATCTGGAGCATATTCCAACCAGCACTGAAATCGAAGAGGGTGACCTGTTGGTGACCTCAGGCCTTGGCGGGCTTTATCCTGAAGGCTACCCGGTAGCGTATGTTTCTGAAGTCGGCCGCGATGACCGGCGTGAGTTTGCGTCGATTGAGGCAGAGCCTGTAGTGGACTTTGACCGCCTGCGTTACCTGCTGCTGGTGTGGCCTGGTGAGGCAAATAAAGCTCAGAACAGTGAGGATGCTGCCAATGGCCAATAGTGTATTTCGTGGCCGTATGGTCATCTGGGTAACCTTTCTGATCGCGCTGGTATTTCAGGCCATTCCATGGCCGGGAATGCTGGAGATTTTCCGTCCTGCATGGCTGCTACTGGTGGTGTTCTACTGGGTGCTGGCATTGCCACACCGGGTGAACGTGGGCACGGCGCTGGTACTTGGCCTGCTGTGGGACCTGTTGCTCGGTTCAACCCTTGGTGTGCGCGGGATGATGATGTCTGTCGTCGTTTACCTGGTTGCGCTTAACTTCCTGGTGCTGCGCAATATGGCGCTGTGGCAACAGGCGGTGATCATTGCCTGTCTGACAGGGCTTGCAGAGATCCTGGAGTTCTTTGGTGAGTTCCTGATTCAGGATGTGGAGTTTAACCCACAGTCGCTGTGGGCGATGCTGGTGAACTGCATTCTGTGGCCGTGGATGTTCCTGCTGCTCCGCAGGGTGCGACGCCACTGGCATATTCGCTGACCAATTGAGGATAAAGCTTATGGCTGAGAATCAGCAACCGCTATTATTAGCATCAGGCTCCCCGCGCCGCAGAGAGTTACTCAGCCTGCTCGGGATGCCTTTTTCCATCGTCACGCCGGATATTGAAGAGCGGCGCGAAGCCTCAGAAACACCGGCTGAGTATGTTCAGCGCCTGTCATTGCAAAAGGCGCAGGCAGGCCTGACCATGTCAGATAAGCCGGATGCTGTGGTGATTGGCTCCGATACCATAGTTGTGGCCGGCGGTGAGGTGCTTGAGAAGCCTCAGGATCAGGCGCATTTCAGTGCGATGATGCAGAAACTCTCCGGGCGCGAGCACAGCGTAATGACCGCGGTCACCGTATGCAGCGCTGCTCAGTCACATACTGTACTGGTGGAAACCCGGGTCTGGTTTAAGTCATTATCAGCCGCAGAAATTGAGGCGTACTGGCAAAGTGGCGAGCCACAGGATAAAGCTGGTGGGTATGGAATTCAGGGAATTGGCGGACGATTTGTCGCGCGAATTGATGGCAGTTACCACGCCGTGGTCGGACTGCCGCTTATGGAAACCGACCAGCTACTGAAACAGCATTTTTATCAGAATTAGCAGAGGCACAGCATGAGTGCAGAGTTATTGATTAACGTTACCCCGAGTGAAACACGGGTGGCGATGATAGTTGGTGGCGTTCTTCAGGAAGTCCATATCGAACGTGAATCCCGCCGCGGGATCGTAGGTAATATTTACAAAGGTCGCGTCAGCCGGGTGTTGCCGGGTATGCAGGCGGCTTTTGTTGATATTGGCCTGGATAAAGCGGCATTTTTGCACGCGTCCGACATCGTTCCGCACACCGAATGTGTGGCGGAAAACGAGAAGAAACAGTTTCAGGTTCGTGACATTTCAGAACTGGTTCGTCAGGGCCAGGACATTGTGGTGCAGGTGGTGAAAGATCCGCTTGGTACCAAAGGCGCGCGCCTGACCACCGACATCACTCTGCCTTCGCGTTACCTGGTGTTCATGCCGGGGGCCAGTCATGTAGGCGTTTCTCAGCGCATCGAGAGCGAGAAAGAGCGCGAACGCCTGAAAGGTGTTGTGGCGGATTACTGTGATGAAAACGGTGGCTTCATTATCCGCACCGCAGCGGAAGGAGCCTGTGAGCAGGAACTGGCGCAGGATGCAGCTTTCCTCAAGCGCCTGTGGACCAAAGTGATGGAGCGCCGCAGCAAGTACAAAACCCGCTCAACACTGTACGGTGAGCTTGGCCTTGCACAGCGTATCCTGCGTGATTTCGTCGGCACCGAGCTTGACCGCATTCAGGTGGACTCGCGCCTGGTGTTTGAAAATCTGGCAGAGTTTACTTCTGAGTTCGTCCCTGAGCTGACTGAGAAGCTGTTCCTGTATGAAGGTGATAAGCCGATTTTCGACATGTACGATACCGAGAACGAAATACAACGTTCGCTGGAGCGAAAAGTCGGCCTGAAATCCGGTGGCTACCTGATCATTGATCAGACCGAAGCCATGACCACCATCGACATCAATACCGGCGCCTTTGTTGGCCGCCGTAACCTGGAAGAGACCATCTTCAACACTAACGTTGAAGCGACCCAGGCTATTGCCCGTCAACTGCGTCTGCGTAACCTTGGCGGTATCATCATTATCGACTTTATCGACATGACCTCAGAAGAGCACCGTAAGCGTGTGCTGACTTCACTGGAAATGGCGCTGGCGCAGGACCGGGTAAAAACCAACATCAATGGCTTTACCCAGCTGGGCCTGGTAGAGATGACCCGCAAAAGAACCCGCGAAAGTATTGAACATGTTCTCTGTTCTGAGTGTCCAACTTGTGAAGGACGTGGACGGGTGAAAACGGTTGAGTCAGTGTGCTTTGAGATCCTGCGAGAAGTCACCAGGGTTAACCGTGCGTATGACGCCGATAATTTTGTGGTGTACGCCTCTCCTGCCGTGGCGGAAGCCCTGGAAGGTGATGAATCTCATGCCCTGGCGGAACTGGAAGTCTTTATCGGTAAGCAGGTTAAGATCCAGCCCGAACCCCTCTACGTCCAGGAGCAGTTTGACGTAGTTATGATGTAATGGAGTCATAGTGACATCCTGGACCACTCGCCTTTGGCGTTTTATTCTGGCTTTATTATTACTGGTGATGGTGACCCTTGCGGTCGCCGTTACTGCTTTGCGCGTCACCCTGCCAAAACTGAATCAGTACCAGACTGAGATTGAGGGCTGGGTAAACGACTCGACCGGGATGACCTTCGAAATCGAGGGCGTCAGCGGTTACTGGCTCAATACTCATCCTTTTGTTTCCCTGCACGGCCTGAAAGCTGTACTGCCCAATCAGGATCATGCCCGCATTGAACTGGGACAGGTCGATGTTGAAATGGACCTGCTTCAGAGCCTGCTTACCCTGACTCCAACGGTATCCAACCTGAAGATCAAAGGGTTGGATCTCGATATCAGTGGCGTGAAATGGCAGCGAAGTGAAGACAATACCCCTCAGGTCGCGAACCGCAGCAGTGCTGCAACCCTGGATGAGGTGCGCTACCTGCTGCTTCATCAGCTTGCCGATTTCTCCCTGGCTGACTCCTCCCTGACGTTTCAGACCTTTACCGGTGAGGTAAAAACGGTTGTTATTGAGCAGCTTAAATGGCGCAACGACAATCATCACCACCGTGGTGAGGGGCAGATCAGTGTCGCAGATAACCCGCTCAACAGCCTTAAAGTTCAGGCTGATTTTACAACCAATCAGCAGTTTGATCTGGCCCGTCTCAGCGGTGAATTCTTTGTCTCGGCCAGCAATCTTCAGCTGGCGCAGTGGCTGACACCAGAGCTTCACCGCCAGACCGGCATTGAGTATGGTCAGCTGAGCTTTCAGTCCTGGCTCACTTTTGAGCAGGGCAAGCCCCGCGATGCCTATGTTGAGCTGCAGCCGTCCGAGCTGAGCTGGGGGAATAAGGATAACCACCTGCTGACGCTCGAAGAGGGTATTCTGGTACTCAAACCTCAGGCGCAGGGATGGCAGCTTAATGCTCATGGCCTGAGACTGAGAACCGACAGTACACCGTGGCCGGAGCTGGACTGGGTTCTGAACTGGCAGCCGCAGGGCTGGAAACTGAACGCATCCCAGCTCCAGGCTGATACTGTTATTCCGTTTGGTCACATGGCACCGCAGGCGCGGGAGCTGACGCACTGGCTGGAGGATGTTAAGGCCGGTGCACTGCTGGAAGATGTCCGTGTTTCCATGGGTGATAGTCTGGAAACGCTGCGCTATTCTGCGCAGTTGTCAGACGGACAGATGCTGCAGTGGGAGCTGCTGCCGGAAGTGCACAAACTCAGTGCTTCCCTGTCCGGAACCTCAGAACAACTGCGTCTGAAAGCGCAGCTGGTGGACGATACCCTGCCGTATGGCGATGTCTTCCAGGCGCCGCTGAACATCAAACAGGGTGAAACTGACCTGGTGGTGGACTTTGGTGAGCAGGGTGTCTCTCTGTGGGCGGATAAAGTCACCGTAGCGACTCCGGATCTTCAGGCTCTTGGGGCGTTTAAGCTCGATTTCCCGGCAGAGGGTAATGCCTTCCTGTCGTTTTACCTCGAAGCCGATGCGTTCAACGCCGCTGAGACCTGGCGCTACCTGCCAACCCTGGCGCTGGGCCAGGAGCTGACCGATTATCTTTCGACTGCGATCCAGGGCGGCAACGCCAAAACCGCGCGCCTGATCTGGTATGGCGAGCTTGACCGTTTCCCGTACACCAACAACGACGGTATGTTCCAGGCGGACGTGAAACTGAACAAGACCCGATTCAGCTTCGATACCGCCTGGCCTCCGCTGACCGATATGCAGCTGGACCTGCTGTTTGAAAACGACGCCATGTACCTCGATTCCCGCAGTGCAAAACTGATGGGAGTGAAGGCCCGGCGGGTTACCGGCCGTATACCGGAGCTGGCCGAAGACGGACATATCGAAATTGAAGCCAAAGCCAAAGGCGATGGTCTTGCAGTGCGGGACTACATGATGGCCACGCCATTGGTGGATTCGGTCGGTGCTGCGCTGACGGCGGTTGAAGTTCATGGTGAGGTCACCTCTGAGTTTCAGCTTAGTATCCCGTTTGATGGCAGCGATGCCCGTGCATGGGGATGGGCGGACTTAACCAACAATCATATCCACATTCAGACCCCGTCGATGACGTTGGATAAAGCCAGCGGCCGGATTGAGTTTGATGATGACAAGGTCAGCGCCAGACGAATTGAAGCGCATCTGCTCGACCAGCCGGTGATCCTCGGTTTTGATGGGGAAGAGCAGGGCAAAGACTATGTGGTGGGCATTCAGACCCGCGGAGACTGGAAAGTTGATCCTCTGAAGGCGTACCTGGGCGAGAGCTGGCTGAAGCGGGTTCAGGGGCACGCTCCGTGGACCATGGGTGTTGATCTTCAGCTCAATGACGTCGGGTTTAACTATCAGATTGATGTTCAGGCCGACCTGCTGTCTCTTGCCAGTCAGTATCCCGCTCCGCTGGCTAAAGCTGCCGGAAAAGCGGGCAAAGCGCGTATGCAGGCTTCCGGTAACCAGGAAGTGGTCTCAGGACGGCTGCAATTGCCCGGGGTGAAATACCAGGCGGAAATTAGTTTGCTGGGTGACAAGCCGGAATTTGAAGCGACCAACCTTATCGTAGGCAAAGGGGCTTTCCGGGCCAGTCCGGTTGTGGGGCACAGAGCTACTGTGCGCAGTCAGTCTTTTAACCTCGATGACTGGCTGGAGCTGTTCCTGGGCTCGGTTAAAGGCCCGCAGCCGCTGGTGAGTGAGCTGGAAATGCCGTCACTGCCGGTACCGACCCGGATTGATGTCGAGACTCCTCAGCTGGTGCTGGGTGGTCTGGACTGGCATGACGTGGATTTTCAGGCTCGCAAAAAGAACCTGGCCTGGCGGATGATGCTGGAAAGTGCTGAAGCCAGCGGTCAGGCGAGTTACCTGGCCCCTTATGACCTCACCATCGCTTTTGACCGTCTGCAGGTGTATGTGCCGGCGCTGGAAGGCTCGGACAAAGTTGAAAACAGCCTGAATCTGATGGAAAAAGCGGCAAAAGACCCGCAGCCGGAGATTTCTGAGCTGGATCGCAGCCTGCACCAGGCCCTGCCAAACCTGACTCTGGCCATCGATGATTTCTGGTTCCAGGGGTACAAAGTCGGCAAAGTGAATATCGATTTTCAGCGTACCGGAGACCGGCTGGAGTGGCGTAAAGTCTCGTTGCGCAGTGGTACCAACCGTTTTGACGGCAGTGGCTGGTGGAAGCTCGATGGTAACGACAGCCGCTCTCACTTTGAGTTTTCTGCCTCTGGCGATAACAACACAGACCTGATGGAGCGCTTTGGTATTTCGTCCGGGATCCAGCAGGCCCCGTTTAACATGAGTTCAGACATGGACTGGCAGGGTTCGCCATGGAGTCCCAGGGTGGAAACCCTGAGCGGCAGCATGAAGACCGAGCTGGGACCAGGCGTAGTCTCGGATGTCAGCGGCGCAGCGCGCCTGCTGGGTCTCTTCAGCCTGGACTCAATCATCCGCAAAATGCAGCTCGATTTTACCGGTGTGTTTGATAAAGGGATGGCGTTTAACAAGATCTCCGGCAGTGGTGAGATCCGCAATGGTATCTTCGTCACCAATGACATTGAAATGGACGCGGTGGCCGGCCAGCTCAACATGAGCGGTATGGCGGATCTGGTGAATCAGCAGGTCGATGCGGAAGTGGAGTTTACCCCGGATCTGACTTCGGGCATTCCGATTCTGTCTGCGTTTGCCGCTACACCTCAGACCGCGATTTATGTGTTTGCGATCACTACTGCACTCTCTCCGGTGATCGACGTGATCACTCAGGTTCGCTACGAAGTGAAAGGTCCGCTGGATGCGCCGGAAGTGAACGAGCTGTCGCGCAGTAAAGGGAAATACACCATACCTGAAGAGCTGCAGAAAAAAGGCTCAGATAAAAACTGACCACCGAGGTGAACATGGCAAGGATTGGCCTGATACAGATGACATCCGGCGCAGATGCCAATGCCTGCCTGGCTGAGATAAGCCGTCAGGCGCGCAGGCTGGCGGAAGCCGGGTGTGACCTTATCTGTACTCCGGAAAATGCGCTCTGCTTCGGCGGCCGGAAAGAGTATCACCGGGTTGCCGAGACTTTTAAACAGGGTCCGCTGCAGTCTGCAATGGCTGGGCTGGCCCGTGAGCTGGGTTGTCTGCTGCACCTTGGCAGTTTTCCTCTTCGCACAGAAAGCGGCATGACGACCAGCAGCCTGGTCTGGAACGGTCTGGGTGAGTGTCTGGGCCGTTATGACAAGCTTCACCTGTTTGATGTGGAAGTCAGTGATGCTCATGGTCAATACCGTGAGTCAGACTGCTTTATTCGCGGGGAACAGCCATCGCTGATCCCCGTGCCATTTGCTACACTGGGTCTGAGTATTTGTTACGACCTGAGATTTCCGGAATTATTTCAAACCCTTGCCCGGGGTGGGGCCAGTTTGTTGCTGGTGCCGGCTGCGTTTACTGCGGTAACGGGCAGAGCCCACTGGGAAATCCTCCTCCGGGCACGGGCTATTGAAACCCAGTGCTGGGTGGTGGCCATCGGCCAGACCGGGACGCATCCCTGTGGCCGGGAAACCTGGGGGCACTCTATGGTGGTTTCACCATGGGGAGAAGTCTGCCTTGATATGGGGCAGCAAACGGGGAGCGCCTGGGCAGATATCGATCTTAACCAGGTCAAAGAGTTACAGAAAAGAATGCCGCTGCAAAGCCATCGCCGCTTTGAATGCCAACTATTAAAATGAGCAGATTGAATGACAATAAATAAAGTAGAACAGGAATTACTTGCTCCGACAGGCCTGACCGAAAACCACCTGAGCGACGTGCTGGCGATGATGACCAGCCGTGAGATTGATTATGCTGACCTCTATTTTCAGTCCAGCTGGCATGAGTCGCTGGTGCTGGAAGACTCGATCATCAAAGATGGCTCTTTCAATATCGACCGGGGTGTGGGTGTGCGTGCGGTTACCGGGGAGAAAACCGGTTTTGCTTATTCCGACCAAATCGAGCTCGACAGCCTGAAGCAGAGCGCAATCGCCGCCCGCGGCATCGCCAGAAAAGGCCAGAACGGCCAGGTGAAAACATTCGCCCGCTCCGATAACCAGGTGGTGTACAGCGACGCTAATCCGCTTCAGAGCCTGGAAAAACAGCAGAAAATTGACCTGCTGAAAGAGCTCGATGCTTATATCCGTACCAAAGAGCCACTGGCGGAAGAAGTTTCTGTCAGCCTGAGTGGTGTGTACGAGCAGATGCTGGTGGCAGCAACCGATGGTACCTATGCCGGCGATATCCGTCCGCTGGTGCGCCTGTCTGTCAGCGTACTGGTGAAAAAGGGTGACCGCCGTGAGCGTGGCAGCGCCGGTGGTGGTGGTCGCTATGGTTATCAGTTCTTCCTTGAAAGCATTGAAGGTCGTCAGCGTGCCTATCAGTTTGCTGATGAAGCGATCCGTCAGGCGCTGGTTAACCTGGAGGCCGATGCGGCCCCGGCCGGTATGATGCCGGTGGTACTGGGCGCAGGCTGGCCGGGCGTACTGCTGCACGAAGCGGTGGGGCACGGTCTGGAAGGGGACTTTAACCGTAAAGGATCGTCGGTGTTTGCCGGTAAGATCGGTGAGAAAGTGACGTCTGAGCTGTGCACCATCGTCGATGATGGCACGCTCAAAGATCTTCGTGGCTCGCTGAACGTGGATGACGAAGGCGTACCTGGCAGCTACAACACTCTGATCGAAAACGGGGTGCTTAAAGGCTACATGCAGGACAAGCAAAACGCAGCCTTAATGGGCGTAGCTCCGACCGGTAACGGCCGCCGCGAATCTTATGCGCACCTGCCAATGCCACGTATGACCAACACTTACATGCTGCCAGGTCAGCACAGCCAGCAGGAAATTATCTCTACGGTGAAAAAAGGCCTGTTCGCACCAAACTTCGGTGGTGGTCAGGTAGACATCACCTCCGGTAAGTTCGTGTTCTCCACTTCAGAAGCGTATCTGATCGAAGATGGCAAGATCACCCGTCCGGTCAAAGGTGCCACCCTGATCGGTTCCGGCATTGAAGCGATGCAGCAGGTATCTATGGTCGGTAACGACCTGGAGATCGACCGTGGTGTCGGTGTATGTGGCAAAGCCGGACAGAGTGTCCCGGTCGGCGTAGGTCAGCCAACCCTGAAGCTGGATGCGATTACTGTGGGTGGGACGGAATAATTAAAAAAAGCTGCTATTCGCAGCTTTTTTTAGGCCCTGGGCTCGGGGTACTGGGCCCTGGGGGAGAGTGTTGTCAGCTCTTAATACAGACTTGAAGTCCGGGCCATGTTTCAGGAACCAGACCCTGAGTCTGGATTTCAGAACCAGGAACCTGGAAACTAACGCCCAGAGCCCAGAGCCCAGAGCCCAGAGCCCAGAGCCTTTAAATCTCTTCTTCTTCACTCAGCGCTTTCAGCGTCTGGAATATTTCCCGGTACGCTTTAGGCGGCTTGTTGTCTTTCTTCTCTTTTTTCGCCTGACGGGCCAGCTGGCGCAGGCGCTGACGGTCGGCTGACGGGAAGCGCTCCAGTACGTCTGCAATGGCACTGTCGCCTTCCTCTACGACGCGGTCACGCAGGGCTTCCAGCTTGTGCAGCTCAGCAGTTGCCTGTGAGTGCTTGTTGCGCACTTTGTCCAGTGCTGCCTGGATTGGTTCCGGGTCGATGTTGCGCATCAGTTTACCGATGTACTGAAGCTGGCGGCGTTTGGCTTCGTTTTTAAAGCGCTGCGCATCGTGGATCGCTGCACGCAACTCGTCTTCCAGAGGAAACTTCTCCAGTACGGCAGGTTTCAGTGTTACCAGCTCTTCACCAAGCTTTTGCAGATCTTCCATGTCGTTCTTCATCTCGGTTTTACTTACCCAGATGATCTCTTCTTCCTCTTCCCATGGGGCTTTTTGGTTTTTACGGGCCATTTTGTTCGCCTATTAAAATCTGAATGTCGGTTTGTCGCGTATTTTAGCAAGAATTATGGGGTGAATGCGAAAACCTTGTTATCCTATTCAAATAATAATGAATGTTGAAGAATTTACCTATGGACGTAAAACAGAAAATCGCCACCCAGCGTGCTGAGCTGGAATCTGTGGTGGCGAAAGCCCTGGAAATGGCAACACAATCTGCGGACGCTGCTGAAGTAGCCATTACCAAGAGCACCGGTATCAGCGTTTCCACCCGGATGAAAGAGGTGGAGAACGTTGAGTTTAACAGTGATGGTGCTCTGGGGATTACCGTTTACCGCGGACAGCGTAAGGGCAGTGCGTCCACTTCGGATTTAAGTGAAAACGCCATCCGTCAGACCGTTCTGGCGGCACTGGATATCGCTAACTACACCTCTGAAGACCCGTGTGCCGGCCCGGCACCAAAAGAACTGATGGTCAAAGATATTCCGGATCTGGACTTGTTCCACCCGGATGAGCCGGAGCCGGATAAAGCCGCTGAGCTGGCAATTGCTGCCGAGCAGGCAGCGCTGGCGTACAGCGACAGGATCAAGCAGAGTGATGGTGCCAGTTACGACAGCCATTACGGCGTGAAAGTGTACGGTAACTCTCACGGTCTGGTGGCCAGTTATCCGTCCAGCCGTCACAGCCTGAGCTGTTGTGTGATCGGTGAAGGTGCCGATGGTGGCATGGAGCGTGACTACAGCTACACCGTTTCCCGCCGCACCCAGGACCTGTGGACACCGGAAAAAGTCGGTCTGCTGGCCGCAGAGAAGACGGTCAGCCGCCTGGACGCACAGCGCGTTCCGACCGCTAAAGTGCCGGTGATGTTTGCTGCGGATGTGGCAACCGGCCTGATTGGTCACCTGGTGATGGCGATCAGCGGCGGGAATCTGTATCGTAAATCTTCTTTCCTGCTGGACAAGCTCGGTGAGCAGATCCTGCCGGAGTGGTTCAACATCAGCGAGAAACCCCACGTACTGCGTGGCCTGGCTTCCTGTCCATTTGACAGTGAAGGCGTAGTGACCCGTGATCGTGAAATCATCACTGACGGCGTACTCTCGACTTATCTCCTGACCAGCTACGCAGCCCGTAAGATGAAGATGGCCCCGACTGGTCATGCTGGTGGCATCCATAACTGGTATGTGGATTCAACCGGCCAGGACTTTGATGCCATGCTGAAAACCATGGGTACCGGTCTTCTGGTGACTGAGCTGATGGGTCAGGGGGTAAACACGGTGACCGGTGATTACTCGCGCGGAGCAGCTGGTTTCTGGGTAGAGAATGGAGAGATCAAATATCCGGTATCTGAGGTAACTATCGCGGGTAACCTGAAAGAGATGTTTAATCAGATCATCGCAGTCGGCAGCGATGTCGAAACCCGCTCTCAGATCCAGACCGGTTCGATTTTGATTGAGTCGATGAAGGTGGCGGGGGAATAGTCTCTGCTACTTGTTCTGGTCGTCATAACAAAAAAGCTGCGTGATGCAGCTTTTTTTGGGGTCCTGGGGCGCTTCGCTTTGAGGTCCTGGGTCTCGCTTTAATTATTGTGGGTAAAACGAAGATTTTAGCTTGACGGTAAGAACGGGATAGTTGAACCTGCTTGCAGCACCCAGCACCCAGCACCCAGCACCCAGCACCCAGCACCCAGCACCCAGCACCCAGCACCCAGCACCCAGCACCCAGCACCCAGCACCCAGCACCCAGCACCCAGCACCCAGCACCCAGCACCCAGCGCCCAGCACCCAGCACCTTTAGTTTATCGCGATAGTCGCCAGCCCCAGGAATACCATCAGGCCGACCACATCAGTGACTGTGGTCAGGGCCATGCCGCCGGCCAGTGCCGGGTCGATGTTCATTCGTTTGAGCAGGATCGGGATACTTACCCCGGCGACGCCTGCCACAAACAGGTTGGTCATCATCGCGGCAGAGATAATGCCGCCCAGCATCCAGCTGCCTTTCCATACCACTACTATGCCGCCGATGATCAGCGCCCACAGCAGACCGTTTAAGAAGCCGATGGCGGCTTCTTTGAGCAGCAGTTCGCGTTTGTTACTGTCACCGATATGGCCAAGGGCAATACCACGGATCACCAGCGCAACGGTTTGGTTACCGGCAACCCCGCCCATGGAAGGCACTATGGTCATCAGAACCGCAATCGCGGCCATCTGATCCAAGGTGGCTTCAAACATGTTGGATACCGATGCGGCAGCCAGTGCTGCGAGCACGTTAGCGCCAAGCCAGATACTGCGCTTACGGGCCGATTTGAGCACAGGGGCAAAGGTATCTTCTTCGTCGTCCAGACCCGCCATACTCATCATCGAGTGCTCGGCGTCTTCACGGATAACGTCGACCACGTCATCGATGGTGATACGCCCGACAAGGCGGTTCTCTTCATCGACCACAGGAGCCGAAACCCAGTTACGGCGTTCAAACAGGTTGGCAACGTCACGGTCACTGGCATTGACGCTGATCGCTTCGTCCGGGTCTTCCATAATATCGGCAATGGCTTCGTCCGGCTGAGAGGTCAGAAGGGTAGTCAGGTGCAGGTAACCCTGAAGGTGACTCTCCTCGTTAACTACATACAGGGCATCGGTTGCTTCCGGCAGTTCGCCTTTCATCCGCAGGTAGCGCAGTACCACGTCCACATCCACATCGCTGCGGATGGTGATCACGTCGGTGTTCATCAGACTGCCGGCGGTGTCTTCCTGATAGGAAAGGGCGGTTTCTACCCGCTCACGGTCGGCGGAGTCCATCTGAGACAGGACCTGCCCGGACAGCTCTTCTGGCAGGCTTCGCAGAACGTAGGCGACATCATCTGTCTCAAGGCCTTCGGTGGCCTCTGCGAGGCGCTCCGGTCCCATTTTGGCGACCAGGTTATCTTTTACGTCCTCGGACAGTTCGTCGAGGATTTCACCGTAGTCTTCAGGGTCGGTTAGCTGCCACAGCACATCACGGCTGCGGCGGGGAGATGCTTCCAGAAGGTGGGCGATATCTTCCGGCTCCATATCCTGGAGCATACGGCGTACGTGAACAAAGCGGCCGCTGTCGAGTGCGTCACTGACTTCCTGAAGGGTTTGGTGAGTTTGGTCTATATCCAGCTGCTCAGCCATTCTCGCCCCCATTTCTGATTACAATATGTTGAATAGTATCTTAATTTCTGGCTCAGAGTAATACGAACGTATGACGTTTTTACTCGTCTTCATCAAAGCGCTGCTCGATAAGATCGCATACCGCCTGCAGGGCCTGCTCAGCCTCGCTGCCATCGGCTGAGATAGTGACGCTCTGGCCCTGGGAGGACTCGAGCATCAGCAATCCCATTACGCTGTCTGCGCCAACAGACTGTTCTTCATTGCTGACGGTTACTTCAGCATCAAAACTTTGCGCCAGTTCGACCAGTTTGACTGCAGCACGGGCATGAAGGCCGAGCCGGTTTTGAATAAAAACGGTTTTACTGCACTGCATCAGTCACTCCGGAGATTTTTCTCAAGGCTGGCGTGGCGGATTTGCACCTGGTTGCCCTGCTGCTCAAAGTATTCTCCCAGCTGCTGGGCGATGTACACGCTGCGGTGTTTACCGCCGGTACAGCCGATAGCGACCGTCAGGTAGCTGCGGTTGTTCTGCTCCAGCATCGGCTTCCAGTGCTCAATAAAAGACTGGATCTGCTGCTTCAGTTCAGCCACTTCTTTGTGGGCCTGCAGGAAACGCTGTACCGGGGCATCCAGGCCGGTCAGCGGGCGCAGGTCCGGGTCCCAGTGTGGGTTGGGCAGAAAGCGCACGTCAAACAGGTAGTCGGCGTTGGCCGGCATACCGTACTTGAAGCCAAAGGATTCAAAGATCATCACCAGCTGTTTGTTCTCCCGCCCTTCAATGCGGCGGCGGACCATTTCACTCAGCTCATGCAGCGACTGGTTGGTACTGTCGAGCACCAGGTCGGCCTGCTCTTTGAGGTCCAGCAGCAGGCTCTTTTCCTGCTGTATCGCCTGCTCGAGGGTGAGCTTCTCACTGCCGTTGAGTGACAGCGGGTGAATACGCCGGGTTTCGCTGTAGCGCTTGAGCAGGGTTTCCTCACTGGCATCGAGAAACAGCACATTGACGTCAAAGTGCTGTTTGAGCTTATTCAGCTCCTGGGTGACCAGAGACGGGTCCTGCGGCAGGTTGCGGATGTCGATACTGACCGCCACATTCTGCCGGCTCTGTTGAACGCTCTGGACAAAGTGACTGAGCAGGTCAACCGGAAGGTTATCGACACAGTAGTAGCCGAGGTCTTCCAGTACGCGCAGGGCAACACTTTTGCCTGCACCAGACTGGCCGCTTATCACAATCAGCCGCAGTTTTTGCGAAGCCATCAGGGATTACTCTTTATTGGGTGATGATGTCGTAAAGCTCCTGATCAGAGCGAGCATTACGCAGTTGTTTGAGGGTCTGTTTGTCGTTCAGACGCCCGGCCATGGCAGACAGAGTCTTGAGGTGGGTTTTACACTGAGCATCCGGCACCAGCAGGGCAAACAGCAGGTCTACCGGGCGGTTATCAATGGCATCAAATTCAATCGGCTCCTGACACTGGATCAGTACCGCAACAGCCTGCTCTGAGTCGAACATACGGCCATGGGGAATGGCGATTCCATTTCCGATACCCGTACTGCCCATCTTCTCGCGGCTCAGCATACATTCAAATAGTTCGGTCTGATTCAGACCCGCGTGCTCGGCGGCGATCTCGCTGATGATCTCCAGAGCCCGTTTTTTACTGGTGCACTGAACTGCACTTTTCGTGCAGTCCAGTGAAAGTACTTCGCTTAATTGCATGGTTAATGGCTACTTAGCTTTTCTTTGTGCTTATTAAGTTGGCGCACAAGCTTATCGACCAGACTGTCGATCGCTGCGTACATGCTCTCATCGGTGGACGTCGCATGAATATCGCCCTGATTTACGTGGAGCGTAGCTTCTGCGATCTGGTCGAGTTTTTCAACTCTTAAAACGACCTGAACGTTGTTTATATGGTCAAAAAACCTTTCGAGTTTCTGAAATTTGGATTGAACGTAGTCTTGCATTGAGTCGGTTAGATCAACGTGATGTCCCTGGATATTGATTTGCATAGACTTTCCTTCTTTCTGGGCCTTTATAGCAGGCGTTTACGCTGACTGGATGGGGCAATGCCCAGGGATTCGCGGTATTTCGCGATGGTGCGGCGTGCTACCTGAATTCCCTGATCAGCCAGCAGTGTGGCAATCTTACTGTCACTCAGTGGTTTAGCGCTGTTTTCAGCGGCGACCAGCTTTTTGATCAAAGCGCGGATTGCCGTTGATGAACATTCTCCGCCGTTGTCAGTGCTGACATGGCTGGAGAAGAAGTATTTCAGCTCGAAGATGCCCCGTGGTGTGTGCATGTATTTTTGTGTCGTGACACGGGATATGGTGGACTCGTGCATATCCACGGCCAGAGCAATATCGTTAAGCACCATAGGCTTCATCGCTTCTTCTCCATACTCGAAGAAATCGTGCTGATGTTCAACAATACAGCGTGCAACTTTGAGCAGCGTCTCGTTTCTGCTTTCGAGACTTTTGATTAGCCATTTTGCCTCTTGCAAATTGCTGCGGATAAACTGGCTGTCCGCGCTGTTGCCTTTACCAAGAGAAGCATAGTGCTGATTTACTTTGAGTTTTGGAACGCTGTCAGGATTGATGGCCACTTTCCACTGACCATGGTCCTTAAATACAGAGACATCCGGAATGACGTACTCGATCTCTTCGGAGGTGACGTTACTGCCCGGGCGTGGATCCAACTGCTGGATAAGCTGCAGGACCTCTTTCAGCTGAGGTTCTTTTAGTTTGGTCTCTTTGCTGATCAGCTTGTAGTCGCGGTTACCCAGCTGCTCGATGTGGTTTTCAAGCAGGGAGCGGGCTTCGCTCAGCCATGGCGTCTCATCGGGGAACTGAACCAGCTGCAGCAGCAGGCATTCCTGAAGGTTGCGGGAGGCGACGCCCAGCGGGTCAAACTGCTGAATGCGCTTGAGTACCGCTTCTACTTCGTCAAGTTCCACTTCTTCAAGCCCAAGGCTTTCCAGGATCTCTTCGGCGCTGATGGTCAGGTAGCCGTGATTATCGATGGCATCGATGACCGCCAGCGCGATGGTGCGGTCGGTATCGCTGAACGGGGTCAGGTCGAGTTGCCACATCAGGTAATCCTGCAGGCTTTCGGTGGTTTCCCCCTGATAGACCGGCAGGTCATCATCCAGTGCGATGCCGGTATTACCGGTGTTGGCGCTGTAGACTTCATCCCAGGTGGTATCGATTTCAAGGTCGGAGCTGATCTCTGATTTTTCGATCAGTTCCAGGCTGTCCTGGGGATCCGGCTCAGAGGTGGGCTCTTCTGCCGTAACTTCTTTTTCTGCCGCTTCGCTCTGTTCACCTTCACTGCCTGGTGCGCCTTCCTCCTGCCCTTCCTCGACGTCAAGGAGAGGGTTGGATTCGAGTGCTTCCTGGATTTCTTGTTGTAAATCAAGCGTAGAAAGCTGCAGCAGACGGATAGCCTGTTGCAACTGAGGGGTCATCGCTAACTGCTGACCAAGCTTGAGCTGGAGTGAAGGTTTCATGGAGTCCTTTATTATTTCTCTTGTTATCAGCGCAGCGCGCCGGTTTACTCACAGTATGCCTGTAATTTAATCATAGACGGAATTGTTCACCCAGATAAACCCGTTTTACCTGTTCGTTATTGAGAACCTGTTCCGGTGTGCCTTCTGCGATCAGATGACCCTGGCTTACGATGTAAGCGCGCTCACATACATCGAGGGTTTCACGCACGTTGTGGTCGGTGATCAGTACCCCAAGGCCACGGTCACGCAGGTGCTGAATGATTTTTTTGATGTCGATGACCGAGATAGGGTCAACCCCGGCGAACGGTTCATCCAGCAGGATAAATTTTGGATTGGCTGCCAGTGCACGGGCGATCTCTACCCGGCGGCGTTCACCACCGGACAGGGCCATACCGGCACTTTTACGGATGTGCTGGATATGGAACTCATCAAGCAGGTCTTCGAGCCTGTCCTGGCGTTCTTCACGGGTCAGCTCTGAGCGGGTTTCCAGCACGGCCATGATGTTATCTTCAACTGAGAGCTTACGGAAGATGGAGGCTTCCTGAGGCAGGTATCCGATCCCCAGTTTTGAGCGGCTGTGCATTGGCAGAATACTGATGTCTTTGTCATCAATGCTGATCATCCCTTCATCCCGCGGGACCAGACCAACAATCATGTAAAACGAGGTGGTTTTACCCGCGCCGTTTGGGCCGAGCAGGCCAACGATCTGACCGGAGTTTACCTCCAGGCTGACGTCAGACACCACTTTGCGCTTTTTATAGCTCTTCGCCAGGTTTTGTGCTTTTAGTACGGCCATGAGTTACTTTTCTGTCTGAATTTGGTTAGGTTGCAGAACCGTGGAAACGCGTTCGCCTTTCTTACCGTCCGCAACCAGCTGCTGGGAAGAAATCTGGTAGCGGATCGAGGTGCCTTTCACCAGGCTGTCGTCCTGAGCCAGGATAGCATCGCCGTTCATGGTCAGCAGATCCTTGGTAACCATGTAGCGCAGGGTCTTACCCTGACCGCTGAGAGTTTTGCCTTCATCAGTCAGCTGGGTAAAGGTCGCAGGCTTGCCGTAGGCTTCAATCTGCTCTACCTCTTCCGTTTCCTTATTACGCAGGATCACGATCTTATCGGCTTCAATATTGATGCTGCCCTGTTTAAGGGTTACGTCACCAATAAAGGTCACCCGGTTACTGATCATATCCAGGTTCTGGCTGTCTGAATCGATATAAATAGGTTGTTCCGTGTCGTTGCTCAGCGCCCATGCCGGGCTGGTGAGCAGCAGACATCCGAGTAAACTAACGAGCCTGAATTTCATATTTGCCTTGTACATGTTCAGACAGGGTGGCGATATTTTGGCTTAAGTTCCCTTTCATCGCGTTGCCTGTGTTTATAAATTGGGGACCGGTCAGGGTTACTTTCTGATCGGTATAGAAATCTTTGCTTTCCAGCTGAATATACAGCTCATCGGTGCTCATGGTATCAAATGCGGATTCCGGCAGCTGGTTTCTCATTACAACGTTGCCGCTCAGATGCAGCAGGTATTCTTTATCCAGCACACCTTTGTTGGCAGAGACTGCCCATTCGACTATTTCACCATCCCGGTAGATATCCAGTTTGAGCTTTTCAAACACCGTATTACCGCTTCTGGAATAGTGGTCCATATAGCCGGAGCGGATGACAAAGTTGCGTACTCCGCTCGGGTCATAATTGGTATTAGTCAGGGCTCTGCCACTGAATGCCGGCAGTTCCACATCCGGGGTTACCTGCATCACCTGCCTGTTGTTGTGATCCCACAGGTAATACAGGGACCAGCAGGAGGCAAAAAACATCAGCAGGTAGACGGGACGGGGCAGGGTCATATACTCAGGCCCTTATGTGCATCCAGTTCGCCGCGGGCTTCCAGGATAAGGTCACACACTTCCCGGACGGCACCATGGCCGCCGCGAATATGGGTGACGTAGTTGGCGCGTTTTGCCAGCAGCGGGTGACCATCGGCGACGCACACTTTCAGCGCGACTTTTTCCATCACCGGCCAGTCAATCAGGTCATCTCCGATATAGCCGGTCTGCTCCGGAGCAATGCCCAGTTTGTCGCAGATATCCTGATACGCCTTTACTTTATCATCCTGTCCCTGATAGATCAGTGAGATCCCCAGTGCACGCATGCGGTTTTCCACGATTTGAGAGCGGCGTCCGGTAATAATAGCGATCTCCACACCGGCGTTCATCAGGCACTTGATACCGTAACCATCCCGGGTGTGGAAGGTTTTCAGCTCTTCACCCTGGTTGCCCATGTAGATCAGGCCGTCAGAGAACACGCCGTCGACATCGCAGATCAGCAGCTTGATCTTTTCTGCGATGGCCATGATTTCCTTGCTGGCTGTTCCGTACAGGGTAGGCACCATTTCGCTCATTACATAACTCCCGCTTTCAGCAGATGATGGATGTTCAGCGCGCCGGCCAGGCGGCCTTCTTCACACAGCAGCAATCCGGTGATGCTTTTCTCCTGCATCATGTTGACCGCTTCAACTGCCAGCATGTTTGGTGACGCCATGGTTGGGTTTTGGGTCATCACCTCGCCAATCTCGGTGGTGTGAACATCAATGCGCTTATCCAGCAGGCGGCGCAGATCGCCGTCGGTAAAGATGCCCAGAACCTGGTCGTTTTCACCAACAATCGCCGTCATGCCCAGCCCTTTCTGTGAGATCTCCAGCAGGGCGTCTTTTACCAGCGCATCCGGAGATACTTTAGGCAAAGCTTCTCCGGTTTGCATAATATCGCTCAGTTTTAGAAGCAATTTACGTCCCAGTGCGCCACCCGGATGAGACAGGGCAAAGTCATCGGCAGTAAAGCCGCGTGCCTGCAGCAGGGTCACGGCCAGTGCGTCGCCCATGACCAGGGTAGCGGTGGTGCTGGTGGTTGGCGCAAGGCCAAGCGGACAGGCTTCTTCCGGGACGGAAATACACAGGTGAAGTTCCGATAATTTAGCCATGTTTGAGGATGGCTTACCAGTCATGCTGATGATTTGGATTCCGCGGCGCTTTAATACCGGGAACAGCGACAGAATTTCTGAAGATTCACCGGAGTTTGAGATCGCCAGTACCACGTCGCCCTGTTCAATCATGCCCAGGTCACCGTGGCTCGCTTCTCCCGGGTGCACAAAAAATGCCGGGGTACCGGTACTGGCCAGGCTGGCAGCTATTTTTTTTCCGATATGGCCGGATTTCCCCATCCCCATCACCACGACTTTGCCGCGGGCTTTCAGGATCAGTTCACACGCCTCGCTGAAGGTGTGGTCAATATACTGTGACAGTTGTTGCAGGCCGGCAATCTCAATTTCCAGAACCCGTTTGGCAGTATGACAGTAGTCGAATGACATGGTGTGGTTTTCCTTAATAAACAGCGATTAAGCGGCCAGATTGTAAAACAGGTAACCCTGATATGCGATAAAGAAGACAAACAGCACCGCACCTTCAATACGGTTTACGCTGCGTGATTTACCCAGCGCCATCACCACCAGCAACAGGGATACCGCCAGCATGACCCAGAAGTCCCGCCCCATTGCGTTTTCGTTAAGAAATGACGGGTTAAGGATCCCCGGGATGCCCATTACCGCCAGAATGTTAAATACGTTTGAGCCAATGATATTACCGACCGCCATGTCGTCTTCGCCTTTCATCACGCCAGCCAGTGACGCGGCCAGTTCCGGCAGGCTGGTACCGATGGCGATGATGGTCAGGCCGATCACGAGGTCACTCATGCCAAAGTACTTGGCGATGACAACTGCATTATCCACCAGCATATCGGCAGCAAACGGCAGCAGCAGCAGACCGGCGATCACCCAGAATACGGCTTTGCCGTTCGGGACGTCGTTGGGAATTTCGGCTTCCTGTTCTTCGACAAACGCATCGCCTTTTTGTTTCTCACTCTGGCTGATTCTCAGCATGGCGATAATAAAGCAGGCAAACAGCACAAACAGCAGCACGCCTTCATAGAAACCCAGGTGGTGGTCGTACATCAGCAGGCCGGCCAGTACGGTGACGACCATCATCAGTGGCAGTTCCCGGCGGATCACCGCAGAGCTGATGGAAAGTGGTTTGATCATCGCGGTGATACCCAGGATCAGTGCGATGTTGGCGATGTTGGAGCCGAGCACGTTACCCACAGCGGTATCGGTCTTACCTTCCAGCGCGGCAGTGGCGGAAACCATCATTTCCGGAGCTGAAGAGCCCATGGCCAGAATCGTCATGCCGATAACCAGTGGTGAGATACCCATATTTCTGGCGAGTGCGGCTGCGCCAAATACCAGTTTATCCGCGCTCCAGACGAGCAGTGTTAAGCCTACGACCAGCAAGGCAACAGCTTCGAGCATGACTTTCCCTTTGATGTGTGAATTTTTTGATAAGTAACCGCTGATTTTGACAAAACTGGGCTCTAAAGTACATAACCACGCGGTTAATTCTGTCTGCTATCATTGTTAAATTCTGTATGTCAGCAAAGTAAGACCGGGGTTAATTTGGCGTGAAATTCTGCTGCTTTGTTTTGAACTTCAACATCTTTGTGCTTATGATTGCTGTTCAAACCCAGCTCATGTTCATATTCAATAGGATTTTATGTCGGCTACGGACCTGGTCACTATCAATCATCTGACGTTTTCCCGTGGAAAGAGGAAGATCTTTGACGACGTCTCTTTAACAGTACCACGCGGGAAGATCACTGCCATTATGGGGCCTTCCGGGATCGGTAAAACCACCCTGCTGCGTCTTATTGGCGGGCAGATCGTGCCTGAGCTGGGAGAAATCCTGTTTGATGGCCAGGATATTCCCCGCCTGGGCCGCAGTGCGCTGTATCAGGCGCGCAAGAAAATGAGCATGCTGTTCCAGTCCGGCGCTCTGTTTACCGACCTTGATGTATATGAAAATGTGGCTTTCCCGCTGCGTGAGCACACTCAGTTGCCGGAATCACTGATCCGCACCATTGTCAGCCTGAAGCTGGAAGCGGTGGGTCTGCGTGGTGCTCAGGAACTGATGCCTGGTGAGCTGTCTGGTGGTATGGCGCGTCGCGCTGCGCTGGCAAGAGCCATCGCGCTGGACCCTGAAATGATCATGTACGATGAACCGTTTGTTGGCCAGGACCCGATCACTATGGGGGTACTGGTTTCGCTGATCAGCAACCTGAACAAGGCGCTGGGGCTGACATCTGTCGTGGTTTCCCATGACGTGCCGGAAGTGATGAGCATCGCGGATAAGGCCTATATTCTGGCGGACGGCAAAGTCATCGCCGAGGGAACGCCGCAGGCGCTGCGCGATAATCCGGATCCCCGGGTTCAGCAGTTTCTTCAGGGGCACGCAGACGGACCGGTGCCGTTTCGTCATCCGGCGCAGCCACTGAGTGAGGAGCTGTTTAACCATGTTTGATTCCCTGTTTCAGGCGGTGGCCAGTGTTGGCTCGAGAACCCTTTCCCTGTGCCGGGCATGGGGACGGGCATCGCTGATGCTGTTTGGCGCCCTGGTGGCAAAGCCGCAACCGGTGAAGCATTTTCCGCTGCTGATGAAGCAGCTGTACAGCGTTGGCGTACAGTCGGTGATGATCATCATCCTCTCCGGCCTGTTTATCGGTATGGTACTGAGCCTGCAGGGCTACGTAGTACTGATCGACTTTGGCGCAGAAGGCGCGCTTGGCCAGATGGTAGCCCTGTCGCTGCTGCGTGAGCTGGGCCCTGTGGTGACCGCGTTGCTGTTTGCCGGGAGGGCGGGCTCTGCCCTGACTGCTGAAATCGGCCTGATGAAAGCCACCGAGCAGCTTTCCAGCCTGGAAATGATGGCGGTTGACCCGCTGAGAAGGGTGATTGCACCGCGTTTCTGGGCCGGTTTTATCTCCATGCCTTTGCTGGCGCTGATATTTATGGCGGTCGGTATCTGGGGCGGGCAGCTGGTGGGCGTGGACTGGAAAGGCATCGACCACGGCAGCTTCTGGGCTTCGATGCAGGCCAGCGTTGAGCTGGGACAGGATATTGGCAACAGCCTGATCAAGAGCATGGTGTTTGCTGTCACCGTGACCTGGATTGCGCTGTTTAACGGTTATGACGCGATCCCGACTTCTGAGGGGATCAGCCAGGCGACCACCCGAACGGTGGTGCACTCATCCCTGGCTATACTGGGACTGGACTTTGTCCTTACCGCATTCATGTTTGGGAATTAAAAACGCATGCAACAAACAAAAAAACTGGAATTTACCGTGGGTGCTTTTGTGCTGGCTGGGGTGATTGCCCTGCTGGTGATGATTTTTGAAGTCGCGGATGTCAAAAGCTTTGGCAGCGGTGATACCTATCAGCTTAAAGCGGAGTTCGATAACATCGGCAGCCTCAAGCCCCGTTCACCAGTCAAAATTGGCGGTGTGGTGGTAGGCCGGGTCAGTCATATCGGACTGGATACCGAGCTGTATACACCGGTGGTCACTATGCAGATCAGCCGTGATTACGGTTATTTTCCGGAAACTTCCAGTGCCCAGATCCTGACATCCGGTCTGATCGGAGAGCAGTACATAGGCCTGGTGCCGGGCTTTGTCGATGAAGACATTGAAATGCTCAAAGACGGTGACTTTATTCCGGATACCAAGTCTGCACTGGTACTCGAAGACCTGATAGGCCAGGTGCTCTACCGGGTCGGCGGAGACAGTGCGGATAAAGGAGAAAAATAATGAAACAGTGGGCAGTTAAGTTTCTGGTTCTGGCCAGCGCGCTGTTTACCGCAGCAGGCTACGCGGTGCCGGCGCAGAAAGTGGATCAGCAGGACCCGTATCAGATGATGCGTGAAGTAGCTGAGAAAACGTTCGAGCGCCTGAAGAATGAACAGGATGTGGTTCGTGAGCAGCCTGAGCAGCTGAAAGTGATCGTCGAAGAAGAGCTGATGCCTTACGTGAACTATCGTTACGCAGCGCTCAAACTACTCGGTTCTCATCTGAAAAAAGCAGATAAGAAAGAGGTTGGTCAGTTTATTGATGCTTTCCGTTCCTATCTGGTGACCACGTACGCCCAGGTGCTGACACAGTACCGGGATCAGGAAGTGTTGTTTGCGCCAGAGCGCAAAGTGGATGAGCAGGACAGGATCATTTCCATTGCGGTGGAAATCGTCGATAAGCCAAACCCGAACATTAAGCTGGACTTCAAACTGCGCAAAGACAAGAAGAGCGGCGACTGGGCTGCCTTTGACATGGTTGCCGAGGGTGTCAGCCTGCTGTCGAGTAAACGTTCAGAGTGGAACGGTAAAATTCGTCAGCAGGGGATTGCTTCGGTAGCCGGTGAGCTGCAGGAGCTGGCTGAGCAGCCAATCGTATTTAAGGAAAGGTAAGATGGCTGGTGCGCAGTATCAGGAAAATTCAGAACAGAATCTTGAGCTTAGCGGAGATCTTGACCGTGACAGCGTTCCCGGGGTGTGGCAGGCGCTCAGCCGCTGGACACCGGTCCGTGAACAGGTCGAGGTGAATTTGTCCGCCCTGACCCGGGTTGACTCCGCCGGGCTTGCGATGTTGATCCACTTAATAGGGCATGCAAAAAAACAAAACTGTCATATAATGCTCAGCTTTGTGCCTGAGCAGCTTCGGACTCTGTGCCGTTTGAGCAACGCCGAAGTGTTTTTGTCCGAACATATTAAAAGCCAGCAGGGGTGAACCGTGGACTGCGTAGAAGTAAAAAAGTTACTGGATGATGCACTCAATCTGGAAGAAGTGCACGTAAAAGGAGAAGGCAACCACTACGAAGTGATTGCTGTAGATGCAAGCTTCGACGGTATGAACCGGGTGAAGAAGCAGCAGCTGATTTACGGCCCGCTGATGGACCATATTCAACGCAATGATATTCATGCATTGTCGATAAAGACCTACACGCCAGACGAGTGGGCACGCGATAAGAAGTTGATGTCGTTATAAGGTTTTTTAATGGAAAAGTTTCGAGTAAAAGGCGCTGGCCCACTGTGTGGTGAAGTGTCAATTTCAGGGGCAAAAAATGCGGCTTTGCCTATTTTGTTTGCCTCTATTCTGGCTGAAGAGCCGGTTGAGGTCGCCAATGTCCCTAAACTGCGTGACATTGATACCACCATGGAACTGCTGTCCCGCCTTGGGGCGAAAGTGGAGCGTAATGGCTCTGTGTATGTGGATGGCAGTGCGATTGACCAGTACTGCGCGCCGTATGACCTGGTGAAAACCATGCGCGCTTCTATCTGGGCGCTGGGTCCGCTGGTGGCCCGTTTTGGTCAGGGACAGGTCTCCCTGCCTGGCGGTTGTGCTATCGGTGCCCGTCCGGTTGATCTGCACATCCATGGCCTTGAACAGCTGGGCGCAACCATTACCCTGGAAGAGGGTTATGTAAAAGCTGAAGTTGACGGCCGTCTGAAAGGCGCACACATCGTAATGGATAAAGTCAGCGTAGGCGCGACGATCACCATCATGTGTGCTGCAACCCTGGCGGAAGGTACCACGGTACTGGATAATGCCGCGCGTGAGCCGGAAATCGTAGATACTGCGGACTTTCTGAATAAGCTGGGCGCGAAAATCAGCGGCGCAGGCACCGACACCATTACCATCGAGGGCGTTGAGCGTCTGGGCGGTGGCAAACACTCTGTGGTCGCTGACCGCATCGAAACCGGTACTTTCCTGGTCGCGGCAGCGGTATCCGGCGGTAAAGTAGTTTGCCGTAACACCAAAGCTTCCCTGCTGGAAGCCGTACTGGCCAAGCTGGAAGAAGCGGGCGCCAACGTGGAAACCGGTGAAGACTGGATCAGTCTGGATATGACCGGCCGTGAGCTGAAAGCGGTATCGGTGCGCACCGCACCACATCCGGGATTCCCGACCGACATGCAGGCTCAGTTTACCCTGCTGAATATGATGGCCAAAGGTGGCGGCGTTATTACCGAAACCATTTTTGAGAACCGTTTTATGCATGTACCTGAGCTGATGCGTATGGGTGCCAAAGCGGAAATCGAAGGCAACACCGTGATTTGCGGGGACACCGAAGGCCTGAGCGGCGCTCAGGTAATGGCAACTGACCTGCGTGCATCAGCCAGTCTGGTGATCGCCGGTTGTATTGCCAGCGGTGAGACCATCGTTGACCGTATTTACCACATCGACCGTGGTTACGATAAAATAGAGAACAAACTGGCTCAGCTGGGCGCGAACATTGAGCGCTTCCGAGAGTCGGAGTAACTCTTAAAATAAAGCCGGGGCAGACTGGAGTGAATCAGGATCTGGCACCGGCTTTTTTATTTTCCGGAGAAGCATGGGATAATGGCTCTCCCGGGGCAGAACTGGAATACCGAAATGATTGCGTTATTGCGTATTATCGCTGTGGCACTGTTTGCCGTTGTGATGTTTGTGTTTGGCTGTGGCTATTGCCTGCTGAGCCCGAGAAATCCTAAGCATGTGTTTACTTTTGGCCGTTACTTTGGCCGGATGTCGAAAATATTTGGCATCAAGCTGGAGCTGAGACTGCCGGAAGACGCTTACGAGCGTGGTCAGCACATCTATATTGCCAATCACCAGAACTCCTGGGACCTGTTCACCGTATCATCGGCGGTAACGCCAAACGTGGTAACGGTGGGTAAAAAGAGCCTGGTGTGGCTGCCGTTGTTTGGCCAGCTTTACTGGCTGACAGGCAATATCCTGATCGACCGTGCTAACCGCAGCCGTGCGATGGGTACTATTAATCAGGTAGTGGACAAGGTCAAAGAGCTTGGCGTATCAGTATGGATGTTCCCGGAAGGCACCCGTTCACGTGGCCGTGGCCTGATGCCGTTTAAGACCGGCGCATTCCACGCTGCGATTGGTGCAGGTGTGCCAATTGTACCTATCGTGTGCAGCACCACTCAGGACAACATCAAACTCAACCGCTGGGATAACGGCCTGGTGATCGTTGAAATGCTCCCGCCGGTGAGCGTTGAGGGTTATGGCAAAGAGAACGTACGTGAGCTGGCTGAGCTTTGCCGTGAGCAGATGAAAGCCAAGCTGGAAGAGCTGGATGCTGAAGTGGCTGAGCGTAACTCAGAGCGGGCGCAGGCGAAAGCGTAACAGTCTGATTTCAGATATAAAAAAGGGAGTGCCACTGCACTCCCTTTTTAGTTTTCAGGCGTATTGCTGTTGCAGGTAAATCACTTGCGCACTGCGATCGCTTCGATTTCGATCATTACATCTTTTGGCAGACGGGCGACTTCCACGCATGAGCGCGCCGGGTAGTTGGCTACCTTGTGCTCATCAAAGAAAGCGCCGTACACTTCGTTTACTGCACCAAAGTCGTTCAGATCTTTCACAAATACAGTCATCTTCACGATGTCGCTTACGTTAAGGCCAGAAGCCTCAACCACAGCTTTTACGTTATCCAGAGACTGGCGCGCCTGCTCAGCAATCGCAGCAGGTACTTCGCCGGTTTGCGGGTTTACCGGGATCTGGCCTGAAGTCAGGACCATGTTGCCCAGGTCAACACCCTGTACATAAGGGCCGATAGCTGCTGGTGCTGATTCAGTGTGCAGAACTTTAGTCATTTTATTTATCCGTTTTAGGTTAATGGAAACAGGAGTGGTAACAATTACAGATTTTTTTTAATTTGTTCAAGTACGTGATTGATTTCCTGTTCATTCATTTCGCCATCTTTGACAAACAGTACCTGACCCTGCTGGTCCAGCAGAACAATCGCTGAGCTCTCTTCATCCAGCTGCCAGGCTTTGGCTACAGTGCCTTCTTCATCCAGCACCATCGAAGACCAGGAGAACTCTTTTTTGCTGTCTTCAGCGGAAGATTTCACGAAAGAGCCGGTACCCCACATGGCGTCGTCCTGGTTGATGATGGTGGTGGTCTGGTATTTGTCAGCCGGCAGGTTGGCGGCCTTGATAGCATCAATCATCGGCGCGTTCAGTTTTTTGGCGCTTTTACGGCCTGCGATGGCCTGGATTACGCGCATTTTTCCGGTCAGTTGTTCACTGCTCCACTGCTGGTAGCGAACCTCATCGCCTTCAAGCATCAGTTCACCATGGCTGGCAACGCTGACCTGAGGCAGCTTCTGGCCGGTTTCGATATTGTGTGCCAGAGCGATGGCTGGCAGTGCGCTCAGCATCAGCGCGGCTAGGGTAACTTTTCTCATTTTGATATCCGTTATGGGAGGCTCTGAATGGCTGCTTATTTGGTGTCAGTGACCAAAGCATCATTTGTGTCTTTGATTCAACAGGGTAGCGCATTATCAGAAAAATGTTAGGCAGCGGCAATGAAATTGGCGTTAAATTTGCACTCTTCTGTCACACCGTTTTTCTGTTGACGGCAGGATCAACAGGTACGGAAGTTTCCAGTCATATCCCGGCAGAGAGGTTGCTATGGACAGAGTGTTTCAGCAATATCACCCAAGGCAGGTTGCCAAGTTTGTTAAGGTGCTGTTTAAAGGTTCTTTTTATATCGCAAACATCGGGCTTTTCTATTTTGAGCGCGGCAGGGTACAGCTGCCGGACCTGACCAATAAACGCATGCTCAGCGTGATGAAAGAGGTCAATCTGATGATCGACCAGCTTTCCGGGCATCCTGCCTGACAGGCAACGCAGGTTGAGGGCCGGGCGTCGGTTTATTGAGGAGGCATGCAAATGCCGGTACCACCAAGGCCGCAGTAACCGTCCGGATTCTTTGCCAGATACTGCTGATGGTACTCCTCGGCCAGATAATAGTGACCGGCAGGGGCAACTTCTGTGGTGACAGGACCAAGTCCGCCGGCATCGAGCTGGCACTGGTATGTCTGCATTGAGCTTTGCACCTGTTGTTCCTGCTCCGGGCTGAAAGTATATATCGCTGAGCGGTACTGAGTACCGAGGTCATTGCCCTGGCGCATGCCCTGAGTCGGGTCATGGTTTTCCCAGAACAGGTTCAGCAGTTTGCTGAGTGGCAGCTCACGGGGACTGAATATCACCCGTACCACTTCACAGTGTCCGGTCCGGCCACTGCACACTTCCTCATAAGTGGGATTGGGGGTAAATCCACCGCTGTAGCCCACGCTGGTAGAGACGATACCGGCCTGTTGCCAGAACAGACGTTCTGCCCCCCAGAAACAGCCCATGCCGAGCAGTATCTGTTGTTGTTCACCGTGCGGTGCTGCGGTAAGATCACTCTGATTTACGAAGTGTTTTCCGCTCTTCAGTATCGGTTGTTCCCGGCCAGGTAAGGCGTGCTCGCGGGCGATAAGGATGGTTTTATCTGTCATATTTGTCTTCCCTGAGTACAGTTGTCCGTTTACCGGCCGGAAACTGTGGCATTCATTCATCAATTTTGTTGTAACACACAATTATCAGTATGTTAAACCTCAAACGGCGCCTTCTGCTTCCACTATCCCTGCTCATCCTGCCATACACCGCGCAGGCTGAGGTCAGCCTTGAAATCAGGGGGCTTGACGGCGAGCTTCAGGCCAACGTGGATGCCTATATTTCTGCGATAGCGAAGAAAGACTATTCGGTTTCATTGCGTTTTCAGTCCCGCCTTGAGGATAACATCAGCAAAGCGCTGCGGGCGCTGGGACACTACAACCCGGTGATTCACTTTAACGTGGCTGAAGACCTGTCATCCCTGACTGTGGATGTGGACCCCGGCCCGCCAACCCGGCTGAGCCAGGTGCAGATCGACGTGCTGGGTGAAGCGGGCAGCGACCCTGACTTTCAGAAGTTGATCCAGGAATCTCCGGTTAAAACCGGTGCTGTGCTTAATCATGCCAACTACGATGCGCTTAAGTCCGGTATGCGTAATCTTGCACTGCAGAAAGGCTATTTTTCCGGTCAGTTTGTTTCTACCAAACTTAAAGTCTCTGCGCCCAATAATGACGCCATCATTGAGCTGATTTACGACAGCGGTATCCGCTATCACTTTGGTGATGTCTCCGTCACCGGCAGTCAGATTGAAGAGACCCGTGTGCGCTCGCTGATCCCGTTTGAAGATAACCAGCCTTACGAGGCGAAGCTGATTGGCGAGCTGAACCAGAAACTGTCGAACACCGAGTGGTTCTCTTCGGTACACGTTGAGCCGGAGCTGACAAATATTGCCACTGAACGCCGTTTGCCGGTGAAAGTGATCCTGGCGCCACAGGCGGAAAACCAGGTGGAAACCGGTTTGGGTTATTCAACCGATATTGGGGTAAAAGGCACCCTGAACTGGAAGAAACCGTGGATCAACGAGTACGGCCACAGTCTGAAAACCAGTCTGTCACTTTCGGTGCCGGAGCAGAGTGTGACTGCCAGTTACAAGATTCCGCTTGAAGATGTGCTCAATGAGTACTATCAGATCCAGTACGGGATGAAAAACACCGATAAACAGGATACCGAGAGTTTTGAGAGCAACCTGGCGCTGGAGCGTCACTGGCAGCTTGAATCCGGCTGGCACCGGACGGTGTTTGTGCGCTACCTGCTGGAAGACTATACCCAGGCCGATGTAAGTAACCGCTCACAAATGGTGTTGCCGGGGATCTCTTTCTCCCGTGCCCGAACCCGGGGCGGGGCGATGCCGTACTGGGGGGATAAGCAGGTTGTGACCATGGAGATGTCCTCAAAAGAAGCACTCTCTGATGCTGGCGTGCTTAAAGTTCAGGGCCGGACCGCCTGGGTGCGCAGCATCGGTGAAAACCACCGCGGCCTGGCCAGGATAGATGGCGGCGCTGTCTATACCGAAGATTACGACCTTGTCCCTCCTTCCCTGCGTCTCTTTGCCGGTGGTGATAACAGCCTGCGTGGTTACGGCTATGAAACCATTTCTCCCAAAGACAGTAACGGTAAGCTGACCGGCGCGCAGTATATGGTCACCTCCACCCTGGAGTATCAGTACCGGGTGTATGGCGACTGGTGGCTGGCGGCATTTGTCGATGGCGGTGATGCCTGGAACAAGATGCCGGAGTGGAAATATGGCAGTGGTGTGGGTGTACGCTGGGCATCGCCGGTAGGACCTATTCGTCTCGACTTTGCCTGGGCGGATACCGCCAAAGAATGGAGCGACTTCCGGATCCACTTTACCCTGGGGCCTGAACTATGACCAAACGACTGGCTAAGTGGCTGGTTCGTCTGGCTATCGCAATTCCTTCCACAATTCTGGTTCTGCTTCTGATGCTCGGCGCTTTGCTGCTGACTCCGCCAGGCCTGAAACTCATTATCTGGGGGGCGGAGAAAGCTCTGCCCCAGTTGCAAATCGCCCGCTCCGAAGGGGCATTGCTGAGTGGTTTTCATCTCTATGAGGTGAAGTTTAACGATCCTGCTCTGTTTATTGAGCTGAGCGCCCGGGAACTGGAGCTGAACCTGGATGTGGGCTGCCTGACGACACCCGCAGTGTGTGTCGACAAACTGGCGCTTAACGGGCTCGATTTTGTTTTGAGTGATGTGGCGCCCGGTGATGACTCTGCCCCGCCATCTGAGCCGGTGACCGAAGTGGTTCTGCCCCTGCCGGTAGAGATAAGTGAAGTCATACTCGACGACATTAAGCTCGATATTCTGGGCACCAAAATCGCCTGGCAGACTTTTCACAGTGGTATCGGTATGACCGGCCGGGTCGCGACCCTGAGTCCGACCGAGTGGCAGAGCATTGAACTGACCCTGCCAGAATCTGAGCCCGATCCTGAACCGTCACAGCCTGTTACCTCTGAGCCAGCGCCGGTTAAACTGCCGGAAGTACTGATCCCGCTGGATGCGCATATTGAGCAAATCAACGTATGGGATTTTCGTATGCATGGCGACTCGCCGGTGGTGGTCAATCACCTCGGGCTGCGCGGTTTTGCGGCCGATCATCTGGTGAAAGTAGGCAAGCTGGAACTGGACATCCCTGAGGTGAATGCCGATCTCAGTGGTGATATCGAACTCATTGGCGGATATCCTCTGGATGCCGCACTGAACGCCCGGCTGAAACAGACCGAACTCAAAGGCCAGAAACTGGCCATGAACGTTACCGGAAGCGTTGAGCAGCTCAGCCTGGATGCGAAGCTCAGTGGCGTGATCCCGGCTCTTCTGAAAGGGGAGCTGTCACCACTGGACCCGGATCTGCTGTTTGACGCGACCCTGTCTGAGGCCAGTGTGCAGTGGCCGCTGACCGGAGAGGCGGATTATCAGGCGCAGATCAGCCGCTTTAACGCCAGCGGCAGCCTGAAAGGGTATCAGCTGGATGGCAGGCTCCAGGCACAGGGCAAAGAGAGCCCGGACCTGGCACTGACACTGGCCGGTAAAGGCGATCTGGGCGAGCTTGACCTTAAGCTGGTGAAGCTGGGCACCCTGGGTGGTCAGGTGCTTGGCGATGCCTGGGCCAGCTGGGAGAAGCAGGTGCGCTGGCGGGCCCACCTGACGCTGGAAAACATTCAGCCAGGTCTGCAATGGCCGGAAGCTGAAGGTAATATCAGCGGCTCTCTGGCGACCAGTGGCTACCTGACAGACAAAGGGGGCTGGTTTGCGGATCTGCCACTTCTGGCCCTGCAGGGGGATTTCCGTGGTTACCCGCTGAAAATCAATGGTGACATTCAGGCTCAGGATTTGGCCGGAAAGGGTGACATTAAGCTGGTGACTGACAGTATCAGCCTTGCCCATGGCCCGAATACCCTGTTTGCCAGCGGCAGGCTGGATAAAGAGTGGCGAATGGAGCTGGCGCTGAACCTGCCCGACTTTGCCAAATCGGTGCAGGACCTTGAGGGGCACGCCCGGGGCGATGTTACGGTACGTGGCCCGCTGAAAACCCCGCGTATTGGTCTGGATCTGAATATAGGAGATGCGGACTGGAAACAGGAAGCGACCATTAAGCGCCTCAGCCTGAAAGGCCAGCTTACGCCACTGCCGGTTCCAACCGGCGATCTGACCCTGAAAGCAGACGGTCTGGCGTATCAGGATCAGAGTGTGGATTCCGTTACGCTCGCTTTCGACGGAAACGAGCAGCAGCATCAGCTGACGCTGGATCTGCTGTCCGAGATAGCAGAGGCGAGCCTGGCGATTGACGGTTCACTCACTCAGGAGCCACATCTGGCCTGGAGCGGGGCGTTGTCGCGCGCCAGACTGAAAACCGTTCAGGGGCCATGGCAGCTGGAGAATCCGGCGAAAGTGAGCTTTGACGGCAGCAACAACCGGGTTTCGGTTCAGGCACATTGCTGGCTTCAGGCGGACTCATCCCTCTGCCTGAGCGAAGATATTGACGTGGGTGAAAGCGGTGAAGCCTCATTGGCGCTGAACAATTTCAGCTTTGCTCAGCTGGCGCAGCTGTTGCCGGCTAAAACCCTGCTTCAGGGCGGGGCAAATGCCAGCGTGTGGGCCAAATGGGCACCAGGCCAGCTGCCGGAAGTCAAAGCAGAGGTCGGGTTATCTGAAGGGCAGGTGACCCGTCAGCTGGAAGCACCGCTGACCGTGGGCTGGCAAAAAGTCAGTCTGGGTGCGGAGCTGAAAGAAGACAGGCTGAGTCTGAGCTGGCTGCTGGATCTGACCGATAACGGCAGCCTTAAGGGCCGGGCGGCAATCGATCAAGTGCAGGCGGATGAGCCGAACATTGAAGGTGAACTGGCGCTGGCCGGTCTGCATCCGGGAATGCTGAAACCGCTGCTTGGCGAGTTCAGCAGGCTGGATGCGGACATTCACTCTGACCTGAAATTCTCCGGTCCGGTACGTCATCCTAAGGTGTTTGGTGACTTTACCGTTGAGAAGCTGACCGCAACCGGTGAGATCACCCCGGTGGATATTGAAAACGGTAAACTGGAAGCGAAGTTTAATGGTTACTCCGGTACCCTTACAGCCAGTATTCCTACCCCTGATGGGGTGCTGAACCTTGACGGTGACGGAGACTGGCATGATCTCAGCGCCTGGAACACCCGGGTAAAAGTGTTTGCTGACGAAATAAACGTGAATCTGCCGCCGGTGGTACAGATGAAAGTCATACCGGATATGACTATCACTGCTAACCCTCAGCTGGCGCGGATTGATGGTGACATCGCGCTGCCGTGGGCCCGGATTGAAGTGGAAGAGCTGCCGGAGAGTGCGATTGGCGTATCTGCTGATGAAGTGATGCTGGATGAAAACTATCAGGTAGTGGAGCGTGAGCAGGCGTTACCGATGACGGTGGAAACCAACATCAATATCAAAATCGGCGATGACTTTAAGCTTAAGGCGTTTGGCCTGGAAGGCGGTCTGAAAGGTCAGCTGAAAGTGTCTCAGAAAGACAAAGGTCCGTATGTGGTCGGCGAGGTGAACATCACCGACGGTACTTACCGCTCCTTTGGTCAGGACCTGCTGATCAATAAAGGTAAGATCCTGATGAATGGCCCGGTTGACCTGCCATACGTCTCGATTGAGGCGATCCGTAACCCGGATAATACCCGCGATGGCGTAACGGCCGGTATCCGGGTTGACGGCCCGGCCAGTGAGCCTTCGGTGACGATTTTCTCAGACCCGTCTATGCCACAGGCGAACCAGCTCTCCTATCTGCTGCGTGGTCAGGATATCGACGCAGAAACCGGCGGCAATATGATGACCACCACCCTGATCGGCCTGAGTCTGGCCAAAAGCGGTAAGTTAGTGGGTGAGCTCGGGCAGGCCTTCGGGGTGCAGGATCTGCAGCTCGATACAGCCGGTTCCGGTGATGAATCTCAGGTTACTGTGAGCGGGTACATCCTTCCGGGCTTGCAGGTGAAGTACGGAGTTGGCATATTTAACTCACTTGGTGAGTTTACCGTTCGTTACCGCCTGATGACCGACCTGTATCTGGAAGCGGTCTCCGGCACCACCAGTGCGGTTGATTTGCTTTACCAGTTTGAGTTTGATTAGAGGCGTGATATGGAACAGTTGGTCTTTGTATACGGAACGCTCCGTCAGGGAGAAGAGAATCACCATTTTCTGGAAGGGTGTGAACTGGTGGCGCAGTACCGTACCGCAGCTGATTACGCGCTTTACGATCTGGGGAGCTATCCCGGATTGTCTGAAGGTCAGCAGGAAGTGTGTGGGGAGATCTACCGTATTACCCCACAAACCCTGGTCCGGCTCGATCATCTGGAAGACGTACCTTACGAGTATCGCCGGGAGAAGATCGATACCCCTTACGGTGAAGCCTGGATTTACCTGTACCAGGATGGCAGTAAGCTTTCTGAACGAATCGATTCCGGTGACTGGTGTCAGCGTTTTTAACCTCTTAAGATTCAAACAAAAACAGCCGGGAACTCCCGGCTGTTTTTTTATTCTTCCTTACTGGCGGTCCATATCCCGGTAGAACTCAAGAAAGGATTCGACTTTGCGCACCATATTTTTTGAGCCGACGAAGAATGGCACCCGCTGGTGCAGTTCGGTCGGTTCAATATCCATGATCCGGCGCGCACCGTCTGAGGCCATACCGCCTGCCTGCTCAATCAGGAATGCCATTGGGTTGCACTCATACAGCAGGCGCAGCTTACCATTAGGGTAGGCTTCGGTGCTCGGGTAGAGGTAGATGCCGCCGTGAAGCAGGTTGCGGTGGAAATCCGACACCAGCGAACCGATATAACGTGAAGTATATGGGCGGCCTTTTTCCGGCACACTCTCCTGGCAGTACTTGATGTACTTCTTCACACCGGTCGGGAACTTGATGTAGTTACCTTCGTTGATCGAGTAGATACGGCCATCTTCCGGGGTCTGCATGCTTTCGTGAGACAGGCAGAACACACCAAGGGACGGGTCGTAGGTAAAGCCGTGTACGCCTTTACCCGTGGTGTATACCAGCATGGTCGAAGAACCGTAGATGATGTAACCCGCTGCGACCTGCTTGTTACCCGGCTGAAGGAAGTCTTCTTCGGTCGGGGTGGTGCCAATCGGGGATACCCGGCGGTAGATGGAGAAGATGGTACCAACGGAAACGTTTACGTCTATGTTCGAAGAACCATCCAGTGGATCCATCAACACCACGTATTTGGCGTTTTTGTTCAGCTCTTTATTGAACACCACCGCTTCGTCTTCTTCTTCACTGGCGACGCCACATACCTGGTCGCGGGCCTCCAGTGCAGCCTTAAATTTGTCATTGGCATAGACATCCAGCTTTTGCTGGGCTTCGCCCTGAACGTTTTCTGAGCCAACTGCACCGGCAATATCCACCAGGCCAGCTTTGTTGATTTCGCGGTTAACAATTTTAGCAGCCAGTTTAATCGAACCGAGCAGAGAGGAAAGTTCGCCGCTGGCATGGGGGAAATCATGCTGTTTCTCGACGATAAACTCACCTAAGGTACGAATTTCAGACATCTTTTTTCCTTTTTAACAGATGTTGGGGGTTATTCTGACGTAACTCACTTGAATGGGGAGGGGGTTTTAGCCAAGATAAGCACAGTTCCACAGCCAGGCGAAAGTTGTGTCAGTTACATTGCGATAACCTTCTTTGGGTTATTCGTCAGTTCTCATATTGTATCGCCCTGATCTTTTTAATGGTAATGAAGTAACTCAGTTGTTAACGGGGTGTTTCGGCTTCTCCGGCCGGTTTTCGCAGGCAGTGATATGCCACTCAATAACGCCGCAAGCTGTCGCTTCGGTGAGCAAACAGGACGTCTTTTTATGCATATTCATATTCTCGGTATCTGTGGCACATTTATGGGCGGGATTGCCATGCTGGCCCGTCAGCTCGGACACAAAGTGACCGGCAGTGACGCTAATGTCTACCCGCCGATGAGCACCATGCTGGAAGAGCAGGGGATTGAGATCATCCAGGGATTTGATCCGGCTCAGCTGAAGCCGGAGCCAGACCTGGTGGTGGTTGGTAACGCCATGAGCCGGGGAAATCCGTGCGTTGAGCACGTGCTGAACCACAACCTGAGATACACATCCGGCCCTCAGTGGCTGCAGGATCACCTGCTGCATGACCGCTGGGTTTTGGCAGTCGCAGGTACTCACGGCAAGACGACTACTTCCAGTATGCTGGCGTGGATTTTAGAGGATTGCGGCTATCAGCCAGGCTTTCTGGTTGGTGGCGTTCTGGGCAACTTTGGCATCTCCGCCCGGCTGGGTGAGAGTATGTTCTTTGTGGTCGAAGCCGATGAATATGACAGTGCTTTTTTCGACAAGCGATCTAAGTTTGTTCACTACCATCCGCGCACTCTGGTGCTGAACAATCTGGAGTTTGACCACGCCGATATCTTTGACGATCTGGAAGCGATTAAGCGCCAGTTCCATCACCTTGTGCGTACCGTGCCGGGTAACGGCCGGTTGCTGGTTCCTGAGCAGGATGAAGCCCTGCATGACGTGCTGGAGCGCGGCTGCTGGACGGAGAAAGAGCTGGTCAATGGCCGTGGTGACTGGCAGGCGCATAAACATCAGCGCGATGGCAGTGACTTTGACGTTTCGTTCAAAGGCGAAGTCGTGGGCCGGGTGCAATGGGATCTGGTCGGAGAGCACAACGTCAGCAATGCGCTGATGGCGGTGGCGGCTGCCCGCCATGTTGGTGTGACCCCGGATCTGGCCTGTGAAGCCCTGGGCCGGTTTATCAACACCAAACGCCGTCTGGAGCACAAAGGTTCAGTGAACGACATTGAGCTCTACGATGATTTTGCCCATCACCCAACCGCGATCAGGCTGACGCTGCAGGGGCTGAGAGACAAAGTGGGCAACGACCGCATTCTTGCGGTACTGGAACCCCGCTCCAGCACCATGAAGCTGGGCGTTCATAAGGACGATTTGGCTGGTGCCCTCAGTCAGGCTGATGAAGTGTTTATGTTCCAGCCCGACAACATTCAGTGGGAAGTGAGCGAAGTGACCGACCGCTGCCTGCAAACCGCACACCATGAGCACGACCTGGACCGTTTGGTCAGCAGGGTGACAGAGAGTGCCCGCGCAGGCGATAAGATCCTGGTGATGAGCAATGGAGGATTCGGCGGTATTCACCAGAAAATCCTGGACCAGCTGGCTAATCGCTGAGTTAAGCGCGAAAATAGAGATCAGACTCCGGAAAAGAGAGGCAGTGTGGAGTGAGTCGAATATGCTCCTCCCAGGACCCAGGACCCAGGACCCAGGACCCAGGACCCAGGACCCAGGACCCAGGACCCAGGATCACTGTCTCCACCAAAAAGTTGAACTATGAAAGATAAAAACAAATCCATCACCCTTGCCTGGACCGGTGCCTCCGGTGCCCCTTATGGTCTTAAGCTGCTGCAGACCCTGCTGGCAGCAGAGTACCAGGTTTACCTGCTTATCTCATCGGCCGCGCGGGTGGTGTTGGCGACCGAGCACGGCCTGAAACTGCCGGCCGGGCCGGACGCGGCTAAAAAAGCCCTGGTGGAGCACCTTGGCTGTGAAGCGGACAGGCTGACGGTTTGTGGCAAAGAGGACTGGTTCTCACCGGTCGCTTCTGGCTCGGCTGCGCCAAAACAGATGGTGGTCTGCCCGTGCAGTGCCGGCAGCGTAGCGGCGATCGCCCACGGCATGTCGGACAATCTGACTGAACGGGCGGCAGATGTGGTGCTCAAAGAGCGCGGCCAGCTTATTCTGGTGGTGCGCGAAACCCCGCTTTCCACTCTGCATCTTGAGAATATGCACAAGCTCTCTCAGATGGGGGTGACCATTATGCCGGCGTCCCCGGGTTTTTATCATCAGCCGAAGTCGGTTGAGGATCTGGTCGATTTTATGGTGGCGCGCGTGCTGGATCACCTCGGTATCGACAACACGCTTATCCCCCGCTGGGGTTATGACAGCCGCGGCTAAAATCAACCCGGCATATAGCAGCTTTGTGAAGATAAGGTTACAATGCGTCTGAACTCAACGGGGTGCCGCGTACGAGCGTGGCTGAGAGAATACCCGTCGACCTGAACCAGATAATGCTGGCGTAGGAATTGAGTAACTGATCTCAACCCCTGTGCCGCTCACCTATCAAGGAGCGAACAGTGAACAAAACACTGCTGCCGGTAGCTATTGCTGCCGCATTCTCATCTGCTGCGCTGGCAGCCCAACCAACCCTGACCGTTTATACCTACGACTCTTTTGCCGCTGACTGGGGCCCGGGCCCGGTTATAACCAAAGCGTTTGAAGCTGAGTGTGACTGCACCCTGAATCTGGTGGCGCTGGATGATGGCGTTTCCATTCTTAACCGCCTGCGCCTTGAAGGTAAGAACAGCAAAGCGGACGTGGTTCTGGGGCTGGATAACAACCTGATCGACGAAGCAAAGAAAACCGGCCTGCTGGCTGAGCACAGTGTCGACACCGCTAAACTGACCCTGCCAGGTGGCTGGCAGGACAAGACTTTTGTACCTTATGACTACGGCTATTTTGCGTTTGTTTACAACAAGCAGAAGCTGACGAACCCGCCGGCGAGTCTGAAAGAGCTGATCGAAGAGCGTGATGACCTGAAAGTGATCTACCAGGACCCGCGCACGTCTACGCCGGGTCAGGGCCTGATGCTGTGGATGAAGTCGGTGTATGGCGATGGTGCGTCTTCTGCCTGGCAGCAACTGGCAAAGAAAACCGTGACCGTCACCAAGGGCTGGAGCGAAGCTTACTCTATGTTCCTGAAAGGGGAGTCGGACATGGTGCTTTCGTACACCACCTCGCCGGCTTATCACCTGATCGCTGAGAGCGATGATAACTACGCCGCGGCGGACTTTGCTGAAGGTCACTACACCCAGGTGGAAGTCGCCGCTAAAGTAGCTTCTTCGCAGCAGCCTGAGCTGGCTGAGCGCTTTATGCAGTTTATCCTGAGCGATGCCTTCCAGGGTGCGATGCCTACTGGTAACTGGATGTACCCGGTGACCGGTGTGGCTCAGCCTAAAGGTTTTGAAAGTCTGACCCTGCCACAAAAAGCACTGGCGTTCAGCCCGGAAGAAGTGGCGAAAAACCGCCGTTCGTGGATCCGTGAATGGCAGTCGGCGCTGGTTAACTGATCCGATAAAGTCAATCCCGGCCATGCCCTGGAGGCATGGCCATTTTTTTGAGTGAGATATGGGCAAGATACCCAAAACAGGGCTGGTGGTTGTACTGGCGATCCTGCTGCTGGTCGGGCTGGCACTGACCAGCCTGATCCGCTTTGCACCCGGGCTGAATCCGGCGCAGGTGATTGGCGACCCTTACTACCTGCATGTAACCCGGTTCAGTTTTTATCAGGCGCTGCTCTCAACCCTGCTCAGCGTCGGCTTTGCGCTGCCGGTCGCCCACGCCCTGTCCCGGCGGCACTTTCGTGGCAAAGGGCTGCTGCTCAAACTTTTCTCCTCAACCCTGGTTTTGCCGGTGTTGGTGGGGGTATTTGGCCTGCTGGCCATCTATGGCAACAGTGGTCTGCTGGCCGGGCTGTTTGACTGGGACCTCTCCATTTACGGCCTGAGCGGTATTCTGCTGGCACATGTGTTTTTCAACCTGCCTTATGCGGCGCGCCTGCTGCTTCAGTCTCTGGAATCGGTGCCTGCAGAGCAGCACAAGCTGGCCGCGCATCTTGGGATGAGCGCCTGGCAGAAGTTTCGTTTTGTGGAGTGGCCGCGCCTGCGCCAGCAGCTTCCGCATGTGGCCGGGCTGGTGTTTATGCTCTGCTTTACCAGTTTTGCCACTGTGATGGCGCTGGGGGGCGGGCCTAAATCGACCACCATTGAGCTGGCCATCTATCAGGCGATCAAATACGACTTTGACCTGCAGGCCGGTGCGCTGCTGGCATTGTGGCAGATGGGGCTGTGTGCGCTGCTGGCGCTGGCGGTACAAAAGCTGGCCCGTCCGTTGCCGCCGGACGCAGCCAGCCAGGCGCTGGCGCCGGATTACAGCCGCGATTGCGTTAAAACCCTGCTGTGGGACTGGGGCTGGATAGGCGGCGCGGCTCTGCTGGTGCTCCCGCCGCTGGCGGCGGTGTTGCTGGCCGGACTGAACAGCCAGCTTGGCAGCGTGCTTGGCAGCGGTGCATTCTGGCGTGCGCTGGCGACCTCTGTGTCGATTGCGCTGTGTGCCGCTGTTCTGGCTCTGGGATGCGGTTTTGCGGTGCTGCTCAGCAGCCGGGCGCTGCGTTTGTCGGACAAAGCATTCTGGGCTGATAAAACCGAGCTGGTGGCGACCATGATCCTGGTGACGCCCGGGCTGGTGTTAAGTACCGGTCTGTTTCTGATGCTGCGGGAGTGGGGTGATATCAGCCGCACCGGAGTGGTGGTTGTTGTTCTGGTTAACGCCCTGATGGCACTGCCCTATGTGGTCAAAGCCCTTGCCCAGCCGATGCTGCACCTGGCGCAGCGCTACCGGTTTTTAAGCGCCAGCCTTGGGATCAGGGGGCTCAATCATCTTCGCCTGATCGAGTGGCGGGCGCTGAAAAAGCCAATATGCCACTCGCTGGCGCTGGGTTTCATGCTCTCTATGGGCGACCTCAGTGCCATCGCCCTGTTTGGCAGCCAGGATTTGCGAACCCTGCCATTGTACCTGTTTCAGCTGATGGGCAGTTACCAGATGGAGGCGGCCGCTGTGGTCTCTCTGGTATTGTTTGCCCTTTCTGTAGGCAGTTTTACCCTGATTGAACGTCTGTTAACCGGAGGCCGCAAAGCGTGACTCAACTGACTCTCGATAATGTTTTGTACCGTTATCAAAATGAAGCCTTTAACTTTGATCTTAAGGTGGACAGTGGTGACATTCTGGCACTGCTTGGGCCAAGCGGGGCGGGCAAATCGACCCTGCTGGCGCTGGTGGCCGGTTTTATCGAACCGCTCAGCGGAGATATTTATGCGGGCACGCGGCGCCTGAACGGGCTGGCGCCTTATCAGCGTCCGCTGGCGATGCTGTTTCAGGAGCATAATCTGTTTGCCCATCTCAGCCTGAGAGACAATATCGCTCTTGGGCTGCATCCGGGGCTGAAGCTTTCAAAAGAGCAGTGGCAACAGGCAGAGCAGGCGGCAGAGCTGGTGGGTATTGGCGCTTTGCTGGACCGGCTGCCTGAAGAGGTTTCCGGTGGTCAAAAGCAGCGGGCGGCATTGGCGCGCTGTTTTGTTCAGTCGTGTTCGCTGTGGCTGCTGGATGAGCCATTTTCAGCGCTCGACCCGGTGATCCGCGAAGAGATGCTGGGGCTGGTCAAAAATCTGGCCCGGGAAAAGCAGCTCAGCGTAGTCATGGTGACTCACCACCTGAGCGATGCCAGGGCGGTGGCGGATCGTTTTGCGTTTATGGCGGATGGCAGGGTGAAGGTGAGCGGAAGCATTGAAGCGCTCAGCCCGGACCACAGTGACCCTCAATTGAGCGCGTTTGTAAGAGCGGGCGGGTAGAAGTACCTGCGAGATTAAGCTCAATGGCTAAAGGCAGCCGGGAGTTGCCAGGCAAACTCTCCGCGCCAGGACGGCGCGGTGAAGCCCCATGGATGGGTTTATGCGTGTTTGCCTGGCGGCTCCCGGCTGGATCTCCGTACTTTTTACAGATTCTCCTCCGCAAACTCAGCCAGACGGCTGCGCACTACGCCATTCAGGTGCACATTGGCACTGCCTTCAAAGTTCTTAAACCGCTCCACCATATAGGTCAGCCCGGATGTCACCGGCGTCAGGTATGGTGAGTCGATCTGAGCCAGGTTACCTGAGCAGACGATCTTGGTACCCTCACCACAGCGGGTGATGATGGTTTTGATCTGTGAAGCGGTCAGGTTCTGGCACTCATCGAGCAGCACAAACGCATTCTGGATCGAACGGCCGCGCATAAAGTTGATCGACTTGAACTGAATATTGGCTTTGTCGCAGATGTACTTCAGCGAGCCTTCGGTGCAGTGGTCGTTTTTGTGCAGCGCTTCCAGGGTATCGGTTACCGCTGCCAGCCACGGCAGCATTTTCTCTTCTTCGCTGCCAGGCAGGAAGCCGATGGACTCACCGATATCCGGGGTGTTTCGGGTAACGATGATCTTATCGAACATACCGCGCTCAATGGTCATCTCCAGTGCTGCCGCCATCGCAAGCATGGTCTTACCACTACCAGCCGCGCCGGTCAGGATCACCATATCGATATCCGGGTCGAGCAGGGCGTCCATAGCCATTCCCTGGTAGACGTTTTTCGGCCGGATGTCCCACGCCTGGCGGCACAGCATCCGCTCCAGGCCGATATCACGAATCGTGACCGCTTCACCGTTACTGTCCTCCACCCGGGCAGCAAAATCACTGTCGTCATCGATCAGATACTGGTTGATGTAGGTGGGCTCAAGGTGGCCCTGGCTGATGGTGTGCCAGGTTTTCCCTCCAAGGGTTTTGCTTTCGACTTTTTCCACATTATCCCAGAAATTGCCCTGATATTTGTGGAAGCCTTTGGTCAGGAACTGAACGTCATCGATCAGCTGGTCGGTACGGTAATCCTCGACAAAGCGGACCCCGGCTCCTTTGGCGCGCAGACGCATGTTGATGTCTTTGGTCACCAGTACTACTTCACGTGGTGAACGTGTGTTCTGAAGGTAGATCACCGCGTTGAGGATCCGGTTGTCGCCCTCTTTGTCGGTGAAAGCCCGCACGGTCTCCTGCAGCCCGAAGTCGGACAGAATCGCCAGAGTGCCGCTCGATTTTCCGTTGCGGTTGAGGGAAATCCCTTCGGAGATCTGATCCGGAGTGGCATCGTGAAAGATGTTCTCCAGCGCCCGGATCGCCACGCGCGCATCGCGGGCCACATCCCGTTTACTGTCTTTTATCCGGTCGAGTTCTTCTAAAACGGTCATCGGAATGACCACGTCGTGTTCCTGGAAGGAATAGATAGCGAAAGGTTCATGAAGCAGGATGTTGGTGTCGAGCACAAACAATTTCCGGTCGGTATCGCCCATAAGCGTCTCCTTTTCCGCGCCAGCGGATGCTTAGCCAAGCATCGTTTGTCAGCAGAGGTCGTGTTTAACCACGCGGAAGACCTTTCCGGTATCAGGCTCCCTCTAAACAGCGACATACTGCAAACCCGTTTAGATACCAAGCCTCTGCAATCCGTATGCCATACAGACAGAGACTTAACTCAAGTATATGTAAATTCTCGGTGTTTAGAATTAGTTTGATCACATCTTCTTTACACTTTTATGGCATTTGCGGGAGCGTTAAAAAAAAGCGTCAATTTCACCGCTTTGGGCGTGACCTGTATCACGCCATCAAGTAAGATTAGCGCCCTTTTTTGCGGTGCAGAATCGCCTTTCAGGTATTTCAAATATACTTACCCTGCACCGCGGTAAATTTTGGTTTAAGAGGAACTCAGTCACATGGCATTTGCTTTAGGTCAACGCTGGATTAGTGATACAGAAAGCGATTTGGGTTTGGGTACGGTAGTTGCGCTGGACGCCCGTACGGTTACCCTGATGTTTGCAGCATCTGAAGAGAACCGCGTGTACGCGCGAAGCGATGCCCCGGTAACCCGAGTGACCTTTAACGCCGGTGATGTGATCGACGCGCAGGAAGGCTGGTCGCTGAAAGTGACCGATGTACAGGAAGACAATGGCATCCTGACCTACATGGGTGTCCGTCAGGATAATGATGAAGAAACCCTGCTGCGCGAGATTTTCCTGTCGAATCAGATCCGTTTTAACAAGCCACAGGACAAGCTGTTCGCCGGTCAGATCGACCGTATGGACAACTTTGTGCTGCGCTATCGTGCATTGCATAACCAGCACCAGCAACACAGAAGCCCGATGCGTGGCCTGTGTGGTATGCGTGCCGGTCTTATCCCTCATCAGCTTTACATTGCCCATGAAGTGGGCCGCCGCCACGCGCCACGCGTACTGCTGGCGGATGAAGTAGGCCTGGGTAAAACCATCGAAGCGGGCATGATCATTCACCAGCAGGTGCTGGCCGGCCGTGCTGAGCGTATCCTGATCCTGGTGCCGGAAACCCTGCAGCATCAGTGGCTGGTTGAGATGATGCGCCGCTTTAACCTGCACTTCTCTGTATTTGACGAAGAGCGCTGTGTGGAAGCGTTCGCCGAGTCAGACAACCCGTTTGATACCCAGCAGCTGGTGCTTTGTTCGCTGGACTTCCTGCGCAAGAGCAAAAAGCGCTTTGAGCAGGCGCTGGAAGGTGACTGGGATCTGCTGGTGGTGGATGAAGCGCACCACCTTGAGTGGAGCCAGGAAAAACCGAGCCGTCAGTACCAGGTGGTGGAAGGACTGGCTGAGCGTACCCCGGGTGTGCTGTTGCTGACCGCAACCCCTGAACAGCTTGGCCACGAGAGCCACTTTGCCCGTCTGCGTCTGCTCGATCCGGACCGTTTCTACGATTACAGCACTTTTGTTGCCGAAGAGCAGCAGTACGCGCCGGTCGCTGATTCCGTGGCGACCCTGTTTGCCGGGCAGAAGCTGGCGGATGAAGCCAAGAATCAGATCACTGAGCTTTTGTCTGAGCAGGACGTTGAGCCGCTGTTTCGTATCATCGAAGGCAGTGACGACGAAGAGCAGAAAGCAGCGGCCCGTCAGGAGCTTATCGACAATCTGATGGACCGTCATGGTACCGGCCGGGTGCTGTTCCGTAACACCCGTGCAGCGATTAAAGGTTTCCCGGTGCGTAATGTGCACCTGATGCCAATGCCGATCCCGTCTCAGTACACCACCGCGATGCGCGTGGCAGGCATGCTGGGTGGCAAGATGTCTGCTGAAGCGCGTGCGATGAAAATGCTTTACCCGGAAGAGATCTTCCAGGAGTTCGAAGGCGACAGTGCCAGCTGGTGGCAATTTGATTCGCGTGTTGACTGGCTGCTTGAGAAAATCAAAGCCAAACGCGGCGAGAAGATCCTGGTGATCGCTTCCCGTGCCGGTACTGCGCTGCAGCTGGAGCAGGCACTGCGCGAGCGTGAAGGTATTCGTGCGACTGTATTCCACGAAGGTATGTCGATTCTGGAGCGCGATAAAGCCTCGGCTTACTTTGCTCAGGAAGAGGGCGGTGCTCAGGTGCTGATCTGTTCTGAGATCGGTTCTGAAGGGCGTAACTTCCAGTTTGCTAACCAGCTGGTGATGTTTGACCTGCCGATGAACCCGGACCTGCTGGAGCAGCGTATCGGTCGTCTTGACCGTATCGGTCAGCAACAGGATATCGATATCTTTGTCCCGTACCTGGAGGGGACCTCTCAGGCGATTCTGGCGCGCTGGTTTGATGAAGGCCTGAGTGCCTTCCGTGAAACCTGCCCGACTGGCCGTGCAGTATACGACGAGCACCTGGATGACCTGATTGCCATGCTGGCCAGCGGTGAGACGGATAATCTGGACGAAGTGATCGAAACGTCGCACAAGATGAACCTTGAGCTGAAAGCCAAAATGGAGCAGGGCCGTGACCGCCTGCTGGAGATGCACTCTAATGGTGGTGACAAAGCCGCGCAGATCGTTGAACAGATCGCCGCGACCGATGGTGACACCAACCTGGTGACCTTTGCCCTGAGCCTGTTTGATACCATCGGCCTGAACCAGGACGACAAAGGTGAGAACGCGCTGGTGGTTACCCCGTCTGAGCACATGATGGTACCGAGCTACCCGGGCCTGCCGTATGAAGGCGCGACCATCACCTTTGACCGTGATACCGCGCTGTCCCGTGAAGATATGCACTTTATGAGCTGGGAGCACCCGATGATCCAGGGTGGTATTGACCTGCTGCTGAGTGAAGGCGTGGGCACCTGTGCGGTTTCCCTGCTGAAGAACAAAGCGCTGCCGGTAGGTACCATGCTGCTGGAAATGGTTTACCTGGTGGATGCTCAGGCACCGAAGAGCAGTGGTCTTGCCCGCTTCCTGCCGAAGACACCGATCCGCATGATGCTGGACGGTAAAGGCAACGATCTGTCGGCCCAGGTGGAGTTTGAGAGCTTTAACCGTCAGCTGAGTCCGGTGAACCGCCACATGGCCAGCAAACTGGTGAACTCGGTTCAGGGTCAGATCCATCAGCTGATCTCCGCCGGTGACAAACTGATTGAGCCGCAGCTGGAGAAAGTGCGTGAGCAGGCGATGGCGGAAATGCGCAGTTCGCTTAATGCAGAGCTGGAGCGTCTTCAGGCACTGAAAGCGGTGAACCCGAACATCCGTGATGAAGAACTGAGTGCCATTGAAACCCAGATTGAAGCACTGAGCGGTTATATCGCCCAGGCGCAGCTGCAGCTCGATTCGCTGCGTCTTATCGTGGTCAGTCACAACTGATCACACAAACTGGTATAGTAGGGACGGCTTTGCAGGCCGTCCTTTTTTTATTTGTAAAGAGTGATGAGTAATGGCCGTACTTGAGTACAACCCGCCGGTTGATCCCTGGATCGATATTACCTTTGAAGATGAGCATATCGTTATCGTCAACAAGCCGTCTGGCCTGCTGTCAGTGCCGGGCAAAGCCCCTGAGCATCACGACAGTATGTGGAGCCGGCTGAAAGAGCAGTACCCGGAAGCGGAAGTGGTGCACAGGCTGGATATGTCGACCTCCGGGCTGATGGTGTTTGCCAAACACAAGCACGCTGAGCGGGCTCTGAAAAAACAGTTTCAGTACCGCCTGACCCATAAAATCTATTATGCCCGGGTATGGGGGCAGCCGGAGCAGGATGAAGGCGTGGTTGACCTGCCGCTTATCTGCGACTGGCCGAACCGCCCGCTGCAAAAAGTCTGTTATGAGGACGGGAAAAAGGCCATTACCCGCTACCAGGTTGTTAAACGTGAAGAGAACACCTGCGTGGTCAGACTGCTGCCGGTCACCGGCCGCTCGCATCAGCTGCGGGTTCACATGCAGGCGCTGGGCTACCCGATCGTCGGCGATAAGTTCTATTCAGACGGCGACGCACTGGCGTTCTCAGACCGGCTGCAACTGCACTCTGCCGAGCTGACCTTTTATCACCCGCGCAGCCACTGGCTGAAAGCCATGTTTGTGCCGTGTGACTTTTACCCTGAAGCCGAAGCGGTGGCGCTGGAGATCTTTGACCCGGAGCGAAAGCTGCCCGATTACAAAACCCTGAATTCGAAATAAGGAGAGACGAATGAAGATCGTGTTTCTCGACCGGGATACCATTCCCGCTCATATTCATATCCCCGAACCTGGTTTTGAACACGGGTGGGTCTCGTATCCTGCCACTGCGCCGGAGCAGGTGGCCGGACGGATTGAAGGTGCAGAGGTGGTGATCACCAATAAAGTGGTGCTGGACCGCAAAACACTGGAGAACGCAGGCAGCCTGAAGCTGGTGGCGATCTCTGCAACCGGTACCAATAACGTTGATCTTGAGTGTTGCCGGGAACTGGGGATCGCCGTGACCAACATTCAGGGCTACGCCACCCGCTCGGTGCCTGAGCACGTCATCGCGATGATGTTTGCCCTGCGCCGTAATCTGATGGGTTACCATCAGGACATCGCAGGGGGAGAGTGGCAGCGTCAAAACAAGTTCTGTTTCTTCACCCACCCGATTGGGGATATCGCTGGCTCCACACTGGGCGTTATTGGCTCCGGTGCTCTGGGACAGGCGGTCGCCACCCTTGGCCGCGCGCTGGGCATGGAAGTGCTGTTTGCTGAGCGAAAGGGCGCTGCTGAGTGCCGCCCGGGTTATCTGCCGTTTGAGCAGGTGCTGGCGCAGGCTGATGTGCTGACCCTGCACTGCCCGCTTAATGACGAAACTCTTAACCTGATTGCCACGCCAGAATTTGAGCAGATGAAAGACTCTGCCATTCTGATCAACACCGGTCGCGGTGGTCTTGTCGATGAGTACGCTCTGGCAGAGGCTCTGAAATCCGGCCAAATCGCAGGCGCCGGCGTGGACGTGTTTACCAGCGAGCCAGCCCCAACGGATAACCCGCTTATCGCCAGCGCAAATCTTCCCAACCTTATCCTCACCCCACACGTCGCCTGGGGTTCAGACAGCGCGCTTAGTAAGCTGTGTGAGATCCTGATAGAGAATATCGAGGGGTTTGTGAAAGGGGAGAGGGTGAACAGGGTAGTATAAGAGGCTCTTGGCCCTGGGCACCAGGCTCTGGGGGAGTGTGTTGTTAGCTGGGGAAACAGCCAGATAGTGCGCTTGACGTTGGGCCAGGGGAGCGCAGAATTCTGCAGCGCCCAGCGCCCAGCGCCCAGCGCCCAGCGCCTATTCTTTACGGCTTTACTACCAACACATTCACTTTCGAGTTGTTCACCACTTTGGTGGCTACCGAACCGAGCACCACTTTATCGATTTTCGAGCGTTTGTGGCTTGGCATGATGATAAGGTCGGCTTCCAGTTTCTGGGCGTAGTCCAGGATGGTGGTGTAGGGCTTGCCTTCAGCCACATAGCAACTGCTTTCCACCCCTTCAGGTACATGGGTGTCCGAAAACTGCTGAAGCTGGTTTTTGACATCTTCTTTCATCTTGTGTGCAGCGTCGCGCGGAAAGTAAGTGGCGACCATTGACATGTGAATACCGGGCAGCACATTCAGCAGGTGCAGCCGGGCACCGCTTTGCTGGGCATGCCATACCGCCAGTGCCACCGCTTTATCAGAAAAGCCTTTTTCGTTCAGGTCGACAGGGATCAGAATGTTCTTATACATATTATCTTCTCTTTTGTGGATCACGTGGATCCAATTACAACAAAGGTGTGCGAGGGCGTGCTGACCTTTCTGGGTCGAATTTTGTTCAATCTAAACGAGTTCAGAGCAAGGAATGAGGAGCGTGGCATAGTAACTCTATGTGAGTGACGAATGACGCCGCGCTGGACTCGTTTAGATGAACCCGTTGGGCAGCCTTTGTCGCTACTTTCTACTGCGTTATCACATACTTGTATAGATGGCTATACGGCGTATGCGCTGCCTTGTATAAAGAAGCGACAAAGGCTGCAAAAGTGACCCAGAAAGGTCAGCACGCCCTTAGGTGCACCTTAGAGCATAGCCAATTATGCAGGGACTGTCTCAGCCCTGGCCCGGCGTTTTTGATTTGCTGCGAGCAGGAGCACCAACAGAACCGCAGGCAGGAATACCCACTCTTTCATCGGCCGGTCCGCTTCCAGCACCACGGCTTTGATCTGCCAGTCGAAGTCGATGCCTGACGCTTCCGCCGGACTGCCAAATTCAACCATATCGACCACCATCTCGCTGTCGACCATGTTCAGCATTAGGCCCATGGAAGCCACGCGCTCCTCACCGGTTACCGCACCGTCCTCAAACGGCAGTCGGACGGTTTTTTCCTGATATTCACCTTCCAGGTTTTCACCACCAACGCGCAGTTCAAGCGCCTGGCCAATTGGCATCTGCTCAGCAATGTCGACGATCTCCAGGCCGGAATGGTACTCCTTGGCCGGGTAGACCATGTCCCACCAGAAACCCGGACGGAAGAAGGTGAAGGTCAGCAGCAGAAGCAGCACGGTTTCCCACCACTTGTTGCGGGTAAACCACCAGCCCTGGGTTGCAGCTGAGAACAGCAGCATCGCTATGATCGCTGAGATCACCGTCAGGGTCAGGTGCCACCAGGTGTCGATGCCCATCATCAGCAGCTGAGTATTGAAGATGAACATGAACGGCAGGATCGCAGTTCGGATATCGTAGGTAAAGCCCTGGATACCGGTCCTGATAGGATCGGACTTGGCTATCGCGGCAGCAGCAAATGCGGCCAGACCTACCGGCGGCGTATCATCGGCCAGAATACCGAAATAGAACACAAACAGGTGAACAGCGATCAGCGGGATGATCAGGCCATGGGCTGCGCCAAGGGTCACGATCACCGGCGCCATCAGGGTTGATACCACGATATAGTTCGCCGTGGTTGGCAGGCCCATCCCCAGCACCAGGCTGATCACTGCGGTAAACAGCAGCATCAGGATCACGCTGCCCCCGGAGATAAACTCGACAAAGTCAGTCATCACCAGGCCGATACCGGTCAGGGTGACCACACCGACCACGGTACCTGCAGCTGCAGTTGCCACACCGATACCAATCATATTACGCGCACCAGAGACCAGTGCTTCGGTCAGGTCAATAAAGCCCTGTCGGGTTTGTTCTGCAATGTCATCGTGTTTGCTGAAAAGCGCAATCAGCGGGCGCTGGGTGATCAGGATAAAGATCATAAATACCGTTGCCCAGAAGGCAGACAGACCCGGAGAGAAGCGTTCAACGGTCAGGCACCATACCAGCACCACGATCGGCAGCAGGAAGTGCAGGCCGGATTTGATCGTCGGACCCGGGTCCGGCACTTCATCCAGCTCGGTCTCCAGGTTCTGCTCACTGTGGTAGCGGGCAGAGATAGAGACAAGCCCCACATAGGAAGCCAGCAGGGCGACCGTGACGATAGGTGTCGCTGCTGCGCCGAATACATCTTTGGTCCAGCCAACGCCGTAGTACACAACGGCACTGATGACACACAGACCCAGAATGGTACCGGTAAACGACAGCAGGCTCTGCACAAGTGTCGGGTTGTGGCGGCGTGGAAGACCGGTCATACCCGCTTTACACGCTTCAAGGTGGACGATGTAGAGCAGGGCGATATAGGAGATCAGCGCAGGCAGCAGCGCCGCCTTGATCACTTCCACATAGGAGATGCCCACGTATTCCACCATCAGGAAGGCGGCTGCGCCCATGATAGGCGGCGTCAGCTGACCATTGGTGGATGCGGCTACTTCTACGGCGCCGGCTTTGGTACCCGGGAAACCCACCCGCTTCATCAGCGGAATGGTAAAGGTCCCTGTGGTTACCACGTTGGCAATTGAAGAGCCGGAGACAAGCCCGGACAGGCCCGAGGCTACAACGGCCGCTTTCGCCGGACCGCCCTTCATGTGGCCGAGCAGGGAAAACGCAACGCGAATAAAGTAAGCGCCGGCACCCGCGCGCTCCAGCATGGCGCCAAACAGCACAAACAGGAATACAAACGAGGTGGAGACACCCAGAGCCACACCGAAGACCCCTTCGGTCGTCAGCCACAGGTGAGACATGGCTTTGTTAAGGCTCGCGCCTTTGTGGGCGATCACATCCGGCATGTAGGGACCGCCGAAGGTGTAAAGCAAAAAGACGGCGGCAACCACCATCAGAGGTGGACCCAGTGCGCGGCGGGTCGCCTCGAGCAGCAGTATCATACCGCTGACCGCCATTACAATATCAAAGCTGGTTGGCGCACCTGAGCGTTCGGCCAGCTGGGTATAAAACAGGTAGATATAGCCTGCAGAGAAAGCGCCCAGTGCGGCCATTATCCAGTCAATCAGCGGGACGTGGTCACGGGGAGAGTTCTTCATTGCCGGATAGGCAGTAAACGCCAGAAAGATAGCAAATGATAAGTGTATCGAACGGGCTTCGGTATCATTGAGTACCGCAAAATTAAAAATGAACGGCAGTGGAGAGGCATACCACAGCTGGAACAGCGACCAGCAAAGTGGTACGAACCAAAGGATTTTTCCGGGAATTCCCTGAGGATTGCGGGCACCGGTATCGGCCTGCGCCACCATTTCCTGGACATCCTGAGATGGTGTCGATGTCTGCGTCATGTACGTCATCCTTTTCACATCGGGATCTCACAATCCGGAGATCCAACAGCCAGGCTATCACTAAAGTGTAGCGTGTTTATTAAGCACTCTTTGCTTTTTAAGGTGCAAAGAGCTGCACCCTGCAGGTTGCGGGTGTTGTTTATCGTTATAGGCAGAATAAATCAGCGCAGAGCAGGTGGTTGCCCACCTGCTCCTGAGAGAAGGGTTACTTGAGTAAGCCCACTTCTTTGTAGTATTTCTCAGCACCCGGGTGAAGAGGGATAGAGAGGCCGGCCTGGACCATATCTTCTTTCTTCAGGTTGGCGAATGCCGGGTGCAGGCGCTTGAAGGTGTCAAAGTTTTCAAACACTGCCTTGGCCACGTTGTAAGCCACTTCATCAGAGATGTCGGTGGTGGTTACCATGGTTGCAGCCACACCAAAGCTGTTCACATTGCTGTCTGTACCGCGGTAAGTACCGGCGGGCAGGTTGCTGAACGCGTAGTATGGGTTGTCGTTTACGATTTTATCGATTTCAGGACCGGTCACTGATACCAGTTTCGCGTCACATGAAGTCGTCGCTTCTTTGATTGAGCCATTCGGGTGACCAACCACGTAAACAAAGGCGTCGATCTTGTTGTCACACAGTGCCTGTGAGCGCTCGGAGCCTTTCAGTTCTGAAGCCAGTTTGAAGTCTTCCAGCTTCCAGCCCATTGCGTCCATCACCACGCCCATAGTCGCGCGGTCACCGGAGCCCGGGTTACCAATGTTTACGCGTTTGCCTTTCAGATCTTTGATACCGTTGATGCCGGCATCAGCACGTGCGATCACGTTGAAAGGTTCGGTATGCAGAGAGAATACTGCACGCAGCTTTTTGTACGGACCCTGGTCGGCAAACTTGCTGGTACCGTTGTAGCCGTGGTACTGCCAGTCAGACTGTACAATACCGAAGTCCAGCTCACCGGCACGGATAGTGTTTACGTTGTAGATAGAGCCGCCGGTAGATTCAACCGAGCAACGAATATTGTGTTCCTTACGGCCTTTGTTGACCAGCTTACAGATAGCACCACCAGTCGGGTAGTAAACACCGGTTACGGAGCCGGTACCGATAGTGATGAATTCCTGAGCCTGCACACTGCCCGCGCCCATTACAGCCGCAGCAATCGCCGTGATTTTCACAAGATTTTTAAATGCCATGAATTTCCCTTCCTTTTTTCGTTATCCACCCACAGACAGTTGCTCTCGCCGGTGGGGTTTCCTGCGTGGAAACGGCAACTTTCTCCGCATAAAAGCTGAAAAAGTGGCTGAATAATAGCAAAAAAACGGCGCGAAATTACAATCTTGTTAAGATTTTTAGCGAATAAGTCTGAGGTGTTAATAGAACTTTTCGTAGTGGGGTGATATTAAAGTTCTTATATTTCAAATGGTTAAAATTAACCAACTGAATGAGATGAAATTTTCCTAAACGTGAACAAGGTCACGGAAATAAAATGATTTCCATGACCTATGGTTAATAACAACAGGTTTCACCCGGTGTATTCAAACAGTTCACACACAGAATTGAAGAGAGTTTCGGTGGAGATTTGCAGCGTTGGAGTAATAAAAATGGTGTCATCACCTGCTACCACACCCAGAATGCCTTCAGCCTTGCCTAATGAGTCAAGCAGGCGGGCGATGAGTTGTGCTGCGCCCGGGCCGGTGTGAATAACGACGATGCTGTTGTTGTAATCCACGTCCAGTACCAGTTCGCGCAGCGAGCTGGATGCTGTCGGTACCCCAAGTTCTGCCGGAAGACAGTAAACCATCTCCATTTTGGCGTTACGGGTACGGACCGCGCCAAACTTGGTCAGCATACGGGACACCTTGGACTGGTTAATGTTATCAAACCCTTCATGCTTCAGCGCATCAACGATTTCACCCTGAGAACCAAAGCGTTCTTCTTTAAGCAGGGCTTTAAAAACACGGACCAGGTTATCTTGTTTGTCGGTATTTCGCATAGGGACTCTTGTCACTGACTTATAAAAACCGCGTCATTTTTGCATAAAAAGACAACCGGTACCAAACCGGGCCTTCAAATCTGTCGGTGAGCTCAATTGTTTGTTGACCCATCTCTTAACTAACCCCTTGTCTTTGCATGGTTTTCATCGCAACATGAGCGTCAGATTTGTAGCACGATTCGGGCGAGTTGCGCGAGGTCGCAAAGCTGACGTTAATTAATTGTAATAAGAACCCGGTTGCTATAGCGTTTTACTTATCCCCGCTTTTTAACCTTAACGTGAAACACAAAAGATATAACCCAAGGAGAACAACAATGAAAGTTGCCGTAATAGGTGCCGCAGGTGGCATCGGACAAGCTCTGGCTCTGCTTTTGAAAAACCGCATGCCAGCGGGTTCTGACCTGGCTCTGTATGATATTGCCCCGGTGACTCCGGGTGTGGCGAAAGATCTCAGCCACATTCCGACGCCGGTGAACATTGAAGGTTTTGCCGGTGAAGATCCGACCCCGGCACTGGAAGGAGCAGATGTCGTTTTGATCTCTGCGGGTGTCGCGCGTAAACCAGGTATGGACCGCGCCGATTTGTTTAATGTGAATGCGGGGATTGTGAAGTCTCTGGCGGAGAAAATTGCCGAAGTATGTCCGAAAGCCTGTGTGGGTATTATCACTAACCCGGTGAACACCACAGTGGCGATTGCTGCGGAAGTGCTGAAGAAAGCCGGTGTTTACGACAAGCGTAAGCTGTTTGGTGTGACCACGCTGGACGTGATCCGCTCTGAAACTTTTGTTGCTGAACTGAAAGACAAAGATCCGGGCGATATTCGTGTGCCGGTTATCGGTGGTCACTCTGGTGTGACGATTCTGCCATTGCTGTCTCAGGTTGAGGGGGTGGAGTTCTCTGACGAAGAGATTGCTGCGCTGACCAAGCGTATCCAGAATGCGGGTACCGAAGTAGTGGAAGCCAAAGCCGGTGGCGGCAGTGCAACTCTTTCCATGGGGCAGGCAGCATGTCGCTTTGGTCTGGCACTGGTTAAAGGCCTTCAGGGTGAAGAAGGTGTGGTTGAGTGCGCTTATGTGGAAGGTGAGGGTGAAAACACCCGCTTCTTCGCTCAGCCGGTGAAACTGGGCCGTGAAGGGGTAGAAGAAGTGTTGAGCTATGGCGAGCTGAGCGCGTTCGAGCAGGCTGCACTGGATGGTATGCAGGAAACCCTGAACAGCGACATTGCAATTGGTGTAGAGTTTGCCGGTTAAGCGATAAGCTGGTTTAAATGACAAAGCGCTCCATCATGGAGCGCTTTTCTTATATATAGAGAAAAAGAAAAACAGGCAGGTTATTTGTTTCTTTCTACTGCGAGGTGCGCAAGGGCGATCAGTGCCTGTTTGTATTCCGACTCCGGCAGTATCTCCAGCTCGGCAATCGCTTTGTCTGCTTCCTGGTGCGCTATTTGGGTAGTGTACTCCAGTGAGCCTGTCTGGCGCATCGCTTCCAGGATAGCGTCAAGTTTTTCCATGCCATTAGCTTTTTCAATCGCTTCGCGGATCATCGAGCGCTGCTCTTCATTGCCGTTGCGCATCGCGTACAGCAGTGGCAGGGTCGGTTTGCCCTCCGCCAGGTCGTCGCCAACGTTCTTGCCCATCTCTTTACCGTCAGCCGTGTAGTCCATCACATCGTCGATCAACTGGAATGCGGTGCCGAGGTACTTACCGTAGTTCTGCAGAGCGGTTTCCACTTCTTCAGATGCGTCAGATAAAATCGCGCCAACCTGAGTGGCCGCTTCAAACAGGCGTGCGGTCTTGGAGTAGATCACCTGCATGTAGCTTTCTTCAGTTGTATCCGGGTCGTTACAGTTCATCAGCTGCTGGACTTCACCTTCGGCGATCACGTTTACCGCTTCGCTCATCAGCGCGAGGATCTTCAGGGATCCCAGGCTGGTCATCATCTGGAATGAGCGGGTGTAGATGAAGTCACCGACCAGCACACTGGCGGCATTACCAAATGCGGCATTGGCGGTAGCTTTACCGCGGCGCATGTCTGACTCATCGACCACATCGTCGTGCAACAGGGTAGCGGTATGAATAAATTCAATAAATGCAGCGGCAGTGGTGTGGGCTTCCCCCTGATAGCCAAGCGCTCTTGCCGACAAAACTGCCAGCAATGGGCGCAGACGCTTGCCGCCGCCACTGACAATATAGAATCCCAGCTGATTGATTAGAGATACGTCTGAGTTGAGCTGGGCTAGAATTGTTTCGTTCACTTTTGCCATGTCATCGGCAGTGAGTGCTTGGATAGCTTTAAAATCCATTGTACTTCCGGCTGAGGTTAGAACCTGCAAGGCTTATCGTTTTTTAGTAATTGGTGAATATTACACTAAAATTCATTGCGAAATGTATCTTTCAAAGGCATGATTAGCGCACTTTTCTTTGGCGATTAGCTTTTCGCCAATTTTTTAAAATTATGGCTTGTCATAGGGGCATCTCTTCTGTAGAATCTGCGCCCTATTGATGATTAGTTTAGCGCACACCCGATATACTCAGACAATGAGTTCAGGCTGTGCGGAAAAAGCGGAGTAAAATATGTACGCTGTTTTCCAATCTGGTGGTAAACAACACCGTGTAAGCGAAGGTCAAACTCTTCGTTTAGAAAAATTAGACGTTGAAACTGGCGCGTCTGTTGAATTCGATAAAGTTCTTCTTGTAGCTAACGGTGAAGAAATCACTGTTGGTGCTCCTCTGGTAGAGGGCGGCAAGGTAACTGCTGAAGTGGTTAAGCACGGTCGTGGCGATAAAGTAAAAATCGTTAAGTTCCGTCGTCGTAAGCACTCTCGTAAGCAACAAGGCCATCGTCAGTGGTTCACTGAAGTGAAAATCACTGGCATCAACGCTTAATCTTTATTAGGAGAGTTTAACAATGGCACACAAAAAAGCTGGCGGTTCTACTCGTAACGGCCGCGATTCAGAAAGTAAACGTCTTGGTGTTAAGCGTTTCGGTGGCGAATCTGTTCTTGCAGGTAACATCATCGTACGTCAGCGCGGTACTAAGTTCCACGCTGGTAACAACGTAGGCTGCGGTAAAGACCACACTCTGTTCGCTCTGACTGACGGTAAAGTTAAGTTCGAAGTGAAAGGTCCTAAGAACCGTAAGTTCATTAGCATCGAAGCTGAATAATTTTAGTTTCTGGCTGAATTCAAAAACCCTGCCGAATCGGCGGGGTTTTTTATTTATGCAGGGATAAAAGAAAGTAGTTTTGGCATCAGGTGTAAGTAGCTTACTTGCAGAGCCCAGAGCCCAGAGCCCAGAGCCCAGAGCCCAGAGCCCAGAGCCCAGAGCGCAACTTCCTTTTAGTCCTGAATGCGGTTCGACAAGATCCAGGTGATCGATCTTACATTCGGATCTGCTAAAATTGATACCATTCTCAAAAGAGTGGTTAGCACGCAAGAATAGCGGAGTTAAAGATGAAATTCGTTGATGAAGCGGTAGTAAAAGTCCAGGCGGGCGACGGCGGTAACGGTGTCGTGAGCTTTTGGCGTGAAAAATTTGTCGCTAAAGGTGGTCCTGACGGTGGTGATGGTGGTGATGGCGGTGATGTTTACATCCTGGCGGACGAGAACCTGAACACCCTGATCGATTACCGTTTCCAGCGCTTCTATGAAGCGGAGCGCGGTGAAAACGGCCGTGGTGGTAACTGTACCGGTAAGCGCGGTAAAGATAAGGTACTGCGCGTTCCTGTCGGTACCCGTGCAGTCGATATTCATACCAATGAAATCGTGGCTGAAGTTGCTGAGCATGGCAAAAAAGTGATGGTTGCCAAAGGTGGCTGGCACGGTCTGGGTAACACCCGTTTTAAATCTTCGGTAAACCGCGCGCCGCGTCAGAAGACCATGGGTACCAAAGGCGAAATGCGTGAGCTGCGTCTGGAGCTGCTGTTGCTGGCTGACGTAGGTATGCTTGGTCTGCCAAACGCAGGTAAATCGACCTTTATCCGCGCGGTATCGGCAGCCAAGCCTAAAGTGGCTGACTATCCGTTTACTACCCTGATCCCAAGCCTGGGTGTGGTAAGTGTTGTTCCTGAGAAGAGCTTCGTGGTAGCTGATATCCCGGGTCTTATCGAAGGCGCGGCAGACGGTGCTGGTCTGGGTATCCGCTTCCTGAAACACCTTGAGCGTTGCCGGGTGCTGCTGCACATGATCGACATCATGCCGATCGACCAGTCAGATCCAATCCAGAATGCCCTGACTATTATGGATGAGCTTGAGCAGTACAGTGAGAAGCTGGCTGGCAAGCCACGCTGGCTGGTGTTCAACAAAGTTGATCTTATGCCTGAAGAGGAAGTCAACGAGAAGATCCAGGAGATCCTCGAAGCGCTTGGCTGGGAAGATCAGTACTTCAAGATCTCTGCGGTGAACAAGAACGGCACCAAAGAGCTGTGTTACAAGCTGGCCGACTTTATGGAAACCCTGCCACGCGAAGTTGAAGAGCAGAGCGAGGAAGAGAAAGTCGAGTTTATGTGGGATGATTACCACAAAGACGCGATGAGCGGTGACCAGGTGATCACAGAAGACGACTGGGATGACTGGGATGACGAAGAAGATGACGGCCACGTTATCTACGTTCGTGACTGAGCCTCTGAGCGCTTAAAACGCTGACTTAAAAAAATGCCGCCTTTCCGGGCGGCATTTTTGTTATTATATTGACCCCGCTTAATGGAATGTCTCAGTAATATATGGAATGTAATCAAAGATCTGTCTCCCGGTTGATAGCCCAGGCCGGGCAGATGCTGCTGGCGCACGGGGCGGAGAGTACCCTGGTAGGAGATATCATGCGCCGTATTGGTCTTGCCAGCGGTATGGATGAAGTGGAAGTCTCCCTTTCTGCCAGTTCACTGGTGGTCACTACCTTAATGCATGATCATTGCATCACCACCGCCCGGCGTTGCCCGGATAAAGGGATTAACATGCGGGTTATCACCCAGGTGCAGCGGATCTGCATTCTGATGGAGAAAGGCCTGCTGGACCCGGTTTCGGCTCAGGAAAAGCTGAATCAGATCAACCCGGAGCGTTACAACCGCTGGCTGGTAGTTTTCATGATTGGCCTGTCGTGCGCAGCATTCAGCCATCTTGCCGGTGGTGACCGGGTTGTATTCGGCGTCACTTTTGTGGCTTCATCACTGGGGATGATCGTCCGTCAGGAGCTGGGCCACCGTCATTTTAACCCTCTGCTGAATTTCTCCGTTACTGCTTTTGTGACCACCCTTATTTCTGCTCAGGCGATGGTGTTTGAAGTCGGCGATCAACCGTTTATCGCAATGGCTTCCTCTGTACTTATGCTGGTTCCCGGTTTCCCGCTGATCAACTCGGTGGCGGATGTCATTAAAGGCTATATCAATATGGGCATTGCCCGCTTTGTGATGGCCAGCCTGCTTACTCTGTCTACCTGTCTTGGCATTATGGGCGCGATGAGCCTGGTTGGCGTATGGGGGTGGGTAGGATGATGGCTCTTATTCTGGCACTGCTTGAAGATATGCTGTTCGCCGCGATCCCGGCTGTGGGATTTGCACTGGTATTTAATGTGCCGACCAAGGCCCTGAAATATTGCGCGCTGGGCGGGGCGATTGGTCACGGCAGCCGCTTTTTGATGATGCACTACGGTGTGCCGATTGAGTGGGCGACTTTCTTTGCCGCGACCCTGGTCGGTATGATCGGGGTGCACTGGTCTCACCGTTTTCTGGCTCATCCCAAGGTCTTTACCGTGGCGGCCCTGATCCCTATGGTTCCCGGTGTATACGCCTTTAAAGCCATGATCGCCCTGGTTGAGATTAACCATGTCGGGTTTACCCCGGAACTGATGGGCGTGCTGGTTTCCAACTTCCTCAAAGCCATGTTTATTATCGCCGGGCTGGCGATTGGCCTCGCTATGCCAGGTTTGCTATTCTACCGCCGCAAACCAGTCGTGTAAGGAGCAACCAGATGAAAGTAAGTATGATCGCCGCGATGGCTAACCAGCGCATTATTGGCAAAGACAATCAGATGCCGTGGCACCTGCCGGCGGATTTTGCCTGGTTTAAACGCTGCACTATGGGCAAGCCGGTGGTAATGGGCCGTAAAACCTATGAGTCGATCGGTCGGCCGCTCCCGGGCCGCCAGAATATCGTGATCAGCCGCGACCCTGAACTGGTTATCGAAGGTGTAGATACCACCACCAGCCTGGATAAAGCTTTTGAGCTGGCCGGCAGCGTGGACGAAGTGATGGTGATCGGTGGCGGCTCTGTCTACGCAGAATGCCTGCCCCGCGCAGACCGTCTCTACCTGACTCATATTGACGCAGACATCGAAGGGGATACCCAATTCCCGGACTGGGGCCAGGGCTGGTCACAGAGCTATTCAGAACGCTACAGCGTGGATGAGAAGAATGCGTACGATATGGAGTTTGTGGTTTTAGAAAGGCGCTAGGTACTAGGCGCTGGGCCCTGGGTGAGCTCGCGATAGGTTACATGGGAAAACGAAGCTATTGTGTTGAAAGTAAGACCAGGGTCAGAAACAGTGGTTGCAGAGCCCAGAGCCCAGAGCCCAGAGCCCAGAGCCCAGAGCCCAGAGCCCAGAGCCCAGAGCCCAGAGCCCAGAGCCCAGAGCCCAGAGCCCGTTAATCCACCGCCTTCTGCGTAAAGTAAGTCTTATCCTCCCACCTCAGCATAGTAAGTTCTCCCCCCCACACACAGCCGGTGTCCAGGCCGATGGTGTGTTCGTCTTCGTGACCCATCAGGGCCGCCCAGTGGCCAAACAGAACAGGTTTTTCCAGCTTAATCCGGTCGGGGTGGCGGAACCAGGCGGTCAGGTGCTCCTTCCCGGCTTCTTCCGGTGAGAGCTTGCACAGCATGTCCAGACGGTGATCGGGCCACACGAAACGCATTCGGGTAAAGGCGTTGATGATGTAGCGATAGCGTTCGATACCGCTCAGGGATTCATCCCAGCTTTCCGGCGTGTTGGCGTACATGTTTTCCAGCAGCCATACCCATTGGTCACTCTGCAGCACAGTTTCTACTTCACGGGCGCTCTTCCGTGCGGTGCTCAGATCCCACTGGGGGGAAATGCCGGCGTGACACATGACGAACTCATCGTGCTCGGCCATGAGTGGCTGATGGCGCAGCCACTCCATCAGCTCTTCGCACTGCGGGCTCTCAAAAATCTGCGCGGTTTTGTCTTTCTTTTTTACCCGGTTAAACCCGTGCCAGACCGCCAGAAGATGCAGGTCATGGTTGCCGAGCACCACCCGGGCACTGTCACCGAGCTCTTTGACGAACTGCAGGGTTTGCAGGGATTTGGGGCCGCGGGCGACCAGATCTCCGGCCAGCCAGAGGCAGTCCTTTTTTGGTTTGAATTTCGCTTGTTTTAAAAGCAGGGTCAGCTCATCAAAGCAGCCCTGAATATCTCCGACGATGTAATTGGCCACCGTGTCCTCTGGAATTAATTAATGATGTTAGGCATGGCAAGGCGAAACGGGTCGACTTCCGCTTTAAACTTTACGCCCTGTTCGGTTTGCATATTGTAGTAGCCCTGCATGACACCCATTGGGGTTTCGATGGCTGTCGCGCTGGCGTAGCTGTATTCGTCACTGGCTAAAATGATCGGCTGCTCACCGACTACACCGCTGCCTTCAATAGAGAGCTGTTTGCCGTTGGCGTCGGTGATCAGCCAGTGGCGGGAGATCAGCTGAACCGGGTGCGGGCTGAGGTTTTTGATTGTGATCAGGTAGGCAAACACATAACGTTGTTTGTCAGGTTCGGATTGCTCAGGGACATACTTGGTCTGCACCTGGCATTTGATACACGGTTGAACTGCGTCCATGTAACCTCCTTGGTATCCGTTTCCTTTACTTACAGAATAGGCTAACCGTTTGAATTAACAAACAGGCCAGCGTGTGCTGGCCTGTATTATTTTGAACTGATGCTTGTCCCGGAGGATAAATCAGGCGTGGTTGGCATCCAGCCAGTTCGCCATCGCCACAAACTGTTCCAGCGTCAGGTTTTCCGGACGCATCGCCGGGTTAACACCCAGCTCTTCCAGTACTTCCGGGCTCAGCAGGCTCTTGTAACAGTTACGCACGGTTTTACGGCGCTGGTTAAAGCCTTCACGGCACACGCGGTCAAGCCATTTCAGGCTGGTTGCCGGGTGAGGCAGCTCTTCATAAGGCATCAGGCGAACAACCGCGGAGTCGACTTTTGGTGGCGGAACAAACGCCGTTGGTGGCACTTCCAGTACCGGTACCACTTTACAGAAGTACTGCGCCATCACGGTCAGACGGCCGTAGGCTTTGCTGCCAGGCGCTGCTGCCAGACGGTTCACTACCTCTTTTTGCAGCATGAAGTGCATGTCCTGAATCTCTTTATGAAACTCGAACAGGTGGAACATCAGCGGGGTAGAGATGTTGTACGGCAGGTTGCCGAAAATGCGCAGTTTGTTGTTTGGCTTCACCAGTTGGGTAAAGTCAAAACGCATCGCATCACCTTCGTGGATGGTCAGCTTCTCCGCCAGATCGGGGTGATTGCGCAGGCGTTCAGCCAGGTCACGGTCAAGCTCGATAACGGTAAACTTGTCGACCAGCTTGCCAACCGGCTCAGTGATCGCGCCAAGACCCGGACCAATCTCCACCAGGTTCTGGCCTGGCTTTGGATTGATCGAAGAAACGATGCCATCGATGATGTATGGATCGTTCAGAAAGTTTTGACCAAAACGTTTACGCGCTTTGTGTCCCAGGTGGACATCATTTCTCATTGCTTTTTCTCTGCTAAATCTATCGCATAATTCAGTGCGGTTTGGAAGCTCCCTGTATCCGCGAGGCCTTTCCCGGCCAAATCCAGCGCTGTACCATGGTCTACCGAAGTGCGAATAAATGGTAAACCCAGGGTGATGTTCACGGAGCGGCCAAAGCCTTTGTATTTTAGTACAGGTAACACCTGATCGTGATACATCCCCAGTACAGCGTCCGCCTGCTGTAAATATTTCTGATTAAAAATGGTATCAGCCGGTAACGGCCCAACCACGTCGATACCCTGCTGCTGCAGTTTTTCCAGCGTTGGTGTAATGGTATCGATCTCTTCGCTGCCAAGGCAGCCATCTTCACCCGCATGCGGATTCAGGCCACAGACGAAGATTTTCGGTTCCGGAATCGCAAATTTGCTGACCAGATCCTGATGCAATATATGGACGATGCTCTCCAGCCGTTCACTGGTGACAGCTTTGGACACGTACGCCAGTGGGATATGGGTAGTGACCAGCGCGACGCGCAGTCCTTCGGTCGCCAGCATCATGACCACCAGTGGTGTATTGGATTTTTCAGCAAAGAACTCGGTATGTCCGCTGAATGCCACTCCCGCCCGGTTGATCACCCCTTTGTGCACAGGGCCGGTGACAATAGCATCAAATTCGCCCTGCATACAGCCCAAAGCGGCTCTTTCCAGGGTTTTTAATACATACCGGCCATTGGCTTCATCCAGCTGACCTGCGGTAACCGGAGCGTCTGCCGGGATATGGTCTACGAGCAGGCGGCCAGCCGACTGGGAAACCGGAAGGCTATCTGACTGATAGTCCACGAGTTCGACTTCGATGCCCAGCTGCAATGCGCGCTCAGCCAGCATTTGTTTGTCAGCGCAGACGACAATTTGGTGATCCCAGTCTTCCCGGGACAGGGCCAGAACCAGGTCCGGCCCGATACCAGCCGGCTCCCCGGCAGTGACAACGATTCTCTTAGTTGTCATCGTTCTCTCCCAGGATTTCGATGTAAGCGCCGGCTTTGATTTCCTGCATCCAGGCACCGACTTCTTCATTAAACTTACGGCTCATCAGAATACGGTAGGCTTTGTTTTTCATCGCCGAATCGGTGCGGTCTACCTGGCGGCGATCCATGACTTCAACGATGTGCCAGCCGTGCACGGTTTTAAATGGTTCGCTGATCTGGCCTGCAGGCAGGGTTTCCACCTGGTGTTTGAACTCAGGTACGTACAGATCCGGAGTCTGATAGCCCAGTTCACCATTGTTGGCCGCTGAGCCCGGGTCTGCGCTGTACTGCTGAGCCAGCTCGCCAAAGGTGCGCTCTCCGGCATTGATCTGGCGGATCATCTCATTCAGTTCTTTCTTCGCTCCGTCATCACTCAGGATCACCGAGGTCTTAATCAGAATATGGCGTGCGTTCACTTCGGTTACTGAAATGGTTTCCAGGCCTTTGACATCATCGATTTTCAGGATATGGAAGCCGATACCGCTGCGGAACGGGCCAATAACGCTGTCTTTGCCCTGAGTGGTGATTTGGTCGGCAAAGATGGTTGGCATCTCTTCTTTACGCAGCCAGCCCCAGTCACCGCCCTGCATGGCTTTCGGACCTTTGGAGTAGCTGAAGGCCAGGGTCTGGAAGTCATCACCCTGTTTCAGTTTCTTCACCAAATCTTTGGCCTGCTCTTCCACTTCCTTTTTGCTTTGCTGGTCATTGAAGCGCAGCTGGATATGGCTGATTTTGTATTGCACGCTGGCGTTGGTTTCCTTGGCCAGGATATTCGCCAGGTTGTCGACTTCCGCCGGCAGGATGTTGATACGGCGGCGCACCTGGGCGTTACGCGCTTCTGAAGCGGCGATCTCTTTACGGATCTGTTCGCGGAAATCAGACCAGGCCAGGCCTTCGGCTTCCACCGACTGGCGCAGTTGCTCCTGAGTCATGTTCTTTGAAGCGGCGACCTCTTTCAGGGCCAGCTCCAGACGGTTGTCGTCAATGCGCACCCCCATCTGCTCAGCCTGCTGGGTCTGAATGGTATCGAGGATCAGTTTGTCCATCACCTGCTCACGCAGGATTTTCTCATCCGGCAGGGCCTGGTTTCCGGCTTTGGCATTGGCCTTAATGGTTTTCAGCGCAGCATCCAGCTCACTTTGCAGGATTACGCCCTCATTGACGATAGCGACAACTTTATCCAGCTCTACGGCTTGTGTTGTTGTCTGCCCGGCGGTCGCGTGAGGGAGCATCGCCAGGCCGCTCAGTGACAGGGCCAGGGTTGCCAGGTTTTTTTTCCACATTTTCATCTGTAGTAATTCCAAATTCTGCGTTCTAGTTGTTCAGGTAGAAAGGCCGGCCATAGCCAAGCGCGTTATCGGTAGACTGAATGGAGCTCAGTTCGGTGCCAAAGCCGCGAATACCGATGTTGAATTTCAGGTTGTTTTCGTAGGTTGGGGTGGTGCCCTGGGTTCCAACGCCGCCTTCCCAGTCACGAAGCTGCTGGGTATAGGCGATAGCGACAAACCAGCAGTCGCTGGTGTATGCCAGCTTGGCCAGGCTCTCCAGTTTGACGTTTTCGGTCAGGTCATGGAAGTACTGGATTTCTGCCCGCCAGTTGCGGGTAAGGTCCATACCGGTCAGCAGACCCGCCTGCGAGATGCCGTCTCGGGTGTACTTGTTTTCAACCTGGTCACTTTGATCAATAAAGCCGACATACTGGCTGATGTAATCCTTGGATACATAGCGGTAGTTACCCTGGACGTAGCCTTTGTCAAAACGGTACTCCAGCGCGCTGTTGCCCAGCTGAATGGCGCTGGTCTTAACGTCATACTGAATACCGCCGTGGTAGAACAGATAGTCATTAAAGTTAAAGTCACTCTCTATCGCCCAGGCCGAGTAGGCGGTGAGGTCTTCTGCACCGTTGTCCGACTCCGGCTGCAGATAGTAGATCTGACCGAACGAAATGTTCAGCCGCTCTTTGTAGTCACCGTCATAGAAGCGGGTGGTGGCACCATAACTGATCTGGTTGGCCGGGTTAATATAGTCGACCCCGCTGTACTTGCGGCTGCGGAACAGGCCGTAATAGTCGGTCTGCAGCAGTGTGGTGTCGTACAGGGCGATGTTATCCTGGTTAACTTTTGGGATATACAGGTACTGAACCTGAGGCTCCAGGGTCTGGGTATAACTGCCCGCATCCCGCTCCAGGTTGAGCAGGCCGTTGATGCGTACTTCCGGCAGGGTGCGGGTGACCTGTTCTTCCAGGCTTTCATTGCCTTTAATACTGTCGTCAAACTCCTGCTGGTAGTAAGTAGTCAGCATCCGCGCTTCACCGGTCAGGCTGCCCCACGGGCGGGTCAGCGGGATCTGGATCCCTGGCTCAACGTGGACCCGGGTCGCGGTTGGCTTTGTTTCATCAATGTTTTCAAACCGGCTGATATGACTGATAAGGTCAAAGTTCACCCCGCTGTAAAAGCCGGGTGCATAGAAGTTGTATTTCAGCTGAGGCAGCAGCTGGTAGGGCTGGTTACTGCCTTCATCCAGGATTTGGAAGTCTTTGACTTTCAGCTCTACATCCCAGTTTTGCTGGCGGTAGCTGGCGCTTCCCATCTGAAGGAGCTGGCCGTCTTCACGGTTACCCACACTGGAGTCCAGATCCTTGAAATAGTCGGCATCGCTGACCCGGGAGTAGTCGATATTGACTTTCCAGTTCTCAGCGATAATGCCGTCGTGTTTATATCCAAATGCCCAGCGGTGATGTTCACGCTCTGACTGCTCATCGCGCTTGATGTACTCCCCCTGCAGGGAGCCGCTGCCGTATTCGGTCAGATAGCGGAAATTCGCGTCAAACTGGGTGCCGCGGCGTTCCATATAGTTGATGGTGGTGGTCAGGTCGTAGTTAGGGGCCAGGTTCCAGTAGATAGGTGCCTTTACTTTCAGGCCATCTTTGGTGTCCAGCGAGACGCTTGGAAACAGCAGGCCGCTTTTGCGCTTACCACCGACCGGCATGCTCATATAGGGCACGTAGAATACAGGTACATCCAGCACTTCAAAACGGGTGTGGTAGAAGTAGGCCTGCTCTTCGTCTTTATCCACTTCAATGGAGCCGGCTTTCAGCATCCAGGCGTTGTCACCTTCCGGGCAGGAGGTCAGAGAGCCGTCTTCGAGCTCATAGACTTTCTGACCGGATTTGAGCACCATCGCCGCTTCACCACGGCCCGACTCACACAGGAACTGATAGCTGGAGTTCTCCATCCGGGTTTCTTCAGTTTCCAGGTAGGCCGTCACTTTATCTGCGTTGGCTTTAACCTGGCCGTCGCGGAAGCGAACATCGCCTTCTGCGATCATCACCTGTTCCACCGGTTTGTGGGTAATGGTATCGGCTTCAATCTGGCGCACGCCCTGGGTTACGATGACATTCCCTTCATACACTGCCTGGGTATCTGCCTGTGCCTCTGCCCGGTCTGCATCGATATAAATGGGTTCATCATTGATATCTTTCTGACCGCTTTTGGTCTGCTGGCATTGATCCTGGGGGGACATTTGCTGCAAACTGTCTGAGTTTTGGTCTTCAGCCTGGGTCGCTGGTGCGCACAGAGCGGCACTGACTGAAATGGCAAGAAGAGTGCGGGAAGTACGAAGCATCGGGTTGAACTATCCTGTGAAACTTGAATCCATTAGGTTACGGTCGGAAAAGATTTCCAGCGAAAAGGTCCTTTATCATAAAGGATTATTGCTTTCACCGACACTATAAGACCGCATTCCACAATAAAAATTCAGAGATTGAGAGCACAATAATGCAGATTTTCGGCAAAATTCTCGGCGTATTTTTTGGTTCGCTGTTAGGGGGACTGCTGGGGGCGGTGTTTGGCCTGTTTATCGGCCACCAGTTTGATAAAGCCAGGGCGTTGCAGCATGGCGGATTTGGTCAGGGACCTTTGGGAGGCGGCTTCCGCCGCTCTTCGGCTCAGGATCAGGCGGAGTTTTTCCGCAGCGCATTTGCGGTCATGGGACACGTGGCGAAAGCGAAAGGTCAGGTGACCAAAGAAGAAATTCAGCTCGCCAGCACCATGATGGCGCGGATGAACCTCCATGGTGAGCAACGCCGTGCCGCTCAGGATGCATTTCGTGAAGGGAAAGACAGTGACTTCCCATTGCGTGATGTACTGGAGAAAGTGCGCCTTTCTTCGGGCGGGCGTCACGACCTGCTGCAGTTTTTCCTGGAGTTACAGATTTCTGCCGCGTTTGCCGATGGTGAAGTTCATCCGAGTGAGCGCGACGTACTGCACGCAGTTGCCCGCGGTCTGGGCTTTTCTTCTGCTCAGCTTGAGCAGCGCCTGCATATGCAGGAGGCGGCGTTTCGCTTCCAGCGCGGTGGGTTTGGTCAATCCGGCCAGTCTCAGGGACCGGGTGGCTGGCAGCAGGCACCATCACGTAATCAGCTGGCTGACGCATACAGCGTACTGGGTATTGATGAAGACGCAGATTCGAAGAGCGTTAAACGTGCTTACCGCAAGCTGATGAACGAGCACCACCCGGATAAACTGGTGGCCAAAGGTCTGCCACCGGAAATGATGGAGATGGCCAAAGAGAAAGCCCAGGAGATCCAGTCGGCCTACGATTTGATCAAAAAAGAGCAGGGCTTTAAATAAGGAGTGTTTATGTACACGGATGTATTGAGTTTCTGGTTTGATGAACTGACGCCGAAGCAGTGGTTTGTCGCCGACAAAGAGCTGGATAAAGAAATAGCCAGCCGGTTTGGCGAGCTGCACCGTCAGGCCGCGGCCTGTGAGCTGTTTGCCTGGCGCCAGAGTCCGTTTGGCCGCTTGGCAGAAATTATCGTTCTGGATCAGTTTTCCCGCAATATTTACCGTGGTACACCACAGGCCTTTGCTTCAGACCCGCTGGCGCTTGCCCTGGCTCAGGAGGCGGTGCGCTGCGGAGACGATCAGGTGCTGGATCAGAGCAGGCGAAACTTTCTCTGTATGCCATTTATGCACAGTGAGTCCGTACTGGTTCATGAGCAGGCCGTAGCCCTGTTTCAGGCCAACGGTGATTCCAATACGCTGGATTTTGAACTGCGCCATAAAGCCATCATAGACAGATTTGGCCGCTATCCTCACCGCAACGATATTCTTGGGCGCATTTCAACGCCGGAAGAGGCAGAGTTCCTTACTCAACCTGGTTCGGGTTTTTAATTCGCCTGGTTTAACGACCAGTCATAATCGTAACTGATACGCCCGGGGAGCTCAGGCAGGTCCGGGCGGTATCTTCTCAGGTGCTCCAGCAGTGCCTGTTCGCTCTCGCCAAAATCTTCTTCAAACCACTCATAAATGGATGAAAGCTCAAGACCTTTGTCTGTGACCCTGACACCCTTATCACTGTTGATAAAGGCCCTGGCCGCACTTTCAAGAAGTTGTTCGCTATTGTTTGCACTGAACGCTTCAGGCTGAAGGTTAGGGCAGCCCAGGCTGGCGCAGTTGACCGCATAGTGGGTGCGGGGATCTTTCCAGATTGGGCGAAGGATCCTGTGCTCAATATCGTTCAGCGTCAGTACCTGTCCGTTTACCGTCACCACCTCTTCATCCCAGGGGCCGAAACTGAACAGGCCACCCAGTTTGGTGATCGATTTCACCGGGTACTCATCAAGGATCAGTTTTACTGTAATGGCGTTGTACATATTGACCCAGTAGGCATACTGCTCAGCCCTGGAATAAGCTTTTGGATCATGGGTGGCCAAATGCTTTATGTAGTCACCAAGCGCCTGTTTATCAGCCTCAGAAACGCCGGAATAATTGAGCAGCTGGTGTTCGCTATCCCTTATCAGATAACGGCTGAGGAAGTTTTGCCACGCCTGGTGTGAGATGGTTTGCTGACTATTTGGGTTGCCATGATCCCAAAGCTCCCACAGCTCAGATTTTGGGGCAGACCAGACGGAAAAGCTCAGCAGACAAATTAACAAGGCGAAGTGTTTTTTCAGGCTCACAGCGGCGGCTCCTGTTTGGGGTTTTCTATATGACCCGGTAAGCGCTGGAAAACTTACATAAAAAAAGCGGCCGGTGGCCGCTCTAATCAAAAGCATTCATAATCAGCGAAGAAATGCCGGAATATTCTGCTCGTATTGCGCAATTTTATCTTCGTGCTGCAGGGTCAGGCCGATATTATCCAGACCGTTCAGCAGGCAGTGACGGCGAAACTCATCGATCTCAAAGGTGTAAGTTTTGCCGTTGGCGCGTACTTCCAGCGCTTCCAGGTCTACGGTGATCTCTGCGCCTTCGTTTGTTTCGACAAACCGGAACAGTTCATCGACTTCCTGTTCGGTCAGGCGGACCGGAACCATCTGGTTGTTGATCGAGTTACCGTAAAAAATATCGGCAAAGCTCGGCGCAATCATGGCGCGGATCCCGTAGTCAGCCAGTGCCCACGGAGCGTGCTCCCGCGATGAGCCGCAGCCGAAGTTCTCCCGGGCCAGCAGTATGCTCGCGCCCTGATAGCGGGGAGCGTTCATCACAAACTCAGGGTTTGGCTGCTCACCGGCATCGTCCAGAAAGCGCCAGTCGTGGAACAGGTGCTTACCAAAACCAAGCCGTGACACTTTTTGCAGGAACTGCTTGGGAATGATCGCGTCGGTATCGACGTTGGCTGCATCCAGGGGAACCACCAGGCCGGTATGTTGTTTAAATTCTGCCATCTCTGCTCTCCTTACAGCTCACGAATATCGACAAAATGACCCGCGACAGCAGCGGCTGCTGCCATAGCCGGGCTGACCAGGTGGGTACGGCCATCGCGTCCCTGGCGGCCTTCAAAGTTACGGTTTGAAGTCGACGCGCAGCGCTCTCCAGGCCCAAGGCGGTCGTTGTTCATCGCCAGACACATGGAGCAGCCCGGCAGACGCCACTCAAAACCCGCTTCGATAAAGATTTTATCCAGCCCCTCGGCTTCTGCCTGGGCTTTTACCTGCTCAGAGCCTGGTACGATCAGCGCCTGTACGTGCGCAGCAACTTTCTTACCTTTGGCCACAGCTGCTGCTGCGCGCATATCTTCGATGCGTGAGTTGGTGCACGAGCCGACAAAGACTTTGTCGACAGGGTAATCAGACAGTTTTTTGCCCGCTTCCAGGCCCATATAAGCCAGGGCTTTTTCCGCGGATGCGCGCTCTACCGGGTCACTGAAATCGGCCGGAGCAGGAATAGCCTGATCTACCGCGATCACCTGGCCCGGGTTGGTACCCCAGGTCACCTGAGGTTTGATTTCTGCCGCCTCAAGGGTAACAACCGCGTCAAACTGTGCGTTATCGTCTGACTTCAGACCTGACCAGTACGCAACGGCTGCATCCCAGTCTGCGCCGGTTGGGGCAAATTTACGGTCTTTGATGTAGTCAAAAGTGGTTTGGTCCGGTGCGATAAGTCCGGCTTTGGCACCCAGCTCGATCGCCATATTACATACCGTCATCCGGCCTTCCATAGAAAGGTCGGTGATCGCTTCGCCGCAGAACTCGACCACATAGCCGGTTCCGCCGGCAGCGGTGGTTTTGCCGATGATCGCCAGCACGATATCTTTGGCGGTAATGCCATCAGCGACTTTGCCTTTGACCTCGATCTTCATGGTTTTGGCGCGCGCCTGTTTCAGGGTCTGAGTCGCCAGTACGTGCTCAACTTCAGAAGTACCAATACCAAATGCCAGCGAGCCAAATGCGCCGTGGGTTGCGGTGTGTGAGTCACCACAAACGATAGTCATACCCGGCAGGGTAATGCCCAGCTCCGGCCCCATGACGTGGACGATGCCCTGGTACTTGTGGTTCAGGTCATACAGGGTGACACCGAACTCTTCGCAGTTTTTTGACAGTGTTTCCATCTGGATACGCGCCATTTCACCGGAAGCGTTGATATCTTTGGTGGTGGTAGAGACATTGTGGTCCATGGTGGCAAAAGTTTTGCCTGTCTGGCGAACTTTACGTCCTTTCTCGCGCAGGCCGTCAAACGCCTGAGGAGAAGTCACTTCGTGAACCAGATGACGGTCGATATACAGGATAGGGTTTTCACCTTCTGCGGCAACGGCCACGTGTGCGTCGTAGATTTTTTCGTATAGTGTTTTCGACATTGTGTTTGCTTCCTTATGACCGGCAGCGGCCTGCGCTGCCGGAAAATCCTTAAGACTGAGCGATATAAGCGGCGATCCTGTCACCCATTTCAGAGGTCGACAGAGCTGGTTTGCTGCCGGCCAGATCCGCGGTCAGTTCGCCTGCTTCCAGCGTTTTGGATACTGCGTTCTCGATATCCTGAGCTGCGTTTTCCTCGCCCAGACTGTAGCGCAGCATCAGGGCTGCAGACAGGATCTGGGCAACCGGGTTAGCGATGTTTTTACCTGCGATATCCGGCGCGCTGCCACCTGCCGGCTCATACAGACCAAACTTGCTCTCGTTCAGGCTGGCTGAAGGCAGCATGCCCATTGAGCCGGTGATCATGGCGCACTCGTCTGACAGGATGTCTCCGAAGATGTTCGAGCAGAGCATCACATCGAACTGAGCCGGGTCTTTGATCAGCTGCATGGTCGCGTTGTCGATGTACATGTGGGTCAGTTCCACGTCCGGGTACTCTTTGGCGATCTCTTCCACCACTTCACGCCACAGGATAGAGCTCTGCAGAACGTTGGCTTTGTCTATCGAGCACACCTTTTTACGGCGCAGGCGGGCAGATTCAAATGCGATACGGGCGATACGCTCGATCTCAAAGCGGTGATACACCTCGGTATCGAACGCTTTTTCGTTGGCGCCTTCGCCTTCGCGTCCTTTTGGCTGGCCGAAGTAGATGCCGCCGGTCAGCTCACGCACGACCACGATATCGAAGCCACGCTCAGAGATATCGGCACGCAGCGGCGAGAAAGCTTCCAGACCTTTATGGATCTGCGCCGGACGCAGGTTACAGAACAGCTGAAAGTGCTTTCGCAGTGGCAGCAGCGCACCGCGCTCCGGCTGCTCGTTTGGTGGCAGGTGTTCCCATTTCGGGCCGCCAACCGAGCCAAACAGCACCGCATCTGCATCTTCACAGCCTTTCAGGGTTGAATCCGGCAGCGGGCAGCCGTGGTTGTCGATAGCAATACCGCCGACATCGTGCTGTTCGCGCTCAAAAGAGATACTGTGTTTCTGCTCAATCGCATCCAGTACTTTGTGCGCCTGTTGCATCACTTCCGGTCCGATACCGTCTCCCGGTAATACAGCGATTTTGTAGCTTTTGCCTGCCATGGTGGGTTTGTCCTTTTTTAATAAGTTGTGTTTGAATTTATTAACTGGGTTTTGGGAAAATTGGGTCCTGGGTCCTGGGTCCTGGGTCCTGGGTCCTGGGTCCTGGGTCCTGGGTCCTGGGTCCTGGGTCCTGGGTCCTGGGGGTTATATCCAGAACCTGCTCTTTCCAGGACCTGCGGTTCCGCTAAACCGCCTCTATCTTCTCTTTATTCTGTTTGATCTCTTCGATCTGCTCGGCGCGGTAGATGCTGTTGATCACGTGCAGCAGCGCCTGACCTGAGGCTTCAACGATATCGGTAGAGACGCCGGTGCCGTGGTATTTACGGCCTTTGTAGTTGGCGATGATATCGGCCTGGCCCAGGCCGTCTTCCCCTTCGCCTTTGGCGGTCAGGTCGAACTTATCCAGCACGATATCGTAGCCGGTGACGCGGTAGATACACTGGTAAAGGGCGTCAACCGGGCCGTTGCCCACCGCTGCTTCACTGGTCTCTTTATCACCGCACTGCAGTTTGATGCTGGTGGTCGCCATTACGCTGCCGGACTGCACGCTCAGGTAGTTCAGCTTGAAGTAGTCGTCTTCTTCTTTCAGGTTGGAGAAGAACATCAGCGCTTCCAGGTCGTAGTCAAATACCTGGCCTTTGCGGTCCGCCAGTTTCAGGAAGTCGGCGTACAGGGCGTCCAGGTTGTACTCGTCTTCGTTGTAACCCATGGAGTCCATGTGGCTTTTCACCGCGGCGCGGCCTGAACGTGAAGTCAGGTTCAGCGCCTGGTTTTTCAGGCCGATGGACTCAGGGGTCATAATTTCGTAGGTGTTTTTGTTCTTCAGCATGCCGTCCTGGTGGATACCGGAAGAGTGGCTGAAGGCATTAGCGCCAACGATAGCCTTGTTGCTCTGAACCGGCATATTGCACAGCTGGCTGACCATCTTGCTGGTGCGGTGGATCTCATCGTGCTTGATCCCTGTGTTTACACCCAGGAATTCCGCGCGGGTCTTGATAATCATGGCGATCTCTTCCAGCGAACAGTTACCGGCGCGCTCGCCGATACCGTTGATGGTGCCTTCGATCTGGCGGGCACCGGCCTGAACCGCGGCGATAGAGTTGGCCACCGACATACCCAGGTCATCGTGACAGTGAACCGAGATCACCGCCTTATCGATATTCGGAACACGGTTAAACAGGGTCTGGATAATACCGCCAAACTCACTCGGTACCGTGTAGCCGACCGTATCCGGAATGTTTACCGTGGTTGCACCAGCGTCGATAGCCGCTTCTACCATACGGCACAGGTTGTCGATTGGGGTGCGGCCGGCGTCTTCACAGGAGAACTCCACATCATCTGTATAGCGACGGGCGCGTTTCACTGCTTCCACACCCATCTGTACTACGTCGTCGTAGCTGCGGCGCAGTTTGTCCTGAACGTGAACGGTAGAAGTGGAGATAAAGGTGTGAATACGGAAGGCTTCGGCGACTTTCAGTGACTCGGCGGCAACATCGATATCTTTGGCGACCGCGCGGGACAGGGCACAGACCCGGCTGTTTTTGATGTTTTTGGCAATGGTCTGTACTGATTCGAAGTCGCCTGGTGAAGAGACCGGAAAGCCTGCTTCAATCACGTCCACACCCAGACGCTCAAGGGCGTAAGCGATCTGCAGTTTTTCTTTTACGGTTAAACTGGCTGACAACGCCTGCTCGCCATCGCGCAGGGTGGTGTCGAAGATAATGACCTGATCGCTCATGATTGTGTCCTTTCCTGGTTTGTTTATCGGTTGCTTCCCGCTGATACCGATTTTTTATGTTTTGTCAGTTACAAAAAAACCCGCATCAGGTGCGGGCTCTTTTGTTTGTGTGGTGTTTTTCGTCCACAGCCTACCCGCGCGATGTAATCACGATAAGGAGGAGGCTAAGAAGAGAAGAAAAACGCGGCATCATGTTACCTGTCCACAAAATTAAGTTAACAAATTAGTACCCTACTCAATGGGGTACGTCAAGGCCTGGATGATGATTTTTTCCCCACGGTACTGAATACGTTAAATTAATCAAACGATGAAATACTGATGAATTATTCCGCTATTGCTGCGTAATTCACCTGTCTATAATTAATCGATTGAATAATTCAGCAGGGGAAAATCAGATGGCCAGAAGACCAGGAAGACCAGGCCAGGGTATTGATGCCAGAGAGAATTTAATCATTCAGGCCAGGGAGCTGTTCAGCACTATGCCGTATGAAAAAGTCTCTACCCGGATGCTGGCCGAAGGGGCCGGGGTTAATATGGCGATGATCCGCTATTACTTCGGAAACAAAGCCGGATTGTTTGAAACCATGATTCGCGAAACCCTGCAGCCGATGCGGGAAATTGTGCTCAAACTCGAGCAGAAAGGCGATAAAGAGGGTTTTCTTAACATAATGAAAACCTATTACAGCATGATGGGTAAAAACCCTGCATTTCCCCGACTGCTTGCCAGGGTCATGATGATGGAAGAGAGCTCGCTGCAGCGTCAGACTGTGGCAAAAGTGTTTGGTGATATTACTAAGCCGGCTCAAAAAGTGCTCTTTGAGCAGATGCAGAGTGAAGGTGTTCTGCGTGATGACCTGGACCCGCTGTTGTGCCGGATGAGCTATATCAGCCTGATGGTATTTCCTTTTATCGCCCCCCCGGCGGTAATGAAAATGCAGGGTATAAATATCGATGAACTTTTTCTTCAGCGTCTGCTGGAGCACAACCTGGCCCTTATTGAACGCGGTCTGTTAAACCCGGTGACCACAGGAGAGTCCCATGAGCATCAAGCGTAAATTACTGTTCTTCCCGGCCCTGATTGCCGGGGTGGTCATCCTGGTGCTGGCCGTCAATTTAAGGCCAAAGCCGCCGACCAAACCGGCAGAAAGCCGTGCCAGGCTGGTGCAGGTGATGGAGATGGAGCTGGCTGAAATTGCGCCTGTTGCAGAGGGTTTTGGCAAAGTGGCGCCCAAGCTGGAATGGAAAGCCATTGCTGAGGTCAGCGGCAAAGTGATTTACCGTAATCCCCTGCTGGAAAAAGGTCGTTTGTTGCCCGCCGGTACAGAGATCCTGCGTATCGACCCGCTTGATTATGAACTCAAGCTGGCTCAGGCTGAGGCGGATCTCAGCTCCAGTAAAACTCAGCTGGCCAAGCTGGAGCAGGAGCAAAAAAACCTTAAAGGTACTCTTTCAATCGAGCGCAACCGGCTGGCTATTGCCAAAAAAGAGCTGGAGCGCAAGCAGAACCTGCGTAAAAAAGGCCTGACTTCTCAGTCTGATGTGGATCAGCAGACCCAGTCTTACCTCTCTCAGCAGAAGATGGTTGCAGACATGCAGAACCAGTTGTCACTGTTTCCGGATGAACGAAAAGTGGCCCAGGCTCAGATCAAAGTGAATCACTCACGGGTGAAAGAAGCCCGCCGCTCCCTTGAAAAAACCAGCGTGGTACTGACGGAAGATATGCGGATCGCCGAAGTCGACATTGAGCAGGATCAGGTGGTGAACGTGCAGCAGACCATGGTGATTGGCCACGGTGTGGAGACCATGGAAGTCGAAGCTCAGATCGCCATTCACGATATGCGCGTGCTGGCTTCCGGGCTGGCTGAACATTTCAGCGCAGGATTCTCGGCCACCGACCCGGACCTGTCCGGTTTTAACGCCAGCATTGAGCTCAGCAGCGGGCGCAGCAGTGTCAGCTGGCCGGCACGGGTGGCGCGGATCAGTGAAACTGTGGATCCGAATCAGGCCACAGTCGGCGTGATCCTCGAAGTGGATCAGGATTATCAGAACCTCAATCCGGGTAAGACACCGCCGCTGGTGAATGGCATGTTCGTCCGCGCCAGGATCGAAGGGCAGGGAACACAGCACTGGGTGATCCCGGAGCGGGCACTGCACGGTGATATCGTCTATCTGGTGGATGCGGATCAGCGGCTGAAAAAGCTGCCGGTTAAGGTTCTGTTTCGCCGTAATAACCAGGTGGCGATAGAGGGCGGCCTTACTGCGGGCGACAAGCTGATCCTTAACGACCTGCTGCCAGCTATCGAAGGGATGCTGGTGCGTGAAGAGGATAAGGAGAGCGCGCTATGATCCGTTTTTTCTCCCGTCACCCGACGGCGGCGAACCTGCTGATGCTGACGCTGCTGATCCTCGGGATCACCGCGTTGCCACAGCTCAAACGCGAGACGTTTCCCGAGTTTTCGCCTCCCTATATTATGGCGGCGGTGGTCTACCCCGGCGCCTCGCCTCAGGAAGTGGAAGAGAGTATCTGTGTCCGTATGGAGGACTCGGTAGACGGCCTGGCCAACATTGAAGAGACCCGCTGTGAGGCGGTTGAAGGCTCTGCCAGGCTGGTGCTCAAGCTCAGTGAGAAGGCCGATATAGGCCGTATGCTGGTGGATGTTCAGACCCAGATTAACGCCATCAACGACTTTCCTGATGAGATTGAGAGCCCGGTGGTTCAGGAGCTGGACTGGAATGAACCGGTTGTCGATGTGGCGATCACTGCCGACACCAGCTGGCCGGAACTCAAAGCTTATGCCGAGCAGCTGAAACGGACCATGAAGCTCGATTACGGCGTGTCGCTGGTTGATGTCAGTGGTTTTTCAGACCATCAGTACCGGGTGGAACTCGACGATCAGGCGGTTCGCCAGCTCGGCCTGAGTGTGGCGGATATTGCAAACCAGATCGGCAGACAGAACATCAAGCTGCCGGGCGGTAATATTGAGACGCCGGAAAAAAACTTTCTTATCCGTTTTGACGAGCGGCGTATCACCCCCCGTGAGCTGGAAAGCATAGTGGTGGGATCTGCGCCAAACGGCAGCGTGATCCGTCTGGGCGATATTGCCACCATTACTGACCGCTTTGAGCTGGATGAGCAGAAAGTTCTGTTTGATGAGCAGCCTTCGGCGATGCTTAAAGTAAGTAAAAACAAAGCCGATGACGCACTGCGGATCAAAGAGCAGGTCGCCAGGTTTGTAGAAGATCAGCAGGCAATCGCACCCGACGGGGTCACCTTTGAGATGACCAACGATCTCTCCTCAGTGCTGTGGGACCGTCTGACCATGATGGTGAAAAATGGCTGGCAGGGTATCGTACTGGTGTTTGCCACTATGTGGCTGTTTTTCAGCTTCCGCTACTCGTTCTGGGTGGCAGCTGGCCTGCCGGTGGCTTTTCTCGGCGGTATGTTCCTGATGGCGCAGATCGGGCTTTCGATCAATATCATGTCGCTGGTTGGTCTGCTTATGGCGATCGGTATCATGATGGATGACGCGATAGTGATCGCCGAGTCCATTGCCGCGCACCTCGATCGTGGTGAGAGCGTGGATGACGCCGTGTATAAAGGGGTGAGCAAAGTACTGCCCGGGGTGATTTCATCATTTCTGACCACAGTCTGCATCTTTGGCAGCCTGCTGTTTCTTGAAGGTGAGATGGGTGCGGTACTAAAAGCGGTGCCACAGGTACTGATTCTGGTGCTTTCGATAAGCCTGGTGGAAGCTTTCCTTATCCTGCCTAATCACCTGTCTCATTCGCTGCATAAACAGGGCAAAGAGCGTCAGCCGCTTAAGTTCAAGCGGGTGTTGCTGGAGCGCTTTGAGCAGTTCCGTAACGGGCGCCTGATGGGCTGGGTGGAGAAGGTAGTGAGCTGGCGTTATGCCTTTCTGGGCGGCGTACTGGCACTGCTGCTGGCTTCCGTTGGCCTGGTCGCGGGCGGGGTGGTCAAGTTTGTGCCATTTCCGGATCTCGACGGGGATATAGCCGAGGCCCGGGTGATACTGCCACCGGGCTCGACCCTGAGCCAGACTGAGCAGGTGGTGGAAACCCTGGTCGCGTCAGCGGAAAAACTCAACGCGGAGTTCAGTGCCAGCGCTGAAGACGGAAGGCCTCTGGTGGAGCACATCACCAGCCAGTTCAACTTTAACGCAGACGCGGACGAGAGCGGGCCGCACCTGGCGACCGTGCGGCTGGATCTGCTGGGAGCTGAGCTGCGTAATACGGTAATGGATGATTTCATCGATGCCTGGCGTGAAGATGTGGGCGAGCTGGCAATGCCGGTCTCACTGGTGTTTAAGCAGCCGGTGATGGGCCCGGGGGGCCGGGCGATAGAGATCCGTGCCCAGCACGATGACCTCAGTGAGCTGAAAGCCGCATCGGTGGATATTCAGCACTATCTTAATGAGTTCGACGGCGTGACCGGGGTGCTCGATGATATGCGGATGGGTAAAGAAGAGGTGCTGGTAAAACTGCGCCCTGGCGCTGAAACCTTTGGCATCAATGGCCAGATGATCGCCAGTCAGCTTCGTGCCGCTTTCTTTGGTCAGACCGCCGATGAGATTCAGGTTGGGGTTGAGAACATAAAGATAGAGGTACGACTCAATAAGCTTCAGGCTGGTGATCTGCAAAAACTGGCGAATTTCCCGGTGATCACGGCAGAGGGCAAACAGATCCCGCTTGGTGCGGTGGCAACGCTTGATTTTCAGCGCAACTATGTCCGCATTCAGCGTATTAACGGTCTGCGTACCATCAGTGTCTATGCCGACGTGGACAACAGCAAAGCCAGCTCCACCGAAATCATCACCCAGTTTCAGCGTGAAGAAGTAGCGGTGCTGAAAGCCAAATACCCGGGGCTCAGATTTGATTTTGAAGGCCAGGCAGAGGACAGTGCCAAAACAGCAGGCTCTATTGCCAGCGGATTTGCACTGGGGCTGTTTGGGGTGTTTGTCATTCTCAGTTACCAGTTCCGCAGTTATCTGGAACCATTTGTGGTGATGCTGGCAATCCCGCTGGCGCTGATAGGTGTGATCTGGGGACACTTCCTGCTTGGGCATTCGCTCAGTATGCCGAGTATTATGGGTTTTGTGTCACTGGCGGGGATCGTGGTCAATGACTCGATATTGCTGGTGCAGTATATCCGTCACCATGTGGATGAAGGAGACAGCGTGCATGACTCCGTGGTCAAAGCCAGCCGGGAGCGTTTCCGGGCGGTGTTCCTTACCTCGCTGACCACTGCAGCGGGTTTGCTGCCGCTGCTGACCGAAACCAGCCTTCAGGCTCAGGTGATTCAGCCGCTGGTGATCTCTATCGTTTTCGGAATCTTCGCTTCGACCCTGCTGGTGCTGTTCATGATCCCGTCTGCCTATGCCATCCTGGCCGATTTTGGCCTGGTGCATAAGCACGAAGAGCTGCACTAACGGTTGTAAGGTTTATATGTTCAGAGAGCGTCTGCATTGCAGGCGCTTTTTTTGTCCCTTTTTTACCGTCTGTCTCTTTGAAGGGGGGCTACGGTTGGTTGTTAAGCTACGTTGGTGACCCGGCGGACAGCTGGGTGATGTGACAACGAAGAATTCCGGGAATGCTGTGGTGCGGATTAGTGGTGTCCCGTATACGGTTGAGTAAATCAGCTGCAGAACTGGTCTGTTATTCAAATGTTGCAATGGCATTGGTGAAGTGGATCATGACAGGAGAATGGGATACGCAGGAACAACTCTGTCAGTTGCCAAAAGCAAACGTTTACGCTCTGTCTGACATTACCCTGACAAACCAGAGCAAATACTCAACCAGTTATAACGTCACTGAATTAGTAAAAAACAAACCATTTCATTTGTTGTTTGTATGTTTTTTGTCTCTGGTAATCTCAAAGGATATTAATTGTGGGTTTTAGTTTTTTTTATATAACCATTAAGTCTTTGTATTTTAAGGGGTGTTAATGTTGCTGAGTAAAAAATCGTAATTTAATATTAAACCTCTTGTTGTTACATAACTATTGCCGGATATTAGAGTGCAAGACGAAAGCATAGCCCGGCTAAATGCGTAAAATGGCTTCCTGCTTTCCTGTTAACTGAAACTTCCCGCCGCACTTCGGCAAACGTGACAACATTAGAGGCAAAGAAAAAATGTCGAACAGAAATGTAACAAATCAGGCTGTAGCTGGTTATCGAATGGAATCGACATTACGTGGAGTGGACCTGAATCTTCTGACTGTTTTTGATGCAGTAATGCAGGAACAGAATATTACCCGTGCGGCGCACAATCTGGGCATGTCTCAGCCTGCAGTCAGTAATGCTGTAGCGCGTCTGAAGAATATGTTTAATGACGAGCTGTTTATGCGTCATGGCCGCGGTATTCAGCCAACCCAGCGTGCCCGTCAACTGTTTGGTCCTGTGCGTCAGGCTCTGCAGCTGATCCGCAACGAACTGCCTTGCTCTATCTTCAGCCCTGAGACGTCTTCACGTCTGTTCCGTCTGGTTGTATGCAGCCCGTGTGACATGCGCTTTGCAGCGAACATCATGAACTCTGTTGCCCGTCAGGCACCAGGTATCAAGCTGACTGTAGACTCTGATGTTGACGCCCTGCTGAGCGAAAAAATGCGCTACCAGGAAGTGGACTTTGTAATCAACTACGCCCGTTTTGAAGAGCAGGGTTACTCAAGCACTGAAATCTTCAGTGATGAGCTGGTGGTTGTGGCTTCTACTTCTCACCCTCGCCTGGGTGACAGCATTTCTCTGGAAGAGCTGCGCACTGAGCGCCACGCAACTCTGTCACGCGTTAACGGCATGCGCAGCTTCTCTGAGCAGGCGTACCGTGACCTTGAGTGTCAGTCTGCTTACCAGGGTTCAAGCCTGAGCAACATCCTGTACGTGGTAAGCCAGTCTGAGCTGATCACTATCGCTCCACGCTGGCTGGTTGAGAGCATGTCTGAGACTCAGAACGTGAAGATCCTGGAACTGCCGGTAGAAAACCGCTTTATCTCGGGCTACCTGAGCTGGCATGAATCATCAGAGAAAGACAAAGCGCACATCTGGATGCGTGATCAGCTGATGATGATTTGTGGTGAGACTATCGCGGCAGCGCGTTAATTCGGATACAGATTTAAATCTTTTAAAAACACCAGCTTGCGGGCTGGTGTTTTTTATTGGGGTGCCGGTAAAAATCAACAGAATCCGTTACAGTACTGCCTGGCTGGCGCAGCCCTTACTGCTGTTACGGTTTTTTACAGTTGATAGATCTATTTTTTGCCATTTGACGGTTGCCTTTTAGCCGCCTGAATGTACACTTGTGCGCTCAAATCAGCTTACAAATGTAAGCCAAAGGTAAAGCAGATGGCCATGTCAGAATTTCACATCGTAAAATGTATTCGTGATCAGATTGCCAAAGGCGGTGCCCGTACCGCACTGCGCCACAAAGTGGCGGGTGCGTGGCAGAGCATCAGCTGGAAGCAGTTTGGTGAGCAGACCGACGCTCTTTCCCTTGCCCTGTTGGCTCAGGGACTGGGGGTGCAGGACAAAGTCGGTATCTTTTCCAACAATATGCCGCGCTGGACCATTGCCGATCTGGCAAGCCTTCAGCTGAGAGCGGTTACGGTTCCAATCTATCCGACCAATACCGCAGCGCAGGCAGCTTACATTATCGATAACGCCGATGTAAAAGTACTGTTTGTTGGTGAGCAGCCGCAGTTTGATGCAGCGATCAGCGTATTTGACCAGTGTCCGCAGCTGGAGCTGATTGTTGCCATGAGCGGGGATATCGACCTGCAGGGCCATACAGCTTCACTGCACTGGGACGAGTTTATCGCCATGGGCGGTGAGGCATTTGAATCTGAGCTGAATGAGCGCCAGGGCGATACCTGCCTTGATGATCTGCTGACCCTGATTTACACCTCCGGCACCACAGGCCAGCCGAAAGGGGTGATGCTGGATTACGCCAACATCGCTGCGCAGCTGGAAGGCCATGACCGCCGCCTGAAGCTGAACAAAGACGATGTCTCCCTCTGTTTCCTGCCGCTGTCTCACGTTTTTGAGCGCGCCTGGACTTTCTACGTGCTGTACAAAGGCGCAACTAACTGTTACCTGCAGGACACCATGCAGGTGCGTGATGCGCTGAGCGAAGTACGTCCGACCGTGATGTGTGCTGTACCGCGCTTCTATGAGAAGATCTTTTCTGCAATCCATGAAAAAGTATCCAAAGCACCGGCGGTGCGTAAGATGCTGTTTACCTGGGCGGTGAACATGGGCGCCAAAATGGTGGCCTGTGAACAGGAGCAGCGCCGCCCGTCGTGGCTGCTGCGCCGCAGTCATAAACTGGCTGACAAGCTGGTGCTGGGCAAACTGCGTGCCCTGCTTGGCGGGCAGATCAACTTTATGCCATGTGGTGGTGCCAAACTGGATGAAACCATTGGCCGCTTCTTCCACGCCATCGGTATTAACGTCAAGCTGGGTTACGGCATGACCGAAACCACCGCGACTATCTCCTGCTGGGATGACGGCCGTTTTGACCCGGACTCTATTGGTACTTCGATGCCGGGCGCTCAGGTAAAAATCGGTGACAATAACGAAATTCTGGTGAAAGGCCCTATGGTAATGCGCGGCTACTATAAGCTGCCGGAAGAGACCGCGAAGACCTTTGACGAGCATGGTTTCCTGAAAACCGGTGATGCCGGTCATATCGATGAGCAGGGCAGTTTGTTTATCACCGACCGTATTAAAGAGCTGATGAAAACCTCCGGCGGTAAGTACATCGCCCCGCAGGTGATTGAAGGTGCTATCGGTAAGGACCACTTTATCGAACAGATCGCGGTGATCGCCGATACCCGCAAGTTTGTGTCGGCCCTGATCGTACCGTGCTATGACAGCCTTGAAGAGTACGCCAAAGAGCTGAACATCAAGTATCACGACCGTATGGAGCTTATCCGTCACAGTGAAGTGGTTGAGATGTTTGAAAAGCGCCTTACAGAGCTGCAAAATGAGCTGGCCAAGTTCGAGCAGGTGAAGAAATTTACCCTGTTGCCAAAAGCTTTCTCTATGGATATGGGCGAACTGACCCCGACCCAGAAGCTGCGCCGTAAAGTGATCAATGATCGTTATCAGGACGAAATCGAAGAGATGTATGCCGAACCCGGCAAAAAGTAACCTTTCCGGATAACTCAAAAGGCCCGTCATTGCTGTGACGGGCCTTTTTTATTGCAAAATTTTTAACCAAATTAACAAACCCTTACAGAGAGTCATTCTGATTAGAGCTGGCCGTTTACTATCTGCTGCTCACATATTCCACCAGGGCCGGATTATGCCATTTATGCGCGCTGGCTCGCATTAGACACAGGGCCGGGCAGGGGATACAGTGCTCAGGTGACCTTGCGCAGGATTATGATCCGGCGCGAGCACATAGCAGGAAAACCGGAGTTATTTCGCTTTAGGCTACAAATAAGCCCTAACTATGTGAAACCAGCCCGCCAGCTGACCATGCTGAGCGGAGAGGCTGGCAAGGAGAAAATATGGAAATGTTGTCTGGCGCAGAGATGGTCGTCCAGTCTCTGATCAATGAAGGTGTTGAACAGATCTTTGGTTATCCGGGAGGCTCGGTCCTGGATATCTACGATGCCCTCCACGAGAAAACCGATAAAATCAAGCATGTCCTGGTCCGTCATGAACAGGCGGCAACCCACATGGCAGACGGTTATGCCCGTGCCACCGGTCATCCCGGTGTGGTACTGGTCTGTTCCGGCCCGGGTGCGACCAACACGGTCACCGGCATTGCCACCGCGTATATGGACTCGATTCCAATGGTTGTTATATCCGGTAACGTGGCGACGAACCTTATCGGTAATGATGCATTCCAGGAGTGTGACATCGTTGGCGTATCCCGCCCGATCGTAAAACACAGCTTTTTGGTAAAGAAAGCGGAAGATATTCCTGAAACCATCAAAAAAGCCTTCTATATCGCTTCAAGCGGCCGCCCTGGTCCTGTGGTGATTGACCTGCCCAAGGATGTAATGAATCCTCAGGTGAAACTGCCTTACCGTTATCCGGAAAGCATCAAGATGCGCTCGTATAACCCGACCACCAGTGGTCACAAGGGGCAGATTAAAAAAGCACTCAAAGCATTACTGGAAGCCAAACGCCCTGTGCTGTATATCGGTGGCGGAGCGGTGATTTCAGAAGCTCACGACTACGTGCTTAAACTTGCAGAATCTCTGAACCTGCCGGTAGTCAGTACCCTGATGGGACTGGGAGCATTTCCCGGTACCCACAAGAATTTCCTCGGTATGCTGGGCATGCATGGTGTTTATGAAGCCAATATGGCGATGCACAATGCCGATCTGATTTTTGGTGTCGGGGTCCGTTTTGATGACCGGACCACCAACAACCTGGAGAAGTACTGTCCGGGTGCCAAAATCATGCATATCGACATTGACCCGTCTTCGATTTCCAAGAATGTGAAAGTGGATTTGCCTATCGTGGGCTCGGCAGAAAAAGTGCTGGAAACCATGTATAAGCTGCTTAACGGTGAAGAGGGCTGTAATGACCAGCAGGCGATGGCGCTGTGGTGGCAGCAGATCCAGGGCTGGCGCGAGCGTAAGTGTCTGGCGTATGAGACCTCACCAGAACGAATCAAACCTCAGCAGGTAATTGAAACCCTGCACAACCTGACCGGCGGTAACGCGTACGTGGCTTCTGATGTGGGTCAGCACCAGATGTTTGCCGCCCTGTATTACCCGTTTAATCAGCCGCGTCGCTGGATCAACTCTGGTGGCCTCGGCACCATGGGCTTTGGCCTGCCCGCCGGTATGGGTGTGAAATTTGCCATGCCGGATGAAGAGGTCGTGGTGGTGACTGGTGACGGCAGTATTCAGATGAACATTCAGGAGCTCTCCACGGCACTGCAGTACGATATTCCGGTGAAGATCATCAACCTCAACAACCGCTTCCTCGGTATGGTGAAGCAGTGGCAGGACATCATCTATCAGGGGCGCCACTCTAACTCTTATATGAGTTCGGTGCCTGACTTTGCCGCCATCGCGGAGGCTTACGGCCACGTTGGGATGCGCATCAGTCATCCTGATGAGCTGGAAGAGGGGCTGAAAAAGGCGCTGGCGATGAAAGACCGGCTGGTATTTGTCGATATCAGTGTGGATGAGACCGAACATGTTTACCCGATGCAGATCAAAGGGGAAGGCATGGATAAGATGTGGCTGAGCAAAACGGAGAGGACCTGATCATGAGACATATCATTTCCCTGTTACTGGAAAACCAGCCGGGTTCTTTGTCACGCGTGGTGGGCCTGTTCTCTCAGCGTGGTTACAACATCGAATCCCTGACTGTATCACCGACCGATGATGAAACCCTGTCGCGGCTTAATATCACCACTGCCAGCGATGCGATGGAGCTGGAGCAGATCCAGAAGCAGCTGCACAAGCTGATTGACGTACTCAAAGTACAGGAAGTCACTGAACTGGAGCACATTGAGCGTGAACTGATGTTGGTGAAAGTAAAAGCCGATGGTTTTGCCCGAGCTGAGGTAAAGCGGACGGCGGATATTTTCCGTGGCCAGATTGTTGATGTGACCGCATCTCAGTATACGGTGCAGCTGACCGGTACCAGTGAGAAGCTCGATGCTTTCATCAGCGCGCTGTCCGAGGTGACCGACGTGATAGAGGTTGCCCGCAGCGGCGTAGTCGGCATCGCCCGCGGAAAGCACGCTTTGAAAGCCTGATACGATCCACCTCACTAAGCCGCCTGAATTAAAGGCGGCTTTTTTTATTGTTTGCTTAAATAATTATATACTCCTCTTTTTCTTATCCCCGGAGCCGGTTGTGCAGCTGAAAAAGTGGTTGATTTACTTAGCGGTGACCATTGCCGGTTCAGTCTTGCTGGTGGGGGCACTGACCTGGCAGCAGTACCACGCCATTCTCGATGAGCACCGTCAGCAGGTGATCAAAGACAGCTTTATTCAGCTCGAATACAGCGCCCGGGAATATAAAGAGCTTGAGGCTCAGTTCACCACTACGATGGAGCTGCTTGCAGGCAGCCATCAGGTTCAGGACTACCTGCGCGCCCCGGATCAGGCGCTGAAAGCCTATATTGAAGATGCCTGGCTCTCGATCGCGGTTGCCTAGGACTGGTTTCGCCATATCGCGCTGATCACCCCGGATGGCCGGGAGCAGGTAGTGATCAGGGTTTCAGATGATTCTGCCTCTTTAATGCCGGTGAAAACCGGACAGACCGACCCGGATCTGCTCCAGTTTGCCCGGCGGGTGAAGCCTGGTAATGTTGGGGTATGGGGCGTGGAGATCGCTGATAATGATACCGCCCGCTCCCTGAATCCGGTGATCACTCTGCTGGTACCGGTTCACAGTGAAAGGCAGCGTATCGGGTATGTCATTGCCAGGGTGGATCTGTGGACAGTCAGTGATGTGCTGGAGTATTCGCCAAACCGGGAATACGTGCCGGAAGTGCTCGACGTCTCCGGGTTCTATTTGGTCAGTGAAGACAAGAGTAAGCTGTTTGGTTTCCTGCTTCCTTCGCGTTCCGTTCACAGTTTTTCAAGGCTCTATCCGCAGATTTGGGGCAAAGTTCTCAGGGAGCCGGCTGGGTTTGATTACGCTTACGACAACCTGTTTATTTATACTCAGGTCAATTTTTTCCACGGTGATAAATTGTTCCTGATACTTCAGTTCAGTGAAGAGCAGTTGCTGGAACAGGTCAGTGGTAAGCTGCACGTGTTGTTCAGCCGGGCTATGTTTGGTCTTGCCAGCCTGTTCCTGTTTGCCTTTCCGGCCGCTTACATGGTTCAGGTGTACCATAAGCGCAGCCTGGAGAGTAAGCTCGCCAGAGCAGCGATTGATGGTATGTCTGCGGTACTGATCGCTGACAGCCGGATGCGGGTTATCATGGTGAACCGCGAATTCGAAAAGCTGGTCGGGCACGATTTCAACAGCATTAAAGGGGCGAATGCGCTCTGTCTTTTGTCGCCAAAACATGGTCAGGAGCAGCTTCACACCATAGCAACCTGGCTGAGAAAAGAGGGCATCTGGGAGGGGGAGCTGAAAATGGTACGCTCTGATGGTGGCTTTTCTGTCTCTATCACCCGGATCCAGCGTATCAGCAGCAGTAAACTCGCCAGCCGTTATTTTATCTGCTCCTTTGTCGATATCAGTGAGCGCAAAGCACTCGAAGATCAGTTGCGACATCTCAGCGAGCGCGACAGCCTGACCGGCTGCTGGAACCGGCGTAAGTTTGAACAGGAGCAGGCAAAGCAGTCGAGACTGTGTGAGCGTTACAGCGGAAAATATCAGGCATGTCTGGCGCTGGTGGATATTGATCACTTCAAGCGTATCAACGATCAGTACGGTCATGATCAGGGGGATATTGTCATTCAATCGGTAGCCCGGATCATCGGTGAGCAGCTGAGAGAGTGCGATTTTCTGGCCCGGATTGGCGGTGAGGAGTTCGCCCTGCTGTTGCCAAACACAGATCTCGAGGGGGCCGTGGTGTTACTCAACCGTTTACTGGCTGTGGTAGCAGAGGAGAGCGAATACCAGGTGACTGTCAGCATCGGGGTGACAGATATCCGGGGTGACAGTGCCCGGGCCTATAAACTGGCGGATATCGCCCTGTATGACTCCAAATCCGGCGGGCGTAACCGGGTTTCTGCATGTGACGGGGACAGCGACCTGGCCTGAACCTCGATTCCACAAGGTGCCGTCCTGCATTTTATACACTAAGACTAAAGTCTGGTACTGGTCATTAATTGAGCTAAACTGATAGTTGTGTAAACTATCAGTCTGGCTGTGTCAGCCGGCTTTGTAAGATGTCTGTTTTAGTGGTGAGATAAGTGATGGTTAACCATTTTCTGGTGCGGCTGACCATAGGAATGCTGGTGATACTTGGCTTTAAGCTGAGTGCGCTCTATTTTCTGCCGATGGTACTGCTGCTCAACACCCATCATAAAGAGTTCTTTGGGTGGTAAAAAACCGGGATAGCATATCCCGGTTTTTTTATACGACTAAGGTCTGATATGGCTGCGCCTATGCGTAGCTGACCGGCTCTGAAAGCGTTGGCTCAGATTCCAGTACGTGTGCGATCTTGGTGCGGGTGACATCCAGATAGTTGGCCAGCAGCGAGTCTGCCTGATCTGAATCTTTGGCCAGTGCGGCTTTCATCAGCTTTTCATGCAGCTCCACATCCAGGAAGTTGCCAACAGTGAACATGCTGGAGTTCAGAGCCAGGTGACGGTAACGGGCCAGCTGGTGGTTCAGGTCATCAAAGAATGACTGCATGCTGTGTGCGGCTGAGCCTGAAAACAGGGCGCTGTGGAATTGCTGGTAACGCTCTTCCCACTCAGAGTGCGGGTAGTCACCGGCAGAATGCTCAATACGGGACAGTTTATGGAATGCGGACAGAACATCTAGTTCCCAGGTTTCATCACCAGACTCAATCGCCTGGCTAAGCAGGTGGCATGAGACAACTTTCAGGCTGTTAAACAGGTCCCAGAGTTCATGATTTGACATTGAAGCTACCCAGCAGCCTTTTTGTGGTTCAAGGCGTACATACTTGGTCCAGGCCAGCTGAACCAGGGCTTCACGGATAGGAGATGCCCCGACCTGATATTTATCTTTCAGCTCAGCAACAACCAGTTTCTGGCCTGGAGCGAGCTCGCCATCTAAAATATCCTGACGGATCATTTTGCTAACTTTGTCGGCTAGAGTAGGGCTAGACACAATTTCCTCGTTATTTTTCTTCTACACAGATTCCATTCTCACTGCTTATGTTTGTAGCTAAACTATTGTAATGATAAATGTTTAACCATACGCAGTTCAGTAACAAGGATATTACGTCATCAAATCAGGACCAGCAAGCGGTTTAATAAAAAAAGAGGGCATAAGCCCTCTTTTAAGATATGACACTAAATTTTAGTGATTACAGAACGTGTACTGACGCTGTGTTAGTTGTGCCTGAAGCAACCAGTGCACCAGAAACCATTACCACGATGTCGCCTTTCTTACCCAGACCTGAAGACAGAGCCAGGTCTTTACCGTTGTGGTAGAACTCATCGGTGCTTGCGATAGAGTCAACCAGTACAGGGCGAACGCCTTTGGTCAGAACCAGCTGAGCTGCAGTCTTAGCGTTGGTAGTCAGCGCCAGGATGTTTGCAGTCGGGAAGTACTTACGAACAGAACGTGCAGATTTACCACCTTCAGTAGCAACAACGATCAGTGGAGCAGCCAGTTTCTCAGCTGTGTCTACTGCGCCTTTACATACTGCTTCAGTGATACGCAGACGTGGGCTGTCCAGACGTGAACCCAGTTCAGCTTTCAGTGCAGAGTCAGTGCGGTTAGCGATCTGAGCCATGATGGTTACTGCTTCAACAGGGTATTTACCTTTTGCAGTTTCACCAGACAGCATTACTGCATCGGTACCATCCATGATGGCGTTAGCAACGTCACCAGCTTCAGCGCGGGTAGGACGTGGGTTTTGGATCATAGAGTCCAGCATCTGAGTTGCTGTGATAACCATCTTACGTGCACGGTTACATTTCTCGATCATCATCTTCTGAGCGAAGATTACTTCTTCAGCCGGGATTTCAACACCCAGGTCACCACGTGCAACCATGATGCCGTCAGACAGCTCAAGGATCTCGTCGAAGTTGTCAACGCCTTCCTGGTTCTCGATCTTAGAGATGATGTGGATGTTCTCGCCGCCGTTCGCAGTCAGGATTTCACGGATCTCTTTAACGTCAGAAGCTTTACGGATGAAAGAAGCAGCAACAAAGTCAACGCCCTGCTCACAACCGAATTTCAGGTCGTTCTTGTCTTTTTCAGACAGAGCCGGCAGCTGTACAGAAACGCCTGGCAGGTTAACACCTTTGTTTTCGCCCAGTGCGCCGTTGTTCAGTACTTTACACTTAACTTCAGTTTCAGTAGTAGACAGAACTTCCATCTCGATCAGACCGTCGTCAACCAGGATAGTGTTGCCTTCAGCCAGGTCTTTTGCGAAACCAGCGTAAGTTACTGCTACAGTGTCTTTGTTACCAACAACTGAAGTGTCAGTTGTGAAAGTGAATTCCTGACCCGCAACCAGATCAACGTCGTTGCCGCCTTCCAGTTTGATAGTACGGATTTCAGGACCTTTAGTATCCAGAAGAATCGCCAGTTGTTTGCCCGTAGCTTCCATCACCTGACGGAAGTTAGCGATACGAGTGCCGTGCTCTGCGTAGTCGCCGTGAGAGAAGTTCAGGCGCATTACGTTCATGCCTGCGTTTACCAGCTCGGTCAGCTTCTCTACAGATTCGGTTTTAGGGCCAATCGTACAAACGATTTTGGTCTTTTTCATGGAAGATACTCTCCGGTAAGTATAGTTACAATTCAATTTGTTCTTCGCGTAACCCGGGTACATAAGAAAGAAAATGACAACAAAATGAAAACTCTGTTATTTGTTAACTATTTCATCACTTATGGCCGGCAAAGCCCGCGAAATCTTAAGTTTAGTGTAGTCAGACTTCTGTCAAACGCTATCGAAGTCAGCAAAAATTTTCCGTCTGGTAACATTCAATCTGAAAGTCATTGCAAAAAAATAACGAAAAATTATGTAATTTTTTTTCTTTAGGGTGCGAATTCTACCACCGAATCTTTCTAATATCACGGTTCTGAATTGTCTTAGGACAAGGTTTTGTCTCAATTTATTAATTTTTTGCTGTGAAAAAAATAGACAAAAAAGTTTCACTTCGACTAGAATGCTTTCGAAACGAAATTTAACGGCCGCCAAATTCATGTCGAAACGAAACACTCAGCTAAGAAGACACACTATCGCCAAACAGGTGGAAGAACTCGGTGAAGTCAGTGTTGAAGCTCTGTCCGCTCAGTTTGAAACCTCAGAAGTGACCATAAGGAAAGATCTTGCCGCTTTAGAGCAGGGAGGCCTTTTACTGCGGCGCTACGGGGGCGCTGTCGCATTGCCGAAAGAGGTGGTGCACGAGGATACCCAGACAAAAGTTTCGATTCGCAAGAAGCTGGTGGCGGAAGCGGCAGCGCGTCTGATACGTGATCATAACCGAATTGTTATCGACAGTGGCAGTACCACAGGTGCTCTGATTGAGCAGCTTAATAATAAGCGCGGACTGGTAGTGATGACGAATTCATTAAACGTGGCCAGCGCGCTTAACGCGCTTGAAAACGAACCTACCCTGCTGATGACCGGGGGAACCTGGGATATGCATTCTGAGTCCTTTCAGGGCCAGGTCGCGGAGTCGGTACTGCGTGCGTATGACTTTGACCAGCTCTTTATTGGCGCCGATGGCATCGACCTTGCAAGAGGCACTACAAGCTTCAATGAACTGCTGGGCCTGTCCAAGGTTATGGCCGAAGTTTCCCGTGAAGTGATTGTGATGGTCGAGTCAGACAAGGTGGGGCGTAAGATCCCCAATCTGGAACTGGGCTGGGACCAGATAGATGTCGTCGTCACTGACAGCGGGCTGCAGCCTGAACAGAAACAGCAAATGGAATCTCACGGCATAAAAGTGATTTGTGCCTGATCAAAAATTGTCTCCCTTTAAGGCCTTTGCTTGCTGCCGGAACAGGGACAACTGAAAAACTGGAGTAGAAATATGTGTGGAATCGTCGGTGCAGTAGCACAACGTGATGTGGCAGAAATCCTGGTAGAAGGCCTGCGCCGTCTGGAATACCGTGGCTATGACTCTGCCGGGGTGGCGGTAGTGGACAGCAGCTCTGAGCTGACCCGTATTCGCCGTCTGGGTAAAGTGCAGGAGCTGGCGGACGCCGTCAGCGAAGCGAAAGTAGCCGGTGGTACCGGTATCGCGCATACCCGCTGGGCAACCCACGGCGAGCCTTCAGAAGTGAACGCTCACCCGCACATGTCAGGTGACATCACCGTGGTGCACAATGGCATCATCGAAAACCACGAAGAGCTGCGCGTTATCCTGCGTGAGCGCGGTTATCATTTTGAGTCTCAGACTGACACAGAAGTGATCGCCCACCTGGTGGAGTGGGAACTGCGCAGCGCAGAAACCCTGCTCGAAGCGGTGCAAAAAACCGTGAAACAGCTGGAAGGCGCTTACGGCACTGTAGTGATGGACAAGCGTGACCCAGGCCGCGTAGTAGTTGCCCGTTCAGGCAGCCCGCTGGTGATTGGTTATGGTATGGGTGAGCACTTTATCGCATCTGATCAGCTGGCGCTGCTGCCGGTAACCCGCCGCTTCTCTTTCCTGGAAGAGGGCGACGTTGCAGAAGTGACCCGTTTTGAAGTCAATATCTTCGACAGCGAAGGCAACGCGGCAGAGCGTGAAATCAAGGAATCGGAAGTTTCTCACGATGCCGGTGACAAAGGTGAATACCGCCACTACATGCTGAAAGAAATTTACGAACAACCGATTGCCATCCAGCGTACCCTGGAAGGACGTCTGTCTGGTGGCCAGGTTCTGGCTTCTGCATTCGGTGAAAATGCCGAAGAGCTGCTGAGCAAAGTGAAACACGTACAGATCATCGCCTGTGGTACCAGTTACCATGCTGGTCTGGTGGCGCGCTACTGGATTGAGCAGTGGGCGGGGATCTCCTGTAACGTCGAGATCGCTTCTGAGTTCCGTTACCGTAAATCACACGTATTTGAAAACTCGCTGCTGGTGACCATTTCTCAGTCGGGTGAAACCGCCGATACCCTGGCCGCACTGCGTCTGGCTAAAGAGATGGGCTATATGGCCAGCCTGACCATCTGTAACGTACCGGGCTCATCGCTGGTTCGCGAATCAGATATGGCGTACATGATGAAAGCCGGTGCCGAGATCGGTGTGGCGTCAACCAAAGCCTTTACCGTTCAGCTGGCGGGTCTGCTGATGCTGGCTGGTGCGATTGGCCGCCACAACGGCATGAGCGACAGCGAGCAGTCGAAGCTGGTGTCTGCGCTGCAGTCTCTGCCGGCGAAAATCGAGCAGACTCTGTCTATGGCTGAGCCTATTGAAGCCCTGGCGGAAGACTTTGCTGACAAGCACCACTCCCTGTTCCTTGGCCGTGGCGAGCAGTCTGCGATCGCGATGGAAGGGGCGCTAAAACTGAAAGAGATCTCTTACATCCACGCAGAAGCGTACGCAGCCGGTGAGCTGAAACACGGTCCGCTGGCACTGATCGATGCGGATATGCCGGTCATCGTGGTAGCGCCAAACAACGAACTGCTTGAGAAGCTGAAGTCTAACGTGGAAGAAGTGCGCGCCCGTGGTGGCCTGATGTACGTGTTCGCCGATGCCAACGCCTCATTCGAAAGCGATGACACCATGAAAGTGCTGAGCGTGCCGCACTGTGACGAGTTTATTGCACCTATCGTCTACACCCTGCCACTGCAGCTGCTTTCTTACTATGTTGCCCTTATTAAAGGTACCGACGTAGACCAGCCTCGTAACCTGGCGAAATCGGTAACGGTAGAGTAAGCGCCACTGAACGGCTGTGGGAGTAAGATAAGCTCTCACAGTCGTTGCTGTAGTTTTATCCTGCGTCCGTGGTTGTTGCCCGCTCAATTGCTGCGGAACAGACCGTCAGATTGTCTGTCCCTGTCGTACTTTCCAAAGTTTTTCATCTGCAGCCCTGGCTGGTGTAAAGGTCAGGAAATACTATCTTGTCACTCGCATTTTTTCCCGCAATGAACCGGTGCTGATACCGGCTGTTCACTTTCTGCTCGCATTTTGTTTTTTTGCCGGTTGCTACACTGGCAGTGCCAATTTATATCTCTCCATACGTAATTAGTTTCATTTGCCGCCTTGTTCAGGAAGGCATTCAGTTACTTTACATATGTTCAGTGATGCCGGTGTTAACCGTTTATGGACCGTTATCCGCGCGATGACCTGAATGAAGTCAGATGATTAATAAAAAAAGGCTCACTATGACATTCGACAAGATTGTTCAGATCGTTGCTCAGATAAAAAATGATCCGTCCATTGAAGATACAGCGAGTGGCTCAAGCCACCTTATTAATGACCTGGGGCTGGACTCGCTCGACATAATCGACTTTCTTCTGGAGCTTGAGGTTGCTTTTGATTTGCAGCTCGACTTTGAAAAGATTGACTTTTCCATCATGGAGAGTGTGAGTGCGCTGGTCACTTTTATTGATTCTGAAAAAAACAGACAAGCGGTCGCATGCTAAACGCCATCACCTGGGCATGCTTTAATGCTGAAGCGCTCTGGAATGACCGGCGATATTGCTCGCTGCCGTCATTTTACAATGACAATCAGCCGCTTCACGATCACCTGCTCGATGAAGTGTTGTTACCCAGGCACGCTTCTGAATCAGTGCTCACCCTGGTAAAGCCTGACAGGTATCTGACGGCTTACCACCGGCAGCTTGGTATTGCTCCGCAAAGGCACTTTGTTTGCGAAGACCTTCCACGGTGGCAGGGGCTGGGAGCGCCTAACTGGCGTGAAGGGGGCGACGTACTTGCCGAAGTCGCGGGCCTTTTCAGCGCAAGCCGTCAGCGTCCATTTGCCAACATCCCCGGCGCGTATCAAAACCATTTCACCAGTTTACACCTGCCCGGTTATGAGAGTGTCGTTAAGGTCAATGACAAGCGATATGCCGTTGAGCGTTGTCACGCGCTCAATATCGACCACGCCGGGACGGTATTGCACTCTCACTCCTGTATCGGACAACTCAGTCAGCATCCGTTGCCGCTGATCCTCAAAGAGCCGTTCGGCGTTTCCGGGAAAGGAAGCCTGGTGGTTAAAAACGCTGCTGTTCTGTCGAGGGTGATCCGGCATCTGACCAGACAGGTCACCGCAGGACGACAAATGGCTTTGGTTGTGGAGCCATTTCTTGAGAAAGAAACGGATTTTTCAAGTCAGTGGGAAATAACCGAAGACGGAAGTATTGAGTTTCTCCACTGTTGCGAAGTCGTCAATGACAGGCTGAAGTTTTCGGGAATAAGAAAGACGTCTGACGGGCTGGAAAAGCGTATTCGCGAATATGACTACATTCAAAAACTGATGCCTCTGCTGCGTGCTGTTTATAACGACGGATACTGGGGGCCGGTTTGCATTGACTCTATGTTATTGAAAGATGGTGCCATTGTTCCGGTGGTCGAAGTTAATGCGCGAGAATCGATGGGAAATATCGCACAAACCTGGTTTAAGGCGCTTCCGGCGCTGGATGAACCGGCGTTCCGGCAAGCATCCATCCGGTATACCTCGCCGGTAGACTTTAAACAGTTACTCAGCGATCTGGAGCAGAGCGGGGCGCTCTGCCTGCCCGGTGCGAAACAGGGGATCGTTCCTTTAAACAGCCGGTGCCTGCAGCTTTCAGGCGGTGAGCAACCCGCCATCGGCAGGTTATATTCCATTCAGTCAGGCTCAGGTGTACCGGCTTATCTTCAAAGCGCGTTAGAAAAACAGGGTGCCACCATTTTATGAAGCCTTGTCCGATTGTTATTTTAACCGCCAGCAGCGGGCTAGGCAGCTTTGTACCAGCGGTCACGCTCTCAAAATGGCTACAGCAACAGGGCTGTCAGATCCACTTTCATGCTATTGAACAGTTATACACTGATGATGCGCTTAAACGATTTCTCAGAACCCGTTCGCTGTGTCAAAAAGACCTGCGCACCGCAGGTTTGACCCAGCAGTGGCTGACTCACAGCCCCCGGTCTGTGTTACAGGCGATCGAACCTCAGAAACTGGCCAGTGTGGTTCAGGGCTGGCGTGAGTCTGGCGCGCATCAGTTTATCCTGTTCAGTGGTTTCTGGACTTCAGTACTTGAGCGTTGTCTGGATGATTTTAATGGCATATCGCCAGTTCAGATTGATGCCGTCCATATGGATACCGGGCTTTCTCTCTCGTGGCAAACCGATACCCGCCTGCCTGTGACTCATCACTGGCCACTGTCGCCGGGCTGCCTCCGGCACCTGATTCCACCGGCTCCGGTTGTTGGCTGGGAGCAGCGCCTGAAGCGTGTCGCGGTTCATGGTGGCGGCTGGAACATTGGTCATCCTGAACAATATTTACCTGCGCTAAGGAACAGGTTTACCCTGTTGACCCCATCAGTATCCGGTGCGATGCCATCCGATCATTTACTGGAAACCGACAGACGCTGGAAACCCTGGGTTGAAGGCTGTTTAAACGGTGGGCAGTTTCCTGTTCAGCGATTAAAACAAGCTGCAAAAACGGATATACCCCACCGCCCGGACACGGCTTTTTTTCAGCAGCAACTGTCGCACTCGCTGGCCCTGGTGACCAAACCTGGCGGTGCCAGTTTGCTCGACAGTCTGGCAACAGCTACCCCGCTGGTATTGCTCCCTCATTTTGGTGACTACGAAAAACAAAATGGTCAAAGCTGGATTGACCAGGGTTTCGCTATCAGTTTTAAACAGTGGCAGGAGCAGGGCTATTCCACCGCTGCCATAGAGTGGTGTCACCACCGGCTTGTTGAGGCGGGAGCAGGTAACAGTATTTTTGGAGAAAGGTATGAAAACGAAAACCTCACTGAAGCTTGATGAGGAGGGGTTCTCGCGCCTTAAGCACAGAGCGGGGCAGATTGCGTCCACCAGACGCGGGCTGAGTGGCAGTCCTGACTGGGCCGCCGACACTCCTCAGCAAGTGGGAATAAAAATGAACAACCACTGCAACTTACGCTGCAGGCATTGTTTTGAATGGAATGATGATGGCTATCATCATCAGCTGGGTAAATCTGAACGCGGTAATGAAGTCCCGCTGGAGATCGTCGAAAAGCTGCTGGCCTCTACCTCAGAATCTCAGGCTCCGTTCTATCTGTGGGGTGGGGAGCCGTTGATGTATAAAAACATGACAGGGCTGATGGGGTTGTTTGAGCAGCACCCCCGCTGGGTGACCATTTGTACCAACGGCCTGCTGATTGAAAAACAGCTGGCTCAGCTGAAGAGAATTGATGACCGGCTGGCTTTACTGGTGAGCCTGGATGGCCTTGAAGAGGATAATGATGCCATTCGCGGCAAAGGGGTATTTAAGCGGGTGGAGCGGGCGATCAGGCGGGTTCTGGAGCTGCGGAAGCAGAGCCGGTTTGCGGGAAAAATCTCGCTTTGCCTGACCATCAGTGACCATACGATTGGTAAGCTGCATCAGTTTGTCACTTACTTTTCTGAGCTTGGTGTCGACAGCGTTTATCTGGTTTTCCCCTGGTATATCCCGACATCTGTTGCCCTTGAAATGGACCAGTGGGTCAGCACCAACCTGCCCTGGAAACAGAGCCGGCTGGACGCCTCCAATGAGTGCAGCTGGCATGGTTACACTTACCATCTGTCACCTGAGCGTATTCCCGCCCTGCTTGAAGACATTGAGCGTATCACTGCTGAAACCTGGAGTTGCCGGGTACGCTTTCACCCGAACCTGGAACCTGGTGAGGTTGAGGGTTTTGTCAGGGGCAGTACCACCCCGGCAGAAAATAAAACTTTTTGTACTGCGATCCGGAACCGGCTGGATGTTCTTCCCAATGGCGATGTGTCGAGCTGTAAGTTTTTCCCTGAACTTGATGTCGGCAATCTGCAACTGCTTCCGCTTGAAGATGTCTGGCGCGGGCGTGCCTATCAGGCATTTCGTAAACAACTTCACTGTGGGCTGATGCCGGTTTGTTCCAAATGCACTCTGCTCTACAGCACCGGATAGGGAGATATTATGTCAGAAATCACCAATACCAACATTGCCGGTAAGCCACCGCTCAACACCAATATTCTGCAAAACAAACTGCCGGTGTGGGTAACTCTGCAGCTGACGGATGCCTGCAACCTGCGATGCAAAATGTGTTACGAGTGGGGAGAAAACGGGACCTATCACGGCCGCAGGTTAACCCGTCTGGACAAAGAGGTCGTATTCAAAGTCATTGATGAGTGCCTGCCCGTTAAGCCTTATTTTGCCCTGTTTGGGGGCGAGCCCATGATGTATCCGTGGTTTGAAGAGGTGGTAGACCGGATTCGCAGGGGAGGCGCAAGGGTTGATGTGCCCACCAACGGCACATTCTTGAAGCGTAAAGCCGAGTCTCTGGTTGAGACTCCGCCCAACCGCCTGTGGGTATCGCTCGACGGCCCTGAAGAGATCAATGATGCCCAGCGCGGCGAAAACGTGTATCAGAAAGTGCAGGAAGGCGTGGCTGCCCTGTTTGACCTGAGGGAAACAAAGGGACTAAAGGAGCCGAAAATTGGTTACACGTTTATTGTGACGCCGCATACACACCTGTATATCCAGGGCTTTTTTGAGCACTGCCTCAACCTGGATATGGTCGACCATATCAGTATCGAGTTTCAGACTTTCGCGACGGCGAGTGAGCACGAGAGGCATCTCAGTCTGTTTAAGCGCCTGTTTGGTGTGCAGGAAACTCCCTGCGCAGCCGGGATGCTGGATGATGTCCGTAAGTTTGAAACCATGGATTTTTCAGCCATTGAAAGCCAGATCCGCTGGGTAGAGCAGCAGTGTAAAAAGCGCGATATCTACTTTGTCTGTTACCCCAGGACCATCGCCAGTGACAACTACCGGGCTTATTTTTCCAAGCAGTATCAGGCTCTCGCGGATCAGCGGGATAAATGCTTCTTTCCATGGATCTATATGGAAGTGGCCTCCAATGGTGACGTTACTCCCTGCCACACCTTTTATGACGTGCCTTTGGGCAATGTTAACCAGCAGAGCGTGTCCGCGATATGGAATGGCAGCCTTATGAAAAACTTCCGCCAAAAACTCAGAAACGAAGGCGGTTTGTTCCCCATTTGCGGGTCGTGTGCCCGCTATTACGCCGATCCGAATAAGAGGTAATGATATGAGTTATATATCGGTTCAAAACCTGAGCAAAGGCTTCCCTTTTTACCGGAAGCAATCCGGACTTAAAGCCTCGGTAAAAAACCTGTGGGCGCGAGAACAGCAGTTTAAAGAGGTGGTGAAGTCGGTATCGTTTGAAGTTGAGCGGGGCGAAATTGTTGCTTTTATCGGTCCTAATGGTGCGGGCAAAACCACCACGATGAAAATGCTGTCTGGCATTCTTCACCCCACCTCAGGACATGCCACTGTGATGGGATTTACTCCCTGGGAGCGAAAGAAAGCGTTTAAGAAGCGTTTCTCTGTCGTGATGGGACAGAAGCAGCAACTATGGCCCGACCTGCCGGCACTGGACAGCTTTGAGCTTAACAAACGCATCTATGAGATTGATGATGCTCCTTACCGAAACACGCTTGGTGAGTTGAGTGAGATCCTCAACGTCCGGCACTTACTGGATATTCAGGTCAGGCGCCTTTCACTCGGTGAGCGGATGAAGATGGAGCTGATAGCGGCAATGCTGCATCAGCCCGATGTGATATTTCTTGATGAGCCAACGCTGGGACTGGATTTTTTGTCCCAGCGGGCCATCCTGGCGTTTTTAAAGACACTGTCAGAAGAAAAAAACACTACGATGCTGCTGACAAGTCATAACATGACGGACATTGCGACCCTGTGTGACCGGGCTTTGGTGATTCAAAATGGCGGGCTGGCTTTCAATGGTGAGCTGAGCCATCTCAGCAGTTTTGTTGGTGCAAAACGGCACCTGCACATTCATACCCACTCCACCTTATCACCCGGGGACTTTTCCATTTATGGTCAGGTGGTTGAGTCAGGTCCTAACGAGATCATTCTCGAAGTCACCAGGCAGGAATCTAATGTGGTGCTGACTAAGATTTTATCGAAAATGGATGTCGCGGATATCAATATCAAAGAACCTCCGCTCGAAGAGAGCCTGGAGCGACTCTATGCCGGTACCAGGGTGTCTGCATGAACAAGTACCTCTTTATTGCAAAAATGGGGCTGCAGATGTCCCTGACTTACCGGCTTAATTATCTGATAAGTCTGCTTTCTTCCGCCTTTCCTATTCTGCTGCAGGTGATGCTGTGGCATGCCATTTTCACCTACACAGGCGCAGAGGTGGTCTATGGCTACAGCTACCCGGAAATGATGGCATATACCCTTTTTGCCTCGCTCGTCGGTCAGGCGCTGAGGACCGGTTTTGAGTACGAAGTGGCGATCGATATTAAAGAGGGGGGCCTGAACCGGTTTCTTATCCAGCCCCTTTCTTATCTTGGATACCGGTTTACGAGCTATGCAGGACAAAATATCAGCTATTTTACGGTGACGCTGGTGCTGATTGGCATATGCGGAGTTGCCCTTTCACACGTGCTGGATGTTCACTTTGCCATCAGGAACTATTTGCTGTTAACCGTCGTTTTGTGTGCGGCATTTATGATCCAGTTCTTTCTGTTTTTCATGGTGGGGCTGGTCGCATTTTGGGCTCAGGAGGTTTGGGGAGTATTTGAATCCGTCCGGATTATCGGCCTGTTGCTGTCCGGAGGAATATTCCCGCTGACCGTATTTGGCGAAACGGGAATGGAGATACTGAGCTGTTTACCTTTTCAGTACATCATATTCTTTCCGATTGAAGTGGTTCTCGGACGGGTCTCTGACGCTGAGCTGATGAGCGGGCTGATGGTTCAGTTTTTCTGGATCGGGGCCCTGTGGGCTTTGTCGCGGCTGGTATGGAACCGTGGCTGTAAGAGCTTCATTGCGCTGGGAGGATAACGTATGTGGAATGAACTCATTAAACATATCAGAATATACGGTTTTTTATTAAAAATTAATGCCATGCGTCAGCTTGAGTACAGGGTGAATATCGCGCTGAACGTCATGGTTGAAATGGGCTATCTGTTCGTTAAGCTGATGTACGCCTACATTGTCCATGATACCGGCGTACACATCGCAGGGCTCTCCCCTGACAGTATCTATCTTTTTATCGGTACCTACATGCTGATGACGGTGTTTTTTGTCAGCATGCTGCAGTTCAATATTGTTGTCTTTGACCAGCAGATCAGGGATGGGGATTTTGACCTGATACTCACCAAACCGGTCTCTTCTCAGTTTATGGCCACACTCAGGTACGTCGAGACCTGGATCTCTGTCCCCAATATCATCGTCGGCGCAGGTCTGATTGCTTATGGCTGGCAGGCCTCCGGCGTGGCGTTAACAGCAGCGAATGTTTTCGGTTTTGCCGGCTTCGTTGCCATGGGGATCGTTACTATGTATGGCCTGTTTGTTCTGCCTCTGTTGCTGGCGTTTAAGTTCAAAAACATATCCGCGTTACAAAGCTTCTACTGGGCGATGTGGGACTTCAATAACTTACCCCACAAGATCCATTTACGGCCAGTACAGTTGATTGGCGCTGTCGTTTTCCCGCTGTTTTTAATTACCAACTGGTCGCCACTATTTGTGCTTGGCCAGCTTACTGCAGCAGAGGTGCTGTGGGGGATCACAGCACCGGTTATCCTGTTAGGGCTCACCCGTCTGTTATGGGGCAGGGCCCTGCGTCATTATGAAAGTGCAACCAGTTAGCGAGGTCCTGTGTTTGATTTAACCAATAAAACAATACTGATTACCGGCAGTTGCAGGGGAATTGGTCTGGCGATGGCGCAGGCGCTGCACGCACAGGGGGCCAGTGTTGCGATTACCTCCCGTCATCCGGAGCGCTATCCGTTAATTCACCAGCAGTTTGATTCCGGCCCAGACCGGATTCTGATCATCGAATGTGATGTGACCTGCGAGTCATCGGTTCGCCGCGCGATAGACAAGGTGGTGAGCTGGAAAGGTGAGCTCAACGGATTTATTGCCAATGCGGGGGAGAGGGGGAGCGGAGAGCCGGTTGTGGATATCCCGGCCGGTGACTGGGCGACAAACCTCAGTACCAATTTGTTTGGCACATTCCATTCGTTAAAGCTGGCAGCAATGCAAATGCAGCAGCAAAACAAAGGGGGCAGAATCGCGGTGACCGCCAGTGTTGCAGCGCAGAAAGGAACCGCCGGCTTTTCTGATTACGCGGCGGGCAAGGCTGCGATAGTTTCTCTGTGTAAAACCCTCGCGATTGAGCTCGCACCGGCTCAGATAACGGCAAACTGCATTTTGCCCGGGTGGGTCGAAACGGAGATGAACCAGGATGTAATCGCAGACAGGCGTCAGTATGAGTCAATCAGGAGACTGAGGATCCCTGTGGGCAAGTGGGCCAAAGCGAAAGATATTGCCCCTGTCGCTGTTTATCTTATGTCGGACGAGAGTGCTTATCACACCGGAGATGCGCTGACGATTGATGGCGGCTATTCCATTTTTTGAGGACAGATATGATGCAAGAGCAGAGTTTAATCGATGCGTTACCGGCGTCTGCATTTGAGTTTGATAAAGCGGCCCTGGAGTCGCCTCCTAACTGCTTTGTATTTGGGCTCTATACGCTGGCGACACTGCAACAACCGATCCCGCCTGTTGCCAGCCTGTTTGCAGAGCACAGTTTTTCCTACTGGGATGATCACCATCAGCACCAGACACTGATTGACCCGGTAACCGGGTTTGCAAAGTTTGCGTTTTTTAAACACCATGTCGACCCGTATCTGGTAGTGAAAACGACCGGCGTTCATGGTGTGATGGCGGATATGCTTGCTGAGCGTTGCGGGATCAGTATTGATGTGGTGCCGTTTACCCGCTTTGAGGCTTTCCTCGGTTATCTGACCGGACAGCTCGGGCAACACCAGCCGACCCTGGTTGATTTTGATATGGGTTACATCCCGTCCAGGCCAGGGTACAGGATTGTAAGGGGTTATGAGCATACTGTATTGCTGAGTCAGTTTGATCGTCAGATGAACTCTTTCATGGTGAACGATCAGGACTACCTCAACGATCCGGTACCGGTACAGGATTTCAGAGAGTGCTTTGAATCTATGATCAGGTTCAAAGGGTCGTTTAACTGCTATCAGGTGCGTGTTGACAGCAAACAGGCAATGCCACTTAACTTCAGCCAGATTAAGGCTGATGCCGGAAAAAATGCGCGTAACCTTACCACTGCGGAGCCGGGTACCGGTGTTCAGGCTGTTCATGCCTATATCCGGTCTATGGAGCAGCTCAAACGGCTCAACGAGCCGTTCAGTGTGTTTGGAAACTGGATTTTCGTAAATCAAAGGACGCTGCAAGTTCAGTGGTGCGATATTGCTGAAAAGGCACTGAACTGTCCGGGGCAAATCAGCACGCTGCATGCCCTGAGAGAGCATCTGCATCGTGTTCTCAGTAAATGGAATGAGTATGCGATGCTGGGGAAAATGGCAGAAAGAACCCGTCGTGTGTCGCCTGCTCAGGTAGCTCAGAAAGGTATTGATGCGGCGAAGCTGGAGCTGCTGTCCCCACAATACTGGGTTGATTTCAATAACACACTGGCTGGCTGAAGCTTTGAGTTACTCTTTATAAAAAAGCCAACTCAGCAGAGCTGGCTTTTGTTGTTTCCGGATTAACAGGTTCTATAACTGTCTGTAGTTGATATTCTGTTGTTGCAGATACATAAGGTGTGCTGCCACTCTGGGCAGGAACTGCTCCCAGTTTTTATTGTCAGGAGCTGTCCAGGCAACTTCGGCTGTCGCAAACAACCTTGGATACAGCAGAAATTCCAGTGTTGCCCTGTCTTTGATGAATTCTGTCCAAACCAGTGCCTGTGTGCCGGTAACTTGCTCACTGTTTTCAATAGCTGAGGGTTCAAGTTCGTAGGCCGTTTTCAGGTCAATGTCTCCCGCCCAGAGCACGCCTGTTTCGTTGACGTCCCGGTTCCAGGCCATGTCCAGGTATGTTGCCTGTGCAGGGCACATAATGATGGGGTAACCAGCCTGTGCCGCTTTTTGTCCTTCTGCACTGCTGGACCACGCACAAACCAGTGCCCGATTGCTTATCTTATTGCTGTGGCTGGCCTCTTCCCATACAGCGATATTGCGTCCTTTTTGGTTAAGGTAGCGTTCCAGATGGGAGATAAGATGCCCTTCGAGTGCTCTGACATCCTTAAACCCAAGCTGTTTCGCTTTGTTCCGGCATGCCGGCGATTTTTCCCATACGTGAAGTGGTACCTCATCGCCACCAAGATGGACTACTTTCGACGGGAACAGCTCACACACTTCGTCAAGAATAGTTTCAAGCACCTGATATGTCTCGGGTAATGCCGGATTTAACACATTATCCTGGTATTGTTGAATAGAGACATACTCAGACTGGTCCTCTTTTTCCTGGAGTAAGTGTGGCAGTGCCATGATTAATGCCCGGGCATGTCCAGGTATATCGATTTCGGGAATTACGGTGATTTCTCTTGCGGCTGCCCAGGCGATCACTTCTTTCACCTGCTCTTTAGTAAAACAGCCGCCATAGCGCTCCGGACCTGAGCCGAACTGGGACGGTTGTGCTTCACCCTCACCTCTCCAGGCTCCGGTTTGCGTCAGTTCGGGGTAGGCGTCGATCTCAAGGCGCCACGCCTCATCATCGGTTAAGTGCCAGTGAAAATGATTGAGCTTCAGCCACGCCATCTGGTCAATCACGGCTTTGACCGTCTCTGTGTCGTGAAAGGAACGGGCGCAGTCTAAAAACTGGCCACGATATTTGTACTGAGGAGCATCTGTAATTGTGCCGCACTCAACCGTGTTATCTCCGGTGACAAGCAGTTGTACCAAAGTGACCGCGCCATAGAAAAATCCGGATGATGTTGCTGCCCGTATCACGACAGATTGTTCGCTGATTACCAGCTGATACGCTTCCGGTGCGAAGTTGTCCGCACTGGCATCAATAAAAGAGATCACGGGCAGATTGTCTGCCGGCAGAAAAGCTGTATCACTTAACTTGTCAGTGAGCCAGTTGATTGCGTTGCGGTTTTTGGCATTTTCAGGGCTGAGAGTGACTTCCTGAGTCAGGAGAAACTTCCCCTGTGTTTTCTCAACCGATAAAGGCTGCGGGATCACGCCGGCCCGGGCGGCAGGCAGTGTCAGCGGCTTTAAGTCGAGCGATTCGGGCTGGCTCATATTGTGGCTGCCAACGGCTACATCAATAATCTTGTTTCCCAGGCGCAGGTAGGCGCCACTGGGACGTTCTGAAAGCGTATAGAGGCCGGAGGTGTAGCTTTCTATGGTTACAGTCCAGCAGTCCCCTTTGGCTATGAACGTATTATCCGGTGGTGACAGCTCGATATGCGACCCTGTCTGATCGTGCACACGACCATTAATCACTTTGTCTTTTTCAATAAAGCGCGGCATATCAAAGCACAGGACAAAATCACGGAGTTCTGTGTCGCTGTTGTTTTCAAGAATAATTTCCAGCTTCAGTGATTTGCTTTGATTATCTAAGATTTCAAAATGTAACCCTGGTTTACTCACGACATTTCCCTTATTACCAATGTGCAGACGTTGTTCCCGTTTCGGGGGCTGGTTCTATGTATCTCTGAGGATGCTCTGATCCAGTAGCATAACAATTGGCATTTGATGCGTGGGCATAGCTCATATGATTAATCTGTTTTTGCGACTCATTCCTGATTATCCGGCCCCCTCCGGTTAATGCTATACGCTGTCAGTATGGCGTGAAGCTTTAATGCTCTCCGGGAAAATGCTGCAGAAGTATTGTTTGTACAGTTACCCTGCTCTCGGGTCGGCAGCAAATGATTCCAGAAGATACTCAATCAACGCTTTCTTTCTTTTTGGCATCAGCTCGCGGTCGGCATAGACCAGGCTGACCGAGACTTCGGGTGTGGTATAGCCAGGCAGAAGCTGAACCAGTTTGCCGCTTTTAAAGTGTTCACGACAGATAAACTCAGGCAGAACTGCTACTCCCAGCCCGTCCAGACATGCTTTCAGGCAGGAAGTGATGGTGTTCACTTTCAGCTGGCTGGGCAGGTCTATCCAGATTGGTTCCCCTTCCGGAGTTTTAAGGTGCCAGTTGGGCAGTTTCACCGCCCGGTTGTTCACCTCGATCATCTGGTGAGGAGGCTTGAGATCCTGATGGGAGAGGACAGACCCGTAGTTCTCAATATATTCCCGGCTGGCGACCAGCACCCGTTTTGATTTGGTCAGATGGCGGGAGACCAGGCTGGAGTCGGCCAGTTCGCCCACCTGGGCGTACAGGTCTATCCCTTCTGCGATGATGTCCACCTCCCGGTTGGTGGTTTCCAGATGGATAGTGACGTTAGGGTGAGCTTTGAGAAAGCGGTTGATGTAGGGAGCGAGCACCTGATGGCTCAGCTCTACCGGCAGCACTACGGATAAGCGGCCGCGGATCAGGTCCTGATTGGCAGAGACTTCCAGCTCTGCCTGACTGATGATCTCCTGCGCCTGAAGGCAGGACTGATAGAAGCGTTCGCCTTCCGGCGTCAGCACCAGGCTGCGGGTAGAACGTGTGATCAGGCGCACGCCCAGATGCTGTTCCAGCTCACCCAGTTTCCGGCTTACTGTGGATTTGGTCATGTGCAGGGCGTGGGCGGCCTGAGTAAAGCTTCCACAATCAACAACCTGCGTAAATACGCTGATCGCGTTCAGATCCATAATCTGTGTTCCTGAGGTGATTGGTAAGATTTGTGCAACAGTACTTCTCTTTTTTTCTATCTTATCAATTAATGCTGACCGCTTACAATTTGTTACACCTTAACCGTAACAGACCGGGAGACCGCCCCCCATGGCAGAGATAAGCAGCGCCAGCACAGAATCCACACCAATCAAAAAACGCAGCCGTAAGGCGCCACTGATCGCCACGGCGATTATGTTGTCACTGGGTGTGCTTGGTGGTGGCTACTGGTTTGGCTACGGTCAGTATTTTGAGTCGACCGACAACGCCTACCTGCAGGGTGACATCACCAACCTCAGTCCGAAAGTGGCCGGTTATATCCAAAGCTCGTACGTGAGCGATAACCAGACCGTTAAAGCCGGACAACTGCTGGTGGAGCTGGATGACCGCGATTACGTGACGGCGGTGGATCAGGCCAGAGCTCACCTTGCGGTGGCCAGGGCCAGTGTCGATAACCTGTTGGCCCAGCAGACTCTGCAGCAGAGTCAGATCCTGCAGGCAGAGAGCAAGGTGGATTCGGCCAGAGCTGAGTATCAGCGTGCCCGGCAGCAGGTAGACCGTTCGCGTCGTCTGCTGGAGCAGAATTACGCGTCTCAGGATGAAGTCGACAGCAGACTGGCGCAGCTGAAAGTGGCGGCAGCCGGGCTGGAGCAGGCCAAAGCCAGCCTGACCGCGGCTAACGATCAGCTGCTGGTGATCGCCAGTGAGATCGGCCAGGCGCAGGCGTCGGTGGAAGAAGCGGGTTCTGCGCTGAAGCAGGCTGAGCTTAATCTGAGCTGCACCCGTATCTATGCGCCGGTTGACGGGATTGTCGGTAAACGCAGCGTCCGTGAGGGGCTGCTGGTACAGGCGGGCACGCCTCTGATGAGCCTGGTGCCGGTTTCGGATGTCTGGATTGAAGCGAACTTTAAAGAGACGCAGCTGAGCGGTATCCATAAAGGGCAGAAAGTCGAAGTGGAGCTGGATGCCTTTCCGGGTCAGCCGCTGGAAGGAGTTGTAGACAGCTTCTCTCCGGCCACGGGCGCCAAGTTTGCCCTGCTGCCACCGGAAAATGCCACCGGTAACTTTACCAAGGTCGTGCAGCGGGTACCGGTTAAAATCGTTATCCCGGATCAGCAGCAGCTTAAAGGGCGTCTGTTGCCGGGTCTGTCGGTTATCGCAACCATTGATACCCGGGGCTGAGCATGAGCAGCCAGGCGCTGGCTCCTGCCCAGCTACACAGCAGTGAAGTCCCAACCCGCCACTGGATCGCCCTGTTTGGCGGCCTGATCGGGGCCTTTATGGCGATCCTGGATATCCAGATCACCAACTCATCGCTGAAAGATATTCAGGGAGCGCTGTCTGCGACGCTGGACGAGAGTTCCTGGATCTCCACTTCCTATCTGGTCGCAGAGATGATCGCCATTCCACTCAGCGGCTGGCTTTCAAAAACACTGGGTAAGCGGCGTTATCTGACCTGGACGACGGCGGTCTTTACCCTGTCGTCACTGCTGTGCTCATTTTCCTGGAATATGAGCTCGATGATTGTATTTCGTGCGCTGCAGGGTTTCAGCGGCGGGGCACTGATCCCGCTGGCGTTCTCGCTGGTGGTTCAGTTGCTGCCGCTGCACAAACGGGCGCTGGGGATGGCACTGTTTGGTGTTACGGCGACATTTGCTCCTTCAATCGGGCCGACGTTTGGCGGCTGGCTGACCGAAAACCTCTCATGGCACTACATCTTCTATATCAATATTCCGCCGGCGCTGCTGGTGATCGCCATGATCCGCTATGGTCTGGATGACGAAAAGCTGGATCTGGGGATCCTCAAAAAGGCGGACTGGTTCGGTATTGTTACCATGGCGCTGGGGCTGGGTTGCCTGGAAGTGGTGCTGGAGGAGGGCAACCGCGAAGAGTGGTTCAGCTCCGGTTTTATCATCACCCTGAGCATTATCGCCGCTGTCAGCCTGGTCTATTTTGTGATCAATGAGCTGCAGCACAGGCGGCCGCTGGTTAACCTGCGGCTGCTGCGTGATGGTCAGTTTGCCATGTCCTGTCTGGCCTATCTGATCCTGGGGATGGCGCTGCTGGGTTCTATCTATGTACTGCCGCTTTACCTGGCCCAAATTCAGGGTTATAACGCGATGGAGATCGGCAAGGTACTGATGTGGATGGGTTTTCCTCAGCTGCTTATTTTTCCGTTGGTGCCCAGACTCACCCGGGTCATCAAACCGAAATACCTGGTGACGTTTGGGTTTTGCATGTTTGGCCTGAGCTGCTTTGTAAATACGCATATGACGGCAGATTTTGGCGGTCAGCAACTGGTGCTCTCTATGCTGCTCAGGGCGGTTGGCAGCCCGTTTATTATGGTGCCCCTGTCACTGGTGGCGATGAAAAATATCAGCAAAGCCGATACGCCTGATGCGTCAACGCTCACTAACGTTATGCGTAATCTGGGCGGGGCATTCAGTATTGCGGTGATCGCCACCATGCTGGACAACAAGACCCGCGAGCATCTGGTACATATTAAAGAGTCTCTGACCTCCGTCAGTCAGGCTGGCCTGGAGCAGCTTCATGCTCAGCAGGCGTTTTTTATTCAGTCCGGCAGCGACGCGGCGACGGCAAAAATGCAGGCTCTGGCCAGTCTGGCGGCGACCATGCAACGCGATGCGGCGATCATGGCTTACAATGATGTGTTTTTGATGATGACTGTGTTTCTGGCGGTGGCCGCTCTGCTGATATTAAGCATGAAGGATTAGGGCGTGTTCAGTTTAGCTGAACATGGGTTTAAAAAAGATTAGATATAATTAACCAATGCCGGCCGCTATAGTATGGCGCAATTTTGTTCTGATTCGTTTTTCTGGTAATGAAAAAAACGCACCACATACTGTTTTATGTCGCCCTTGCGGCCTGTCTTTCACCCTGGGTCTCTTCTCCGATAGCGCTGGTTATTGGCTTTCTTATCTCCACGTTTGGCCTTGTTCCCCGCCACCTTGCCCTGCACAAACTGACCAAAAAGCTGCTCGCCTGGTCTATCGTCGGGCTGGGTTTTGGTATTCATTTTGGGCAGGCGCTGGCGGTGACCGGGGAGGGTATCGGCCTGATTGTGACTACGATAGGGGCAACCCTGGTGCTGGGTACCCTGGTGGCGAAATGGATCGGGCTGGACAGGCATACCGGTTATCTCATCTCTGCCGGTACCTCAATCTGTGGTGGCAGCGCGATTGCTGCGGTTTCTCCGGCGATCAAAGCCAGTGACGAGCAGACTGGCCTGGCCCTGGCGACGGTGTTTTTACTCAACTCTATTGCGCTGTTTGTGTTTCCGGTGATAGGCCACTCACTCGGGCTGGATCAGCATACTTTCGGTACCTGGGCGGCGATTGCTATCCACGACACCTCTTCTGTGGTTGGTGCGGCTTCCGCTTACGGGGAAGAGGCGCTGAAAACCGCGACCACACTGAAGCTGGCCCGGGCGCTGTGGATCATCCCGGTCGCGCTTCTGAGTGCGTTTCTGTTTAAAAACGACAGTAAAAAAATCAGTCTGCCGTATTTCATCTTCTTTTACTGCGCGGCGATCCTGGTCAGTGATTATCTGCCGCAGTTTGAGATGGCGTATCAGGCGGTGTTCAGCCTGTCAAAACAGCTGTTGGTGGTGTGTCTGTTTCTGATCGGCTGCAGCATTTCGGTTGAAAAGCTCAAAATGGCGGGCAGCAAGCCACTGCTGTTTGGCGTTTTTCTGTGGGTATGTATCTCGGTTTCATCGCTGAGCTGGCTGCTGTTTACGGCTTAACATCAGTCCGAGACAGCTGAAAAAGGCCAGCAGTTGCAGGCCTGCTGAGAGCAGCCCCTGGGTAACCAGGGCTAATCCCAGGCTGACAAGGGTAATAAACAGTAGTGTGCGGCTCATATTGGCTCCCCCTCCGTGGCAGTGTATCGCTACTATAGGAGCTCCGGGTTCTGCCGTGAAAGTCGGATTTCTTCTATCTGATAACCATTACGCGCAGCATTCAGGAAAGGGAGTGGCAGAGAGCGTTTACAGCCACTGTCCGAAAGTGGACGTTTACAGGTGCTGAATGAACGGTGATGTTGAAATGATGAAATCTTGCACTGCGTTTATAAATTAATGGCATGCAGATCACAAAGCGTCCGATTGTATCAGGTTCGGTATGATTTTTGTGATAGGTTTAACAGTGCGGTTAAAAAACCGTTATCATAAAAACAACAGCACCAATCGCTTGCGCTTCTGGAAGGCGGGCACGAAGTCTAGTGTTCGCCACTCAAATTGCTAAGGCCAGCTCAATTGAGCTGGCCTTAATTATCTCTTATCTACTCTGCTCCTGATGACTCTTAAGCCAGGCTCTGACCTGCTGATAGTCCCCTTTAAACAGAATGCGCTCTGCTTTCTTCTCCAGCTGATACGTGTACATCGGGTCGTAGTAACGTTCCAACAGCGGGGTAAGCCAGTCAAGATGGCCGTTTACTGAGCCGGTGCTTTGCATCGACTTAACGGCGGCCTGTTGTACTTCAATCAGTTCCTGACAGCGAACCGGGCCAAGGCGCTTGCGGATTTTAAGCAATCCGTTTTGCAGGTACTCACCAAAGGCCTCCCAGCCACGCTCTTCGCCATAATGAGCAACGTAATCACGCTGCATGGTGATAACATACTCATTGAGCAGCCGCTCAAGGCGCACTTCAAACGGGTCGTCCACCACCGCAAGGCCAGCCTGTGGCATCGCTTTTCTCAGCGACAGTGGCAGTTTGGAAGAGCCGATAAACTGGCCTTCGTCTTCAAACACAAACTGTCTGTGTCCGGCTGCGAGCTTTTTCACCATAGAAACCGCCAGCCGGTTTTCAAAGTCAATCTGAGTACGCTGGCCGCTGACGTAGGCACCGAATGAGGAGCCCCTGTGATTGGCGGCTCCCTCCAGGTCAATACCATTTTCCAGTTCGTTGATAAGCAGGGTTTTGCCGCAGCCGGTGTTGCCCGCGACTATGGTCATCGGCATTTCTGCTACCTGGTCGATGGTGTCGATCAGAAAGCGGCGCAACGCTTTGTAACCGCCGGTCACAAACGGATAGTCAATACCGGCTTCTTTCAGCCAGGCCTGGGTGATCTGCGAGCGCATACCCCCGCGGAAGCAGTAGAGATAACCGTTCGGATTCGCTTCACAAAACGCTTTCCATTTTGCTACCCGGGCAGCTTTGATATCACCATGGACCAGCTGGTGGCCGAGTTCGACAGCAGCCTGCTGGCCCTGCTGTTTGTAGCAGGTGCCGACTGCCGTCCGCTCTTCGTCGGTCATCAGTGGCAGGTTCTGCGAGCAGGGAAACGCGCCCTGAGCAAATTCTACCGGAGCGCGGGTATCAAGCAATGGGGTATCGCTGGCAAACAGGCTGGCGTAGTCCTGGGTGTTGGTGCGTGCCATCAGCACACCTCAACCAGGATATCGCCGTCTGCGGCCATCAGTTCACCAATCGCTTCCAGCTCTATATTGTGCGCTCTGGCTGCGGATTTAATTGCCTCTTCACCATCCGGGGATACGGCTAACAGCAGGCCACCGGAGGTCTGCGGGTCACACAGAATGGCTTTTTGCATATCGGTCAGCGGGCTGAGTTTATGGCCGTAGCTGGCGTGGTTGCGGTGAGTACCGCCGGGTACGCAGCCCAGTTCAATGTAGTTGCAGACACCTGGCAGGGTTGGGACCTGGTCTGCCCATATCCGGGCTTTCAGGCCGCTGCCTTCACAGATCTCGCTCAGGTGACCCATCAGACCAAAACCGGTCACATCGGTCATGGCTTTCACGCACTCAAGCTCAGCAAAGTCTGCGCCGGGCTTGTTGAGCTGACACATCCAGTCCCGGGCCAGTCCATGGTGATTCTCTGCCAGTTTGGATTGCTTTTCGGCAGTAGTAAGCACGCCGATACCCAGAGGCTTGGTCAGGTAGAGTTTGCATCCTGCCTCTGCGCGGTTGTTCTGCTTGACCTGGTCGGTATTGACCAGCCCGGTTACGGCCAGTCCAAAAATTGGCTCTGGCGCATCAATAGAGTGCCCGCCTGCAAGGGAAATACCTGCTTCACGGCACACCGCGCGCCCGCCTTCAATGACCTGTTGAGCAACTTCAGCAGGAAGGGTGTTCACCGGCCAGCCAAGGATAGCGATCGCCATGATTGGCTTACCACCCATAGCGTAAATATCGCTGATGGCGTTGGTGGCAGCGATGCGGCCAAAGTCATACGGGTCATCGACGATAGGCATAAAGAAGTCGGTAGTGCTGACCACCGCGCTGCCGTTACCAAGATCGTACACAGCGGCATCGTCTTTGCTCTCGTTGCCGACCAGAAGGTTTGGATCTTTGAACGGGCTCAACTGAGACTGAAGAATAGTATCGAGTACCTGAGGTGAGATTTTACACCCGCAACCAGCGCCGTGGCTGTATTGGGTCAGGCGGATATTCTGTTGATTGGCGGGTTCCATAACACGCTCCTTTGCAATACGAACCCACGATTCTACTCCTGGCGGCAGCCAGCGTCATTCTCTTAGTTTGCTCAGGATCAATTGAAAGCGGGAAATAGCGTGCCGTATACACCAGTCAGGGTATCCGGCACATGCTTTTGGGATGGTTACTCGACGCGGCTCAGTTTCAGCTGGTGCTCACGCTGCGCTTCGAGCATGTCGGGGCGGTTGATAAGCTTCCACAGGAAGTAAGGTGGAATTATAAAGACCAGCAGGTAGAAAGATTCGTGAAACAGCGTATCGGCTACGGCTTCTTCATGGCCAAGTACAGCAAGGGCGCTCAGGAGTTCCAGAATAAGACTGAACAGTGCCAGTACGGTCGATGTGATAAATGCAAGCCCGAGCAGATCCCTGAGGACGTTTTTGGTTCCTGTCATAATTATTGTCTCCTCAATATGAGTGACAATAAATTACTCCTGCCATTGAAGCTTGTGATTGATCTTTATCATATTACTCACTCTTATGAATCAAATTGTTATGCTTCTTGTTGTTTTTATTGGAAGCACATCAGCGGACTGGTCTTAACGATGAGATTGTCTCTCCGTAGTTCCGGGACCAGGGGCGGTTTCGAATGATAGGTGTGTTCAAGCAAGTGGCTGGAAAGCCAGTTCTTTTATCTGAATCAGATTGGTGACTCAGACCAGGAATAGCTGCCCCGGTAGTGGGAAATATCAGGGATTATTTTATCGGGAGTGCAAAACGCGGTTGACGGTGCTAATTACAATTCAGTAGTTTTATGGGGTTGTGGTCTGGTATTTTTATTTGGTATCTATCGTTTTACCTGTTGTTGCAGGCCACTGATAACAGAATAACTATAAAGGAGTGGCAGTGATATGCGAGCGGCAAATTCGGATTTTTTACTGGCAGCATTAAGGAGCATTATAAAAAGTAATGGCCTGACTTATAAGGAAGTTTCCCAAAGGCTCGGGGTTCCCCTGTCTACGTTTAAACGCCATCTCTACAGTACGAGTATCACGCTCGATAATCTGTTGGAATACTGTCGGGAAGCGGGCACGACTCTGGATGAACTGCAGAAAGTGGCGATAAAGCTTCAGCATGATAATGACAGTTTCTTCAGCCACACCCAGGATGAGGTATTTTACCTTTTTCCTCAGTTATACGATTTTTATCGTGAACTGCGCCATGTTCGCCGACAGGACAGCTACGCTCATATGCGCAGGAAATATGGCCTGAACAAGTCTTCGACTTATGCTTATCTTCGTGCTCTGGAGATGCTTGGTCTGGTGAAACTGACGGAAGAAAATAAAATTCAGATGATCGGCCCTTTTTACTACCGTTTCTCGGATAACTCCAGACTGAGTCTGAAGTATAAAGAGCTCCTTAAAGAACAGGCCCTGAATAATCCGGATTGTGTCAGGGTGGGCTTTTCCCGAATGTACCTCAGGGAAGAGCAGATTGAAGACCTGGGTAAGCTGCTGACTAAAGAGGTACTTAAGTATCATAGTGAGAATATGCGGGAAGCCAGTGGTGATGAAGAACAAATGCGGAACCTGCTGCTGTTTGTAACCCAGCACCAGCCACTGATTTTCTCTGACGGTATCGGGCCCCTGCCCAATTCGTTCCTTCAGGATATTAAGAAAGCGATTGAAGAGTGTGAGAGCAAAGGGGCGTAGCCTGCCCCTTACTTTCATGGTTATTTCGTTTATTCAGCCACGCACGCCGTGCGGTGGCAGGCGACCTGGTGCTGGCCGCTGCTTTTGAGCAGGGGCGGATAACTCTTATGACAGGAAGCTTCTGCATACTGGCAACGGGATGCGAAATGGCATCCTTCGGGAGGATTAATCGGAGAGGGAACATCACCCAGCAATACTTTCCGTTTACCACGCTGGTGGGGATCCGGAACAGGGATTGCTGCGATAAGGGCCTGGGTGTACGGGTGCTGAGGGTTGGTGAACAGCTCCCGGGTTGTTGCCATCTCTACAATTCGTCCCAGATACATAACTGCTATCCTGTCTGAGATATGGCGCACAACAGACAGATCGTGAGCGATAAATATCAGCGCCAGGTTCATCTCCCGTTGTAGCTCCAGAAGCAGATTAATGATCTGAGATTGTACAGACACATCCAGGGCTGAGACTGCTTCGTCGCAGACGATCAGTTTTGGATTGAGCGCTATTGCCCGGGCAATGCCAATCCTCTGGCGCTGTCCGCCAGAAAACTCGTGCGGATAACGGTTTGCAGCCGAAGCTGGAAGACCGACTTTTTCCAGCAGGTCTTTCACCCTGGTATTCCGTTCTTGCTGAGTGCCGATACCGTGGATTTCAAAAGGTTCTGCGAGAATATTACCAACCGTGTGACGGCTGTTGAGACTCTCCATCGGATCCTGAAAAATTATTTGCATCTCTTTTCGCAGTGAGCTCATCTGTGAGGGCTTCAGTCTGGTGATATCTTGGCCGTCAAAAATGATCTTTCCGGCAGAGGGCTCATGAAGTTTTAGCAGGGTTCTCCCTACCGAGCTTTTTCCACACCCTGATTCACCTACCAGGCCGAGAGTTTCACCCGCTTTAACTTCAAATGAAACGCCGTCCACTGCATAGACGTATTGAGTGCCGCGAAGCAGAGACTTGCTCAGAACGTAGTATTGTTTTACATCTTGCAGTTTCAATATAGTGTCAGACATGGTTTACCTCATCTGTCTTCAGGCAACAGACTGAGTGCCGGGCAGAGACGGTCTGTGGTTCCGGGATTCTTTGGCCGCACTGCTCGTCCTGATAATGGCAACGATTTCTGAACCGGCAGCCAGAGGGCATCTCTTTCAGTGATGGCACTGAGCCCGGGATGGTATCCAGAGTGGTTTTTGGGGTGTTCTCCAGGCGCGGAATGGAAGCGAGCAGCCCCTGGGTATAAGGGTGCATCGGTGAGTCAAACAGGTTGTATACATCGGCGAGTTCGACAATCCTTCCAGCGTACATTACTGCCACCTCATCACACATTTCAGCGACCACCCCAAGGTCATGGGTGATGAAAATGATCGCCATGCCGGTCTCTTTCTGCATGGTTTGCATCAGATCCAGGATTTGAGCCTGAACGGTGACATCAAGCGCTGTAGTCGGTTCGTCTGCGATTAGGATATCTGGCTGACAGGCCAGCGCCATTGCGATCATCACCCGCTGACGCATTCCTCCGGAGAGCTCATGAGGGTATACAGAAAAGCGCTGCTCTGCATCCGGAATGCCGACCTTTTCCAGCATCCTGACTGCGGCCCGTTTGCGTTCAGCTTTTGTCTGTCCCGGCTGGTGCAGTTCATAGACTTCACACAGTTGTCTGCCTACCGTGTGTACCGGGTTAAGCGCTGTCATCGGATCCTGGAAAATCATGGATATCCGGGTTCCGCGCGTCTGATAGAGTTCCTGGGGAGGCATGCTGACCAGGTCGGTTTCTTTATAGTGAATGGTGCCCCTGGTGACTTTGCCGTAAGGGCGGGGAAGCAGGCCCATAACAGAAGCGGCGGTAATACTTTTTCCACAACCTGACTCGCCGACGATACCCAGGGTTTTACCTTTGGCCACGCCAAAGGAGACCCCGTCTAGTACTTTTATCTGGCCTTCATCTGTGGTGAAAGTGGTTTCCAGACCTTTCACCGTCAGGATATTTGGATTGCTCATAGCTCTTACCCCTGGATAAAACGTTTGTCGATGGTGGTGACAGGTTCAAATAACTGACCATCACTGAGGGCTTTCCTCGTGGCCCGTTTCTCATCAAGGTCAATCCAGAACAGCCCGTACTCAATTTTGTTGGCATCGAGAATATCGGTGGAAAGTTCGGTACCCAGACCTTCCGGCAGTTTGACGTAGCGCCAGTGAGCGCCGCGGGAGAATGGTACCGCATACGTTGGGATCACACAGTTGCAGTCAGCAATTTTTCTCTGAATGCGTCTGGAGATCCTGCTCTTTGTGGTCACATTGAACTCGGTGTCATAGGATTCGATCAGCGAATCCATTTCAGTGTCAGCGTAGTTGGTGAAGTTATTGGTCTGCGGGTGAGCGTTATCAGAGTGAAAATACTGCCAATATGCGGGCAGTGCATTAGTCCCCATACCGAGAAAAGCTGCCTGATGTTTCTTTTCCAGCAGAGACTTAAATCCGGTTGCACCGTCCACCAGTTTCAGCACTATATCCAGACCGGCTTTTTTGGCTTCCTCTTTCAGCACCACCACCCGGGCGGTGTGCATTTTAGTCAGATAGGTCAGGGTTATGACAAGCCGAATCCCTTCAGGGTTTACCCGGACCCCGTCGCTGCCTAATTGGTCAAAGCCCGCTTTACTGAAGAACTGTGCAGCCAGCTCAGGATTAAAGGCTTTGGCTTTGACTGACGGATCATCATACTCGCCGTAGCCCGAACCAAAGCTCTGTTGGTGGACGTAGTCTCCTCGCAGTGCGACCTGAATCATCTTTTCCACGTTAAGAGAATGGGCGATGCCACGGCGGATATCGGCATTTTCCATCAGCGGATCTTTCAGGTTGAGCCAGACGCCGGCCGCTCCCTGCGGCGATTTGTTGTAAAGCCAGGACTTCTGGATATAACCCTGGTCATACAGAGTTCCCCTTGCTTTGCTGTGCCAAAGAGAGGGGAATATCATTGCGTAAGCATCGAGCTTTCCGCGTTCAAAGTATTTAAGGGCGATATCGGTGTCGCGGATCACTTTGATAATAATCTTGTCGACGTTATAGCGGTGCTGAAAATAACGGTTTTGGTATCCCCACCAGTTGGTGACTTTTTCCAGGTGAATGGCCCGTCCTTTGCGGATTTTCCCAACCCGGTAAGCTCCGGTGACCGGCTCTGCTTTCCAGTTATAACGGCGGATAAAGTCTTCAGGCAACTGGCCACCGGGGTAGAAATGGGCGGGCTTTGGCATGATATTAAGCCGCATCAGAAGCTCATCGTCCGCAAGAGGATCTGCAGAGTGAAGGGCAAAGGTTCGGGAATCGTAGACGGTGATCCTGGCGACTTTATTGGTGTAATAATCTTTGTACCAGGGGGCTTTCGCGTGTTCGCTTCTCATATAGTCAAATACAAACGCAAAGTCCCGGCTGGTGATCGCTTCCCCATCACTCCAGCGGGCATTTTTGTTCAGCCTGAAGTAGATAGTTTTATGGTCATCACCCAGTGCCCACTCACTGGCGATAGCCGGCAGAAACTTACGGCTGCCCGGATGCTGCTGAAGCAGGGAAGGGTTACCGTCGAGCAGAAAGGCGCGGAAGCTGCCGTTGGAATCCGGGCCTATGGTGCGCAGTGTCAGCGGAAAGCTGGATACGTGCAGCCGGTAGCTGCCACCAGATTTGGCTCTCTGATCGGCAAATAGTGGTTGATCGTTATTAGAAATCCAGTCGAGCCCTTGTGGCAGTTCGGCTGCATGTCCTCTGGCCTGAAACAGAACCATCAAGGCTGCTATCAGCGAGGTCATTAACATTTCTCTCATTGTTACTCCGTACATTCTTCTCTTATCACACGTAGCGGGTGTATTTTTTCGGGTCAAAGGCTTCGCGGATCCCTTCACCGATAAAGGTTACCATGGTCAGGACGGATACGATCGAGACCACTACAGAGCCGATGATCCAGTAAGCGTCAAGGTTGGATTTGCCCTGTTGCAGCAGATCGCCCCAGCTTGGGGTCGGCGGCATCAGCCCAAGCCCCAGGTAATCGAGCGCGGTCAGGGTGGTTATATTTGCCACGATGCCAAAGGGCGCCAGGGTGATCACCATTACCATGGTATTAGGCAGAATATGTCTGACTATCACCCGCCACATTCCAGCCCCCTGTGCTCTGGCTGCCATAACGTACTCACGGGCTTTCTCTTTGTAGGTCATGGTTCTCATATACCAGGTAATACTGATCCAGCCGAACATCACATTGATCAGCACAAATAAGAAGAAGCTGGGCTGGATGATGGAGACCATGATCATGATGACGTAGAGAAACGGCACCATTGACCAGACCTCAATAACACGTTGCATGACAAGGTCGAACTTTCCGCCCAGATATCCCATCAGCGAGCCGGTCAGCACACCTATGGTGTAACAGAGGGTGAGAGTCAGCAGCGCGAACCAGATGGCAATTCTGAATCCATAGATCAGACGTGCGAGTACGTCCCGGCCTGACTCATCGGTGCCCAGGTAGTGCTGTTTCTCAACGGAAGGGGGATTGGGTGGATAGCTGGCACCGTCAAAGTCCTGCTCATATGGGTTCCATGGCACGACAGGCATGAGCACCCAGTTTCCTTCCTCCTGCCTGGCGAAGTGTTGTTTTAGCTCGCGGTAGTTGGCTTCGTAGCCGTAGTCGAGGCCAAAGGTCTCGCCAGTTTTTACTTCTGAATAGGTGGGAAAGTAGAGCTCGTTGTTATATGAGACGATTAGTGCTTTGCTGTTCACCAGCAGTTCTGCAACGCACGAGAGCAGTACCAGGCTGGTCAGGAGCACAAAGGAGAAGTAGCTGCGCTTGATTGAGCGAAAACGGTCAATTTTTTTCTTGGTCAGTGGGTTGATTGGCATGGCTCAGCTTCCGAATTTTACTCTTGGGTCGACAAGGGCAACACATATATCTGACAGGATGTTGCCGAACATAAGCAGCAGCGATGACATCGCCAGTATTCCCATTACTACCGGATAGTCGCGTTCGATAATTGACTCGTAGCCAAGCAGGCCTATTCCGTCGATATTGAACACCACTTCGATAAGAAAAGAGCCTGCGACAAATACAGAGACGACGTTACCCAGGTGGCTGGCGATTGGGATCAGGCTGTTACGCAGTGCGTGTTTGCGTACAGCCTGTCTGAATGGCAGCCCTTTGGCGATGGCGGTTTTGACGTAGTCAGCGGCCAGATTTTCCAGCAGATTGTTTTTCATCGTCATAGTCAGGATCGCAAAGTCACCGATGACATAACAGATTAAGGGAAGGGCAGCATGCGAGAACAAGTCGGCGATCTTCTCAGGGAAAAGCAGATCATCAAAGTCGTCACTGACGAAGTCACCCATAGGAAACCAGTCGAGATGAAAAGCGAAGAAAGAGAGCAGAAAAACCCCGACCACATAGTTGGGCAGGGCGTAACCGACAAACACCATCACTGAGCTGGCATTATCAAATTTTGAGCCGTGCTTTATCGCTTTGAGGATCCCGAGCGGGATGGACACCAGGTAGCTGATCAAGAATGTCATCAGACCGTAGAACAGCGATACCGGCAGGCGCTCTTTAATCATCCCCCATACCGGCTCGTAGTAGCGGGTCGACTCGCCCAGGTTAAACTGAACCAGTTTTCCCAGCCACTCTCCGTAGGCTTCAAAGATCGGCTTGTCGAGGCCGTAGAAGGCGTTGAGCTCGGCAATCTGTTCGTCAGACAGGGTCTGCGAGCTGTGTTGGTTAGCACCGCCACTTTCCATTGACTGGGATTGCATCTGAGCGATCATCCGCTCAACCGGTCCGCCCGGTACAAAGCGGGTCAGGGCGAAAACCAGCAGGGTCACGCCGATAAAAGTAGGCACGATAAGCAGTAATCGGCGGCTGAAATAGGCAAACAAGGTATGCTCCTTAACATCCGGTATGTGCTGTCGGTTTGTGTAAACCACTCTTTAAGCTATCTACGCTTATAAATGGGCTCTGCCTGCGCAGCAGCAGGCAAAGCCAGATATAGCGTGATAAGCCGGATACGGCGTATCCGGTTTTGGTTAGTTACAAGACAGGCAACTGTTCAAGAGCGTATCGGTACTGTATGTACTCACGGGTACTCCACAGCCAGATCACTTCAGGGTCTATATCGTAGATCTCCGCCTGATCCGGTCTGGTCTTAAGCTCTTCTGCTATGTTCATCGCATAAATGTCAGCGCTGCTCAGAACTGCTTCCAGGTACTCAGGGTCGTCATCCTTGTAGTTTCGGATAGCATTCCAGGCTGCGCGCAGGCTCTCCTTTTTATGACAGCGATCGCTGCCGCTGGTCAGTGAGTAACACTCTTTCTCTTTATTCTCGGTAAACTTGGCCGGAGAGAAAATTGTGCCCCTGAACAGAGAGTCAAAGTATGGCGTTTCCTTCAGCAGGTTGACTGCTTCGGTATCACGCAGCATAAAGATGGTGAAATCATCCGAGCTTCTGATGCCGTAAGTTTTCAGGTTCTGCTTGGTGCTGGAGTGAGCGCCTTCCAGCTTCGCCAGCAGGTCCTGTTTGCCATTAATCAGTAGTGCTTTTTCAGCCATATTGATCCCCAGTCGGTTCCTGCGGGTTACCGCATACATCTTCGCCTTAAGGCTGAACTCGTACCCGCCGGTCATATCGAGGTCGGAGCCGGGGCGATTCAGAGTCAGGGCATCGATCAGGTGTTGAGAACTGTCTGACAGGCCATATTCGCGTGACCAGCCAAACGTCACGATATTCTTCAGCAAAGCAGAAAACACTGGCGTGACAGTTTGCTGTGACAGCTCGAAATAGGATTTCAATCCGTACAGATAAGGAGGTACGTCTATCGCCTGGCGTATATCCGGACGGTATGGCTTGACGGTTTTCTTACGTTCCCCATTTTTATCGACAAAGATAGGTGCCGGGTAAGCGTTATACCCAAAGCCCAGGTGTCCCAGGTAGGACTGTACTTTTTGCGGTGTGCCCTGTGTACCGCTGCGAGGGTCGGAAACATCAAGCAGTGCGATATTAGATTTGTCGCGGCTGGTCCGAGTATCACCACGTTTTACCAGCATGTGCGCAGCCAGAAGTTTATCCGGCCAGATACCAAGCAGGTCAACCGCATTGGCAGAAGACTGATGAGGGTTGTTAGCCCGCATATTGGCATAAGAGCGACCGTCGCGGGTTTCAGACAAAACTTCGATCTTATCGTAGCCGCGTTCCATTGCTGCTACCAGATCGGAGTCAAAACAGGAACGCGGTAGATCGGTTTTATCCTGAATTCCAGGGCCGTAAGAGCTCCACAGGTCAGACAGAGGAACAAACCGGTAGATCGGAGTGCTGTTTGATGGGGTGACTTTCAGCTCACAGACTTTATCCGGTGTACTCATTACTTCTACAAAGAAGTTTGCAGCTTCAAGCGCAGCGTCAAAAGTGTCACAGACCGTTTTGGCGCCGGCAGGGAGGTTGCTCCGGGTATAAGTGCGTGTACAGTTGTCGGTGTAGAAGTTGGCAACGTTCTGGCCATAACTGTCTTCCGCACCACGAAGCTGTGCCAGCTGGTAGTCGATCTCGCCCAAATCCTCTACTACCTGCCGGATTTCATTGAACTGATTCCAGCGGGCACTGGCGTAACTGTTCAAATGGAAGTCATAGAAACTAGCGCGGCCGTCACGACGGTTTACCAGGTCATAGTTATCACGGTACTTCTGGATCCGGAAACGGGTCAGCTCAAGAATATTGGTACCTTCATCAAAGCGGTTACAGATAGTGGTACTTCTGACGTTTTCATCGGTACAGAAGTTATACGCTTTAAGGCTGCCTGAACCACTGGCTTTCAACTCATCCTTTAATTGTTCCAGTGTGCCTGTAGGGTAGGCCAGAGGCGAGGTTTGCAGAACCTGGTCTTGTTTGTTCAGGCTGACCAGCTCGGTTTTTTCTGGTTCGCCATTTGATGCCGGAACATTTACTTCAACCTGACGCTGGTAACCAAATCTCAGTGCGGCAATATCGTACTTACCATAGGTCGGCAACTCATCAAAGATAGAGGCGCCGTAATCCATAATTGAGCTGTAGGCCGGTACTTTGCTATAGCCAAATTTAGCCACTTCATCATGATGGTAGAAATTGGCCTTATCCACTGAACCCATAAAGTTATGGCGCAGGCCCAGGTTGTGGCCAAACTCGTGCACCAGAGTTGACTTAAACATATGCTCGGTAATTGCGTCACTGACCTGCTTCTGCTGGTCTGCGCTGAGTTGATCCCACGGCTTAAGTTTACGGTTGGCTTTGTCTGCATAGTCAGCAGCGCTGCTGTCCAGGTCGCTGTTGTCAAAGTAGCCTCCGGCCAGGTAATCAATACCTTTTACCAGCCCTTTTGACTTGGTGCTGACCCACATAAACTCAGCAGCATACATATTCTGCTCTGCCATTTTTTTAAACATCTGCTGGCGCTGGGCGACCATTTTACTGAAGCTGTTGGCATCCTGTTGTTCAGGAGAAAGCCACTGAGTTTTACCATTAGTGGTTTGAGGCTCGTACTGTACTTCAGCGTATTCAGTTGGCGTGCTGTGGCTTGTCAGTGCTGCAGTAACAGCGGGTGCTTCGAGAGCTGTTGTAACGGCTGTTGGTGCAGCGGCATTATCATCTGAGCTGCTTGCCGGAATAAAGTTATCCGGACGCTCGATCTCGCCACGGTTATAGTATTTGGTCAGCTCATTCCACATTCTGCGCGAAGTTGAGCGGATAACTCCGGCATACTGGTTTACGTGTGCGTGAACGATTTCACCGGTCAGTGGGTTGGTCGCTGAAGGGCCGTAGCCCAGCAGACCGTTGTCAACCGGGTCGGTGATAAGGTTCAGAACGTTATAACGCAGGTCGCCGGTATGGATGCCTTTGGCTTCCGTTTTGTTTTTTATCACGATTTCCGGAACGCCGGTCCCTTCCAGAGTTTGGTTTATCTGATCAATGGTCTCAAGGGTAATATCCAGGTAGAATTTGTTCTCTGGCTTGAAGTAGCTGTCGCTCAGATAGTACTCGATCTTTTTCAGAGGATTGAAGCGATGCAGCAGGTTGAACTTCTGTCCCTGCAGGCCTGCTTCCCCTGTGGCTGAGCGCTGGGTTTTCTCTGATTTAAAGAAGCCAAAGCGTGAAGAATCCCGGCCCGGGTAGTAGACGGTTTGGTAGTCAGGGCTTGCCAGTTTGTCCAGTTTAACCAGAGAGTAGAAAAAACGGGTTTTAAAAGACAGGTCTTCAAGTTCGCTGCCAAACTGGTACTGGTCTTCTGCACTGGCGGTAAAGGTACGCTCAACTTCCACGTTGATGGTGCCGCTTGCCGGGTTATATTCCCAGTGTGTAACACGCGGATCAGCTGTTTCGGTGACGTTATCTGCAGTCCACCAGGCGTCAACCGTATCGACGGCCAGAGATGCGATGCCGGAGTAATCCGGGGTAAAGTGGGTGGTGTTTTCCCAGTTCAGGTCTGCGTCGGTATTGAGCTCTTCCTTGTTGGTACACTCATCGTAGTCGTTTTCTGCGCAGCGGTACTGCTGGAATTCACCCGGAATTTTCAGAACCGGTGCCTGGTTGATTACATTAGCGTAGCGGCTCTCTTCCCCAGGTCTGATTGTGTCGCGGTCGACTTCTTCGGCCACGATGCCATTTTTCTTGTCAAAACGCAGTTTAACCAGTTTAGGTGTACCCTGGAAGAAGCCACGCTGGGTCGCCGCGTAGCGCGGAGTCGCACCCGTTGACGGCATGTATAGCCAGAGCGATTCTGTGTCGAGAGAGCTTTTGGTGATTTGTTCTGCTGCGCGGGGCAAAGCATCGTAGCTTCTTTCCTCCGCACCACAGCCAGCAAGTGCGATGCCTATCATGGCTGCAAGCGCTAATTTCTTATACATGTTGTGCTTACCTTTTATTCTTTAATTACAGGTCGTAGGTCAGGGTGACGTAGTAGGTCGGCTTCTTCAGGTCAAAAAAGCTGCTGAGCGGATTTGGCCCACGGTCAGGGTCGTAGTAGCTCGCGCTGTTTGTCATACCCAGTGCCACAGTGAACTGTTCGGCGAACAGGTATCCGACTTCGGCCGAATGAGTCAGTTTTGGGGAGTAACTGTTGTTGCGGTAACTCCAGGACTTAGAGCTGACGAAGTTGGTGCTGATAAACCACTTCTCGGCTGAGTAGCCAACAGCAAACAGATTACTGAGGCGGTACGCTTCAAGTGGATGAGCGCCGGCGGTAGTGTATTGATGGAAGTTTTTTCTCAGTCTGATGGAGTCGCTGATGGAAAGACCTTCCAACAGGCTATTCAGAGCCAGAGAAAACTTAATATCGCCACGCACAGCGGTCTGAAGGTCGGTTTTTTTTGAAAACTCTGATAGTGGAATAAGCGCACGGCCGCTGACTGACATCGAGATGTTGTCAGTTGGTTCCCAGAGATTGCTTCTGGTTGCGGTCAGCCAGGCGTCATCCCAGTAGTCTCCGCGCTCACCGTCGTAACTGTGACGGCCGGATATCAGCGCAGATAACAAGGTGTGCTCACTTAATGAATAAGAAATGGTTGCGGAGGCCGCTAGGTTGCGGTCTGCCAGATAACTGCCACTATCATAGGCGTTTCTGCTGTAGTCAATTCCAATTGACAGCCCCCACTGTTTTTCAGAGGAAGGAGGTGGTTGAACTTGTTCCTGCGCAAAAATCCCTGTCGACAGCAAAGCAGGTATCATGGCATAGAGTGTCAAATGCTTCATGACTTGCCTTGTTCCCTGTAATTAAACTCATTACGGCACTCCGTATGGCCGAATGAAAGTTGTGTCTGTAGTTATGATTTGAGGAGCAAATATTAATCGACCAGCCAGATGCAAGAAATCGCAATGATTAAAGTATCACCAGGTTATCCGCCGGGTACTGAATAATGAAACTGTGGTCTGACCAGGGTTCTTTACTTCATACTGTTGGTGATACAGGAGTCAGAGATATGTACCGGTATATGGTTAAGCTGTGGTTTCTATAGCTGCCCATCAGGCTATTTAGCAAATTTATTGTTAATTTGTGGTTTGAATATTAGTGAGATTAAATATAAGAGCAGGGAAGCCCTGGTTTGACAGTGTTTCTTGGAAGGCGTTATGGCGGCTTTTAGGTATGCAGGTAGCAGTCTATAGTTAGACTCCACTTTGCGTTCTGAAACTGCAGTATTGCTTTTGAAGCCGGGAAACTGAAGTACCCAAAACGAAAAAGCCTGATGGATTTCTCCATCAGGCTTTCAGAAAAGTGGTGGCCCCTCCCAGACTTGAACTGGGGACCAATCGATTATGAGTCGACTGCTCTAACCACTGAGCTAAGGGGCCAATAGGTGGAAGATTATAGGGGAAGGGGCATAGGCTGTCCAGACGCCAGGTGGCTGATTTGCGCTCACTTTTCAGCCAAACAGTTCTCCGGATACAAAAAAGGTGAGCCGGGGCTCACCTTTTATAACCAAACTGGTTATTACTCATCCAAGAAGCTGCGCAGGGTTTCTGAGCGGCTAGGGTGGCGAAGCTTACGCAGCGCCTTGGCTTCGATCTGACGGATACGCTCACGGGTAACGTCAAACTGCTTGCCCACCTCTTCCAGGGTGTGGTCGGTGTTCATGTCGATACCGAAACGCATACGCAGAACTTTCGCTTCACGTGGCGTCAGGCCAGCCAGAACTTCTTTGGTTGCACCACGCAGGCTGGTTGCCGTTGCAGAGTCCAGAGGCAGTTCCAGAGTGGTATCTTCGATAAAGTCGCCCAGATGCGAATCTTCATCATCACCGATCGGAGTTTCCATTGAGATTGGCTCTTTGGCGATCTTCAGTACCTTGCGGATTTTGTCCTCAGGCATCTGCATGCGCTCAGCCAGCTCTTCCGGCAGTGGTTCACGGCCCATCTCCTGAAGCATCTGACGTGAGATGCGGTTCAGTTTGTTGATGGTCTCGATCATATGCACCGGAATACGGATAGTACGGGCCTGGTCCGCGATAGAGCGGGTGATAGCCTGACGGATCCACCAGGTTGCGTAGGTCGAGAACTTGTAACCACGACGGTATTCGAACTTGTCTACCGCTTTCATCAGACCGATGTTACCTTCCTGGATCAGATCCAGGAACTGCAGACCACGGTTGGTGTATTTCTTCGCGATAGAGATAACCAGACGCAGGTTCGCCTCAACCATCTCTTTCTTCGCACGGCGGGCTTTCGCTTCACCGATAGACATACGACGGCTGATGTCCTTGATGCTTTGTACCGGAAGAGAAGTTTCTTCTTCGATAGCGCTCAGCTTCTGGATGCTGCGGCGGATGTCTTCTTCTTTAGCTTTGATCTTTTCTGCGTATGGTTTGTCAGAGGCAAGTACCTCGTCCAGCCATGCTTCAGAAGATTCGTTGCCGGTAAACAGAGCGATGAACGATTTCTTCGGCATCTTGCCCTGCTCAACACAGGCACGCATGATCAGGCGCTCCTGAGTACGAACGCGTTCCATAGAAGTACGCAGCTCGTTGACCAGGTAGTCAAACTGTTTAGGGATCAGACGGAACTGCTGGAATACTTCCATCAGTGTACCCGCTGCATCGCTGTCCTGAGCGGCGTCGTGGCCTTTCTCATTCACGATCAGCTGAAGGTCCTGGTATGCGTTACGAAGCTCAGAAAATTTCTCAGCAGCGAACTCAGGGTCGATACCGGTATCTTCTTCGGTCTCTTCCTCTTCGCTTTCTTCTTTCTCTTCGTCACCGTCCAGGTCGCCGTCTTCGTCGGCCAGTTCGGTTTCAGACAGTTCAGAACCGATGTGCGTTGCCGTCGGTGCTGCAGTCTCTTCATCATCCGGGTCAACGAAACCTGAGATCAGGTCGGTCAGGCGCAGTTCTTCGGCCTGAACTTTGTCAAACTGTTCCAGGATGTATGAGATAGTACCCGGGTATTCGGCAACGGCGCACTGAACCTGGTTGATACCATCTTCGATGCGTTTTGCGATGTCGATTTCGCCTTCACGCGTCAGCAGCTCAACGGTACCCATTTCACGCATGTACATGCGAACCGGGTCAGTGGTGCGGCCAATTTCACTTTCTACGCTTGAAAGTGCTGCCGCTGCAGCTTCTGCTGCGTCTTCGTCTGCCAGGGTTTCGCTCATCATCAGATCATCAGCGTCTGGCGCTGTCTCAACGACCTGGATACCCATGTCATTGATCATCTGAATGATGTCTTCTACCTGTTCTGAATCGACGATTTCTTGTGGCAGGTGGTCATTTACTTCGGCGTAGGTCAGATAGCCCTGCTCTTTGCCTTTTGCGACAAGTAGCTTTAGCTGTGACTGCGGATTTTGATCCATAGACGATATCCAACTTGAGGTCTGGTGATGAATTTAGTTTTGCGAAATGCAAACCGCCAATTTTAACAAATATATTTTATGCTGACTATGTGTTCTTTGCGTAGAAATTCGACAATTTGTGATGGCTCTTACGCTTTCAAATCCAGCATCAGGGCTTGTAATTCCCTTTTCTCGTCGGCGCTCAGGCCGATGCTTCTGTCTTTCGCTAGCAGCGATTCAATTTGTTTTTCAACGCACTGGCCCAAAATGTTGTCCAGTGAGTCGAGGAATACTTCTTCAAGGCTGTCTTCTTCAGGGGCCGGGACTTCCCAGGCGGCCAGGCGTGACAACATGCCTGCATTTTGAGTGTCCCGCCACTGCTCCAGCAGCAGGCCTGTGCTTATATTGGGATTGCTGCGGCACTTATCAAGTACTTCAGTAAATAAACTTAATCCTGGCAGCGGAATGTGACGAACGCCTGAAAGGTCAGGGACCAGTTCAGCAAAGGCCGGATGCTGCAGCAGCAGGGCGATCACTTCCCGCATCGGGGTGCGTTTTATCTCTTTGTGCGGCCTGGGTGCTGATTCTGCTTTGGCGTCTTTTGAGACCAGGCTCTGCAGCTGCGCTTCGTCAAATATACCGATACGCTGGCCGAGCAGCTTACGTAATTGTAGCCGCAATGAGCTGGTTGGTACTTTATTTATCAGCGGTGCCGCCATAGAGGCCAGTTTGGCTTTGCCTTCCTCATTGCCGGTATCGACCTGAGCCAGCAGGCCGTTAAACAGAAATTCGGACAGCGGCGTCGCTTCGGCTACCTGCTGTTCAAACGCTTCTTTGCCATATTTGCGGATATAGGTATCCGGGTCTTCGCCATCAGGCAAAAACATAAACTTCAGGGTGTTACCGTCTTTGAGGTAACCGAGCGCATTTTCCATCGCCCGCCATGCGGCTTCCCGTCCGGCGTTATCGCCGTCGTAGCAGCACACCACGGTGCTGGTCTGACGAAACAGCATCTGCAGGTGGTCACCTGTGGTCGAGGTACCCAGTGAGGCGACTGAGTAATCCACGCCGTACTGCGCCAGCGCGACTACGTCCATATAACCTTCCACGACCAGAACCTGAGGCGGTTCGCGGTAGGCCTGCATCACTTCATAAAGGCCGTACAGCTCTTTACCTTTATGGAATACCGGGGTTTCCGGTGAGTTAAGGTATTTGGGAGTACCGTCACCCAGCACCCGTCCGCCAAAGCCGATAACCCGGCCACGGCGGTCGCGGATAGGGAACATCACCCGGCCACGGAAACGGTCGTAGCGGTTGCCGTTGTCGTTGGCAATCAGCATGCCGCCGCTGAGCAGCATCTCCTGCGCCTGTGGAGACTGGCCGAAGTTTTTACGCACCTGGTCCCATTCGTCCGGCACGTAACCGATACCAAATTTTTGCACGATTTCGCCGGACAGACCGCGCTGCTTGAGGTAGTCAATCGCCGTTTTACCCGCTGACTGTTTCAGCTGGCCACGGTAGAAGTTGGCGATGCTGCCGAGCATGTCATACAGGCTGCGTTTTTGTTGGGTGTTAGCCTGCGGGCGTGAGCCGGATTGACCGGAGCCCGGGCGGGTCTGCTCTCTCGGGACTTCCAGCCCCAGAAAAGACGCGAGTTCTTCAATCGCTTCGACAAACTCCAGCCGTTCGTACTCCATTAGAAAATCGATGGCGTTACCGTGCACACCACAGCCGAAGCAGTGGTAGAACTGTTTTTCCTGGCTGACGCTGAAAGAGGGGGTTTTCTCATTATGGAACGGACAGCAGGCACTGTAGTTTTTGCCTTTCTTTTTCAGTTTCACTCTGGCGTCGATGATGTCGACGATATCGAGCCTGGCGAGCAGGTCATCAATAAAGGAGCGGGGTATGATTCCGGCCATAATTCCTGTTGCGTGTGTAGTCGGGAGCGAGATGATTTCCGGCTTGCGGATACAAACAAGCCGCGCATTCCAGAGGATAGCACGGCTTGCTGCAAAAGGGTCTGGGAATTAAGCCAGTTTAGCGCGAACTAAACCACTTACTTTACCCATATCTGCACGCCCCTGAATCTGTGGTTTCAGAACGCCCATTACCTTACCCATGTCCTGCATGCCCGCGGCACCGGATTCAGTAATTGCAGCATCAATCAGAGCAGCAACTTCTTCTTCGGTCAGCGGTTGAGGCATAAATTCCTCAAGTACGGTAATTTCTGCTTTCTCCACGTCTGCCAGGTCCTGACGACCGGCTGATTCGTATTGAGCGACAGAGTCGCGACGTTGTTTGACCATTTTGGTCAGCACAGCAAGAATGTCGTCGTCGCCCAGAGTGATCTGTTCGTCAACTTCACGTTGCTTGATTGCTGAAAGAGCCAAACGAATAGTGCCAAGGCGCGCTTTGTCCCTGGCTTTCATCGCTGATTTTTGCTCTTCTTTGAGTTGTTCAATCAGAGCCATCACTAAATTCCTTTTATCAGGGCTTAGTGATTAGTACAGGCGAACGCGACGTGCGTTTTCGCGAGCCAGCTTCTTAGCGTGACGCTTTTGAGCTGCTGCTTTAGCGCGTTTGCGAACGGTAGTTGGTTTCTCGTAGTGCTCACGACGACGCACTTCAGAAAGGATACCTGCTTTTTCGCAAGAGCGCTTGAAACGACGCAGTGCTACGTCGAACGGTTCGTTTTCACGTACTTTAACTACTGGCATATGCCTTTCACCTCAGGGGTTATTCGTTAATGCTGGCTCCCAACATGCCGTTCATTTAGTGAACGGTGTTTAACCAGCTTGATCAAAAATGGTGCGGAATTTTAATCCGATCACACTCCCTTTGTAAAGCATTATCGCAGCCAGAACTGGTTAATTTTTTTCCGTGAGGGTAAACTGGCGCCAATTTTGAGCCAGGACTGAAAACGTAATGCGCATTTTAGGTATTGAAACCTCGTGTGATGAAACCGGGGTTGCTGTCTACGACGACGAGCAGGGGCTGCTCTCTCATCAACTCTACAGCCAGGTGAAGCTGCATGCGGACTATGGTGGCGTGGTACCTGAGCTGGCATCCCGCGACCATGTAAAGAAGACCATTCCTCTTATTAAAGCAGCGATGGCAGACGCCGGCCTGACGCCAAAGGACATCGATGGTATCGCTTATACCGCGGGCCCGGGCTTGGTTGGCGCACTGCTGGTGGGAGCCACGATTGGCCGCAGTCTGGCATACGCCTGGAACGTACCGGCGGTGCCGGTTCACCACATGGAAGGTCACCTGCTGGCCCCTATGCTGGAAGATAATCCGCCACCATTCCCGTTTGTGGCGCTGCTGGTTTCCGGCGGTCACACCATGCTGGTGGAAGTAAAAGGCATTGGTGAGTACCAGATCCTGGGTGAATCCATTGACGATGCAGCCGGTGAAGCGTTCGATAAAACCGCCAAGCTGATGGGGCTTGACTATCCGGGTGGTCCGCTGCTGTCACGTCTGGCAGAAAAAGGCACGCCGGGCCGCTTTAAGTTCCCGCGCCCAATGACTGATCGCCCGGGACTGGACATGAGCTTTTCCGGTCTGAAGACGTTTGCGGCTAATACTATCGCTGCTAACGATAAAGACGAGCAGACCCGTGCGGATATCGCATACGCTTTCCAGGAAGCGGTATGTGCCACCCTGGTGATCAAGTGTAAACGTGCGCTTGAGCAGACCGGGATGAAACGTATTGTGATTGCCGGCGGTGTAAGTGCCAACAAACAGTTGCGTGCCGATCTTGAAGCACTGGCGAAGAAAGTCGGCGGTGAGGTTTACTACCCGCGTACCGAGTTCTGTACCGACAACGGCGCGATGATTGCCCTGGCGGGTATGCAGCGTCTGAAAAACCAGGAAACGGTGGATCTGTCCGTAGAGGCGCGTCCGCGCTGGCCGATCGATCAGCTGAAACCGCTGAAGTAACAAGAAGCCCTTAAGAACAACGCCTCCGTCTCCGGGGGCGTTTTTGTATCGGTTAAACAGAGAGGTGTTCAGCGTGAAGAGGCGCTGCGGTCACCGACTTTCGGTTCGGTGCCGTCAAACAGGCGGCGGATATTCTGATGATGCCGCAGGATAATAAGGCAGCAGAGCATGGAGACCGGCAGAGTAAACTCAGGCCGTATCCACCAGGTGTACAGCGGGGCCAGTAACGCAGTGATCATTGCGGCAAAAGAGGAGTAGCGGGTCAGCGCGACCACAATCAGCCAGGTACCCATCAGCATGCCGGTCAGGTCCAGTCCCATCGGGGCCATAGCGCCGAGCGCAGTAGCCACGCCTTTCCCGCCCTGAAAGTGAAAGAACAGCGGGTACATATGACCAAGGCAGGCAGCAATAGCAATGATGCCGAGAAGCACATCATCGACTTTCAGATACCAGCCAAGCCAGACCGGAATGGTGCCTTTGAGCATATCGCAAAGCAGGACCAGCGCAGCAGCCAGTTTGGAGCCGCTGCGCAGCACATTGGTGGCGCCGGGATTATTCGAGCCTGTGGTGCGGGGATCGCGCAGACGAAACAACCGGCAGATCAGTACCGCGCTGGAGATCGAGCCCAGCAGATAGGCGGCAATGATCATTATGAGTGCGGTGGCAGACATGGCTTTCCCTGGCTTGAGGATAATTGCTTGATATATTCGCAACAAATTCTGTTATATTTTACGGGTTTTTAGTCCGGATGGGTATCCGACCTGTCACACAAACTGGGGAAAATCAATGGCGCTGGACACGGTGTTTATAGAGCAGCTGGAAGTGATCACCACAATTGGTGTTTACGACTGGGAGCAGGAAATCAAACAAAAACTGGTTCTTGATATCGAAATGGCGCACGACAACCGCCCTGCGGGCAAGAGTGATGACGTGGCTGACGCGCTGGATTATGCGCAGGTCAGCCAGGCTGTGATTGAGCATATTGAGACCGGTCGTTTTCTGCTGGTAGAGCGGGTTGCTGAAGAGATTGCAGAACTGATTAAGCAGCGCTTTGGTGTAGCCTGGATTCGTATTCGTCTGACCAAGCCAGGCGCAGTGCCTCAGGCGCGTGGTGTAGGCGTGGTGATTGAGCGGGGCAACCGATGATCACCGTTTATATCGGCGTGGGTTCGAACATAGAACGTGCCCGTCACGTTCGCGCCGGTATTGAAGAGCTCTCGCTGCTTGGCGAGCAGCTCAGGGTATCTACGGTATACGAGTGTCCGTCACTGGGTTTTGACAGCAATCCGTTTTACAACCTGGTGGTGGAGCTGAAAACCGCGTTGAGCCTCGAAGAGCTGGGCTGCCGTCTGCGTGAGGCGGAGATTAAGTGGGGCCGGTCGCACGATGCGCAGAAACTGCAGGACCGCACTCTGGATCTCGATATCCTGCTTTATGGTGAGCTTGTCTCAGATGCCAGACCCAAACTGCCGCGGGACGATATTTTCAAATTTCCCTTTGTTATCCAGCCCCTTTATGAGCTGTGTCCTGAGCGGATTATCCCGGCCGACGGCCGCAGTGTGGCAAGCATCTGGCGTCAGCTCAGTGAGTGCCCTGAAATGGATTTTGCAGCCCTTCGGGCAGCAGAGATTGAATTGTAAAAGTGAATCTGTCTGATGAGTTATTTTGAAGCCTTTATGCTGGCCCTTATTCAGGGCCTGACCGAGTTTTTGCCGATTTCCAGCTCGGCGCACCTGATCCTGCCATCGGCAATCCTTGGCTGGGAAGACCAGGGTCTGGCCTTTGACGTGGCCGTACACGTCGGTACCCTGATGGCGGTAGTGATTTATTTCCGCCACGAAGTAATCACCCTGTTTGGTGCCCTGTTTGGCTCCATGTTTAAAGGGGATCGCAGCAAAGAAGCCAAACTGGCGTGGATGATCGTACTGGCGACCATTCCTGCCTGTCTGTTTGGCCTGTTTATGAAAGATATCATCGAGATCTACCTGCGCAGCCCGTGGGTGATCGCGACCACCACTGTGGTGTTTGCCCTGCTGCTGTGGTGGGTGGATGTCAAAGCCCCATTGCGTGATGATGAGTATGAGGCCGATACCAGAAAATCGATTTTCATCGGTATCGCTCAGGCGCTGGCAATGATCCCGGGTACTTCCCGCTCTGGCGCGACCATTACCGCGGCGCTGTATCTTGGCTTTACCCGTGAAGCGGCGGCCCGTTTCTCGTTCCTGATGTCGATTCCGATCATCGCCCTTGCCGGTGGTTACCTGGGCCTGAAACTGGTCACCAGCGGTGAGCCGGTTCAGGTGGGCTTCCTGCTGACCGGCATCGTGACGTCATTTATCGCTGCGTATATCTGTATCCACTACTTCCTTAAGCTGATCTCACGCATGGGCATGCTGCCGTTTGTGATCTACCGTCTGGCGCTGGGTTTTGGTCTGTTCGCCTGGCTGATGATGGCGTAAGCGCTCTTAAGTGATTACTCTTTCAGAGTCGCAGCCACCGCTGCGGCTCTTCTTTTATCCAGCTCTTCACGGATAGCCTGGCCTTTAAAGCCGTCGCTGACCACCTCTTTGACTTCCACCTTAAGTGCCGCCAGATATGCCTGTTCAAAGCGGACCTTGGCCGGGAAAGGGCTTTGCTCATGTCCCTTGCGTCCCAGATGATCGGCCTGGCTTGCGAGCAGTAACTGCTCCAGCCGGTAAGGCTTGCGCCACACGTCGATACGGTTAAACAGTTTAATAAAAGTCGCTGGCTTGAGTTCGTCTGCGCGGTGAACATTAGAGTGTTCGGTGCACACCACAATGGCGGCGTCGCGGTATTCGTTAGGGATGCGCACCCTCTGGCAAAGCTCGCGGACAAGGCGCTGGCCGGTATGGCCGTGCATTTTATGACTGGGCCACTCTTCTTTGGGGGTGATGCCTTTACCAAGGTCGTGTACCTGGGCGCAAAAGCGGATCACCGTATCGTCACTGAGCCTGGCTGACTGCTCTGCAACCATCAGGGTATGGATACCGGTGTCGATTTCCGGGTGCCACTGCTCCGGCTGTGGAACACCAAACAGACAGTCCAGCTCCGGCAGAACAATTTTCAGCGCGCCGCACTCGCGCAGTACTTCAAGAAATACCGCCGGGTTATCGCAGCTGAGGGATTTATGCCATTCCTGCCATACCCGCTCCGGCGTCAGGTGTTCAAGCTCGCCGCTTTCGCTCATCTGGCGCATCAGTGCCATGGTTTCATCGGCGACTTCAAAGCCAAACGGTGCCAGTTTTGCCGCAAAGCGGGCCACGCGCAGTACCCTCAGCGGATCTTCTACAAAAGCGTCCGATACATGGCGAAGTTTGCGCAGCTCAAGGTCCTTCTGACCGCCGTAGGGGTCGGTGAGTCTGCCGTCTTCGGCCTGTGCGATGGCGTTGATGGTGAGATCCCGCCTGGAGAGGTCTTCTTCCAGTGTCACATCCGGCGCAAAGTAACATTCAAAGCCGGTATAACCATGGCCGCTTTTACGCTCGGTGCGGGCCAGGGCGTACTCTTCGTGAGTCTTTGGGTGCAGAAACACAGGAAAGTCTTTACCTACGGCCTGATAGCCTTGTTTAAGCATCTGCTCCGGTGTTGCGCCGACCACTACCCAGTCACGGTCACTGACCGTCAGGCCGAGCAGGCGGTCACGGACTGCACCTCCGACAAGATACGCTCCGGGTTTTTGAAGGTTATTTGAATGGGGCACTTTACATTCCGTTGGGCAATGGTAACTTGCCAGAATCTTAGCGAAGAGAGTGCTCAATGTATAAGGATTTTTTCGGCCTCAGCGAGGCGCCGTTTTCCATCGTTCCAAAGCGGCGTTTTCTGTTTGAGAGCGCCCGTCATCAGGAAGCGCTGCGTCACCTGCAGGCCGGGCTTTCCACCGGTGGCGGACTGGCAATGCTGACCGGTGAAGTGGGCACGGGCAAAACCCTTGTGGCGAAGTCTCTGCTGGCCGGGCTGGGGGAGGACGTATGCTCCGGCCTGTTGCTTAACCCGACCTACTCAGAAACTGACCTGCTCGAAGCCATCTGTGATGAGTTCTCTGTGAATTATAAGCAGGGGGCTTCACTGAAGGCGCTTTCTCAGGCGATCACCGCTTTTCTGACCCGGATGCAGCACCAGCAGCGCCAGGTACTGCTGGTGATCGATGAAGCCCAGCACCTCTCCCCGCTGGTGCTGGAACAGCTCAGACTGCTGACCAACCTGGAAAGCGAGCATGAGAAACTGCTTAAAGTACTGCTGGTGGGTCAGCCCGAACTGCAGCATAAGCTTCAGACACCGCAATTGCGTCAGCTGGCACAGCGCATTACCGGCCGTTATCATCTGTTGCCGCTGACCCGCGAAGAGGTCAGTGACTATATCGCGTTCAGGACCCGAACCGCCGGAGCGTTGCAGCCGCTGTTCAGCGCTCCTGCCTGCCAGGTAGCAGCCAAAGCCAGTCAGGGTGTACCGCGGCTGATCAATCTTATTTGTGATCGTGCACTGCACTTGGCGTTTCATTCCTCTGCCAGCCTGGTTGATAAGGGCCTGATGAGCCGTGCAGCAGATGAAGTGATGGAATTCCAGTATCGTCCGGAAGCTCCGCAGAAAGCGGGGATTTCCCCGGTCTGGCCGGGCGCAGCAGCGGGCCTGACGCTCAGTCTGCTGAGCTGGTTCATGCTGCCTCAGGCGCTTGAGAAGTGGTGGCCGGCTGAAGCTCAGCAGGTCTCGGTGGTTCAGGAAATCACGCCGGAGCAGGTGCTGCAGCCCCTGCTGGCACACTCTCAGGACGAACTGAAAAGCATGCAGCAACTCTATGCCCTGTGGGGGCTTAAAGCTTCTGCATGGCAGGCTGCCTGTCAGCCAGGCACCGAAAGCACTTACCGGTGCGACAGAGCCTCCGGCAGCCTGGATGATGTGCAGCGTTTTGACCGTCCGGTACAGTTTCAGCTTTCTTTCGGTGGAGAGACTGTTAACGCGGTGCTTTATCGCCTGACGGCCAGTCATGCTGAGCTGCTGCTGGGAGACAAAAGCGCCGAAGTCGAACGCGGCTGGCTGGAAGCTCACTGGCCGGGAGAGTATCGCTACCTCTGGCACAGCCCGGTGATCTCTGTACTCAAACCTGGTACCCGGGGAGAAGAAGTGCAGCTGCTGGGCCAGGCACTGGCCAAAGCCTTTGGTGAGCCGGTCAGCGACAGTGACCGCTTTGATTCAGCGCTGGAGCAAAAAGTCCGCGCCTTTCAGGGCTGGCAGGGGCTGAGTGTGGACGGAGTGGCCGGGCGGAAAACCCTGATGGCACTTGACCGGCTGACTAACGGTCAGGCACCGGTACTGAATCCGTCATCGTTACAGGCTGTGGAGGCCGAACTATGAAGCACAAATCAATCGCCACCGCGCTCTCGCTGGCGTTAGTTCCGCCACTGCTGGTCAGCGGCGTGCTGGTTGTTCAGCATCTTCAGGCCACATCTCCTGTGACTGAAACTGTGACGGAAGTGGTCGTCAGGGCCAGACTGGGCGAACTGCCTGATGCTGGCCCGCTGAAGCCGGTTCCTGTCGCGCAGCGCAGTGCAGTGACAGTGATTGCTTCTGCGGAGAAAAGTTCGACAGGAAAAACCAAAGTAAAACCGGCAGAAAAGCCTGCGCCATCAGAGCCGGAGTTTGACCTTGATGACCTGGACCTGTCCGGCCTGTCACCAGAGCTGGCGTCCCGCGTTGAGGAGCTGATGGCCCAGCCACAGAGCGCTTCACCCGCGCCGGAGAGTGCCGCAGATGTCGTCAGGCTGGTGGGCAACGAAGCGGAGTTTAAAGGCCGCCTTCCGGCAATGAATCTGCAGACGCACATGTATGTTTCTGAGCCGTCGAACCGCTGGATCAAGGTTAACGGCAAAGAGGTCCGTCAGGGCGAGATGATCGCGCCACAGGTGCGCCTGAAAGAGATCACCCCCCGCACAGTGGTGGTGGAGTTTGACGGTCAGCAGCTGGAGATCCCGGCGCTGTATGAGTGGGGCTGAGTCAGACTCAGAATGTAAAAAGGCCACCCGAAGGTGGCCTTAGTTTTATCTGTGCTCAGGACAATTATGCCCAGCCCGCCGGAGATTTCTTTCTGCGCGGAATAATGTGAGGCAGGAGCAGGCCAAACAGCAGACCGATACCGGCAACACCACCGCCGTACATGAAGTACTTCAGCAGCAGGTCTTCTTTCTGGGTGTCCAGCTTGGCACGCAGCTCGCGCACTTCTTCCTGAGACGCCAGCAGTTGCTTGTTCATGTCGGTCTGACGCAGTTCCAGCTCTTTGATCTGGTCGTTACGCGCGGTCAGTGACTCTTCCAGGCCCGCTTTCTCACGGTTGGCGTTATCTGAAGCGTTGGCCAGTTTCTCTTTTACTTCAGCCAGCTCTTTTTCAAGTGCAGGCAGGCGAACCGCGATGCTTGGCGTGCGGGAGATGAACTTGGTCTGCACCCAGCCTTTGCGGCCTTTCTCATCCACGACCTGGCTGTAGCCGCTTTCACGGTTAACGCTCACCAGGTTAATTTTGTCGCCGGCATTCACGCTGCCGATGATGCGGAACTGGTTGCTTGGACCAGCATGCATGTAAGTGAACAGGTTGTCTGAAATATAGCGCTCTTGAGCGTAGCTGAGTGGGGCGAACAGAAGCGCAGCCATCACCAGGCCAATCAGTTTTTTCACGATAGATCCCTTAAATTCTTTTTTGGCTGTGAGAATACGGAGGTGAATTACCAAAGATAGGTGGAATAGTAAGGAGTTTCAGGGCGTGGTGCAACAAAAGAGGGAGGCAATGCCTCCCTTTCTGTGCTTTTGAGTCAATAATGACACCAGGCTGACAGAGCTTTAACCGAACATGCCAACCAAGCCGTAGAAGAACACAACGGCAAGCAGGGCACCTGCTGGCAGGGTTACAACCCATGATGCCACGATGTTACGTACCACACCCATGTTCAGGGCTGCGATACCACGGGCAAAGCCCACACCCAGTACCGCACCAACCAGAGTCTGAGTGGTTGAGATTGGCAGGCCGGTGCCTGATGCCAGTACTACGGTACACGCTGTTGCCAGCTGAGCGGCGAAGCCACGGCTTGGGGTCAGTTCGGTGATACCGGTACCCACGGTTGCCATTACTTTATGGCCCAGGGTCGCCAGACCTACCACGATACCGAAACCACCCAGTGGCAGGATCCACCAGGCAATCTGGCTCTTGGCGGTGATTTCACCCATGTGCTCAACGGTAGATACTACCGCCGAAAGAGGACCGATCGCGTTCGCTACGTCGTTAGAACCGTGCGCAAATGCCATCGCACACGCGGTAATTACCATCAGTACGCTGAAGATGCTTTCAACGCCGGCAAAGCTGTGGTCGTTGTTATCGCTGTCAGCAAAACGGCGCTGGATGTACAGGTAGCCACCGACCATGATAATGGCAGAGAAACCAGCAGCGGCCATCCACGCTTCACCGTTGCTCAGGTGAAGACCTACGTGCTTAAGACCTTTCTTGATGGTTACCAGCGCGATCACCATAGTGGTGATGAACATGTACACAGGTACGAAGCGCTTGGCGTTGAACAGCGGGTTTTCCGTGTCGAAGATCAGGCGCTGGGCGCTGACAAAGATGGCATAGGCAAAGAAGCCCGAAATCACCGGAGTGATGATCCAGCTGCCCACGATGCCCTGTACTGAACTCCAGTCTACTGCTTCGGTACCCACAGAAATACAGGCAAAACCGATGATGGCACCAATGATAGAGTGAGTGGTCGATACCGGCCAGCCCATGTATGACGCCAGCAGAAGCCAGGTACCGGCCGCCAGAAGAGAAGACATCATGCCGAACACCAGAATGTCTGGCTGATCAGCAAACAGGGAAGTTTCGATAACCCCTTTACGGATAGTATCGGTTACTTCACCACCGGCCAGGTATGCACCGGCAAATTCGAAGATCATCGCGATGATGATCGCTTGTTTAACGGTCAGCGCTTTAGAGCCAACCGAGGTTCCCATAGCATTTGCAACGTCATTGGCACCAATACCAATCGCCATCAAAAAACCAAACAGCGCGGCCACCAGGACCAGAGTTGTGCCGTAGTTAGCTAGGATATCCATCGTAACACCTGAGTTTATTCGGATAACAGTCGGGTAATTTATGGCGCGACAAAGCCGCAGCCAGGTTTGGTCAGCCCCTGAAGGCTCTCCATTACCCGGGTTAACAATTAAGAGTTAATTTATGAGCGGGACAACATCAGTTCCAGACGAGCGCCAACGCGCTGTGCCTGGTCTGCGATACCGCCTACCCATTCCAGAATCTTGTATAGGAACATGATATCGATCGGATTGTATTTTGATTCGATCGCCATCAGTTGCTGGCGCAGTTCGATCTGCAGTGCATCCGTATCGTCTTCAATCACGTCCAGTTGATGGATCATTTCTGCTACCAGGGTCACTTCGCGCCCTTTAAAACCGGTTTCCAGCAGTTCATCCAGTTCGTTGATTACGAGCTGGGCCTGATCGGCAGCATCCAGACAACGCTTAACGTAAGCGATGAAGTTGTCATTCAGCGGTTCAGGGATTTGCAGCTGACGGCCAACAACTCGACCGGCGATGTCTTTCGCCAGGTTTGCCAGCTTGTCCTGCTGGGTCAGCAGGTCCAGCATGTCGCTGCGGTCTACAGGCATGAACAGGCCGCGAGGCAGTTTCAGGCGGATTTCACGTTTCAGTACGTCCGCTTCCTTTTCAAGGTGCGAAATCTGACCGCGAATTTCATTCGCCTTGTCCCAGTCTCCCTGAGCACAAACCTCAAAGAAAGGAACCAGGTGCGAGCAACATTCCGTTACGCATACCACGTGGCGCTGCAAAGGTTTAATTGGGGACTTTGCAAATAACCCCATGATTGTATTTACTGGCATGGTCATTCAACCTAATAAACAGAAACTATAACCTTAAAATGGACACTCACCATGCAGGCGAATTGTTGAACGATGGCTATAAAGTCGCGCATGTTAACCCAATCATCCCTGCAATTAAACTGTTTTAGATCATCAATTGGAGCAGAAATCTTTCTTGCCCGCTGATTGAATAGGCAATATGCTGTCTTGGTTATCCTTTAAAGGTAGAGTTATGGAAACCGAGATAGAACTGAAGTTTTTTGTTTCACCTGATTTTTCAAAGACTTTAATTGAAAAAATAGCTGATGAAAAAGTACTTCAGCACAGCTGCCGTGATCTGGGAAATACCTATTTTGATACTCCCGATAATTGGTTGCGCCAGCATGACATCGGACTGCGTATTCGCCGGTTTGATGATGTCTATATCCAGACCGTAAAGACTTCCGGCCGGGTGGTTGCAGGCCTGCACCAACGTCCTGAGTATAATGCAGAACATAACTGCAATACACCGGATCTGACCCTTCATCCTCATGACATCTGGCCACCAGGGCGTGACAATGACACCCTGAACCAGCAGCTTAAGCCGATTTTCTCTACCAACTTTACCCGTGAGCAGTGGCTGTTAAGCATGCCGGACGGCAGTCAGGTCGAAGTGGCTTTCGATCAGGGGGAAGTCAGTGCCGCAGATAAGACTGACCCGATTTGTGAAGTCGAACTTGAGCTGAAGTCCGGTCAGACTGACGCCCTGTTTAACCTCGCGCGGGTACTGTGCGAAGACGGTGGCGTACGCCTGGGTAACCTGAGCAAAGCCGCCCGCGGATATCGTCTGGCGCAGGGCTACGAAGGAGACAAGGTGCGCCCGCTTGAGCTGGTGGCAACCCTTCCTACCGATAATGTGGAGTACTGCCTGATCCAGTCGCTTGAACACGCGCTGGAGCACTGGCACTACCACGAACAGATCTATTTTGAGCGGGATTCGTTTGAAGCCCTTCACGAAGTGGCGCACGCGATCCGCTTTATCCGTCAGATCCTGGCTGTATTTGGCGGTATTGTGCCGCGCCGCGCCAGCGCGATTCTGCGTCAGGAGCTGAAATGGCTGGAGCAGGAACTGGACTGGATTAAACAGGCCGACTACCTCGATGAGCTGATGGATGACAAAGGGCACGTGCTGCGTAAGCTTGATGCCCGCAAGTGGCTGGTAGAGCAGCTGGACCAGCTTCGTCAGGAGTTGCCGGAGCGCGGACAGATGCTGAAACTGTTTCAGTCAGCCCGCTATACAGGTTTGCTGCTCGATCTTAGCCGCTGGATCCTGACCCGTGGCTGGCAGCCATTTCTGGACGATAAAGCGCGTGAAAAAATGGCGCAGAGCATTGTAGGTTTTTCTGCCAAACAACTGGACAAGACCTGGGCTGAGCTGCAGGAGGCATTTCCGCCTGAGCGCTCGCTTAACCGTCAGGAGTACATCGACCAGCAGTATCGCCTGAGCCGCAGTCTCTACACCGGGTTGTGCTTTGCTTCGCTGTATGACCGCAGTGACCGGGACAGCTTCCGCCTGCCATGGGCAGACCTTGAGCATGGTATCGACGACCTGTTGCGTCTGGCGCCGCTGGCAGCATTGCTTGACCAGTTGGAAGACGAAGAGCAGAGCCAGCTCGAACGCTGGCTGGTAAGGCAGGAAAACTCCATTCTCCATGCGATGGAGCAGAGCCGGGTGATGGGGGTCGAAGCCGACCCGTACTGGCAGTAATCACTTGCTTTTAAAGCCGCCCTGTATGGGCGGCTTTTCTTTATTGTACAGCTCAGAGTCTGACGTCCATCTCAACACTCCAAAACGTGGTTAAAGAAATCTGCGCGTACGCCGCTAATCTTATATGCAACTCATAACAACCTTCTGGCAGCAATTCGAATGGGATCACAAATCCCCAAATCTGTTGATGAATTTTGACCAATAGCTCATAGCTCGTCCGTACGGTTTGTTATCATGCGGTATTCATACGAGGCGTGAAATAATTCAGCCGCCCGATAGAACAAGGATTGCCAGCCCCCCGCTGGCACGTTTTTAGTACAACCTGGAGTAGCGTATATGGCGAACCTGACGTTTAAGCCATGGGAGCGGGTGATCACCGATATCCGCCTGGTTCCGAAACTGGTCATACTGATGGTGTTCAGCACCCTGTTGATCGTGACGAAACAGTTGTGGGATGCGAGTACCTTTTACCAGTCACTTATTGAAGTCCAGAAGGCTCAGGCGATGGATACTGCCAGGGCGCAGGCCGGACTGATTGACCAGCTGCTTGCAGAAGATGCAGATAAAGGTAAAGCCTCAGCGGTGCGTAACCTTTCTGCCCAGGGCTCTGACAGCGGTCACTACCTTTACCTGGTGATGAACGACAGCAGACAGGTAGTTGGTCATCCGGGTGCACGTTCGCTGAGTGACCTGACTCAGGCTGATCAGGAGGGTGTATCCGTACAGTCCCTGCTGAGCAGTGGTGCAGCTTCAGTTGGTTATCAGCTTGAATCCGGTCAGGTTGAATACGCGGTAAAACTCTCAAACGCCAACTGGTATCTGGTGGCTTCACAGGGCTCCGAAGTTGCCCAGCAGGCTTACGATAACTATCTGATGCAGATGGTGTGGCAGACCCTGGTGATGGTCGCCGCCTTTGTTGCGATTTTGCTGGGTGCGGCCAAAGTCATGCTGCGCCAGACCCGTTTTCTTACCCAGGCCATTCAGTCAATGGCCAGCAAAGACCTCAGCACCTCCTTTAATATGGAGTGTAAGGATGAGTACGGCGACCTGACCCGCGAGCTGGAGAAAGCCCGTGTCCAGCTGCAGGACGTGATCAAAACTCAGATCGACTCTTCGCAGGAACTGTCGACCCTGACCGAAGTGATGACCCTGAGCATGTCAGAAACCAAAGAGTCTTCTCAGGAAGAGTTCAATGAGATTGACCAGCTGGCAACGGCGATGAGCGAAATGACCACCACGGTACAAACGGTGGCAGAGCACGCTCAGAGCGCATCCGGCGTGACGGAAAATGCTTCCCAGCAGGCGCAGGAAGGCCAGCGTTTTGTAATGGATTCAGTCAGCAAGATGAATGAGCTGTCTCAGGATATCGCCAAGTCTGCGCAGGCGATAAACGAGGTGGAAGAGCGCGTTGATGCCATCGGCAGCGTAGTAGGTACCATCCAGGGGATCTCAGAGCAGACCAACCTGCTGGCACTGAACGCGGCAATCGAAGCCGCACGTGCCGGTGAAGCAGGCCGGGGCTTTGCGGTAGTTGCAGACGAAGTGCGTAACCTGGCTCAGCGTACCCAGCAGGCCACGGTGGAAATCCAGGAGATGATCACCCATCTGCAGAGCAGTGCCAGCAGCGCAGTAGACCTGATGGAGAAGAGTGTGGTCGAAGCGGCTGACGGGGTTGAGATGGTCACCAACGCCGGTGGCGAGCTGGATGGGATTGTAGAGCAGGTACGTCATATCAACGAAATGAACTTCCAGATTGCGACTGCAGCAGGCCAGCAGAGCACGGTGGCTGAAGAGATGAATCAGAATCTCACCAATGTACGTGAGCTGGTGGAAGCGTCTGTGGTGGTGGTGACCGAGCTGCTGGAAACCTCAGAAATGATGCAGAGCAACGCGGAAGAGCTCGACGGTAAGATCCAATCGTTTAAAGTGTGATAAGTACGCCTCTCCTTACACCAGCGCCCACCTTACCAGGTGGGCGCTTTTTTTGTAAAGTAGTACTCATGCTAACGGCCCGAATGACAAGGAAAAATCATGCAGCAGCCGCAACTGATACAACAACAGGCACAAAAGGTGACCGCCCAGCTGGATGAGCAATATCCGGATCTGTTTTCCGGTTGGCCAAAGACGCTCAGGCAGGAGCTGGAAACGGTCAGTGGACTGAGTGACTTTATCGCTGATGCGCTCAAACAGGACGAGAAACTGTGCCAGCGCCTGCCGGAAATGCTGGCGGTGCAAAACCGCGCTTCTGATTACCGGGAAAAGCTGGCCAGACAGCTGGCCAAATGTGTCGATGAGGCCAGTGTGTTGCGCCGTCTGCGTCAGTTTCGCCGCCGGGAAATGGTCTGTATCGCCTGGCGGGATTTTACCCACGCATGGAAACTGCAGGACAGCCTGCGTCACCTGTCTGAGCTGGCTGAAGCCATGATCGTAGAGACCTACCGTCACCTGTATAAAGTGTGCTGCCAGGAGTGGGGCACACCATGCAATGAGCAGGGTGAGGCTCAGCCAATGCTGGTGATCGGCATGGGCAAGCTGGGTGGAGGTGAGCTGAACTTCTCATCTGATATCGATCTGATATTTACCTACCCTGAAAATGGTGAAACTCAGGGCGTACGACGTCCGATAGCCAACGCCCAGTTTTTCACCCGCCTTGGCCAGCGTCTGATCAAGGCTCTCGATCAGCAGACCTTTGATGGCTTCTGTTACCGGGTCGATATGCGCCTGCGTCCGTTTGGTGACAGCGGCCCGCTGGTGATGAGCTTTGCGGCGCTGGAAGACTATTACCAGGAGCAGGGCCGGGACTGGGAGCGCTATGCGATGGTCAAAGCGCGGGTGATGGGTAAAGAGACCTATCCCCAGTATATGGAGCTGCGCCAGATGCTGCGCCCGTTTGTGTTCCGCCGTTATATGGATTTCAGCGCCCTGCAGTCGCTGCGCCGTATGAAGTCGATGATCACCAGTGAAGTGCGTCGCCGCGGCCTGACCAATAACATCAAGCTGGGCGCGGGCGGGATCCGTGAAGTGGAATTTATCGCCCAGGTTTTCCAGCTGATCCGTGGCGGTCGTGAGCCTTCGCTGCGCGGCCGCGGTCTGCTGGAAACCCTGGAAGCCATTGGCCAGCTCGGCCTGCTTGAGCGAAGTGAAGTCATCGCACTGACCGACGGCTACTGTTTCCTGCGTCAGCTGGAAAATCTGCTCCAGGCGCTTGGTGATAAGCAGACCCAGACCCTGCCGGACGGGGAGCTGGATCAACAGCGGCTGGCGTTTGCCATGAAGTGTGAGGATTACTCCGCTCTGCTGGAAAAAGTCCGCTCACACATGCAGGCTATTCATCAGATTTTTGAGCTGTTGATTGGAGATGAGGAAGAAGAGGAGTGCGAAATCGCTGCTCACTATTGTGAGCTGTGGAACATGGCCCACAAGCCCGAGGTGCTTGAGCATATCCTGAGCCACGACCTGGCGCTGGAAAACGTTCAGGAGATACTCGATACGCTGGTGCAGTTTAAGCAGGAGCTGGCGAAAAAGACCCTGGGCCCGCGTGGCCGTGAGGTACTTAACCGCCTGATGCCCAAAATTTATCAGGCCGTCTTTGAACATAAAGACAGCCAGTTTGGCCTGCCACGGGTCTGTTATCTGCTGGGTAAAATCGCGACCCGGACCACTTACCTGGAGCTGCTCGATGAGCATCCGGCAGCGCTGACCCAGCTGGTTCACCTGTGTACCGCCAGCCCGATGATTTCTGAGCAGCTGGCGCGTTACCCTATACTGCTCGACGAGCTGATTGACCCACAGCAGCTGTATAACCCGATCCCGCTGAGCGAATACCGCCGCGAGCTGCGCGATTATCTGGCCCGGATCCCGGGTGATGATATGGAGCAGCAGATGGAGGCACTGCGGCAGTTCAAGCAGATCTGTATTCTGCGTATCGCCGCTGCGGATATCGCCGGGGTGCTGCCGGTCATGAAAGTGAGTGATCACCTGACCTATCTGGCCGAAGCCATTGTGGAAGCCGTGGTCAATCAGGCCTGGCAGCAGATGAGTGAGAAATACGGCGAGCCTTCTCACCTTAAAGACCGGGAAGGCAAAGGTTTTGCGGTGATCGGTTACGGCAAGGCCGGAGGCTGGGAGCTGGGTTATAACTCAGACCTGGACATGGTGTTTATTCATGACTGCCCGGTTACCAGTTATACCGATGGTAAGAAAGAGATTGATGGCCGTCAGTTCTATCTGCGCTTTGCCCAGCGGATCATTCATATTTTCTCGACCCGCACTGCCTCAGGAACATTGTATGAAGTCGATACCAGGCTGCGTCCGTCCGGCGCGTCCGGCCTGCTGGTGATCCCGGCGGAGGCGTTTGCTGAGTATCAGCATCAGGAAGCCTGGACCTGGGAGCATCAGGCATTGGTCCGCGCCCGGGCTATCTATGGTGAACCGTCGCTGGTGGAGCAGTTTAACCACACCCGGGCAGAGGTGATCCAGATTGAGCGTGATGAGCAGACCCTGCGCGAAGAAGTGGTTCAGATGCGTGAGAAGATGCGCGACCACCTCGGGGGTAAAAAAGCCGGACGCTTTATGCTCAAGCAGGATCCGGGGGGGATTACCGACGTGGAGTTTCTGGTTCAGTACCTGGTGCTTCGCTATGGGCGTGAGCATCCGGACCTGTACTATTATTCGGATAATGTCCGGATCCTCGAAGCTGCTGCGAAGCTGGGGCTGTTACCACAAAATCAGGCAGAGCAGCTGACAGATGCCTATACCAGCGTCCGCGATGAGATCCACCACCGTAATCTGCTCAACCTGGAAGCGGACGTGGATGAGAGCCGGTTTAAAGCTGAGCGCGAAGTGGTCATACAGGCATGGCAGGCCTGGCTTGCGCCATAAAGCCACGGAATGTGAAGCTTAGCCAGCCCGGGCGGTAAGCAGCCCGGGCAAAGTTTATCGCCGGATTGGGCTGTGCTACCATGCCCGGCAGCAGAATCATTGGAGAATAATATGAAACCCATTTTGCCAGATTACGCTGATGCCGGCGTACTGATCATCGGAGACGTGATGCTGGACCGTTACTGGTACGGTCCGACCGGACGTATTTCCCCGGAAGCACCGGTTCCAGTGGTAAAAGTGGAAGAAAATGAAGAACGTCCGGGCGGCGCGGCCAACGTGGCGATGAACATCGCGGCGCTGGGTGGCCATGCTCACCTGGTGGGCCTGACCGGTGAAGATGAGCCGGCACAGACCCTGGAAGCCAAGCTGTCGTCGCTGAACGTGAACTGTGACTTTGTGCGCCTGGCGGATTACCCGACCATCACCAAACTGCGCGTGATGAGCCGTGGCCAGCAGCTGATCCGTCTGGACTTTGAAGACAGCTTTAAGGATACCGACCCACAGGAAGTGCTGAGCCGTATGGAGCAGGCACTGCCAAGCGTACGTTCGGTGATCCTTTCAGATTATGCCAAAGGCGCGCTGGAGCACGTACAGTCTTTCATTCAGAAAGCACGCGCGGCCAACGTACCGGTATTTATCGACCCGAAAGGCGCAGACTTTGAGCGCTACCGCGGCGCAACCCTGCTGACACCGAACATGGCCGAGTTTGAACTGGTGGTGGGCAAGGTTCACAGCGAAGAAGAGCTGGTAGAAAAAGGTCTGGGACTTATCGAAGAGTTTGATTTTGAGGCTCTGCTGGTGACCCGAAGCGAACACGGCATGACCCTGCTTCGCCGTGGTGAAAAACCATTCCACCTGCCGACTCAGGCAAAAGAAGTGTACGACGTGACCGGTGCCGGTGATACCGTAATTTCGGTACTGGCAGCTTCGGTTGCCGCAGGCAAACCGCTGGATCAGGCGTGTGCGCTGGCAAACGCAGCGGCGGGCGTGGTCGTTGGCAAGCTGGGTACTTCAACCCTGTCGACCATCGAACTGGCGACCGCGGTTCACGGAAGCAAGGACACTGATTACGGCGTAATTCACGAAGCGGATCTGATTGAAGCGGTGAAACAGGCGCGCGCCAAAGGCGAGAAAGTGGTGATGACCAATGGTTGTTTCGACATTCTGCACGCCGGACACGTCTCTTACCTGAACCACGCGGCGGAGCTGGGCGATCGCCTGATCGTTGCAGTGAATACCGATGAATCAGTACGCATGCTGAAAGGCCCGGGCCGTCCGGTTAACCCGACCGATCGCCGTATGGCAGTACTGGCCGGCCTTGGCGCGGTAGACTGGGTGGTGCCGTTCAGCGAGGAAACGCCTCAGCGTCTGATCTCGGAAGTGCTGCCAAGCCTGCTGGTGAAAGGCGGTGACTACAAACCGGAAGAGATCGCCGGTGGTGCCGAAGTGATTGCCGCGGGCGGCGAAGTCAAAGTGCTCAACTTTGAAGACGGCTGCTCGACCACAGAAATCATCGAAGCGATTAAAGGGGGCAGGGGTTAACGACCTCTCACTCTGACAGATAAAAGCCAGTGCAGGAATGTGCTGGTTTTTTTGTTTAAGGCTCTGGGCACTAGGCGCTGGGCCCTGGGGGAGTTCGCGATAGCTGAAGTGGGAAAGTGAAGTTATTGTATTGACGGCAGAACCTGAGTAATGAACTCTGTTTGCAGAACCCAGAACCCAGAACCCAGAACCCAGAACCCAGAACCCAGAACCCAGAACCCAGAACCCAGAACCCAGAACCCAGAACCCAGAACCCAGAACCCAGAACCGGGAATCCGGGTTCAAAAAAAAGCGACGCAGTCTCCCGCATCGCTTTTCATCATTTCATCCGCTTAAAATCAGCTCGCTGGCTTCAGGCCGGCGTTGATGTCCAGGATGTCCTGCTCGTTCAGGGTACCGACAGCCTGACGCAGTTGCAGTACGCTGATGATGTAGTCGTAACGGGCGTTAGACAGGTTACGGTTGGCATCGTACAGACGGCGGGTTGAGTCCAGTACGTCAACGATAGTACGGGTACCTACTTCAAAGCCGGCTTCGGTTGCTTCCAGCGCAGATTCTGCAGAAATTACTGACTGGTTGTACGCCTTAATCGCGCCAATCGTTGCGCCGATGTTGTTGTTCGAAGCGCGAACTTCTTTCACCACACCGCGGTAAGTCTGCTCAAGTTGCTGGCTTGCTGCCACGTAGCTCGCTTCTGCGCGCTTGGTTTGCGCGGTGATGTTACCACCAGTGTACAGAGGCACAGACAGTTGAACGCCGATGTTGAAGTCGTTGTTGGTCTGATTGTAAATCTCATCACTGTGAGATTTATCTGAGTACTGGTAACCACCGTTCAGTTTCAGTGATGGCAGGTGACCGGAACTTGCCAGAGCGATAGAGTCCTTGGCGATGTCCTGGGCAATTTTCTGCGCCAGCAGGGTCAGGTTCTTCTGCTCGGCTTCTTCAATCAGCGCATCGCTTGAGGCGTCAGAGCGGGTTGCAGAGAAGCGCTTGGTATCCAGTACGTCCAGCGAGCTGTGCTCCTGGCCGGTGATCTCACGCAGGGATTCGTAGCTGTTGATCAGGGTGTTTTCAGCCAGTACTTCTGATGCCAGCACGCTGTCGTACTGCGCCTGCGCATCATGTACGTCGGTAATCGCAGACAGGCCTACTTCGAAGCGCTGCTTGGTCTGCTCCAGCTGACGGGCTACCGCTGCTTTTTCGGCACGAACAAATTCCAGGCTGTCCTGGGCACGCAGTACTTCAAAGTAAGCGCCTGCTACGCGCAGGATCAGGCCCTGTTGTGCTGCTGCATAAGCAGAATCCAGCTGACGGAAGCTCTTTTCCGCCTGGTCCAGTGCGACCCAGCTTGAGCGCTGGTACAGCTCCTGGGAGAAGCCCACACCTGCAGACAGGGTGTTGCCTTCACGGGCTGTGCGGTTTTCATTGTTACGCGCAATGTCGTAACCCGCGGTCAGGTTGATTTGAGGCAGGAGCGTGCTTCGTGAAATATCAATCGCCTCGTAAGCGGCGTTCTTGTTGGCTTCAGCAGCCAGTAACTGAGGGTCGTTCTGTTTAGCCAGATCGTAGATCTCGGTCAGGCTGTCTGCCCATACCGGAGTCGCTGCACTACCCAATGCAGCAGAGATAATTAGTGGAAGCAGCTTTTTCATTTTGCTTTTCCTTGCCCTTAGTAATTAGTGACATTAAACGAGTTTAACTGATCTCTATGTCGAACGTGCATAATAATTGCACGTCATCATTATTATTGTCCAGCTGTGCAGTAAATAATTTTCAGAACTGAAATTTTTTTGCAATCGTTATCAAAAAAGTTGAGCGTCATCATTGGTGATTTATAAGTCAGCGAGTAATATCAGCGCAGTACCAATGCAGGAGGACGTCAATGTCTGACAACAAACCACAGCAGTTTACTGCAAGCGATGTAAAAATAATCTCAAAGACACCACTTTTTGTCGGTTTTTTTAAGATGGTCAAATATTGCTTCCGTCATAAACTGTTTTCTGGTGGCTGGAGTGACGATATTGAACGTGAATTGTTTGTCCGCGGACACGCTGCGGCTATGCTGCCATACGATCCTGTTAGGGATGAAGTCGTACTAATCGAGCAGATCCGGGTCGGGACGCTGGAAAGCGATAATCCGTGGCAAATCGAAATTGTCGCCGGAATCATCGATGAGGGTGAAACCTCCGAACAGGTGGTTCGCCGCGAAGCGGTTGAAGAGGCAGGGATTGAAGTGGGCCTTATTGAGCCCATCACCAGCTATTATCCTTCTGCGGGTGGCTGCGATGAAAAACTGGATGTCTTTATCGGCCAGGTGGATGCAACAGGCGCACAGGGCATTCATGGCTTAGACTGTGAAGGAGAGGACATCCGGGTAAGCGTGGTGTCACGTCAGCAGGCTTACCAAATGTTAAAAGATGGCAAAATTGAGAATGGTGCCTCAATTATTGCACTGCAGTGGTTGGAGTTAAATTACCAGCAACTAAAATCCCGTTGGATGACAGATGAATAAGCGCAAGCCTTATGAGGTGGATCTCGCTGCATTAATGAGGGTGTACGAGACCAATTATGCCAAGCTGAATGCCCTGCTTCCGGTGCAGCCGGACGTAGGTGACGTGCGCTCTTATCAGGTGCAGGAGCTGGCTTATCAGCTGGAAGTCAACGAGATAACCAAATATACGACATTAGTCGATGTGTGCCAGTGTAACGAGCAGCCGGGATTTCCCCTGCCGAGGATGACGGTGCGTCTGTACCACGATGCCAGGGTGGCAGAAGTGTGTGCCTGCGAACAGATTTCCAGGGTCAAGGCTCGTTATGATTATCCCAATACTAAAATGGTACAAAAAGATGAAAAGTTTCAGCTCAACTGTTTTTTGGGTGAGTGGTTAACTTTCTGTTTGCGACACGGCATCAGCCGCGCGCCGGTTTTTTAGATTTAGCGAGATATAGAGAAGTCGGGTTTTTATTTTGAATTTGTCCACAGAGTCAGATCAGTGCATTAAGCTGTTACAAATCACTGATACTCACCTGTTTGAGCCGGAGGATGGCTCGCTGCTCGGGGTGACTACATCAGAGAGTTTTCAGGCAGTTGTTCATGAAATTGGACAACGCGGCCGGGCGTTTGACGCCATTATTGCCACCGGTGATATTTCCCAGGACCATTCTGACGCATCTTATAAGCGTTTTGCTGACGGGATTGCCCCGCTGGGCAAGCCCTGTTTCTGGTTGCCGGGAAATCACGATTACAAACCCGGGATGAGCAGTGTTTTGCCTTCATCTCAGGTACAGACCCAACAACACCTGCTGCTGGGTGAGCACTGGCAGATGATCCTGCTCGACAGTCAGGTGACTGGCGTGCCGCACGGCCGCCTCAGTGAGCAGCAGCTTGAGTTGCTGGACAGCAAACTGGCTGAGCATCCGCAGCGGCATACCCTGGTGTTGCTTCACCACCATCCGTTGCTGGTTGGCAGCAGCTGGCTGGATCAGCACACCCTGCGTGACGCCCATGAGTTCTGGGATGTACTGGCCAGACACCAAAACGTGCGTGCAGTCGTCTGCGGTCACGTTCACCAGGACTTTGACCAGGTGCATGAGAATGTACGGGTTATCGCTACGCCATCGACCTGTGTGCAGTTCAAGCCGGACTCACAGGACTTTGCGCTGGATAATCAGTCGCCGGGCTGGCGTATGCTGACTCTGCACAATGATGGCTCGCTGGACGCCATCGTTGAGCGTCTGGAATCGGACTGCTTTGTGCCGGACTTTGCTTCCGGGGGATACTGATGAAACCGTCACTGCTGCTCTATATTCACGGCTTTAACAGCTCACCCAAATCGGCGAAAGCCGCTGTGATGCAGGAATACTGTCAGTCGCAGCGTCCGGATATTAAAGTGGTGATCCCGCAGATGGCCTGTTACCCGGCCGATGCCAGGGCCCAGTTGCTGGCGCTTGTTGCGCAGTATAAAGACGAGTATCAGATAGGCCTGGTGGGCAGCTCGCTTGGTGGCTATCTTTCTACCTGGCTCAATCATGAGTATGGTTTTAAGGCCGTGCTGGTTAACCCGGCGGTGAAGCCTTATGAACTGCTGGTGGATTACCTTGGTGAGCAGGTTAACCCTTATACCAGCGAGCGTTACTTCCTGAAACCTGAGCACATGGCCCAGTTGCGGGAAATGGACGTGGAAACGCTGAGCTCGCCGGAAGACTTCTGGTTGCTTCAGCAGGAAGGCGATGAAGTACTCGATTATCGTCAGGCGGTCGCCAGATACCGCGACTCAAAGCAGACGGTAGAACCCAATGGCGATCACAGCTTTGTTGGCTTTGAACGTTACCCTGGTGCGATAATCGGCTTTCTCGGACTGTAAAATAACCACGAATGGGGAAGTGGTCATAAAAATCCCCTTATTCCGGCGCTCCCGCTTGACATCCCCTTGAGTGTTCCCGGAACATGTCACGTCTGTAGATTTGTGTAGCGGGTTCTCTTCTTTGGCCGGCTGCCGGCTGGCAGTGGTTTGCCCGCTAAAGCAATAAGCTGCGAAATCGCAGCCTTTTTTCATATTGAGTACTATTCCGTATTATGACTGAACAATACAATGCTGGTGCCATCGAAGTACTGAATGGCCTTGAACCGGTGCGTCGTCGCCCTGGAATGTATACGGATACCGCTCGTCCCAACCACCTGGGACAGGAAGTGATCGATAACAGTGTCGACGAAGCGCTCGCCGGACATGCCTCCAAAGTGCAGGTTATCCTTCATGCCGATCAATCACTTGAAGTCATTGATGACGGCCGCGGTATGCCGGTAGATATTCACCCGGAAGAGAAAGTCTCCGGTGTTGAGCTTATTCTGTGTAAGCTCCACGCAGGTGGTAAATTCTCCAACAAGAACTACCAGTTCTCTGGTGGTCTGCACGGGGTGGGGATATCAGTTGTAAACGCCCTGTCGAAGCGGGTGGAAGTGAAAGTCCGCCGGGACGGTCAGGTATACGAAATAGCATTTGAGCACGGTGACAAGGTTGAAGACCTGAATGTGACCGGTACCTGTGGCCGCCGCAATAGCGGTACCAGCGTACACTTCTGGCCGGATGCCAAATACTTTGACTCGTCCAACTTCTCGGTTACCCGCCTGGTGAACAACCTGCGTGCCAAAGCGGTGCTTTGCCCGGGGCTTGAGATCACCTTCAGTGACAAGGTCAACGACAAAGAGTACCAGTGGCGCTATGAAAGCGGCCTGAAAGACTACCTGGCCGAAGGCGTTAAAGGTTATACCGTTCTGCCGGAAGAGCCGTTTACCGGCGATTTTTCTGCAGAAACCGAAGCCGCGGACTGGGCGGTGATCTGGCAGCCGGAAGGCGGTGAGATGATCACCGAAAGCTACGTGAACCTGATCCCGACCGCGCTTGGTGGTACCCATGTGAATGGCCTGCGTCAGGGCCTGCTGGACGCGATGCGCGAGTTCTGTGAGTTCCGCAACCTGCTGCCACGTGGTGTGAAGCTGACCGGTGACGATGTGTTTGACCGCGCTTCCTATGTTCTGTCTGTGAAGATGCAGGATCCGCAGTTTGCCGGCCAGACCAAAGAGCGCCTGTCGTCACGCCAGTGCGCCGCGTTTGTTTCAGGCGTAGTGAAAGATTCTTTCAGTCTGTGGCTCAACGAGAAGCCCCAACTGGCTGAGCAGCTGGCCGAAGTCTGTATCGCCAACGCTCACCGGCGTATGCGCGCGGCCAAGAAAGTGGTGCGTAAAAAAGTGGCCTCTGGCCCGGCGCTTCCGGGCAAGCTGACCGATTGTGCGGTGCAGGATCTGGCCCGTACCGAACTCTTCTTGGTGGAGGGTGACTCAGCGGGTGGCTCGGCCAAACAGGCCCGTGACCGCGAGTTCCAGGCGGTGATGCCGCTGCGTGGTAAGATCCTCAATACCTGGGAAGTATCAGCCGATCAGGTGCTCGCTTCTCAGGAAGTCCACGATATTTCTGTCGCGCTGGGTATCGACCCGGACTGCGATAACCTTGACAGCCTGCGCTACGGTAAAGTCTGTATTCTTGCCGATGCGGACTCCGATGGTCTGCATATTGCCACCCTGCTGTGTGCGCTGTTTACCCGTCATTTCCGTGCGCTGACTGAAGCCGGGCACGTCTATGTGGCGATGCCGCCGCTCTATCGTATCGACTGCGGTAAAGAGGTGTTCTACGCGCTGGATGATGAAGAAAAAGACGGCATCATGGAGCGCCTGAGCAAGAAGAAAGCCAAAATCAACGTGCAGCGATTCAAAGGTCTGGGTGAGATGAACCCGCTGCAGTTGCGCGAAACCACCATGGATCCGAACACCCGCCGTCTGGTACAGCTGACTATCGATGACGATGAAGCGACCAATGAAATGATGGATATGCTGCTGGGCAAGAAACGTGCGGATGACCGCCGCACCTGGCTGCAGAGCAACGGCGACATGGCTGAGGTATAACGATGTCCACTGAAATTACTTTTGACGGCGTTGAGCAGCTCCCGCTGCGCAAGTTTACCGAAGACGCCTATCTTAACTACTCCATGTACGTCATCATGGACCGGGCCCTGCCGTACATCGGTGACGGCCTGAAGCCGGTACAGCGACGTATTATCTACGCCATGTCTGAGCTGGGGCTGTCGGCCTCGGCCAAATACAAGAAGTCGGCCCGTACTGTCGGTGACGTGCTGGGTAAATATCACCCGCACGGTGACTCAGCCTGTTACGAAGCCATGGTGCTGATGGCCCAGCCGTTCTCTTACCGCTACCCGCTGGTAGACGGCCAGGGTAACTGGGGTGCGCCGGATGATCCGAAATCGTTCGCAGCGATGCGTTATACCGAAGCCAAGTTGTCTAAGTTTGCTGAAGTCCTGCTCGGCGAGCTGGGTCAGGGTACGGTAGAGTGGCAGCCAAACTTTGATGGCACTATGAAAGAGCCGCAGATGCTGCCGGCGCGCCTGCCACACATCCTGCTTAACGGTGTTACCGGTATTGCGGTAGGTATGGCGACCGATATTCCTCCGCACAACGTGCGCGAAGTGGCGAATGCGACGGTTCACCTGATCGACAATCCGAAAGCTGAGCTTCCGGATGTGATGAATTATGTAAAAGGTCCGGATTATCCGACCGAAGCCGAGATCATCTCTCCGGCGGCGGACCTTGAAAAAATCTATCGTACCGGCCGCGGCAGCGTGAAAATGCGCGCGGTATGGCACAAAGAGAACGGTGATATCGTGATCACCGCTCTGCCGCACCAGGTGTCTGGCGCCAAACTGCTTGAGCAGATCGCTAACCAGATGCGCGCCAAGAAGCTGCCTATGGTCGATGACCTGCGTGATGAGTCGGACCATGAGAACCCGACCCGTATCGTAGTTGTACCGCGCTCTAACCGCGTGGACTGTGAGCAGTTGATGAATCACCTGTTTGCTTCAACCGACCTGGAGAAAAACTTCCGGGTTAACCTGAACATGATCGGTCTGGATAACCGCCCTCAGGTGAAAGGTCTGGTACAGATCTTAAGCGAGTGGATCGAGTTCCGTCGTGCGACGGTTCGCCGTCGTCTCCAGCACCGTCTGGACAAAGTGCTGGCAAGGCTGCACATCCTGGAAGGTTTGCTGGTGGCTTACCTTAACCTGGACGAAGTGATTGAAATCATCCGCACCGAGGATGACCCGAAAGCGGTGCTGATGGCGCGTTTCGGTATCACTGAGATTCAGGCAGATGCGATTCTGGATACCAAACTTCGTCACCTGGCCAAACTGGAAGAGATGAAGATTCGCGGTGAGCAGGACGAACTGGAAGCTGAGCGTAAGAAGCTTGAGCAGCTGCTGGGCTCTGAGCGCCGCATGAATACCCTGCTGAAGAAAGAGATCCTGGCCGACGCTGAAAAATATGGCGACGACCGCCGCTCACCTCTGGTCGAGCGTTCTGAAGCAAAAGCGCTGACCGAGCGCGACCTGGTTCCAAGCGAGCCAATTACCGTGGTTCTGTCGGAAAAAGGCTGGATCCGTCACGCCAAAGGCCATGATGTGGATGCGTCCGGCCTGAGCTACAAGTCCGGGGATAAATACCTGGCTCACGCCCGGGGTAAGAGTAACCAGCAGGCGGTGTTCCTTGGCTCAGATGGCCGGAGCTACTCGCTGGAGTCGCACTCTCTGCCGTCAGCCCGTAGTCAGGGTGAGCCAATTACCGGCCGTCTGAATATCGCTCAGGGCACGTCGGTGACTCAGGTAGTGATGGGTGAAGATGAGCAGCTGTGGCTGGTGGGCTCTGATGCCGGTTACGGCTTCGTGTGTAAAGGCAGTGACCTGCTGTCGAAGAACCGCAGTGGTAAAGCGCTGGTGAACCTGCCTCAGGCGTCTGAGCTGATGGCACCACAGCCGGTCGGTGAACTCGACAGCGATGAGATTCTGGCGATCACCAATCAGGGCCGGATGTTGCTGTTCCCAATCAAGGATCTGCCTCAGCTGAGCAAAGGTAAAGGCAACAAGATCATCAATATTCCGTCCGCCAAAGCCAAAGCGCGTGAAGAGCTGGTATCACACCTGATTGCTGTTCCGCAGGGCGCAAGCCTGACCCTTTACGCCGGCAAGCGTAAACTGGGCCTGAAACCTGCTGACCTTGAAAACTTCCGCGGAGAACGCGGCCGCCGAGGCAGCCTGCTGCCAAGAGGCCTGCAACGGGTAACCCGGATAGAGGTAGACGGGATTACAGACGCGATTGCTGAAGAAGCTGAAGAATAAAAATAGCCCCGGACAGTGTCCGGGGCTATTTTTATGAAGGTTCTTGGCGCTGGGCTCTAGGCCTTGGGGGGAGTGGGTTGTGAGTATTGTGGAAACGAGTAGATTTGCTGTTGACGTAAGTTGTTTACGGTAGCAATATCCTGCAGCGCCCAGCGCCCAGCGCCCAGCGCCCAGCGCCCAGCGCCCAGCGCCTGGTGATTACCCCTTCGGATCATCCCCCACCGTCACATTCATCGTCATCAGCTCCCCTTTGCGCAGTACCGTCATTTGGACTTCAGTGCCCGGGCGCAGGCGGGCTACGATTTCCAGTACGCTGTCGCGGCCGTGGATTTTCTCACCGTCGATCTCAAGGATGACGTCCTGCTTCTGGAAGCCAGCCAGTGCTGCCGGTCCTGTTGGATCCAGGCCCATTACGATGATACCGCCGACGTAATCACCGCCGAGCAGGCGGGCTGAGACGGCGTTGATGTCCTGACCATCGATACCGATATAACCGCGGATCACCCGGCCATCGGCAATGATTTTTTCCATGATGGTGTTGGCCAGGTTGTAAGGGATAGCAAATGAGATCCCGTAGGTTTCCAGGTCAGTCGCCTGCTGAAATGAGGCGGTGTTGATCCCGACCAGTTCACCGGAAGTGTTGACCAGCGCACCACCGGAGTTACCCTGGTTGATCGCGGCATCTGTCTGGATAAAGGCCTGACGGCCATCGGCGCTGATGGAAGAGCGGCCGGTAGCGGAGATAATACCAAAGGTGGTGGTCTGGCCCAGGTTGTACGGGTTACCGATCGCCAGTACCACATCACCAACTTTGGCCTGGTAGTCCGGGTTAAGCGGGATCACCGGCAGGTTTGTCATCTCTATTTTGAGTATGGCGATGTCTGTGCGGCGGTCCTTGCCCACCAGGTTGGCGGCGGAGTAGCGGCCGTCCTGCAGCGCGACGATAATCTGGTCGGCCTCGGCAACAACGTGGTAGTTGGTGATGATATAGCCTTTGTCACTGACGATAACGCCCGAGCCCAACCCCTGGGTTTTCAGCTGCAGCCGGTCTTCTTTGATGTACTGGCGGCTGTAGATGTTCACGACTGCCGGCCCGGCGCGGCGTACTGCATGGTTAAAGGAGACCTGAAGCTCACCTATGGTGCTGTCGATGCTCGGGGTTGGCAGGCTCAGCGCAGACTGGCGAAGAGAAGGCACACTGACCAGCAATATTGCAGCGGTCGCGACACCAAGCAGGACAGAACGAAGCAGAAATTTAACCATGGTTTTCTCTGGGCAGCATAAATCGGTCAGCAAAAGAGCATAGCATTGCCGGATGGATAAAGAAAAGGGAAGCGGCCGGCCCGCTTCCCTTTATCGTCAGTATTTTAGACCTCTAGCGCACCACAAGGTAGATCGTGCGGTCGCCACGCTGAATATTCAGCGCCAGGATACCCGGTTTCTTATCCAGAATACTTCTCAGCTCACCAAGGTTGCGTACCCGGGCGCGGTTTACTCCGATGATGATGTCATCTTTTTGCAGCTGATATGCTTCTGCCTGGGAACCTTTGGCTACATCGGTCACTTTCACGCCCTGGATCGGGTCTTCAGACGTGGTGTTAGCCAGTTCTGCGCCGCTCAGTCCTTCGTGCAGTTTGTCTGCGCGGGTCTTCACTTCGTTGGCTTCCTGCAGGGTCACGTCAAAGCTCTTCTGTTTGCCGTCGCGGATGACGCCGAGCTTAATGGTTTTTCCTGCGCCGAGGGTGGCGATCTTGGCTCTCAGCTCACCAAAGGTGGCTATCTTCTTGCCGTTGAGCGAGATAATCACATCACCGGCTTTAATTCCGGCTTTTTCAGCCGCGCTGTCCGGCACCACCTGGCTGACGAAAGCGCCTTTGCTTGAGTCGTAACCCAGAGCTTCGGCCAGTTCGGCGTTGATTTCACCGCCCTGAACGCCCAGCATGCCGCGTTTCACCTGGCCAAATTCAATGATCTGGTCGGTCAGGTTTTTCATCATGTTGGATGGAATCGCAAACCCGATACCCACGTTGCCCCCATTCGGGCCGAGGATGGCGGTGTTGATACCGACCAGCTCGCCGTTAAGGTTAACCAGCGCGCCACCGGAGTTACCACTGTTGATGGCGGCGTCGGTCTGAATAAAGTTTTCGAAGTTCTCGATGTTCAGACCGCTGCGTCCCAGCGCAGAGACAATACCTGAGGTGACGGTCTGGCCGAGGCCAAACGGGTTACCAATCGCGACGGCAAAATCACCCACCCGCAGTTTGTCGGAGTCTGCCAGTTTGATGGCGGTCAGGTCTTCGGCTTCTTCCAGCTTGATCAGGGCGATGTCGGCCATCTTGTCACCACCGACCAGCTCAGCGTCGTATTCACGGCCGTCATGAAGCTGAACCCGGATCTCATCCGCACCTTTGATCACGTGATAGTTGGTAACCACGTAGCCTTTATCTGCATCGATTACCACCCCGGAGCCAAGACCACGGAACGGGCGTTCCTGGAGCTGCTCGGCCGGGAACTCAGGGCCAAAGAAAAAGCGGAACGCGTCCGGAACGCGCTGAGCGGAGACCTGTTTGCCTTCAACCGCGATGCTGACGACCGCCGGGGTCACCTTTTCAAGCATGGGGGCGAGGCTGGGAAGCTGCTGGCCGTTTACGGCGAGAGGCAGGGCCGCCTGAGCGGTAACCGGCGTAATGATGGAACTTAAGCTAAGCGTGAGCGCTGTTAAAACGAGCAAAGGTTTTTTCATCATAAGACTCCTTACTATGGACAAAATTATGACTCAGTTAACGAAATAAAGTTCCGGGAGGGAGATTTCAAGGGGAGGGGAGATAAAAAAACAGGAAGCCAAAGCTTCCTGTTTTTCAAAGGTTTATGATTAAGCTGTTTTTTTCTCAATCACATCTTGCGGATTTTCAATGATCTCTTTTGGCTCTTCTCTTAACAGGCCGGTAGCGCCCTGAGCGTAGTCTTTTGGCTGGGACTCTTCACCCTGCTCCTGCTCAGGATTGTGCTGAGCAATGGTTTTGACAAACGGGTTGTCCTGCTCCGGCATATTTGGCAGCAGCTCTGAAGAGGTTTTGGCCATGTGCTGGTAAAGGCGGGTGTAGTCTTTACCCAGTACATCCAGAAGTTCGGCGGTTTGAGAGAAGTGATCGGCTAACTCCTGGCGCTGCTGCTCCAGTTCAAATTTGGCCGAGTCGAGTTCTTTTTGTACGTTTTTCTGTTTGTTGTATTCCGGGGTCATAAAGCGGGAAATCAGAAAACCTGCAATCAGGCCAATCACAAGTCCGGCAAGGGCATAGGTCCAAGGCATAAAAGCTCCTTTTAATACTTTTAGGAAACCCTGTCAGTCGGGAGTGGCGCTGACAGTGGTGGTCAGCTGCAGGCGTGGCCACCGGGGCATGCCTGTCAGCAGTTTGGGTGCGCTCAGGCACGCCAGATCAGAATCACTAAATGTTACTGAGGTGTTACGCGCTCAGTTACCTCATGGTACTATGAGTTGTTCAGCCGATAAAGAAAAATGCATGTCAGGAGAAAGGGATAGCCAGCCGCTGACCAGCGCTGTTATCAGGCAGTTTTATGCACAAACTCAGTCCAAAACAACAATATATCAAAGAGATCAATGACAATGGTTTCAGCCGGGATCCGGCCCAGATGGCCGCAGTGGAGGCGCTGGAATCTTTGTATCAGGAGTTTTCAGACTTTCAGGACCAGCCTGTGGCAGAAGTAACAGGCTGGAGAAAGTGGCTGGGGAACAAAGCGCCGGTGCCGGTATCGCCGAAGGGGCTCTATTTCTGGGGTGGGGTAGGTCGTGGCAAGACCTGGCTGATGGACACTTTTTATGACGCCCTGCCAGGCCAGCGTAAGATGCGGCTGCACTTTCACCGCTTTATGTATCGGGTGCACGATGAACTGAAACAGCTGGAAAGCCGGGAAGACCCGCTCGAAGTGGTTGCAGATCGTTTTAAGGCAGAAGCCGATATCCTCTGTTTTGATGAGTTTTTTGTCTCCGACATCACCGATGCCATGCTCCTGGCTACCCTGCTCAGAGCGCTGTTTGAACGGGGCGTGATACTGGTGGCGACGTCTAATATTCCGCCGCAGGAGCTGTATCGTAACGGCCTGCAGAGGGCACGTTTCCTGCCTGCGATTGACCTGATTGAGCAGCACTGCCGGGTGCTCAATGTTGACGGGGGCACTGACTATCGTTTGCGTACCCTGACTCAGGCGGAGATTTATCACTTTCCTCTCGATGAAAAGGCGCAAACGAACCTGGTTGCGTATTATCAGCAGCTGACCGGTTTCCATGATTACCCTGAGGTCAGACAGATAGAAATCTGCCACCGTACGCTTGATGTGATAAACAGCCACGATGATGTGCTGTTTGCCAGTTTTGCCCAGCTGTGCGAAAGCGCCCGCAGCCAGAATGACTACATAGAGATAGCCCGTCTCTATCGTACTGTTTTGCTCGCGGGGGTACCTGTACTGGGTGCGGAGAAAGACGATGCGGCGCGGCGTTTTATCGCCATGGTGGATGAGTTTTATGAGCGCAGGGTTAAGCTTATTATTTCAGCCGAAGCAGCCATGGATAAGCTGTACAGTGGGGGAGGGCTCAGTTTTGAGTTCCGGCGCTGCCTGTCCCGGTTGAGTGAAATGCAGAGTGAAGAGTACCTGGCGCGGGCGCATCTGGCTTAGAAACCGGCCTGACGGAATAAATGCGGTTTATTGGTTTGGTGGTACTGATTTATGAGCGGAAGTATCACTTTACGGCTTTTTATCCCGGTTATTGCGCTGCTTTGGCCGGGCTTTGAAAAAAGCGCATAAAAAAATGACTTTTTTGCCTAAAAAGAGGTGATTTTTTCAACTTACTTCACTATAATCCTGCGACCCACCGTTACTGCAGGCTCTTAGCAGCCGGGAGTACCACCCACTCGAAGGGGTGATGACTGGGCTTCTAGACAGTGGGAGCGAAAGCTCCTTAAGTGTAAATTTGAATAAACGGGTTATTATTAGCATGAAAACTTTCGTTGCTAAACCAGAAACTGTAAAACGCGACTGGTACGTTGTCGACGCTGAAGGTAAAACTCTTGGTCGTCTGGCAAGTGAAATTGCATCTCGCCTACGTGGCAAACACAAAGCTGAATACACTCCTCACGTAGACACTGGTGATTACATCATCGTTGTTAACGCTGAGAAAGTTGCTGTAACCGGCAACAAAGCAGCTGCGAAAACTTACTACCGTCACTCTGAGTTCCCAGGTGGCCTGAAATCAATCACTTTTGATAAGCTGATTGATCGTAAGCCTGAAATGGTTATCGAGCTGGCAGTTAAAGGTATGCTACCACGTGGTCCTCTAGGCCGTGCTATGTACCGTAAGCTGAAAGTTTACGCTGGCGCTGAGCACAACCATGCTGCTCAACAACCAAAAGTACTAGACATCTAATTGGGGATTTCGGAAATGGCAGAGAATCAATACTACGGCACTGGCCGTCGCAAAAGCTCAGCTGCTCGTGTTTTCATCAAACCAGGCAGCGGCAACATCGTAATCAACAAGCGTAGCCTTGAAGAGTACTTCGGTCGTCCAACTGCTCGCATGGTTGTTAAACAACCTCTTGAGCTTGTTGAAATGACTGAGAAACTTGACCTGTACATCACTGTTAAAGGTGGTGGTATCTCTGGTCAGGCTGGCGCAATCCGTCACGGTATCACTCGTGCACTGATGGAATACGATGAGTCTCTACGTCCTGCTCTGCGTGCAGCTGGCTACGTTACACGTGACGCTCGTTGCGTTGAACGTAAGAAAGTTGGTCTGCGTAAAGCACGTCGTCGTCCACAGTTCTCTAAGCGTTAATTTCGCTGCAGCTTTGCTGCTACGAAACTGCGCTCCGGACTTGTCCGGATTGTGGATCAAAAGCCCGGCCTTTGCCGGGCTTTTTGTTTATCTGGCCGTAACAATTCAATTACTGCCCCCGGCATAATCTCCCCCTCCTTTTTCCTGTTTCTCCGCCGCTAACTCCTTATTCCGAATGCTTTCTCTGTGCAACAAACACCTTTTGTGACATAACTGGCGATTTACTTCACAAATGTTACAAAAAAGTAGCTTTATCTTGTCAAAAAGTAGGGTTTTCTTTATCATTTCTCATCAAAATAAGTACAACTAACTTCGTGATTTGTCAGCCATGCTCTGCCAGGAAATGACAACAACTGAAGGAGCAGACGGGAGAAATGTTGGATGAGCAATGCGCCTATTAACAGCGGTCGCCGGCGCTTTCTGACCGCCACTACAGCAGTAGTGGGGGGAATTGGAGCAGTCGCAGTCGCCGTACCATTTATTAAGTCCTGGAATCCAAGTGCCAAGGCTAAAGCCGCTGGTGCGCCGGTAGAGGTCGATATCGGTAAGCTGGAAGAAGGGGGCCTGCTGCGGGTCGAGTGGCGGGGTAAACCTGTCTGGATCGTCCGCCGTGGTCAGTCCGCTCTTGATGATTTGAAAAAATCGGAAGATCAGCTTCGTGATCCTCAGTCTCAGGAAGAGCAGCAACCCGGATATGCACAGAACGAGTTTCGTTCAATCAAACCGGAGTTCTTTATCGCGGTCGGTATCTGTACCCATCTGGGGTGTTCGCCAACCCATTTGCCTGATTCGTTCAGCGAGCATGTTCAGGGTGTGAAGTCGGGTTTCTTCTGTCCGTGTCACGGTTCCAAATTCGACATGGCAGGCCGGGTATTCCAGGGCGTGCCTGCACCGTTAAACCTGGTGATACCACCACACAAATACCTCAGTGATACCAAAGTCCTGATTGGTGTTGATGAAGGGGAGGAAGCCTGATGCAAGCGTTACTTGACTGGGTAGAAAAACGCATACCCGCAATGAATGCGTACAAGAAGCACCTCTCTGAATACCCGATGCCGAAGAACTTCAACTTCTGGTATCTGTTTGGCTCACTGGCTATGCTGGTACTGGTCAATCAGATCCTGACCGGTATCTGGCTAACCATGAACTACATTCCGAGCGGGGAAGGGGCGTTTGCTTCGATTGAATACATCATGCGTGATGTCGAGTACGGCTGGCTGCTTCGTTACATGCACTCGACCGGCGCATCCGCATTCTTCATCGTGGTGTATCTGCATATGTTCCGCGGCCTGATCTATGGCTCTTACCAGAAACCGCGCGAGCTGTTGTGGATCTTCGGCATGCTGATCTTCCTGGTTCTGATGGCGGAAGCCTTTATGGGCTACCTGCTGCCATGGGGGCAGATGTCTTTCTGGGGCGCTCAGGTGATCATCTCGCTGTTTGGCGCGATTCCGGTGATCGGTGATGATCTGACGCTGTGGATCCGTGGTGACTACGTGATCTCCGGTGCGACCCTGAACCGTTTCTTTGCCCTGCACGTGATTGCCCTGCCGATCGTACTGCTGCTGCTGGTAGTGCTGCACATTCTGGCGCTGCATGAAGTGGGCTCGAATAACCCGGACGGTATTGAAACCAAACTGCCAAAAGGCAGCATGGGTGAGGATTACCAGACCCAGTTTAAGTTCCATGAGTACTACACCAAGAAGTACGACGTTATCGACTCTATCCCGTTCCACCCGTACGGTACGGTGAAGGATCTTATCGGGGTGGCAGGCTTCCTGTTCTTTTTCTGCTACGTGCTGTTCTTTAACCCCGAGATGGGTGGTTACTTCCTTGAGCCACCAAACTTTGAAGCGGCCAACCCGCTCAAGACGCCGGCTCACATCGCGCCTGTGTGGTACTTCACTCCGTTCTACGCCATCCTGCGTGCGGTGCCGGATAAGCTGATGGGTGTTGTGGCGATGGGCGGCTCAATCGTGGTGCTGTTTATTCTGCCATGGCTGGATCGTTGTAAGGTGCGTTCATACCGCTACCGCAGCAAGTTCCACCTGTTCAACATTATCCAGTTCACCATCAGCTTTATCGCACTGGGTATTCTGGGTGCGCTGCCGGCGACCGACCTCTACACCCTGCTGGCACGTATTTTCAGCCTGGGTTACTTCATGTTCTTTGTTTTGCTGTTCTTCTACAGCAAGAATGAAGCAACTAAACCATTACCAGAGAGGGTGACATTCAAATGAAAAAGTGGATTGTAATGCTTTTCGCCCTGTTGCCATCACTGGCGATGGCTGCCGGAGCCAGCGTACCGCTGGATAAAGCGAACAATGATCTGAGCGACCAGGCTTCGCTGCAAAATGGCGCCAAACTGTTTATGAACTACTGCTTTGGTTGTCACTCGATGCAGTACCAGCGCTATGAGCGGGTCGCCAATGATCTGGGTATTCCGGTGGAGCTGCTTAAAGACAACCTGATCTTCGACCCGGAAGTGAAGACCGGCTCCCTGATGGAGAACGCGATCCCGGATAAGCAGGCGGGTAACTGGTTTGGTGCGCCGCCGCCGGATCTGACTCTGGTGGCCAGGGTACGTGGCACCGACTGGCTGTATACTTATCTTCGTTCTTTCTACGCCGACCCGTCCCGCCCGTTTGGGGTAAACAATGTGGTCTTCCCGAGCGTGGGTATGCCTCACGTGCTGGAAGAGCTGCAGGGTATCCCTCAGCCTGTATTTGAAACCCATACTGTGGATGGGCAGCAGGTTCAGACGGTGGTGGGTATTACTACGGATGGCCGCGGTGAGCTCAGCCCGGGTGAGTATGATGATGCAGTGCGCGACCTGGTGAACTTCCTGGAGTATTCCGGTGACCCGGTCAAGCTGGAGCGTCATGCACTTGGCTGGTGGGTGATGGGCTTTTTGGTGATCTTCACCATAGTCGTGGTCCTGCTTAAGAAAGAGTATTGGCGCGATGTCTACTAATCGTGCTATAATACCGCGCTAATTTGTGTGCAATGGGGGTGTTGGGCCTCCATTGTTTTTTGATTTTTAGACCTTTCCGGGTGGAACTCTGCGGAGTTATTTGGGTAAGAAACGTCGTCTTTTAGGGCTTAACTGTCGCTATCGTGCGTCATGTTAGCAGAATTACGCTGAATTTTTTCTCTTACCTCAGACCTGCATCCGGAATAGTATCAGTGTGCTGGAGGGCTCAATGGCTGTAGCTGCCAATAAACGTTCTGTGATGACTCTATTCTCAAGTGCTTCCGATATGTACAGCCACCAGGTGCGTATTGTTCTGGCTGAGAAAGGCGTAAGTGTTGAAGTTGAGCTGGTGGATGAGAATAATCTTCCTGCTGAACTGATCGAACTGAACCCGTACAAAACCGTTCCGACTCTGGTTGACCGCGAGCTGGCGCTGTACAACTCAAACATCATCATGGAATACCTGGATGAGCGTTTCCCTCACCCACCTCTGATGCCTGTTTACCCGGTAGCCCGTGGTAACAGCCGTCTGATGATGTACCGTATTGAAAACAACTGGTACTCACTGGCAGAGAAAGTTGTAAAAGGTTCTGCAGAAGAAGCGGAAGCTGCGCGTAACAAGCTGCGTAATGACCTGCTGACACTGGCGCCTGTATTTGCTGAGTTCGAATTCTTCATGAGCGAAGAGTTCAGCCTGATCGACTGCTACCTGGCTCCGCTGCTGTGGCGTCTGCCGGTACTGGGCATTGACCTGGTTGGTCCTGGTTCTAAAGAGCTGAAAGTGTACATGAACCGCGTATTCGAACGTGATTCATTCCTGGCTTCCCTGACGGAAGCAGAGCGCGAGATGCGCCTGGTTCGCTGATGGATATCGACCAGATGACAGCGCGCAGACCATACCTGCTGCGCGCCTTTTACGAATGGCTGGTGGATAACGACCTGACTCCACACTTGGTGGTGGATGCCACTATGTCTGGTGTTCGTGTTCCTCAGGAGTTTGTTCAGGATGGTCAGATCATTCTGAACGTGGCTCCACGTGCTGTGGGTCAGCTGGAACTGGGTAACGAAGCGATCACTTTCAATGCCCGCTTCAGCGGTCGTCCACACTCAGTGATCGTGCCTCTGTACGCTGTACAGGCGATCTATGCCCGTGAAAACGGCGCAGGCACCATGTTTGAACCGGAAGAAGCCTACCTGGAGCTCGACGAGCAGCCGGAAGCAGAGGAAGAGAATCTTTCCTTTGGTGTGGTAGATGCTGAATCCGCTCAGGCTGATGAAAGCGCAGAAGAAGTGGAAGCTGAAGAGCCTTCACGTCCGAAAGGCCGCCCAAGCCTGCGTGTGGTGAAGTAAGCTGTAAGCTAACCTCCGCAAGAGTATTAAAAAAGCCGCGATGAGTATCGCGGCTTTTTGTTATTGGATATGGCTGAGCCGGGATCAGTTTGTTTCGGCTGCGGCAGGAGCTTCGCCAATCTCAAAGGCTTTAATTACCCGCTTCACCCCGGAGATATTACGCGCGATCTCCACAGCGGTATCAGCCTGTTCGCGGGTCACCAGACCCAGCAGGAACACTTCGCCGTCTTCGGTGATCACCTTGATCTTCACGCCGTTGAGCGAGCCTTCGGTCAGCAGTGAAGATTTGACTTTGGTGGTGATCCAGCTGTCGTTGCTGATGGTGGCCAGATCCAGCAGGGGTTTGACTCTCAGCTGGTTGGAGACTGACTTCACGCCTTCCACTTCACGGACTTTTTGGCCCAGATCGTGCCGGTACTCTTCCGTAACCGCCTGACCTATCAGGATCACTTTGCCGTCAAATGCGGTTGCCGTGGCTTTGACATTACCTTTGAACGGGGCTTTGTTGGTGATGCCCGCCACTTCAAATTCCAGCTGGCTGTCCTGCCAGATTTGATCGGCTGAGCGCGGGTCGGTGACTACGTTTACCGTTGCTGCGGCACCGGCAACCAGAACGCCCGCACAGCCTGACAGGCTCAGCAGGCAGGCCGCTACCAATAACCAGCGTTTAAGCATAATAACTCCTTGTATCTGGTGCCCTTACTCTTCGTGAGAAGGGAATAAAACCTGGTCAATCAGGTCGCACAGACAGTGCAGGGTGACCATGTGAACTTCATGAATGCGCGCGGTGCGGTGCGATGGAATGCGGATCTCCACGTCCGATTCGCCCAGCAGACCCGCCATTTCGCCGCCGTCTTTACCGGTAAAGGCGATAATGGTCATGTCGCGGGTTACCGCCGCTTCCATGGCTTTAATCACGTTCTTGCTGTTACCGCTGGTGGAGATCGCCAGCAGAATATCGCCAGGCTGACCAAACGCACGCACCTGCTTGGAGAAGATCTCCTGGTAGTGGTAGTCGTTGGCCACGGCCGTCAGGGTGGTGTTATCTGCGGTCAGTGCCATTGCCGGCAGGCTCGGGCGTTCGGTTTCAAAGCGGTTAAGCAGGCAGGAGACAAACTGCTGAGCGTTGGCAGCGCTGCCACCGTTGCCACAGCACAGGATTTTATTGCCGTTGAGCAGGCTGGTTACGACAGCCTGCGCAGCGTGCATGATGTGGTCCGGCAGGGCTTCAGCTGCGGCGATTTGAATCTGAATACTTTCGGTAAAGCTGTCTTTAATGCTGTCTAGCATCGGTTATCCTTGGGTTATTGCATTCTGAATCCATTCGACTTGACGGCCGTGCTGATGGATAGCGACCACGTCAAAACGGTATTCGGTTGACCAGGGACACAGGCCCTGTTTCTTCAGCCACAAATGGGCGGTTTTGATAAGTTTCTGTTGTTTGCGATAGTCAACGCTTTCGGCGGCATGGCCAAAGGCTGCTTGCTGCCGGTACCTTACTTCGACAAATACGATGCACTCTTGTTCCCGCATGATGAGGTCAAGCTCGCCCATTTTGCACAGAAAGTTCTGCTCAATCAGGCCAAGGCCCCGGCTCTGCAGATGGCTGCAGGCCAGGGCTTCGTATTTTTGTCCAAGCTGGCGGCGATCAGCGTTTGCCATGCTCCGCCCATTCGATCTCGCGCTGTACGACACACTGCTCATCGATAGAGAGTTCGCCGGTCTGGCCGGAAACCCGGTAGCCAGGCAGGACTTTCATCTGTGGCAGTTCGAGGATCAGGCGGTATGCGTCCATCCCAAGCGCGTGCAGGCGTTTTTCTGTATTACTGCTTTTCGGCCACAGGGCGTCAATCTTGCCATTCAGTGCCGAGTCCTGATTGATCAGCATCGGGATATCGCTGAATACCACACCGCTCAGATCTTCGTACTGACGCTTGTCACCCGAGTTGCTGCGTGAGCTGGCGAACAGCTTCGGCGGTTTGGTATCCGGGTTGATCGCTACTTCGATAAACGGTTTGATCAGGGTCAGGTCACTGCTGTTGGCAACCATGTAAACCGCGTCTATGTCACGGCGGCTGCGCGCCTGAGATTCGGTTTCCATGCCGATGATCTGCTCAAGCTGAGCGATACGGCCACGGCTGTCGGTCAGGCCAAATACCTGGTCAACGTTTTTCTGCAGTTCGGTTTTGCTGCCAAAGTAGCTGACGTCTGCGGTGGTCTTACTGTATTTTTCCCACTCGGTTTTAAAGGCTGCAGCAACACGTTCACCAAAGCGGCCTTTAGGCACCATGATCAGCGGATACTGGTAGCCCTGACTGAACAGGTGTTTGGCCGCCTGGGCGACTTCCTGCTCAGGAGAGAGGGTCAGGTAGCATACGCGCTGGTCCGGCATGGTCTGGTCAGGAATGTTCAGCGCCAGCATTGGCAGGGCAGTGGCGTTTTGCAGCTGCTCGACTTCGTCTTTTTGCAACGGACCGACAACGAAATCCACTCCGCGGGCTTTCAGCTCAGCCTGAACCTGCTCAGGGGAAAGCTGCTCGGAGTCGAGTACTGTGAGTGTGGCGGTCTCTTCACGGCTGTAATCATCCATCATGGCGTGAATAAAGCCGTCGCGGACCAGTTGACCCTGGCGGGCAAACTTACCACTCAGTGGCAGTACCAGCGCTGTATTGTTTGGTTTGACGATTTCCAGCGCCAGTACTTCCTGAATCTCTTTTGGTGTATTCAGGCTGGCCGGGTGCTGCGGGTTCTCTGCCAGCCAGTTTTCCAGCGCATTTTTCAGCTGAGCCGGGCTTGAGGCCAGGGTTTTTACGTACACGGCCAGTTGCAGCCAGCCATCGAGCTCGGCTTCATCACGTTCTGTGGTCTGGCGGGTGATCTCAAACTCTGAGTACTGGTTCAGGCTGTACCAGACCTGGTTTGCCAGCATTGCCTGCTGTGTTTCGTCAACGTACTTGCCGGATGCGACCAGTTCACGGGCCGTCTGCAGGTGGTTACCCTGCTGTTCAAACAGCTCAGCGCGAAGCTGGTGGTAGGCCAGCCATTGAGATGGTTCAAGCGGCCACCATGCCTGATAGTTCAGCTGGTTCAGTGCCTGCTGCGGGCCTTCTGTTGCGGCACGGCCTTTAGCGCGGGCCAGTTGCCACTCTGCCATCTGCTGTGGCGTCAGCGACAGCCGGGCGAGGCGTTTGGCCAGCAGTTCGGTCTGTGCCCAGTCCTGAGCTTCTGCCGCGGCTTTCATCGCCATGATCAGCAGATCATTTTGCATGCTGCCCTGTGTGCTGTCGGCCTGAATAAGGTATGCTTGTGCGCTTTGTGTCGGCGCCAGAGAAATATCAATAGCCGTGGGTGCCTGCGGCTTGGAAGAACACGCAGCTAAGGTGATTGCCAGTGCAATCGGTGTAAGAAGGCGTGGTACACTAAATCTGTTATGGTCTTTCATAGCTATGAGTTCTTATTCTCGCCGTGTAAAAAGTGTCTCTATATTAATCGTTGAAGTGATGGTAAACAAATGACAGAAACAAATACAGCCCCGTCAGAGATCCCAACTCTCTATATTGTACCGACTCCGATAGGAAATCTTGGAGATATTACGCAGCGGGCTCTGGATGTGCTGAACAGTGTGGACCTGATCGCTGCAGAAGATACCCGTCATACCGGTAAGCTGCTGGGCCACTTTAACATCCCGACCAAAACTTTTGCCCTGCACGACCACAACGAGCAGCAGAAAGCACAGTTTCTTGTCGACAAGCTGAAACAGGGCCTGTCGGTTGCGCTGGTTTCCGACGCCGGTACGCCACTTATCAGTGATCCAGGTTATCACCTTGTGACCCAGTGTCGTCAGGCGGGCGTTAAAGTTGTGCCATTACCAGGCGCGTGCGCGGTGATCACCGCCCTGAGCGCATCGGGCCTGCCGTCAGACCGCTTCAGCTTTGAAGGTTTTCTGCCGCCAAAGAGCAAAGGCCGTAAAGACAAGTTTATGGAAATCGCCAAAGCCGAACGCACCTGCATTTTCTACGAATCCCCGCACCGCATCATGGACTCGCTGGCGGATATGCTGGACATACTCGGCCCGGAGCGTGAAGTCGTACTGGCCCGTGAGCTGACCAAGACCTACGAAACCATTCAGGGCATGCCGCTCGGTGAGCTGATCAGCTGGATTGAAGAAGACGACAACCGCAAGAAAGGCGAGATGGTGCTGCTGATCCATGGCCACCGCGATAACGCCAAAGACGAGCTGCCGGACGAAGCGACCCGCACCCTGGCCATTCTGGTCAAAGAGCTGCCCCTGAAAAAAGCCGCAGCGATGGCGGCGGAGATATACGGGCTTAAGAAGAATGCGTTGTATAAGTGGGGGCTGGAAAATCTTGATTAAGGCACTGGGCCCTAGGCGCTAGGCCCTGGGGGAGCTCGCGATACGTGAAGTGGGAGTATCAGCTAAGGTGTTGACAGTAAGACCTTAGTAAGAAACTCTGCCTGCAGAGCCCAGAGCCCAGAGCCCAGAGCCCAGAGCCCAGAGCCCAGAGCCCAGAGCCCAGAGCCCAGAGCCCAGAGCCCAGAGCCCAGAGCCCAGAGCCCAGAGCCCAGAGCCCAGAGCCCAGAGCCCAGAGCCTTACAAAACGCTGGACACCCCATCCCAAACTCTATACAATCCCGGCCCTGGAGTTGACTGGGTAGTCGCTGCTTCGTTGATGTCCTTTGGGAGACTGACGGAGGGGAGGAAAGTCCGGGCTCCGAAGAGCAGGGTGCCAGGTAACGCCTGGGGGGCGCAAGCCTACGACAAGTGCAGCAGAGAGAAAACCGCCGATGGCCCTACTTTCGGGTAGTGTGCACAGGTAAGGGTGAAAGGGTGCGGTAAGAGCGCACCGTGCGACTGGCAACAGTTCGTAGCAGGGTAAACTCCACCCGGAGCAAGACCAAATAGGCTTCCACATAGCGTTGCTCGCGTTAGGGGGCGGGTAGGTTGCTCGAGCCAGTGAGCGATTGCTGGCCTAGACGAATGGCTACCACCGCGCAAGCGGAACAGAACCCGGCTTACATGTCGGCTCCACCTATTCAAACCCATCACCGCTTATAGTGGTGATGGGTTTTTTGCATTGTATTGACGCAATAAATACTTAATCGAATAAACTTGGCGGGAAGTCACGACAAAACGTGGCTTTGGGAGTGGCGGGGCGTGCCTGTTCAGGTACACTAGTGCTTTGCCCAAATGCCAATGAAGGCCGAAAGAGATCATCATGACCGAATCATTTCAACACATTTCCGTTCTGCTTAATGAGTCGATCGATGGCTTAGCCATCAAACCAGACGGTATCTACATTGACGGCACTTTTGGCCGTGGTGGTCACAGCCGCACAATCCTGTCAAAGCTGGGTGAAAATGGCCGTCTCTACAGTATCGACCGTGATCCGACGGCGATTGCAGAAGCGCAGAAAATTGACGATCCCCGTTTTACTATTATCCACGGTCCGTTCTCTGGCATGGCTGAGTACGCTGAGCGCTATGAGCTGGTGGGCAAGGTAGACGGTGTTCTGTTGGATCTTGGCGTTTCTTCTCCTCAGCTGGATGATGCTGAGCGTGGTTTCAGCTTTATGAAAGATGGCCCGCTGGATATGCGTATGGACCCGACCTCGGGTATCCCGGTATCCCAGTGGTTGGCAGAAGCGGACCTGGACGACATTACCTGGGTTATTCGCGAGTTTGGTGAAGACAAACACGCCCGCCGTATCGCCAAAGCGATCGTGGCCTACCGCGAAAACGAAGAGAACGAGCCGCTGACCCGTACCAGCCAGCTGGCAAAACTGATCTCTGACGCGGCGCCGAAGAGCTTTAAAGACAAAAAACACCCGGCGACCCGTTCGTTCCAGGCGTTTCGTATCTACATCAACAGTGAGCTGGAAGAGATCGACACTGCACTGAAAGGCGCAGCATCGATTCTGGCCCCTGAAGGCCGCCTGTCGGTGATCAGTTTCCACTCGCTTGAAGACCGTATGGTAAAACGCTTTATGCGTAAGCAGAGCAAAGGCCCGGAAGTGCCACACGGTATCCCGATGACCGAGGATCAGATCAAAGCTCTTGGCAGCGCGGATATGAAACACATCGGTAAAGCGATCAAACCTTCCCGTGAGGAAGTGGAAATGAACAGTCGCTCGCGCAGCTCCGTGCTGCGAATTGCAGAGAAGCTGTAACAGCGGAAGTGTTATGAGCGAGCAGCAGCCTCACAAACTGAATCTGGCCCGGCATATTGCCCTCGACCTGCTGACGGTCGGGCGTTTGCCGCTGGCGCTGCTGGTGTTCACCTTTGCTTCTGCAATGTGGGTGGTGCACACCACCCATGATACCCGTCAGGCCGTGCATGCCCGTGATAAGGCCATGGTCGAGCGGGACAGACTGGATAACGAGTGGCGCAATCTGCTGCTGGAAGAGAATGCGCTCTCTGAGCACAGCCGGGTACAGGAACTGGCTGAAAGCGAGCTGGATATGAAGCGTCCGGATGCGGACAAAGAAGTCCTGGTTGATCTCCGATGAGAAAGAAAGCTGCCAAACCCCAACGTCAATCCCCTTCTTCAGAAGAAATGCCACAGCTGATCCGCTGGCGTTTCGGTACCCTGCTGTTTTTTGTTGTGCTTGCCATTGGTGCCCTTATTGGCCGGCTGGCGTATATTCAGGTGATCGAGCCGGATAATCTGATCCGTCAGGGGGACATGCGCTCGGTTCGCACCAAAGCCCTGCCATCGGCCCGTGGAATTATTTCAGACCGTAATAACGAACCGCTGGCCGTCAGTGTGCCGGTGGATGCGGTTTGGGCTGACCCTAAAACTATTTTCAAAGAAGATGGCCTGACCAACCTTGAGCCCTGGTATGCGCTGGCGGATGTGCTGGGTATGGATCGGGAGAAAATGCTGGCGCGTATCAGGCGCGATCCAAAGAAACGATTTATTTATCTGCAGCGTCAGGTCAGCCCCGCAATGGCAAATTACATTCGCGAGCTGAAACTGCCTGGCGTCGGCCTTAAACCGGAATCCCGCCGTTATTATCCTGGCGGTGAAGTCAGTGCTCACGTTATCGGGGTGACCGGTATCGACGGCCATGGCCTGGAAGGGGTCGAGAGGACCTATGATGAATGGCTGACCGGAGAAGCGGGTAAGAAGACCATCCGTAAAGACCGTTTTGGCCGGGTGGTGGAAAACATCTCGCTGGAAGAGCGTGAAGAGGGCCAGCCTCTGCAGCTGACCATCGACCAGCGACTTCAGGCGATCGCTTACCGCGCGGTGAAGCAGGCGGTGGCTGATCACAACGCCACTTCGGCAACCGTGGTGATGCTGGATGTGAAAACCGGCGAAGTGCTGTCGATGGTGAACGCACCATCCTACAACCCGAATAACCGTTCTCAGCTGCAAAGTTACCGTATGCGTAACCGGGCAATCACCGATGCCTTTGAGCCCGGCTCTACCGTGAAACCGTTTGTGGTGCTGGCAGCGCTGGAAAACGGCACCGCCACTGAGGACACCATTATTGATACCGGTAACGGTATCCTGCAGATCGGCGGCAGCCGGGTACGCGATGTATCCAAAGTTGGCAAAGCGGACCTGACCACCATTTTGAAAAAATCGAGCAACATCGGTGTGACCAAACTGGCCCTCGGTATGCCGCTTGAAGCGCTGCTGGGTATGTACAGCTCGGTGGGCTTTGGTGAAACCAGCGGCCTTAACCTGGTCGGTGAAACCTCGGGTATCTTCCCGAACCGCCGCCGCTGGTCCAAATTTGAGATCGCGACCCTTTCTTATGGCTACGGCCTGTCTATCTCACCGATCCAACTGGCGCATGCGTACGCGACTCTGGGGAACTATGGCCTTTATCAGCCGCTGCACCTGATCAAAGAGAACGCTCACGATATGTCAAAGCAGGTGCTGGACCGCCATTACGCCAAAGATGTGCTTGAGATGATGGAGCAGGTGACCCAGAAAGGGGGCTCTGCGGTGAGAGCGGCAGTCCCGGGTTACCGGATCGCAGCCAAAACCGGTACGTCACGTAAAGCGAGCGCCGGTGGCTACAGTGACGAATATTTTGCCTATACCGCTGGTATCGCGCCGGTGAGTGACCCGCGTATTGCGCTGGTTGTGGTCATCAATGAGCCTCAGGGCGACCAGTATTACGGTGGTGCCGTGGCGGCACCGGTATTTGCTGAAGTTATGAAAGGGGCGCTGCAGATCCTCAACGTGGCGCCGGATCAACACGCATTACAATAAGTGCAGCAGAGGGACGAGATTTGCTACAACTTACTCAGTTATTACAGCCCTGGCTGAGCCTTCAGCCGGAGCAGGACCCGGAAGTCACCGGGCTTCAGATTGACAGCCGGGCAGTACGTCCGGGTGATACTTTTGTGGCGCTAAAAGGCCACCAGGTGGATGGTCGCCGCTTTATCCCGGCGGCAATTGAGTCCGGCGCGGTGGCGGTGATCGCCCAGGCCTGTGAGCAGCACCCCCACGGTGAATACCTGCTGGAAAATGGTGTGCTGGTTGTCTACCTGGACGCACTGGATCAGTGCCTGTCAGACCTGACCCTGCGCCTGTACGGGCAGCCTGAGCTGGAGCTGGTTGGCGTTACCGGCACCAACGGCAAAACCACGGTTACTCAGCTTATCGCCCAGTGGCTGGAGCTGCTTGGCCATCGTGCAGCAGTAATGGGCACCACGGGTAACGGCTTTCTGTCTGACCTGCAATGCGCAGCCAATACCACCGGCAGCGCGATTGAAATCGGCCGCACCCTGAACGCGCTTGCGCAGCAGGGGGCAGAGTATGCGGCGCTGGAAGTCTCCTCGCACGGCCTGGTTCAGGGCCGGGTGCGCGCGCTGCCGTTTAAGGTGGGCGTGTTTACCAACCTCAGCCGTGACCATCTCGACTATCACCACACCATGGAAAACTACGCGCACGCCAAGATGTCACTTTTCCGTGACCATCAGTGCCGTCACGCCGTGATTAACGCGGATGATGATGTGGGCCGTGAGTGGCTGACGCAGCTTCCTGAAGCGGTGGCGGTATCGCTGGCCTGTCAGCCGGAAGCCGACCAGGTGCTGTTTGCCCATAAGGTGAACTACTCTGAGCAGGGAATTGAGATTGAATTTGACGGAAGCTGGTCAGATGGCACATTGCGTGCGCCGCTGATCGGCGCGTTTAACGCCAGCAATCTGATGCTGGCTTTTGCCGCACTGCTTAAGCTGGGTATGGATAAGCAGGCACTGATCGATTCTGCTACCGGGCTGATGCCGGTGATCGGCCGGATGGAGCTGTTCCAGGCGGAAAACAGAGCCCAGATCGTGGTCGATTACGCTCATACGCCGGATGCGCTGGAAAAAGCGCTCAGTGCGCTGCGGGTACACTGCCGCGGTAAGCTGTGGGTTGCCTTTGGTTGTGGCGGTGACCGCGATACCGGTAAGCGTCCAATGATGGCCGGTATTGCTGAGCGCCTGGCAGACAAAGTGATCCTGACCGATGATAACCCGCGCAGCGAAGACCCGGCGCAGATCGTAATTGATATGCTGGCCGGTATGCAGGCACCGGAACTGGCGCGGGTCGCTCATGATCGTTTTGAGGCGTGTCAGTATGCGCTGAGAAATGCGCAGCCACAGGACATCATTCTGCTGGCCGGTAAAGGCCACGAGGATTACCAGGTACTGGCGGACGAAACCATTCACTACTCTGACCGGGAAACCGCTCAGACCCTGCTGGGAGAAAAGTTATGATCCCGGTATCGCTGAAACAGCTGGCTGAGGTACTCGGTGCCAGTCTGAAAGGAGATGACCGCACTATAGAGCAGGTCTCAACCGATACCCGCAGCATTGAAAGCGGTGCGCTGTTCGTTGCCCTGAGCGGCGAACGTTTTGACGCCCACGATTTTTGTGACCAGGCCGCAGCCGCCGGTGCCGGAGCCCTGCTGGTGGAACGTGAGCTTCCGCTGGACTGCCCGCAGCTTGTGGTATCCGATACCCGCCTGGCGCTGGGACAGCTGGCAAGCTGGGTGTACCAGCAGTGCGGCATTCATACCATCGCTATGACCGGCAGCTGTGGCAAGACCACGGTAAAAGAGATGCTGGCCGCGATTCTGGCGCAGCGCGGCAGTGTGCTGGCAACGCTGGGGAATTTCAATAATGACATCGGCGTGCCACTGACTCTGCTGCGTGCTACCCCGGACTATGACTTCGGCGTGATTGAGCTGGGTGCCAACCATATCGGTGAAATTGATTACACCAGTGCGCTGGTAAAACCTTCACTGGCGCTGGTCAACAATGTGGCGGCCGCACACCTGGAAGGCTTTGGCTCGATTGACGGGGTGAAGCAGGCCAAAGGCGAAATCTTCGCCGGGCTGCAAAGCGGTGGCATCGCCGTGGTGAACCTCGACAGCAATGGTGAGCCCGGCTGGCTGCCACTGCTGGAAGACAAAACCCGGGTAACCATTTCCAAGGACGGGGCTGAGGCGGACTTCTTTGCTTCCGATATTCGTCTCGATGAACAGAGCATGGCGCACTTTACCCTGAACACCCCGCAGGGCAGCACAGAAGTGACCCTGAGCGTGGTGGGCGAGCACAATGTCGCCAACGCAGTTGCGGCGGCGGCGCTTGCACAGAACTCTGGCGCCAGCCTGACAGAAATCCGACACGGGCTGGCTACCATGCGTAATATGTCAGGCCGGGTTGAGGTTGTTGAGCTGGAGTCTGGCCTGCGCCTGATCGATGACAGCTATAACGCCAGCGTGCCGGCGATGAAGGCTGCAGTTGATCTGCTTGGCAACTATCAGGGCCAGAGATGGCTGATTTTGGGCTTTATGGCCGAATTAGGGCAGGAAAGTCTTGAACTTCACCGGCAAGTCGGACAACATGCTGCCCCATTTCAGTTTGAACACGTCCTTACTTTTGGTGAGGATACCAGGGTGATCAGCCAGCTGTGTAATGGCCGTCACTTTGAGTCTCATGATGAGATGAATGAATATATCAGGCAGCAACTGACCAGTGAGCAGGGCAAACAGCATACCCTGCTGGTAAAAGGCGCGAACAGCGCCGGAATGAGCAGTATCGTTGCTGCCCTAAAGGAGAACCATTAATGTTTATTTGGCTTGCAGATTTCCTCCAGCCACATTTGTCCTTTTTCCGGCTGTTTGAATACCTGTCGTTTCGCGCCATCATCAGCATTCTGACTGCGCTTGGCCTGTCGTTATGGATGGGGCCGCGTCTTATCGCCCGTCTGCAGATGCTGCAGATCGGCCAGGTCGTGCGTAATGATGGTCCGGAATCACACTTCAGCAAGCGCGGCACCCCGACCATGGGCGGCCTGATGATCCTGACTTCGATCGCAGTGACGGTTTTCCTGTGGGCGGATCTCAGCAATCCGTATGTATGGGCGGTGATGGCCGTTCTGCTTGGCTATGGCGCGGTAGGTTTTGTTGATGATTACCGTAAGGTGGTGCGCAAGAACACCGACGGCCTGATTGCCCGCTGGAAGTATTTCTGGCAGTCCAGTATTGCGTTTGTGGTGGCCTTTGCCCTGTATGTGCACGGCAAGGATACTGCGGCGACTCAGCTGGTGGTGCCTTTCTTTAAAGACATTATGCCTCAGTTAGGTCTGCTGTACATCGTGCTGACTTACTTTGTGATCGTGGGTACCAGTAACGCGGTGAACCTGACTGATGGTCTCGACGGTCTGGCCATTATGCCAACCGTGCTGGTGGCGGCAGGCTTTGCTGTGATCGCCTGGGCGACGGGTAACGTAAACTTTGCCCAGTATCTGCATATTCCACATATTCCTTATACAAGTGAACTGGTGGTGGTGTGTACCGCTATTGTCGGTGCCGGCCTTGGTTTCTTATGGTTTAACACTTACCCGGCTCAGGTCTTTATGGGCGATGTCGGCTCACTGGCACTGGGTGGCGCGCTGGGTACCATCGCGGTACTGGTTCGTCAGGAGCTGCTGCTGGTGATCATGGGTGGCGTGTTCGTAATGGAGACCGTATCTGTGATCCTGCAGGTAGGCTCTTACAAACTGCGCGGCCAGCGTATCTTCCGCATGGCACCGATTCACCACCACTACGAGCTGAAAGGCTGGCCGGAGCCACGGGTTATCGTGCGTTTCTGGATCATTTCCATCGTACTGGTACTGATTGGTCTGGCGACACTGAAAGTTCGTTAATACAGGCAGGGAGCTTCCATGGAACAGGGGATCAAACAGGTTGTTGTTGTCGGGCTGGGGATTACCGGCCTGTCGGTGGTGCGTTTTTTACGACGTACCACGCCTGATCTTGATATCAGGGTTATCGATACCCGTCAGAATCCGGCCGGGGCGGATCAGCTGCCCGCCGGGGTTGAACTGCACTGTGGTGGCTGGCGGGCTGAATGGCTGATGAGTGCGGATCTTATCGTGGCGAATCCGGGGGTCGCTCTGGCGACGCCTGAGCTTCAGCCTGCGCTGGAAGCCGGGATCCCGGTTATCGGTGATATTGAGCTGTTTGCCCGTGCGGCAGACAAGCCGGTGATAGCCATTACCGGGTCAAACGGTAAAAGTACAGTGACAGATCTGACCGGTGTGATGGCCAATGCCTGCGGTGTGAAAGCCTGCGTCGGCGGCAATATCGGTGTACCTGCTCTGGATCTGCTGCTCGAAGACGCAGATCTGTACGTACTGGAACTGTCCAGTTTTCAGCTTGAAACTACATCAAATCTGAAGCTTGTGGCTGCTGCCTACCTTAACCTGTCTGAAGACCACATGGACCGCTATCACTGCATGGACGATTACGGCCAGGCCAAGCAGCGTATCTTCCGTCACGCGGCAACAGCGGTAGTGAACCGTGAAGACAGCGCAACGTTCCCTTCTGAAGAGTTTAGCGGTGAGCTGGTGACTTTTGGTCCGGACGAAGAGGGCTTTGGCCTGATCGAATCCGGCGGTAAAAGCTGGCTTGCGGAAAACGGCAAAAAAATTCTGGCCGCTGATGAGCTGAAAATCATCGGTCGTCATAACCAGAGCAACGCGCTGGTGGCGATGGCGCTGCTGCGTGCGGCGGGGATTGACTATACCAAAGGGCTGGATGCACTGAGAGCCTATACCGGTCTGACTCACCGTTGTCAGGTGGTAGGCGAGAAGGCAGGGGTGAAATGGGTCAATGACTCCAAAGCCACCAATGTAGCCAGTACCCTGGCGGCACTTTCCGGTCTTGAGTGCGGTGGCACCCTGCATCTTTTGGTAGGCGGGGATGGCAAAGGCGCAGATTTTGATGAACTGGCTGCACCGCTTGGCCGTATCCCGGTTGAGCTGCACTGCTTTGGCCGTGATGGCGGAGAGTTTATGCACCTGCATTCGACCGCCCGCCGCTGGGAAACGATGGACGAAGCGCTGGCATTTATCGCACCACGCGCTGTCAGCGGAGACATTGTAATGCTCTCTCCGGCCTGCGCCAGCTTTGATCAGTACCCTAACTTTATGAAGCGCGGCGAAGCTTTTACTGAGCTGGCGCTGGGCTACATCCGGGCGTAAAGGGCGGTTGATGAGAGAGCAAGCCCGTCATTTCTGGTCCTGGCTGAGCGAGCCGGCAGCGGAGTCCTGGTACGACCGTCAGCTTGTCTGGCTGGCGCTGGGCCTGATGCTGATCGGCCTGGTGATGGTAACTTCTGCCTCATTCCCGGTCAGCGCCAGGCTGACCGATGGCCCGTACCATTTTATGTACCGTCATGCCATCTTCCTGTTTTTATCCCTGATCGCTGCTTCCGTGGCGATGCAGATCCCGCTTGAGCGATGGGAAAAACTCAGTCCCTGGCTTATCGGGTTGTCTTTTGCGCTGCTTATTGTGGTGCTGGCTGGTGGTAAATCGGTCAACGGTGCATCGCGCTGGATCCCGCTCGGGCCAATCAACCTGCAGCCAGCAGAAGTGGCCAAGCTGTCGCTGTTCGTGTTTATGGCCGGTTACCTGGTGCGCAAGCATGATGAAGTGCGGCGAACCTTTTTTGGCGGATTCTTTAAGCCCATTCTGGTGTTCAGTCTGCTGGCCCTGTTACTGCTTGGTCAGCCTGATCTCGGTACTGTGATCGTAATGCTGGTCACCATGTTCGGTATGCTGTTTATCGCCGGGGCCAAGCTGTGGCAGTTTCTGGCGCTGGTCGTTGCGGGGATCTGCGTGGTGGCCGGTCTGATAGTCGCCGAACCCTACCGGATGAAGCGGGTGACCTCATTCTGGAACCCGTGGGAAGACCCGTTTGGCAGTGGCTATCAGCTTACTCAGTCTCTGATGGCATTTGGCCGGGGGGGCTGGTTCGGGCAGGGACTCGGTAACTCAGTACAGAAACTTGAATACCTGCCGGAAGCGCACACCGACTTTGTGTTCGCCGTACTGGCAGAAGAGCTCGGCTTTGTCGGCGTCACCGTGGTGCTGCTGCTGATCTTTGCCCTGGTGGTCAAAGCCCTGTATATCGGTAAGCGTGCATTTGAGGCCCGCCTGAGTTTTGGTGGCTATCTGGCGTTTGGTATCGGGATCTGGTTTGCATTCCAGACCCTGGTTAACGTTGGCGCGGCGGCCGGTATGGTACCGACCAAGGGCCTGACCCTGCCACTGATCAGCTACGGCGGCTCCAGTCTGATCATCATGAGTGTGGCAGTGGCGATACTGATACGAATTGATCATGAAACCCGGCTGGTTGGCCGGCGCGCAAGAATTGAAACGGTTAACAATGACAAACAACAAGAGTAAACGCCTGCTGGTGATGGCAGGGGGAACCGGTGGCCATGTGTTCCCGGGCCTGGCAGTAGCAAAACAGCTGCAGCAGCAGGGCTGGGAGATCCGCTGGCTGGGTACCGCAGACAGAATGGAAGCCGACCTGGTGCCAAAGCATGGCATTGAGATTGATTTCATTAAAGTAAAAGGCCTGCGGGGTCAGGGATTGCTGAAGCTGTTAAAAGCGCCGTGGCAGATCCTTAACGCGGTTATTCAGGCCAAAGCCCATATCAAAGCCTGGCAGCCGGATGTCGTGCTGGGCATGGGCGGCTACGTGAGTGGCCCGGGTGGTATTGCCGCGCGTCTGTGTGGCATTCCACTGGTATTGCACGAGCAAAACGCCGTTGCCGGCCTGACCAACCAGTGGCTGGCCAAAGTAGCGACCAAAGTTTTTCAGGCCTTCCCGGGGGCCTTTCCTGCCGCTGATGTGGTGGGTAACCCGGTACGTGAAGACGTGAGCGCGATTGTCGCGCCTGCTGAGCGTATGGCTCAGCGTCAGGGACCGCTGCGTATCCTGGTGATGGGCGGCAGTCAGGGCGCGCGCATACTCAATACCACACTGCCTCCGGCTGCTGCGAAGCTGGCGCAGGAGTGCGAGATCTGGCACCAGGTGGGCAGGGGTAACCAGCAGCAGGCAGAGCACGACTATCAGAGCGCGGGTGTCACCGGCGTGAAAGTGACCGAGTTCATTGATGATGTCGCAGCAGCTTATGAGTGGGCCGATTTGGTGGTCTGCCGCTCAGGGGCACTGACGGTATCAGAGCTGTCTGCCGCCGGTGTGGCCGCTGTGTTTGTGCCCTTTATGCACAAAGACCGTCAGCAGGCACTTAATGCCGACCACCTGGTGGAGGCCGGCGCTGCACTGATGATTGAGCAGTCTCAGCTGACCGCTGACAAGCTGGCAAACACCATCAACGGCCTTGATCGTGATAGTCTGCTGGCTATGTCCGAAAAAGCGCGCGGCCAGGCAACCCCTGACGCAGACAAAGTGGTGGCAGAGGCCATCAAGCAATTAACCTGATTTTGAGAACAAAGTGATGACCATTCAACACACCCAGGATATTTCTAAAATTCGCGCGCTGATCCCGGAGATGCGCCGGGTCAAAACCATTCACTTTGTCGGCATCGGTGGTGCGGGCATGAGCGGCATTGCTGAAGTTCTGCTGAATGAAGGCTACCGGATCACAGGTTCAGATCTGGCTGAAAACCCGGTAACCCAGCGCCTGACAGAAAAAGGTGCAACGGTATTTTTTGGTCACCGTGAAGAGAACGTGGAAACCGCCAGCGTTGTTGTTGTCTCTACCGCGATTGCACAGGACAACCCGGAGCTGATGGCAGCCAAAGAGCGCCGCATCCCGGTGGTACGCCGCGCGGAAATGTTGGCGGAGCTGATGCGCTTCCGTCACGGTATCGCGGTTGCCGGTACCCACGGTAAAACCACCACCACAGCGCTGGTTACCCAGATCTATTCTGAGGCGGGCCTGGATCCTACGTTTGTTAACGGTGGCCTGGTGAAAAGCGCGGGTACTAACGCGCGTCTGGGCTCCAGCCGTATCCTGATCGCAGAAGCAGATGAAAGCGATGCATCCTTCCTGCACCTGCAGCCTATGGTCAGCATTGTGACTAATATCGAAGCTGACCACATGGATACTTATGGCGGCGACTTTGAAACCCTTAAGCAGACCTTCGTTGATTTTCTGCATCAGTTGCCATTCTATGGTCAGGCGATCGTATGTATCGACGATCCTGTGGTTCGTGAACTGGTGCCGCGTATCAGCCGCCAGGTGATCACCTATGGTTTCTCCGAAGATGCCGATGTGCGGATTGAGAACTACCGTCAGGAAGGCCAGCAGGGCAAGTTCACTGTGGTACGCCAGGGCCGTGCCGACCTCGACATCACCCTGAACATTCCTGGTCGTCACAACGCGCTGAACGCATCTGCAGCGATTGCGGTTGCGACCGAAGATGACATCAGTGACGAAGCGATTATGCGCGCTATGGCGGGTACCCAGGGTACCGGCCGCCGCTTTGACCACCTGGGCGAGTTTGAGACCGGTAACGGCACCGCTATGCTGGTGGACGATTACGGTCATCACCCGAGCGAAGTGGACGTGACTATTCAGGCTGCCCGTGCCGGTTGGGAAGACAAGCGTCTGGTGATGATCTTCCAGCCACACCGTTACAGCCGTACCCGCGATCTGTACGATGATTTTGCCAATGTGCTTGAGCAGGTGGACGTGCTGATCATGCTTGATGTCTATGCGGCCGGTGAAAAACCAATTGCCGGGGCCGATGGCCGCGCACTGTGCCGCACTATCCGCAGCCGTGGCAAACTGGACCCGATTTTTGTGCCTGATAAGGCGCAGCTGCCAGGCGTACTGGCCAATGTGGTGCAGGATAATGACCTGGTTCTGACTCAGGGCGCCGGTGATGTGGGTAAGGTAGCCCGCCAGCTGGCTGAGCTTGAGCTCAATATTGAGCTGATGAAGCAAGCCTGACGCTGAAATTTTGTACATCGGCCTGCCCGTAAAGGCAGAAGGGTCATATTTCTGCCTTCCGGCGATAGACACTGACCGGAAGGCCAGTATAATCGTCAGGTTAAGCGAAATTGGCAATTTGCCTGCTGGTTATGTGAGCGCAGGCTGATGATTCATCACAGCTTATGATTCAAAACCACCCGGTTTTCCTGGTATGATACTGAATGAATAACGCAATGAGCGCAGACAAGTCAGAGATGGAGCAGCCAGCCAGCCAGAGAGCCGGATTGCTGTTTTTGTCGCTGGTGGTAATTGCAATCTGCTGGTCGCTGTTTTCAGTATTTCGCTGGATGCTCGATGATGAGCAGTTGCCTCTGTCCCGTCTGGTGGTACAGGGCGAACTGCATTACACCCGGGACCAGGACGTACAGCAGGCGCTGGGCAGGCTTCCGCATATCGGAACCTTTATGACCCAGGATGTGGGTCAGCTGCAGCAGGCACTGGAATCCCTGCCCTGGGTTGAGCGGGCTTCGATCCGTAAGCAGTGGCCGGCAACGGTCAAGGTGTTTCTGATTGAGCATCAGCCCATGGCTGTCTGGAACGGCATCGAGCTGCTTAACAGTAAAGGTGACGTATTCAGTGGTGATGTGGCCGAACTGGACGAAGAAGCGGTGAAGCTTTACGGACCGGCGGGAAGCAACCACCAGGTCGTGGAAGTGTGGAAGCGGATCGACGCCGCCCTGCAGCCGCTGGGGCTGAAAATTGGCTCACTGCTGCTGAATGACCGCCGTGCCTGGCAGGTAATTTTGTCTGATGGCATTCGTCTGGAGCTGGGCAAAGAAGCGCTCGATGAACGCGTGGAGAGGTTTGCTCTTCTGTACAGGAAATTAGGAAGTAAGGTTGACCAGGTCAGCCATATTGATCTCAGGTATGATACGGGAGCCGCAGTAGGCTGGTTTCCGGAGCAGGATTTAGTTCAAGAGAGAGCAGATGACAAAGACCGCAGATGACAACATTATTGTTGGTCTTGATATAGGAACAGCAACGGTTTCTGCCCTGGTTGGCGAATGCCTGCCTGATGGTCAGATCAATATTATCGGTGCAGGAACCAGTCCGTCGCGGGGGATGGACAAAGGCGGGGTTAACGACCTTGAGTCGGTAGTTAAATCGGTACAGCGCGCTGTTGATCAGGCCGAGCTGATGGCGGAATGCCGTATCAGTAAGGTGTTTATTTCGCTGTCCGGACGTCATATCGCCAGCCGGATTGAAAAAGGCATGGGCACGATTTCTGATGAAGAAGTGTCTCAGGACGACATGGATCGGGCTATCCACACCGCAAAATCAATAAAAATTGGTGAAGAGCAGCGTATTCTGCACGTCATTCCTCAGGAATTCACCATAGACTATCAGGAAGGGATCAAAAACCCGCTGGGCCTTTCCGGAGTCCGGATGGAAGTGAGTGTCCACCTGATCTCCTGTCACAACGATATGGCAAGAAATATCATTAAAGCCGTGGAACGTTGTGGTTTAAAAGTTGAACAACTGGTTTTTTCTGGGTTAGCATCAAGCAATGCTGTGATCACCGAAGACGAGCGCGAGCTGGGTGTGTGCGTTGTAGATATCGGCGCAGGTACCATGGACGTCTCAGTCTGGACCGGCGGTGCGCTGCGTCATACCGAAGTGCATTCGTATGCCGGTAATGCGGTGACCAGTGATATTGCATTTGCGTTTGGTACGCCTTTCAGCGATGCAGAAGAGATCAAAGTAAAATATGGCTGCGCACTGAGTGAGCAGGTCAGCAAAGACGATACGGTAAACGTACCGAGCGTCGGCGGCAGACCGTCACGTAACCTGCAGCGGCAAACTCTGGCCGAAGTTATCGAGCCAAGATATACCGAATTAATGGGTCTGGTTAATCAGACCATCGATGAAGTGACAGAGAAACTGCGTGCGGAAGGTATTAAGCACCAGTTAGGGGCCGGGGTTGTACTGACCGGTGGCGCCGCACAGATCGATGGCATCGTTGAGTGCGCAGAACGCGTATTCCGTAACCAGGTCCGGGTTGGCAAGCCTCTGGAGGTCAGTGGCCTGACCGACTATGTTAAAGCGCCGTATCACTCTACGGCGGTGGGATTACTTCATTATGCACGGGACGCCCATTTCAGCGATGATGGCGACTATAATGAGCCGAAACGCACCTCAGGTGCGCCTGGTTTGTGGCAGAAAGTGCGTAACTGGATTCAAAAAGAATTTTAACCTGAGCAGCAGGATTTACGGAGATAACAAATGTTTGAACCGATGATGGAAATGTCTGACGACGCGGTAATCAAAGTCGTTGGGGTTGGTGGCGGCGGTGGTAATGCCGTTGAGCACATGGTACGTGAATCGATTGAAGGCGTGGAATTCATCAGTGTGAACACCGATGCCCAGGCGCTTCGCAAAACGACCGTAAGCACGGTAATTCAGATCGGTGGTGACATCACCAAAGGTCTTGGCGCCGGCGCGAATCCGCAGGTGGGCCGTGAAGCTGCACTTGAGGATCGCGATAAACTTAAAGAATCTCTGTCTGGTGCCGATATGGTATTTATAGCAGCAGGTATGGGCGGCGGTACGGGTACCGGCGCTGCACCTGTTATTGCTGAAGTAGCCAAAGAGCTGGGCATTCTGACGGTAGCCGTTGTGACCAAGCCATTTGGTTTCGAAGGCAAGAAACGTTTGGCGTTTGCTGAGCAGGGCATTGAAGAGCTGTCAAAGCACGTAGATTCCCTGATCACCATCCCGAACGAAAAGCTGCTTAAGGTTCTGGGTCGTGGTATTACGCTTCTGGAAGCGTTCGCCAGCGCAAACGACGTACTGAAAAACGCAGTACAGGGTATCGCTGAGCTGATCACTCGCCCTGGCATGATCAACGTCGACTTCGCGGACGTACGCACCGTAATGTCGGAAATGGGTCACGCTATGATGGGCAGCGGTGTTGCCCGCGGCGAAGACCGTGCAGAAGAAGCGGCAGAAACCGCAATCTCAAGCCCGCTGCTGGAAGATATCGATCTGGCAGGTGCACGTGGCGTTCTTGTGAACATCACAGCAGGTTTGGATATGCGTCTTGATGAATTTGAGACCGTCGGTAATACTGTTAAAGCGTTTGCTTCTGACAATGCGACCGTGGTAATTGGTACCTCGCTGGATCCGGATATGACCGATGAAATCCGCGTAACCGTTGTAGCGACAGGTATCGGCAACGAGAAGAAACCAGAAATCACTCTGGTAACAGGCAATGCGAAACCTGCGGTTGCTCCGGTGCAAAGCACACCAGCGGCTCAACCAGCAGCAAGCGTGTCGGAGCCAAAAGTGGCACAGCCTTTGCAAACAAATACGCAAAGGGAAAGTGAGGTTAAACCTCAGCCACAGACCAGTGCACCGGCTTCTCAGTCATCTGCAGGCAGCGCAAGTGCTGCGCCGCAGCAGAAGCAGGAGAACGAAAGCGGTTATCTGGATATTCCGGCATTTTTACGCCGCCAGGCTGACTAATTTTTGACCCTTATTGATTATCGTCAAAATTGTGTTAGGATGTGCGGCCGTGTAACTCCGGTTGCACATCAGACCTATGTAACAGAGGCAGTTTAATGATCAGGCAACGTACGCTGAAAGAAATGGTGAAGACGACAGGAGTGGGATTGCACTCTGGTCGTAAAGTCACCCTTACGCTTCGTCCTGCCCCGGTGAACACCGGCGTGATTTACCGCCGTGTCGATCTGGAGCCTGCGGTTGATTTTCCGGCAGACCCTGCGTCTGTCCGCGATACCATGCTGTGCACTGCTCTGGTAAACGAGCAGGGTGTACGCATCTCTACCGTTGAGCACCTCAACGCCGCTTTGGCGGGGATGGGCATCGACAACGTGATCATTGAAGTAGACGCGCCAGAGATCCCAATCATGGACGGCAGTGCCAGTCCGTTTGTGTATCTGCTGCAGTCTGCGGGTATCGAAACTCAGGGTGCCGCCAAGCGCTTTGTGCGTATCAAAAAACCGGTACGTGTAGAAGACGGTGATAAGTGGGCCGAACTGGTTCCTCACAACGGATTCCGCATGGACTTTGAGATCGAGTTCGACCACCCGGCTATCGAATCTGACGAACAGCGCCTCCAGTTTGACTTCTCTACTCAAGCGTTCGTTAAAAGCGTGTCCCGCGCGCGTACTTTCGGTTTCATGCGTGATATCGAATACCTGCAGTCTCAGAACCTGTGTCTGGGCGGCAGCTTTGATTGTGCCATCGTTCTGGATGACTACCGTATTCTGAACGAAGACGGCCTGCGTTTTGAGAACGAGTTTGTGACTCACAAAGTACTCGACGCGATCGGTGACCTGTACATGTGCGGTCACGCCATCGTTGGCGAGCTGCGAGCATACAAATCAGGCCACGCACTGAACAACAAACTGCTGAGAGCGGTACTGGCCGACCAGGAAGCCTGGGAATGGGCCACCTTCGAAGAAGAAGCCGGCTCACCAGTGGCATTCGCTGAACCTGGAATGGTGTTGGCGTAAAGAATAAAAAAAGACCCCGGACGATGTCCGGGGTCTTTTTTTATTGGCCCGGGGCGCTAGGCTCTGGGCCCTGGGGGAGTGGGTTGGAAGCGCCGTGAAAAATTTATGGCTTGTTGTTGACGTAAGTTTTTAGTGGCAGCAACATCCTGCAGCGCCCAGCGCCCAGCGCCCAGCGCCCAGCGCCCAGCGCCCAGCGCCCAGCGCCCAGCGCCCAGCGCCCTTATTTCTTCTTCGCCAAATCCGCAATCCTCTCCAGCCGTTTCTTTACTTTTTCCGATGACGCCATAGACGCTGTCATGCGCAGGTATTCTGCGGCCTGGTCGGATACCGGCGGGCGGGGTGGGGCTGTTTCGGTTTGCTGCTGGCCGGGTGTCTGGTACAGGGCCGGGTTTATCTTGAACCGGATGCCCATCAGGCCGGCGTAGCCCTGGCTGCGCAGCTGATTTAACAGTTGGATGCGTTCGTAGTTGAGTTTCATCTGGATGGCGGCGCTGGCCACTTCGACCACCAGGTGGTTATCAACCAGGTTGGCGACCCGGCAGTGCTCCCTTAATCCGGGGGAGATCAGGCTTTTCAGGATTTTATTAGCTTCGCTGATCGCCAGCGCATGCTCTTTTAGTCTGCCGAGCTTGTCGGAAGAGAGGTAGCTGTCGGTGGAAGTGGGCCGGTGATCTCGCATGGATGCCTCTAAATGGTAGGAAACATTTTGATTTTAGACGACCTGATGCCTGCTACCAAGCCTGTTTAAGCACTATTGTGCAGAATAAATGAGCAACTGAGGGCAAAAATTGTCTGTCTGCCTCAAACAAATCAGATTCGCCTTGGTGCCGGGGAAAATAATCCCTTACTATACTGCGTAAATTTGCAAACTGAAATTGACGCTTGAAAATCAAGTGTTGCGCCACAATATCCATATCATATGACGTATCTCAGTGTTCCTGGTTAGAAACTGGCAGAGACTGATAGAAATTTGGGTAGATCGCGCGCGATCTGAATAGAGAGATTCAAACAAAATGATAAGCAAGCTACTGACAAAGATCGTTGGCAGCCGAAATGACCGGACGCTACGCCGCTTAAGAAAAATCGTTAAACAGATCAACGAGTATGAGCCAACTTTTGAAGCCCTGTCTGATGACGAGCTGAAAGCCAAAACCGTTGAGTTCCGTCAGCGCCTGGATGAAGGTGCGGATCTGGACAGCCTGCTGCCGGAAGCATTTGCGACCGTGCGTGAAGCGTCCAAGCGTGTGTTCGGCATGCGTCACTTCGACGTGCAGATGATCGGTGGTATGGTGCTGAACGGCGGCCAGATCGCAGAGATGCGTACCGGTGAAGGTAAAACCCTGACCGCGACCCTGCCGGCCTACCTGAATGCCCTGACCGGCAAAGGCGTACACATCGTTACCGTGAACGACTACCTGGCCAAACGTGACGCCGAAACCAACCGTCCTCTGTTTGAGTTCCTTGGTATGACTGTTGGCGTAAACGTACCAAACATGCCTCCTCAGGAGAAAAAAGAAGCTTATCTGGCTGACGTACTGTACGGAACCAACAACGAGTTTGGTTTCGACTACCTGCGTGACAACATGGCGTTCCGAAGCGAAGACCGCGTACAGCGCGAGCGTTTCTTTGCCGTAGTCGATGAGGTGGACTCCATCCTGATCGATGAAGCGCGTACCCCGCTTATCATCTCTGGTCCTGCTGAAGACAGCTCAGAGCTGTACATGCGTATTAACACCCTGATCCCGGCGCTTGAACGTCAGGAAGAGGAAGACACTGAAGAACACCGTGGTGACGGCCACTACACCCTGGATGAGAAGTCCAAGCAGGTGCACCTGACAGAAAATGGTCAGGAGTTCGTCGAAGAGCTGATGGTGAAAAACGGTCTGATGGAAGAAGGTGATACTCTCTATTCACCGGCTAACATTACCCTGCTTCACCACGTAAACGCCGCGCTGCGTGCTCACGTTCTGTTTGAGAAGGACGTGGACTACATCGTGACTGACGAAGGCGAAGTGGTTATCGTCGATGAGCACACCGGCCGTACTATGCCGGGCCGTCGCTGGTCAGAAGGTCTGCACCAGGCGGTTGAAGCCAAAGAAGGCGTGAAGATCCAGAACGAAAACCAGACTCTGGCATCGATCACTTTCCAGAACTACTTCCGTCTGTATGAAAAACTGTCGGGCATGACAGGTACCGCAGATACTGAAGCGTTCGAATTCCAGTCAATCTATGGCCTGGAAACCGTGGTTATCCCAACCAATAAGCCGATGATCCGCGACGATATGCCGGATGTGGTTTACCGCACCGAGGCAGAGAAGTTCAACGCCATCATCGAAGACATCAAAGAGCGTGTAGCCAAAGGCCAGCCAAGCCTGGTGGGTACCGTATCGATTGAAAAATCGGAATTGCTGTCTGACGCGCTGAAGAAAGCTAAAATCAAGCACAACGTACTGAACGCCAAATTCCACGAAATGGAAGCGGAAATCGTTGCTCAGGCCGGTATCCCGGGCGCAGTAACCATCGCAACCAACATGGCGGGCCGTGGTACCGATATCGTGCTGGGTGGCAGCTGGCAGGCAGAGGTTGCCAAACTGGACAACCCGTCTGAAGAGCAGATTCAGAAAATTAAAGCTGACTGGAAAGTGGTACACGACAAGGTACTGGAGTCAGGTGGTCTGCACATCATCGGTACTGAGCGTCACGAATCACGCCGTATCGATAACCAGCTGCGTGGCCGTTCTGGTCGTCAGGGTGATGCGGGTTCTTCACGCTTCTACCTGTCGATGGAAGACTCCCTGCTGCGTATCTTTACCTCTGACCGTATGGCAAGCCTGATCCAGAGCGGTATGGATGAAGGTGAAGCGATCGAAAGTAAGATGCTGTCACGCTCTATCGAAAAAGCCCAGCGTAAAGTGGAAGGCCGTAACTTCGATATCCGTAAGCAGCTGCTTGAATTCGATGACGTGGCGAACGACCAGCGTAAAGTGGTGTACGAGCTGCGTGATGAGCTGATGGGCGTAGATGACATCAGCGATATGATCGAACAAAACCGTATCGACGTGTTTGAAGCGGTAATCAACCAGTACATCCCGCCACAGTCTCTGGAAGAAATGTGGGACATCAAAGGCCTGGAAGATCGCCTGAAGAACGACTTTGACCTGGACGCGCCGGTTGGCCAGTGGCTGGAAGAAGACGACAAGCTGTACGAAGAAGCGCTGCGTGAGCGCATCCTGAACACTGCTATCGAGGCTTACAAAGCCAAAGAAGAAGTGGTGGGTCAGCACGTACTGCGTAACTTCGAGAAATCCGTCATGCTGCAGACTCTGGACACATTGTGGAAAGAGCACCTGGCTGCGATGGATCACCTGCGTCAGGGCATTCACCTGCGTGGTTACGCCCAGAAGAACCCGAAACAGGAATACAAGCGCGAGTCGTTTGAACTGTTCGAAGAGCTGCTTGAAGCACTTAAGATGGACGTAGTCACCATCCTGAGTAAAGTTCGCGTGCAGCAGCAGGAAGAAGTTGAGCGTATGGAAGCTCAGCGCCGTGCTCAGGCAGAAGAAGCCGCACGCCGCCAGCAGTTCCAGCACCAGAGCGCCCAAAGCCAGCTGGACGACGGTGAAGAGGGCGATTCATCAGCACCTCAGCAGCCAATTCAGCGCGAAGAGCGTAAAGTCGGCCGAAACGAGCCATGCCCGTGTGGTTCAGGCAAGAAATACAAGCAGTGCCACGGCAGAATTGCTTAACTGAAAAAAGAGTCGCGAAAGCGGCTCTTTTTTTATCTGCGGCATGTGGTTCGTGGGGCGCTTCGCTGCGTGGTTCTCGGGGGAGGTGTTGAAAGTGATGAAGAAATCACTCAGGCAGGCTTGACCTGAAGCACGGCAGGATGGAATTATTCCACGTACCACGTATCCATTTCTCAACCACGGAACCGTTATCATGCCCCGCATCCACATCGCTGCTGCCATCATCTTAAACCCATCCCGCGATCAGGTTTTTATCGCCAAACGTCCGGCTAAAAAGCACAAAGGCGGATTTTGGGAGTTTCCTGGTGGTCAGGTAGAAGAGGGGGAGAGTGCTGAGCAGGCGACGATACGGGAGCTGCATGAAGAAGTGGGGATTGAAGTGACCCAAATGGAGTCGCTTATCAGCCTGAATTACGACTACCCGGATAAGTCACTGGCGTTTGATTTCTTTGTGGTGACGGATTTTGCGGGTGAACCACATGGCAAAGAAGGCCAGGAGACATGCTGGGTAGCCCTGAGTGAGCTTGAGAGCTATACCTTCCCTGAAGCTAACGCTCCGGTGCTGGAAGCGCTGTTTGAGCGGTACAGGGCGAAACAGGGGGCTTAAGCGTCCGGAATACACCCAACAGTTTGTCATCCCGGCCTGCGAGCCGGGACCTCGTGAAGCGGTCTGAGTGCTTAATGAGAAAATGGAGACTGAGTTCTTCCTACCAGATCCCGGGTCGCACCCGCCATTGAGTATGTGATTAGTTCTGTGGAGTGCGCCCGGGATGACAGTTTCTTTGGTTTTTCTGACATGGCGGCAATCACCGGGTCATTCTGAACTTGATTCAGAATCTGCTTACAGCGTGTCGTACAGTTAATGCGTTAGCTAATTACGGAAGGTGCGGGAACAATGAAGAGTCGCTGCCGTGAGGATAGAATTCCCCTGCGGACAGCAGATCCCGGGTCGCACCTGCCAGTGAGTATGTGATTGGTTCTGTGGAGTGCGCCCGGGATGACGGTTTTGTTTTTATGAACAAATACTTAAAACAAAAAAGGGAGCATCTTGCCCCCTTTCGATAATGACTGTCCGGCTCTAATCAGTACTGGTCTTCCGACCACCCATCCGAGTCAGACATATCCGGCGCGCCCGGAATGGACTTCTCTTCTTCTGCCCACTCGCCGAAATCAATCAGCTGGCATTTTTTGCTGCAGAACGGGCGGTATGGGCTGTTTTCAGTCCATTCAACGTCTTCCTGGCAGGTCGGGCATTTTACAATTGTGGTTTTTGGCATAGTGGTATCAGTTACAAATAGCGAGTTGGAATTCCACGTCAGCGGTGCAGGCCTGACCTGAGTCGAATTCGATAAATTTAATCGCGAAGCGGTTCTTGTGTCCGGAGATCATCGGGTAAACCCCGTAATTCAGCGGGATGGAAAGACGCAGGATATTAGCTTCTTCTGCGTCGCTCTGGAAAAAACCGGCGCGGGCGATCTGAGGTTTTTCATAGCCGGTTTCCCGGCTCAGTTTCAGCCACAGGCTCAGTGCGTCACTGAGCGGGCTCAGGCTGTCCATCCAGCGTTCAATGTCCGCCAGACGGGAGGCTTCGTGCTGGTGCAGCCAGTAGTGAAGTGACGGCAGGTCAAAACAGCATGAGCCGCCTGGCAGCGAAAATCGCTGGCGGATGGTGCTCAGCAGGCGGTCTTCTTTGAGCATCTGACCAAAGCGCGGCGCGTTCATCAGGTTGCGGTGTACCTGGTCGATGTTGTCCAGTACATCCAGCAGGGTTTGCTGGTTGACGCCTTCCACGTTGAGCCAGGATTTATAGGCCTGACGCTGCTTTTCCAGGTCTTTGGCCAGTTCAGATTTGAGCTGGATCTGTTCAAAGATATCCAGCAGATCGAACATAGGGCGGAAGAAGAGCTGGAAGTGCAGGCCGTCAACCTGGTCAGCGGCATGATTCATCTGACGCAGCAAAGACTCCACTCTCAGATAGATGCGGGTCTTTTCATTTAACGGGTGTTCAAATTTGTGCGTCAACATTGAGGTGCCTGGCTTTCCTTTCTCTGACAGTAAAGCATCACATATTTCAGCGAATTTAGTCGCAATATGCCAGATATTTTTTATGTAATTGTGCAACTGTGGACAAAAGTTGCTCACTGTTGCCTTCATTGATAATTACATCATCGGCATGAGCGACTCTTTCGGCTCTCGAAAGCTGCGCTGCAAGGATGGCGCGGGCCTGGGTTTCCGGTACGTTATCGCGTTCCATGGTCCGCTTTAGCTGAACTTCCTCGCTCACGTCCACCACCAGTACCCGGTCGGCCATTGTCTGCAGATTGTTCTCGATAAGCAGCGGCACCACAAGCAGTCCGTAAGGGGAGTTGACCTGCCTGAGCTGTGCCAGCATCTCTTCCCGGATCATCGGGTGCAGCAGGGTGTTCAGCCAGGCTTTATCTTCCGGGCTGGAGAAGATTTTCTCCCGCAGTGCGGCGCGGTTAAGCGTACCGTCCGCCAGCAGCACCGCACTGCCAAAGTGGTCTGCAATCGCGGTAAGACCGGGGGTGCCCGGCTCAACAACTTCGCGGGCAACCACATCGGCATCCACCAGGTCGATACCAAACTGGTCATGAAACAGGTCAGCGACTGTGGTCTTACCGCTGGCAATGCCTCCGGTCAGTCCGATGATAAGTGGTTTGCTCATATTCAAATCCCCAGAACCGCAGAGTAGTACCACTGGCTCAGTTGCGGGCCGAACATCAGTGCGCACCAGCCAGCGATGGCCAGATACGGGCCGAACGGGAAGACCTGCTCAATGCCTTTTTTCTGCATCCGCAGCTGGATAAGGCCAAAGACCACGCCTACCACCGAAGAGAGCAGGATGATCATCGGCAGACTCTGCCAGCCCAGCCAGGCGCCCAGCGCTGCGAGCAGTTTAAAGTCGCCGTAGCCCATACCTTCCTTGCCGGTCAGCAGTTTAAACGCCTTGTAAACGCTCCACAGGCTCAGATAACCGGCGATAGCACCGATGATGGAGTCCTGCAGGCTGACCGGGGAAAGGCCTGTCAGGGAAAGCGCGATTCCGGCCCACATCAGTGGCAGGGTCAGCTGGTCCGGCAGCAGCAGGGTGTCGAAGTCGATGAAGGTCGCCGTGATCAGGACAAAGGTGAAAAACAGCAGCGCGATACTGAAGTAACTCAGTGGGAACTGGCTGGCGACCGCGGTACACATAGCAGCACTCAGCACTTCAATGGCCGGGTAGCGCCAGCTGATTTTGGTCTGGCAGTGGCGACAGCGGCCTTTTAGCAGTAACCAGCTCAGTACCGGAATATTATCTCTGGCGGCGACCTGGTTGTTGCATTTCGGGCAGCGGGAGCGTGGCGTACTGAGGTTAAACGTCCCGTCAGGCAGTTTGGGATCCGGGCAGAGCTCAGGATAGGCTTCGCTGAACTCGCGCTTCCATTCGTGCTCCATCATCACCGGCAGGCGATAGATCACCACGTTCAGAAAACTGCCGATGATCAGGCCAAACAGGCCGGCAAACAGTGGGTACAACCAGGGGTAAAAATCAAATACGGCCATGGGCAACTCAGAGCAGGAAAAAAGCTATTTTAGCCCAATACATTCATTAAGTTAAACACCGGCAGATACATGGCGACGACCAAACCGCCAACCACGACTCCCAGGAAGACGATGATCAGCGGTTCAAGCAGCTTGCCAAGGTTGTCGACGGTATCATCTACGTCCTGCTCATACAGGGTAGCGACTTTCTCCAGCATGTCATCGAGCTGGCCGGAGGTTTCTCCTATCATTACCATCTGCTCGACCATTTTGGGGAACACGCCGCTTTGTCGCAGTGAGAGGTAGAAAGGCGTACCGGCAACTGTGCCCTGATAGATCTGCTGAAGGGCCTGGAAAAACACTATGTTACCGGCGGTTCTGGCGCTGGTTTGCAGGCCGTTAAGAATTGGCACCCCGGCAGAGAAGCTGGTGGCCAGGGTGCGCGAAAAGCGGGCGATGGAGGCTTTGATCACCAGATCGCCAAAGATCGGAGTACGCATAAGCAGCCGGGTCAGCAGAAGTTTTACCGAATCGCTGCGCTGGCTGAGCTTTTTCAGCCCGAACACCAGAGCGAAAGTGCTAATCAGGATCCAGCCGCCCCAGGCGCTGACAAAGTGGGACAGTTCGAGCACTTTGCAGGTAAACCAGGGCAGGTCGGCGCCAAATCCGGCAAACATTTTCTCAAATTCGGGGATCACCACGGTGAGCATCAGGTAACACACGGCGATGGAGACCAGCACCACCATGGCCGGGTAGATCAGTGCTTTGATCATTTTGGCTTTAAGGCGTTCACTTTTCTCCCGGTAGTCAGCCAGGCGGTCAAAAACGTAGGAGAGGTTACCGGTCTGTTCGCCGGTGGTCACCATATCAATATAGAAGTGGTCAAAGTAGCGGCTGGAGGTCGACAGTGCCTGAGAGAGCGGGGTACCGGCTTCGACCAGTTTTTTCAGCTTCTGCAACAGGCTCTTCATTTCAGCTTTATGGTGACTGTCACCGATCAGCTCCAGGGTTTGCAGCAGCGGGATGCCGGTGGCGAGCATGGTTGCCATCTGGCGGGTCAGCAGGGTGATGTCTTTGCTTTTGATCTTATGGCTCAGGCTGGCCAAAAACGAAACGCTGCGCCGTTTGAGTTTACGGATGTTGATCTGCTGTTCGCCCAGCTGGCTGCGCACTTCGGCTTCGCTGAACGCCAGGCATTCGCCGCTGACTTTTTTGCCTGCGGTGTTGATCCCTTTCCAGTGATAGTTATGGATTTTGTGTTTCTTGCTCACCATTATCTCCTTGCTACAGCCTCCAGGGTACAGCTTTCTGAACACAGTCTGCTGGTTACAGATAGAGGACCCGTTGCAGCTCGGTATAGCTGGTGACGCCTTCGCGCACTTTTTCCAGTCCGGACTGCTTAAGGGTTTGCAGGGTTGCCTGTTGTGCCAGTACCGCCAGCGGGACAGAGCGGCCGGGATCAGACAGGGCATTTTTCAGTTCAGTGTCGACCGGCATGACCTCAAACACGCCGGTGCGGCCTTTAAAGCCGCCGGTGCATTCGTTACACCCTTTGGGGTTGTGCTGCCAGATGGGGTCAGTCAGGTTGCCGAGCTCCGGGTATTGATTGTCATCCTGTGTTTTACAGTGCGGGCACAGCCTGCGTACCAGTCGCTGGGCGATAATAAGGCTCAGCGATGCCGCCAGGTTGTAAGTTTCGATACCCATGTTGCTCAGGCGCGAGAGGGTTTCTGCGGCTGAGTTGGTGTGCAGGGTAGACATCACCAGGTGTCCGGTCTGGGCGGCTTTAACCGCGATTTCAGCGGTTTCAAGATCACGGATCTCACCGACCATCACCACATCCGGGTCCTGCCGTAAGAAGGCGCGGAGGGCGCTGGAAAAGTTCAGCCCAATTTTGTTTTCCACCTGTACCTGGCATATCCCCGGCAGATTGATCTCGATCGGGTCCTCTGCGGTGGAGATATTGCGCTCCGGGGTGTTGAGCTTATGCAGCCCGGAGTAGAGGGTCAGGGTTTTGCCACTGCCGGTTGGGCCGGTCACCAGGATCATTCCCTGTGGACGGGAAAGGGCGCGCCGGTAGGCGGTTTCGGCTTCCGGAGTCATGCCTAAGGTTTCGATGTTCAGCGGGTTGTTGCCGGAATCGAGCAGACGCAGGACGATCTTTTCGCCCCACTGGGTCGGCAGGGTTGAGACCCGGATATCCACCGCCTGGTCGTCACTGAGGTGCAGTTTGATCCGCCCGTCCTGAGGCAGGCGCCGTTCGGCAATATCCAGGTTGGCGAGGATCTTGAGCCTGGCCGCCAGGCGAAGGTTGAGCTGGGCCGGCGGACTCTGGGAGGTATGCAGCAGCCCGTCACAGCGCAGCCGGATCCGGTATTCGCGCTCAAATGGTTCAAAGTGAATGTCGGACGCGCCTTTGCGCACCGCTTCGAGCAGTACCTGGCGTACAAAGCGGCTTACCGGTGACTGATCCCGGGCGATGTCTTCGTAGCCCGACGGGGAAGGTTCAGTCTGTTCGGAAAACTCACTCAGTTCCGCCAGGCTGATTTCCGGCCCGGCGTCGCGCATGCCGCCGCGGCTCTCGCCGTATAACTGGCGGATCCGGGCGCGGATATCAGCCTCATCGGCCAGCAGCAGGATCACTACGCAGTTACAGGCAAAGGCAAACTCTTCTTCAACTTCAAGCCGGCTCGGGTCGCTGACCGCGAGGTAAAGGGTATGGTTGTCCTGATGCAACGGCAGCGCCTGATGGCGCAGCACCAGGTCACGCAGTTTTAACTGCTGGCACAGGGAAGCGTAATCGTGGTCATCGAGCCCGGCAGTCGGCAGGCCAAAGATTTGGCTGACCTCGGTGACCAGCTGCGCAGGCGGAATAAATCCCAGCCGGCGGACAGCACTGCTTACGCTGTCCCCGTCATTCTGCACACACTCAAGCACCTGCTGGTACTGACTTTGATCCAGCAGGCCGGTTTGGTACAGTATGTTGGCCAGGTCGGTGTGCATTAATTAGCTGCAGCCTTTAGGTTTTATACTAGCGTCTACGTCAGAGACGCAGCTCCAATTACCAGTTGAACTCCTTTTCAAGGTGATGTGCTTATTTACAACGTCTGGGCTGACTCCTGTTGCTTTGAAAGCAAATTTGACATCACCTGCAGCGCTCACAGGGTTAGGGTAAGTTATGTTGCCCAGAGATGAGGTCGGCGGCACAATGTCATTGACTGTTGGGAATGAGCCTTTTTCAAGTACATATGACTCAATATTTGTTCGTAATCCAGTGACTGAAGCCAGTGCTGCAGCCGCTTCCGATTTACCAACGTACTTTTGATACTGCGGCACCGCAATCGCCGCCAGAACACCAATTACCGCTACCACTATCATTAACTCAATCAGGGTGAAACCCTGTTGCCTGGTTTTCATGTTTATTTCTCCTTAAAAAATAATTGCCTGATCAGGATAGAAAATTAGTTGCACACGTAAAACGCGTTGATCGGGAGTTGGCGAGGGAGCTAATAAAAAACCGGGCAGGATGACATGCGGTTACATAGTGGTACGGGGGACTTCAAGATTAGAGTGTGAGTTTCCTGGTACCAGGCATAAAAAAAGAAGGCCGGAGCCTTCTTTGATATTCAACTGATTGTTTATTATTTCAAAGCGCTTAGTCTTTAAAACGCATGGAAAGGTCCATGGCTTTCAGGTGTTTGGTCAGTGCACCAACAGAGATGTAGTCCACGCCGGTCATGGCGTACTCTCGGATGGTTTCCAGGGTTACGTTACCGGAGTTTTCCAGTGCGGCGCGGCCGGCGTTGATCTCTACCGCTTCACGCATCATATCTGTGGTGAAGTTGTCCAGCATGATGATGTCCGCGCCCGCTTCGATTGCTTCACGCAGCTCGTCCAGGCTCTCGGTTTCCACCTCAACCGGTTTGCCCGGGTTGAGCTCTTTTGCGGTGTGGATTGCTTTGGTGATGCCGCCACAGGCGATGATGTGGTTCTCTTTAATCAGGTAAGCGTCAAACACACCGATACGGTGGTTGTAACCACCGCCACAGGCTACGGCGTATTTCAGTGCGCTGCGCAGACCCGGGATAGTTTTGCGGGTATCGAGCAGGCGGCAGTCGGTGCCTTCCAGCTCTTTGGTGTAATGAGAAACCACGGTCGCGCAGCCAGACAGGGTCTGGATAAAGTTCATCGCGTTGCGCTCGCCGGTCAGCAGGATACGTGCAGGGCCGGTCATGGTGCACAGGGTCTGGTTAGGCTCTACCTGGTCACCGTCCTGAACATGCCATTCGATGCTCACTTCGCCGCCAAGCTGCTTAAATACTTCTTCGGCCCACGCCTGGCCACAGAATACCCCGTGTTCGCGGGTAATAATGGTGGCGATGCTTTGGGTGTCAGCCGGAATCAGCTGAGCGGTAATGTCTGTGCCTGCGTCGATGCTGCCGCCGAGATCTTCGCGAAGAGTGTCGGCCACCGCGCGGGTGATTTCCTGAGGAAGCTGCTGCTTAAGATAGTCGAGGCGTGCCTGGCTGTTATGAGTGTTTTTCATCGTGTTCTGCATACCGGGTTGAGTCCAGGTGGGCATAATACTCCTGCTGGCGGACAAATTCAGCCCAAAAGTTCGCAATTTTTCTCATCAAACATCCGGTTGCATATTCTTTTGTCTGCCTGGTTTGCTTTTTTACCCCAAAAGGCGCATAACCGGTTTATTCCTTATTAAATAAAGCCGCCATGAAGATAAATAAGCAGCACCTGCTGAGCGGGGCACGTTATGTGCCTTCTCCCCATTGTGATACCCGGCCTGATGAAGAAGATATCTCCCTGCTGGTGGTCCACCATATCAGTCTGCCACCTTTTGAGTACGGCAGCAGGGATATCGAAGATTTTTTTACCGGCCAGCTCGACAGCAGCCGGCATCCTTTTTTTAAGGTAATAGAGGGGATGCGGGTATCGGCGCACTGCCTTATTCGCCGTGACGGGGAAATCATCCAGTTTGTGCCATTTAATAAGCGGGCCTGGCACGCGGGCCAGTCCTCTTTTGCCGGGCGGGAAAGGTGCAATGACTACTCAATTGGCATTGAACTGGAAGGCAGTGAGTTTGATGCTTATACCGGAGAGCAGTACCAGGCACTGGCCGGAGTGAGCCAATTGTTGATGCAGCGTTACACGAAAATCTCGCCTTACAGAATCACCGGTCACCAGTACATTTCGCCGCTGAGGAAGTCCGATCCCGGGCTGACTTTTGACTGGTCTTATCTTCGTTCTCTTCTTAAGTGATTGATTTGCGGCACATGTTCTGTGTGTCGCGCCTCTTTAAATTAGTTAACATTTCTATTTATTTTTATCATAAAAATAAATGTTCCAGATCAAACCCAGAAAATTGGCCTGACCAATACTTTGCCGTTTTAATGTTTAAATGTTAATGAGAGTTTACTGCTGCATGGTTTCTATGATTTAAATCAAGTTTTGGCTGGACAGTGCTGTTTTGATTATGTTACTTTTCCCGTCACAATGAAATTGGTCATACCAATTGACGGAAAGTAAAAAAACAGCATAAGAAGAACAACAATTATGGCTTATCAAAGGATCCGTCAGCCCAAGCTCTCCGATGTGATTGAGCAGGAATTAGAGAGGCTGATTGCAGAAGGAACGCTGTCTCCCGGACAGCAACTGCCGCCGGAGCGGGAGCTGGCGAAACAGTTCGATGTTTCCCGTCCCTCGGTGCGCGAGGCGATTCAGCGCCTCGAAGCCAAACGTCTTCTTACCCGCAAACAGGGCGGCGGTACTTTTGTCAGCGAAACCCTGTGGAAGGGCTTTTCTGATCCCCTGCTGGATCTTCTGTCAATGCACTCCGAAACCCAGCTTGACCTGCTGGAAGCCCGCCATGCACTGGAAGGGCTGAGCGCCTACTTTGCCGCGCTGCGGGGTACCGACCAGGATTTCAAAAGAATTGCACAATGCCTTGAGCAGATAGAAACCGCTCAGGAGCAGAAAGATATCGGGCAGGAAGCCGCCGCCGTAATGGTCTTTTTGGTGGCGTTAACCGAAGCGGCGCACAACGTAGTGCTGCTGCATATAGTGCGCAGTCTGGCGCCCCTGCTTGAGCAAAACGTATTACAAAATCTAAAACTATTACACCGCCGCAGCGATGTGGTGGAGAGAGTCAGTAAACACCGGGCCAGTATAGTGGACGCGATCATTTCCGGTCAGCCTGAAAAGGCGCGTGAAATGTCCCATTCGCATCTGGCCTATATCGAAGAAACACTGCTGGATTTAACCCGTGAGGAGAGCCGCCGTGAGCGCTCCCTGCGACGAATCGAGCAGAACAAAGACTCCTGAACAGGGCTTTGTGTTTTTAAGATCCAACTAACAAAAGGATAGATCGCCATGTCTGAAGTCATGAATCATGACGTTGATGCACTGGAAACTCAGGAGTGGTTAGAAGCTCTTGAATCCGTGGTACGTGAAGAAGGTATCGAGCGCGCCCAGTTTCTGCTTGAACAGGTTTTAGAGAAAGCGCGCCTTGATGGTGTCGATATGCCAACCGGCATCAACACCAACTACATCAATACCATTCCAGCCGATCAGGAACCAGCATACCCGGGTGACACCACCCTTGAGCGCCGTATCCGCTCAATTATTCGCTGGAACGCCATCATGATCGTGCTGCGTGCATCGAAAAAAGACCTGGAGCTGGGCGGCCACATGGCATCATTCCAGTCTTCAGCAGCATTTTACGAAACCTGCTTCAACCACTTCTTCCGTGCACCAAACGAGAAAGACGGTGGCGATCTGGTCTACTACCAGGGGCATATCTCTCCTGGTATCTACTCCCGCGCGTTTGTTGAAGGCCGCCTGACCGAAGAGCAGCTGGACAACTTCCGTCAGGAAGTAGACGGCAAGGGTATCCCGTCATACCCGCACCCTAAACTGATGCCTGAATTCTGGCAGTTCCCGACCGTATCTATGGGTCTTGGCCCTATCTCAGCTATCTACCAGGCCCGTTTCCTGAAGTACCTGGACGGCCGTGGCATGAAAGATACTTCTGAGCAGCGCGTATACGCATTCCTGGGTGACGGTGAGATGGATGAGCCGGAATCACGCGGCGCTATCTCTTTCGCTGCCCGTGAGAAGCTGGATAACCTCTGCTTCCTGATCAACTGTAACCTGCAGCGTCTTGACGGCCCGGTAATGGGTAACGGCAGCATCATCCAGGAGCTGGAGGGCCTGTTCAAAGGTGCCGGCTGGAACGTAGTGAAAGTTATCTGGGGCAGCAACTGGGATTCTCTGTTGGCGAAAGATACTTCCGGTAAGCTGCTGCAGCTGATGAATGAAACCATCGACGGCGACTACCAGACCTTTAAGTCAAAAGACGGCGCTTACGTGCGTGAGCACTTCTTCGGTAAGTACCCGGAGACAGCGGCACTGGTTGCAGACATGACTGACGATGAGATCTTCGCGCTGAAACGCGGTGGTCACGATTCATCGAAACTGTACGCGGCATTTAAGAACGCACAGGACACCAACGGCAAGCCAACCGTAATCCTGGCCAAGACCGTTAAAGGTTACGGCATGGGTGAAGCGGCAGAAGGCAAGAACATTGCCCACCAGGTTAAGAAGATGGACATGAGCCACGTTCTGCACCTGCGTGACCGTCTTGGCCTGCAGGATATCCTGAGCGATGAAGCGGTTAACGAACTGCCGTACCTGAAGCTGGAAGAAGGCTCTAAAGAGCACGAATACCTGCACGCACGCCGTAAAGCGCTGAAAGGCTACACGCCTTCGCGTCTGCCAAACTTCACTCAGGAGTTTGTGGTTCCTGAACTGGAAGAGTTCAAGCCTCTGCTGGAAGAGCAGAAGCGTGATATTTCATCGACCATGGCGTTTGTTCGTGCACTGAACGTTTTGCTGAAGAACAAGAACATTGGTAAGAACATTGTTCCTATCATCGCCGATGAAGCGCGTACTTTCGGTATGGAAGGCCTGTTCCGTCAGATTGGTATTTACAACCCACACGGCCAGAACTACACCCCGCAGGACCGCGATATCGTTTCTTACTACAAAGAAGCGACCTCAGGTCAGGTGCTGCAGGAAGGTATCAACGAGCTGGGTGCGATGTCATCCTGGGTTGCGGCGGCAACGTCTTACTCAACCAACGACCTGCCGATGATCCCGTTCTACATCTACTACTCGATGTTCGGTTTCCAGCGTGTTGGCGACATGGCGTGGATGGCCGGTGACCAGCAGGCGCGTGGCTTTCTGTTAGGTGCAACCGCTGGCCGTACAACCCTGAACGGTGAAGGTCTGCAGCACGAAGATGGTCATTCACACATCATGGCAGGTACGGTTCCTAACTGTATCTCTTACGACCCGACCTTCGCTTACGAAGTCGCGGTGATCATGCAGGACGGTATCCGTCGCATGTACGGTGAGCAGGAGAACGTGTTCTACTACCTGACCCTGATGAACGAAAACTACGCCATGCCGGCGATGCCTGAAGGCGCTGAAGAAGGTATCCGTAAAGGTATCTACAAGCTGGAGACTTACACCGGTTCGAAAGGTAAGGTTCAGTTGATGAGCTCTGGCACCATCATGAACGAAGTGCGCAAAGCGGCTCAGATCCTGAGCGACGATTACGGCATCGCGTCAGACGTTTACTCGGTAACTTCTTTCAACGAAGTGACCCGTGACGGTCAGGCAGCCGAGCGTTTCAACATGCTGCACCCTGAAGCAGAAGCTCAGGTTCCTTACATCACCCAGGTGATGGGCACAGAGCCTGCTATCGCGGCAACTGACTACATGAAGAACTACGCAGAGCAGGTTCGTGCATTCGTGCCGGCTGAATCATTCAAGGTTCTGGGCACTGACGGCTTTGGCCGCTCAGACAGCCGTGACAACCTGCGTCGTCACTTCGAAGTGAACGCTGGCTACGTGGTAGTTGCAGCGCTGACCGAACTGGCGAAACGTGGCGACGTTGAGAAATCTGTAATTGCAGAAGCGATTCAGAAGTTCGGCATCGACACTGAAAAAACTAACCCGCTGTACGCATAACACAACGCTTAAGTAAGAAGGTAGATAAGCAATGGCAATCGAAATTAATGTACCTGACATCGGTGCGGATGAGGTTGAAGTTACTGAGATTCTGGTAAGCGTTGGCGATACGGTTGAAGAAGAGCAGTCTCTTATTACCGTTGAAGGCGACAAAGCTTCTATGGAAGTTCCTGCGTCTCAGGCTGGTGTGGTAAAAGAAATCAAAGTTGCTGAAGGTGACAAGGTTTCTACCGGCTCTCTGATCATGGTGTTTGAGGCGGCAGGCGAAGCTGTGGCAGAAGCACCAGCAGAAGCCCCGGCGGCAGAAGCGGCTCCGGCAGCACCTGCGGCTGCGGAACTGAAAGAAGTTCACGTACCGGATATCGGTGGTGACGAAGTTGAAGTGACCGAAATCATGGTCGCTGTCGGCGACGCCATTGAAGAAGAGCAGTCGCTGATCACCGTAGAAGGTGACAAAGCGTCAATGGAAGTACCGGCTCCGTTCGCCGGTACCCTGAAGGAAATCAAAGTCGCCGAAGGTGACAAGGTTTCTACCGGCTCTCTGATCATGGTATTTGAAACCCAGGGCAGCGCTCCGGCAGCTGCTCCTGCGGCCGCGCCACAGGCAGCGGCACCAGCTCCGGCAAGCGCACCGGCTTCAGCGCCAGCAGCAGAAAAACCGGCAGCAGGTGAGTTTGAAGAGAACCACGAATACGCACACGCGTCACCGGTAGTACGCCGCCTGGCCCGTGAGTTCGGCGTTAACCTGTCGAAAGTAAAAGGCACCGGCCGTAAGAGCCGCATCCTGAAAGAAGACGTTCAGAGCTACGTTAAAGAAGCGCTGAAGCGTCTGGAATCAGGCGCAGCAGGTAAAGGCGACGGCAGTGCGCTGGGTCTGCTTCCATGGCCAAACGTGGACTTCAGCAAGTTCGGTGAGACCGAAGTTCAGCCGCTGTCACGTATCAAGAAGATCTCTGGCGCTAACCTGCACCGTAACTGGGTGATGATCCCGCACGTTACTCAGTGGGACAACGCTGATATCACTGAGCTGGAAGCGTTCCGTAAAGAGCAGAACGCCATTGAAGCGAAGAGAGACACAGGCATGAAGATCACCCCGCTGGTGTTCATCATGAAAGCGGCAGCAAAAGCGCTGGAAGCCTTCCCGTCGTTCAACTCTTCTCTGTCTGAAGATGGTGAGAGCCTGATCCTGAAGAAATACGTGAACATCGGTATCGCGGTAGATACGCCAAACGGTCTGGTGGTCCCGGTATTTAAGGACGTAAACAAGAAAGGTATTCACGAGTTGTCTGAAGAGCTGATGGCAGTATCGAAGAAAGCCCGTGCCGGTAAACTGACTGCAGCGGATATGCAGGGTGGCTGTTTCACCATCTCAAGCCTTGGCGGCATCGGTGGTACTGCGTTTACTCCAATCGTGAACGCGCCGGAAGTGGCAATCCTGGGTGTGTCCAAGTCTGAGATGAAGCCGGTATGGAATGGCAAAGAGTTCGCTCCGCGCCTGCAGCTTCCTCTGTCCCTGTCTTACGATCACCGCGTGATCGACGGTGCAGAAGGTGCACGCTTTATCACTTATCTGAACGGTTGCCTGAGCGATATCCGTCGTCTGGTGCTGTAATTACCCTAAATAAAGGGGCGGCGCAGGCCGCCTCTTTATAAATACTGTCCAACAATTCAGCGCTCTAACCTTTTGAATTGTTGGCTGGCTCACAGGCTAAACGGAATGACTTTTCACACCATTAACATCTCTGTAAACTGTTGGCGGTTTGAAAACAATTACAACTCCATACCCACTCAGCCTGTTAGGAATCCCATTAGGGATAATGACTACAAGAGGTCACAATGAGCAAAGAAATTAAAGCCCAGGTCGTTGTACTTGGTGCAGGTCCTGCTGGTTACTCCGCTGCATTCCGTTGTGCAGACCTTGGTCTGGACACTGTTCTTATCGAGCGTTACAACACTCTTGGTGGTGTGTGTCTGAACGTGGGTTGTATCCCATCGAAAGCACTGCTGCACGTAGCAAAAGTTATTGAAGAAGCCAAAGCCCTTGCTGATCACGGCATCGTCTTTGGTGAACCTCAGACAGACATCAACAAGATCCGTCTGTGGAAAGAGAAAGTGATCACCCAACTGACCGGTGGTCTGGGTGGCATGGCGAAAATGCGTAAAGTAAACGTGGTGAATGGCTTTGGTAAGTTTACCGGCCCGAACACCATCGAAGTGGAAGGCGAAGACGGCACCACGACCGTTAACTTCGACAACGCTATCGTTGCTGCGGGTTCACGCCCGATCAAACTGCCGTTTATTCCGCATGAAGACCCGCGTATCTGGGACTCAACCGACGCGCTGGAGCTGAAAGAAGTTCCGGGCAAACTGCTTATCATGGGCGGCGGCATCATTGGCCTGGAAATGGGTACGGTTTACCACTCTCTGGGTTCTCAGATCGACGTGGTTGAAATGTTCGATCAGGTTATCCCTGCGGCTGACAAAGACGTGGTTAAGGTTTACACCAAGCGCATCAAGAACAAGTTCAACCTGATGCTGGAAACCAAAGTGACCGCAGTTGAAGCCAAAGAAGACGGCATCTACGTGTCAATGGAAGGCAAGAAAGCACCGGCAGAAGCTGAGCGTTACGACGCAGTACTGGTGGCTATCGGCCGTGTTCCTAATGGTCAGCTTATCGATGCAGAAAAAGCAGGCCTGGAAGTGGACGAGCGCGGCTTTATCAACGTAGATAAGCAGATGCGCACTAACGTACCGCATATCTTCGCTATCGGCGATATCGTGGGTCAGCCAATGCTGGCGCACAAAGGTGTGCACGAAGGCCACGTGGCAGCAGAAGTTATCGCTGGCAAGAAGCACTACTTTGACCCGAAAGTGATCCCTTCAATCGCTTACACCGAGCCGGAAGTGGCATGGGTTGGTAAGACCGAGAAAGAAGCCAAAGAAGAAGGCATCAACTACGAAGTGGCGACATTCCCTTGGGCTGCGTCTGGCCGTGCTATCGCCTCTGACTGCGCTGACGGTCTGACCAAGCTTATCTTCGATAAAGAGACTCACCGCGTGATTGGTGGTGCTATCGTGGGTACTAACGGTGGTGAACTGCTGGGTGAAATCGGTCTGGCAATCGAGATGGGCTGTGACGCGGAAGATATTGCACTGACTATCCACGCTCACCCGACCCTGCACGAGTCAGTAGGCCTGGCAGCCGAGGTCTTCGAAGGCACGGTAACCGACCTTCCAAACCCGAAAGCGAAAAAGAAGAAGTAATTCTTCTCAGCTGAATAACAAAGGGCGCAGTTTGCGCCCTTTTTGTTTTAATGAGATTGCGAGATTGCGAGATTGCGAGATTGCGTGGTTGCGAGGAGGCAGGGAGAATTCTCGTTCCCACGCTCCGTGAAGTGACCCCTTAAAGTTGGACAGTTTCGTTAAGCTACCAGCAGCGCCTGATTTCGATACTCTCGCGGAGTCAGGCCATTTAGCTTTACCTTGATCCGCTTTGTATTGTAGTACTCGATATAGTC
>NZ_JBSDZD010000009.1:0-235178 GCF_056726165.1 Vibrio sp. 9-16B-A1
GCCCTCTGTATGCGCCATTGTAGCACGTGTGTAGCCCTACTCGTAAGGGCCATGATGACTTGACGTCGTCCCCACCTTCCTCCGGTTTATCACCGGCAGTCTCCCTGGAGTTCCCACCCGAAGTGCTGGCAAACAAGGATAAGGGTTGCGCTCGTTGCGGGACTTAACCCAACATTTCACAACACGAGCTGACGACAGCCATGCAGCACCTGTCTCAGAGTTCCCGAAGGCACCAAAGCATCTCTGCTAAGTTCTCTGGATGTCAAGAGTAGGTAAGGTTCTTCGCGTTGCATCGAATTAAACCACATGCTCCACCGCTTGTGCGGGCCCCCGTCAATTCATTTGAGTTTTAATCTTGCGACCGTACTCCCCAGGCGGTCTACTTAACGCGTTAGCTCCGAAAGCCACGGCTCAAGGCCACAACCTCCAAGTAGACATCGTTTACGGCGTGGACTACCAGGGTATCTAATCCTGTTTGCTCCCCACGCTTTCGCATCTGAGTGTCAGTATCTGTCCAGGGGGCCGCCTTCGCCACCGGTATTCCTTCAGATCTCTACGCATTTCACCGCTACACCTGAAATTCTACCCCCCTCTACAGTACTCTAGTATGCCAGTTTCAAATGCTATTCCGAGGTTGAGCCCCGGGCTTTCACATCTGACTTAACAAACCACCTGCATGCGCTTTACGCCCAGTAATTCCGATTAACGCTCGCACCCTCCGTATTACCGCGGCTGCTGGCACGGAGTTAGCCGGTGCTTCTTCTGCAGCTAACGTCAAACAATGCCGCTATTAACGACAATGCCTTCCTCACTGCTGAAAGTGCTTTACAACCCGAAGGCCTTCTTCACACACGCGGCATGGCTGCATCAGGCTTGCGCCCATTGTGCAATATTCCCCACTGCTGCCTCCCGTAGGAGTCTGGACCGTGTCTCAGTTCCAGTGTGGCTGATCATCCTCTCAGACCAGCTAGGGATCGTCGCCTTGGTGAGCCTTTACCTCACCAACCAGCTAATCCCACCTGGGCATATCCTGACGCGAGAGGCCCGAAGGTCCCCCTCTTTGGCCCGAAGGCGTTATGCGGTATTAGCTATCGTTTCCAATAGTTATCCCCCACATCAGGGCAATTTCCCAGGCATTACTCACCCGTCCGCCGCTCGCCGCCCATAAACGCACCCGAAGGATTGTTTATGTCGCTGCCGCTCGACTTGCATGTGTTAGGCCTGCCGCCAGCGTTCAATCTGAGCCATGATCAAACTCTTCAATTTAAGATTTTGTCGGCTCAATGAATACTGAACATTACATATAGTAATGTTTGAATTGACTGTGCTGAGTCCGAAGACTCAATGGTCACTTCGTATCATTGAAACCATTTTGAAACCGAAGTTTCATATTGATTATCATCAACGAGTGCCCACACAGATTGATAGGTTTATATTGTTAAAGAGCTTGCTTCGAGAGCCTTTCTCAAAGCGGACGGTCATTTTAACGAGTTAACTTCTTGTGTCAAACTCTTTTTTCCGTCGTGTTGTCCGTGACAACGAGGACGCATTATAGGGAGATTCTTTCCGGGCGCAACCGTAAATTTAAAAAAAATGCCCTTTGGGGCATCAACCGGTCACAAAGAAAACAAATCGCACAAAAAAAGGGCCAAAAGGCCCTTTTTATCGCTGATTTTTATTGATGTGCAATGATTCTGTCGTTGCTGACCACCAGCTTAACTTTCCTGTCCGGCATGATTTTTCCGCCAAGAATGTCTTTCGCCAGCGGATTTTCGACCCCCTGCTGTATCGCCCGCTTAAGCGGACGGGCACCATAAACAGGATCAAAGCCCACTTCAGCGATAAGCTCCAGTGCTTTATCCGATACTTCCAGCTCGTAGCCTTTCTCAGCCATGCGCATACCAAGACGGTCGAGCTGGATCGCCGCAATCGACTTAATATGCTCTTTGCCCAGCGGATGGAACACCACGCTCTCATCTACCCGGTTCAGGAATTCAGGACGGAAATGATGAGTAACGACTTCCATTACCTTCTCTTTAATACCCTGGTAGTCCAGCGCAGCAAAGTTTTCCTGAATCCGGTCAGAACCCAGGTTAGAAGTCATGATCACCACGGTATTACGGAAATCGACCGTACGTCCCTGGCCGTCAGTCAGACGGCCGTCATCAAGTACCTGCAGCAGAATGTTGAACACATCCGGGTGCGCTTTCTCTACCTCATCGAGCAGAATCACCGAGTAAGGTTTGCGTCTTACCGCTTCGGTCAGGTAGCCGCCCTCTTCATATCCGACATAACCCGGAGGCGCACCAACCAATCTAGCGACCGAGTGTTTCTCCATAAACTCCGACATATCGATACGCACCATGGCGTCTTCACTGTCGAACATAAAGTTGGCCAGTGTTTTACACAACTCGGTTTTACCCACCCCGGTAGGGCCAAGGAAAAGGAAAGAGCCGATAGGCTTGTTCGGGTCAGACAGGCCAGCCCTGCTGCGCCGGATCGCGTTCGCGACAACTTCTACTGCTTCACCCTGACCAATCACCCGCTTATGCAGCACTTCTTCCATGCGCAGCAGTTTCTCTTTCTCTGCTTCCAGCATTTTGGACACAGGGATACCTGTTTGTCTGGAAAGCACTTCGGCAATCTCTGCGTCGGTGACTTTGTTACGCAGCAGGGTCATCTCCTGCATTTCTGCCTGAGCGGCCAGGTCGAGCTGTTTTTCAAGCTCAGGGATACGACCATACTGAAGTTCAGACATCCGGTTCAAATCACCGGCCCGGCGGGCGACTTCAAGGTCCATCCTCGCCTGTTCAAGTTCTGACTTGATGTGCTGGGTACCGGAAAGAGCGGCTTTCTCCGCTTTCCAGATCTCTTCAAGCTCGGCGTAGTCGCGCTCTTTCTCTTTTAGCTCGGCGTTTAACGCACCCAGACGTTTGGTGCTGGCTTCGTCGTGCTCATTGACCAGCGCCTGCTGTTCTATCTTGAGCTGAATGATTTTGCGGTCGAGTTTATCCAGTGATTCTGGCTTGGAGTCGATCTGCATCCGGATACTGGACGCCGCCTCATCGATAAGATCGATAGCTTTATCCGGCAACTGGCGGTCCGAGACATAACGGTGCGACAGACTGGCCGCCGCTACGATAGCCGGGTCGGTGATCTCTACATGGTGGTGCAACTCATAGCGCTCTTTCAGACCGCGCAAAATCGCCACCGTGTCTTCAACACTCGGTTCGTCCACCAGCACTTTCTGAAAGCGGCGCTCCAGGGCCGCGTCTTTCTCTACATACTGGCGATATTCGTCAAGGGTAGTTGCACCAACGCAATGGAGCTCACCCCGGGCCAGTGCCGGTTTAAGCATATTACCCGCATCCATAGAGCCTTCGCCTTTACCGGCGCCGACCATGGTATGCAGTTCGTCGATAAAGAGAATGACATTGCCCTCTTCTTTAGAGAGCTCGTTTAACACCGACTTCAGACGTTCTTCAAACTCACCGCGGTATTTGGCACCGGCAACCAGTGCGCCCATATCCAGCGACAGCACCCGGCGGCCACGCAGGCCTTCCGGCACTTCATTATTAATGATGCGCTGCGCCAGCCCCTCAACGATGGCAGTTTTACCTACCCCGGGTTCACCGATGATCACCGGGTTGTTTTTGGTACGGCGCTGCAGCACCTGGATAGTGCGGCGGATTTCATCATCACGGCCGATAACCGGATCAAGCTTGCCCTGCTCGGCGCGTTCGGTCAGGTCTATGGTGAACTTCTCCAGCGCCTGGCGTTTCTCTTCTGCGTTCGGGTCATCGACTTTCTGACCACCACGGATCTGCTCGATAGCATCCGCAATTTTCTTTTCGGTCAGCCCCAGCTCTTTAAGCAACTGCCCCAGCGGACCGTGGTCTTCAATTGCTGCCAGCAGGAAAATTTCTGACGAGATATAGGCGTCCTGGCGTTTTTGCGCCACCTTGTCACACATGTTGAACAAGGTGCCCATACCAGAGGAGAGTTGCACATCACCGCCAATACCACTGACTTTGGGCAGACGGTCAAGCATTTCACTCAACTTGGAGCGAAGCTGGCTGACATCGACACCGAGTGATGTCAGAAGAGGACGAATGGTACTGCCATCCTGATTAAGCAGAGACACCATCAGGTGAACAGGTTCTATATACTGATGATCCCGCCCCAAAGCGAGCGACTGGGCGTCTGAGATAGCAACCTGAAATTTACTGGTAAAGCGGTCAAGGCGCATATCAACCTCCGTGGCCAAACTAACCTGAACAATAAAAACAATATGTTCAATAGATGGGATTCGCCACGGATTTTTTCAAGGTTGAGAGGAGGAGCGGATTAAGCGGGTTCGATCCAGATAAAACTCGCCAGCCGGCCGGTTACGCCGTCGCGGCGGTAAGAGTAGAACTGCTGCGGCTGACGGTAAGTGCACAAATCACTGGCGTAAACCTGATTCACTCCAAGCGCATTCAGTCGCTGAGTCGCCAGCAGCGGCATATCAGCCAGCCATTTACCGTCTGTTTTACGTGTAAAACCGGCTTTGGCCTGCTGGTCGAAGCCGGTAAATGCTTCAACCACATCATCGCCGACTTCAAACGCAGCAGGGCCGATAGCCGGACCAAGCCAGGCCATCACCGGCTTATCGAACATCGCCACCGCTCGCTCCACAATACCGTCTGCCAGCCCGCGCCAGCCCGCGTGTACAGCAGCAACCTGGGTGCCGTCCATATCGGTCAGCAGCACCGGCAGACAGTCAGCGGTCATGGCGCAGCACACCACGCCAGGTGTGGTCGTGACACTGCCGTCCGCGTCCAGGGCCTGCACCTGCGGCTCAGAAACCAGCACGACCTCAGTCGAGTGAGTCTGATTCAGCCATACCGGCTCAGACGGCATTTCTACCTGACGACGGAAAATCGCCCGGTTGCGACGCACTGAATCACTGTCATCCCCAACGTGATCACCCAGATTCAGCCCATGATAAGGCGCGCGGGAGATTCCGCCGATCCGGGTGGAACTGACAGCTTTAACGCACTTTGGCGCCGGCCAGTTGGGGATGTTCATGCTCAGTACTCTTCTTCTTTGTTCTCGCGGGCGTCTTCACGCAGTGCTTCGGTCATGGCAACCATATCGTCCGGTACCGGTGCGTGGAACTCCAGCTCTTCACCGGTGATCGGGTGCTCGAAACGCAGCATCACAGCATGCAGTGCCTGACGGTCAAATGCACGGATCATATCCGTCAGTTCCTGGCTCGCTCCTTTTGGAATACGGGCACGGCCACCGTAGGCGATATCACCCAGCAGCGGATGCTGCAGGTAAGACATGTGCACACGGATCTGGTGTGTACGGCCGGTTTCCAGACGCAGACGGATACGGGTGTGCTCACGGAAGTGCTCTGCCACACGGTAATGAGTTACCGCCGGTTTGCCCATTTCGCTCACTGCCATCAGGGTACGCTTGGTCGAGTGACGGCCAATCGCCTTATCCACTTTACCGCCAGCGGTCATTTTACCGATAGCGATCGCCTCGTACTCACGGGTGATATTACGCTTTTGCAGCGCACGAACCAGGCGGGTCTGAGCCGGTACGGTTTTCGCCACCACCATCAAGCCGGTGGTGTCTTTATCCAGACGGTGCACGATGCCTGCACGCGGCACTTCGGCGATCGCCGGGTAATGGTGCAACAGGGCATTCAGTACAGTGCCATCCGGCGTACCTGCGCCCGGGTGAACCACAAAGTCGCGCGGCTTATTGATAACGATAATGTCATCATCCTCAAAGACGATATCCAGCGGAATATCCTGGGCTTCCCAGCGCTCTTCGTCTTCCAGTTCGGCCAAAAGTACGATCTCTTCGCCACCCATCACTTTCTGACGGGCTTTGGTCACGACAACGCCGTCGACCTTAATTTTGCCTTCCAGCAACCACTCCTTGAGCCGGGAACGTGAATAATCACCAAACAGCTCTGCTACTGCCTGATCAAGACGCTGACCAAGCTGGGCTGGTTTTACAATACTTGTTAATTCAATTTGCTGAGCCATATCGAACTTTTTTTCAATCTGTGGGACTAACAGAGGCCACTGTCGTTTGCCGGAGGGGCATAAGCCCGCCTATAATGCCAGCCTGACCGGAGAAACAGCGCATCAATCGCGCTGAACAAAACCCGGTTCAAACTTTATCGGCCAACGGCCTCTAGCCACTGGTATGGATAAAATGGTTTAATTGGCCATTGTATCCGTTAACCGGCAAGATGTAACGGATGGTATAGAAATAAATATTGCAAGGAACCCCCCGCTGATATGAAAAAGCAGACTTTATCAGGCCTGTTAATGCTCGGACTGCTGTTCGGTTGCTCAAGCAGCAAGGAAATCGTGCCTGATGTGCCACCAGCAGAGCTGTACGCTGATGCGAAAGCCGCGCTTCAAACCGGTAACTGGCGTACCGCCATCGACAAACTGGAAGCACTGGATACCCGCTATCCGTTCGGGGCCTATACCCAGCAGGTGCAACTTGACCTGATCTACGTTTACTACAAGAACAATGACCTGCCGCTTGGCCTGGCCACTATTGAGCGTTTCCTGCGTCTTAACCCGACCCACGAGAAAACCGACTGGGTGCTGTACATGCGTGGCCTGACCCACATGGCCCAGGATCGCAACTTTATGCATGACGTATTCAACATTGACCGCAGCGACCGTGACCCTGAACCGGTTAAAGCCGCCTTTAATGATTTCAAACGTATGCTGCAGCGCTATCCGGACAGCCCGTATGCTGCCGATGCACAAAAACGTATGCTGGCACTGAAAAACCGCCTGGCGGAGTACGATTTGGCCACAGCCGATTTCTACCTGCGCCGCGAAGCCTGGATTGCCGCGATCAACCGCTGCCAGGAACTGCAGAAAACGTACCCGGATACGGTGGCGGCACGTAAATCACTGCGTATCCAGCTCGAAGCCTACAAAAAGCTGGGCCTGACCGAATCGGTACAACGCACTGAGCAACTGATCGAACTCAACCCGCTCTGATTGCTGCTGACACAAAAAAACCGCTGCCCAAATGGGGAGCGTTTTTTTTATATCCGGGTTTCACAGCAGTCAGAATCCTGGTGAGACAGAACTCACACTTCCCTGCTGTTCAGCTTTTAATCATTTGTTTTTTAAGGCTGTACAAAGCCACCAAAAACGAATCATTTTCAGCTTGCTACTTAATCCAATCTAATGACTTTTGGCTCCGGCACAAGATTTTTATGCAGAAATCAGGGCAGGATTTGCCCGGGATCACATTTAGTCTTTCACCCAAAAACACCACTCATTTAAGTGATCCCGATCACATTCATTTAGCCCTGAATGGGTAATCTGGAGTTAACCCATGAGGGATGCTACAGAGGAAAATAACTATGAAAGTAAACATCACTGGCAAAAACATCGAAATCACCTCTGCAATCCGTGCGCATGTTGAGAGCAAGTTTAAAAAACTGGAGAAATGGCAGGTAGACATTATCGGCTGCCAGACCAGCATCAGCGAAGAACCGAACAATAAAATGAAGTTCGAAGCCATCATCTCGGTACCCAAAGGACAACTGGTGGCATCAGCAATCCATGAAGATTTATACGCGGCAGTAAATGAAGCAGAACAAAAACTGGAGAGACAACTAAATAAACTGCGCCACAAACCTGACGCGCGTCGTGCCAGCCACGCAGAAAAACCAGAGCTGGAAGAGCAGGAATAATCAGGAGACGAATCATTACGCGGCGCCCAATGGGCGCCGTTTTTTTTACTTGACGATGTATGGTTGCATGCTTATTGTGGATACTCGCTAAACAAAGGGAAACCCATGACAAATTCATCGCTGTTCTTTTTTGACTTCTTTTTTAGCTGCTGAACAGGCAGAGGCTTAGCTCGTTACTAAAGAGAAATCAAAAACGAACAGAAAGCCTCCTCAGGGAGGCTTTTTTTATACCGGCTGGCACTCAGGTGAACCGGCCGGAATGACAGGGAAAAATTTATGACAGACAGACTCAATGAAATTCGCTTGCGTCTCAACGAGCTCGACGACCAGTTGCTTGCACTGCTTTCCGAACGTCGTCAGCTGAGCATCGAAGTCGCCAAAAGCAAAGTCGAAACCTCAAAACCGGTACGCGATGCCGAGCGGGAACAGCAACTGCTGGTCAAACTTATCAGCAACGGCCGTGATAAATATGATCTGGACGCCCAGTACATCACCAAGCTGTTCCACACCATTATTGAAGACTCTGTTCTGCTCCAGCAGGCTTACCTGCAAAACCTGCTCAACCCGGCCCAGAGCCGCAAACCACTGGCACGGGTGGCTTTCCTTGGCTCAACCGGCTCCTACTCACACCTGGCCAGCCGGGAATACTTCAGCCGCCGTAACACAGAGCTTATCGAACTGAGCTGCAGTCACTTTAAAGAAGTCGCCCAAACGGTCGAATCCGGTCACGCAGACTACGGCCTGCTGCCGATTGAAAACACCAGTTCCGGCTCGATTAACGAAGTGTATGACCTGCTCCAGCACACCACCCTGCACATCGTAGGTGAGCTGACCCTGCCGATAGAACACTGCCTGCTGGCGACCTCTGAGCTGCGCCTTGAGCAAATTAAAACCCTCTACTCGCATCCGCAGCCGCATCAGCAGTGCAGTGAGTTCCTGTCACGCCTGAAAGGCGTTACCCTGGAATCGTGCGCCAGTACCGCCGACGCCATGAAAAAGGTCAAAGAACTCAACAGCCCGGAAGTGGCAGCAATCGGTAACGCATCGAGCGGCAAGCTGTACGGCCTGCAGGCCATTCAGGGCAACATTGCCAATCAGACAGAGAACCACACACGCTTTATTGTTGTCGCACGCAAGCCGGTGGATGTCTCCGCCCAGATCCCGGCCAAAACCACCCTGATTATGTCCACCTCTCAGGAAGCGGGCTCCCTGGTGGAAACCCTGCTGGTACTGCAGCGCTACGGCATCAACATGACCAAGCTGGAATCACGTCCTATCATGGGTAATCCGTGGGAAGAGATGTTCTATGTTGACCTGGAAGCACACCTGGAATCGCAGGAGATGCAGCAGGCACTGTCTGAGCTGACCAAAATAACCCGCCATCTGAAAGTACTTGGCTGCTATCCAAGTGAAAACATTAAGGCAACCCAGGTCAATTTAACTGAGACTAATTAAGTTTCATCACTGACAGCGATTACTTTGCCTCTTATAATTAAGCTTATAAATAAAGTAATTATAAGAGGCCTCTCCTATGCGATGGGCATATCTTTCGCTGCTGTTTGCAGCTTTTGCATGCTCCGGAGACACGTTAACGGTATTTAACTGGCAGTATTACCTGTCGGAGTCCGTTATCGCCCGGTGGGAAACCGAACAGTCACAGACCGTTGAACAGGTCTTTTTTGACTCCGATGGCGAGCGCGACCGCATCCTGACTTCCTCCCCTGCCGGGGCGTTTGATTTGGTGATAGTCGATATGATCAGTGCCGGTCTGCTGGGCAGCAGCGGCGCCCTGACCAGGCTCAATGACGAAGCCCGCAATGCCATGCCCAACCTGAAATATATCGATCCTCACTGGATGAAACAGTGCGGCGACTTCGCCGTGCCTTATTTCTGGGGAGCGATGGGGCTGGCTTACCGCAGTGACAAAATCCTGTCTCCCCCGGCTTCCTGGCATACCCTGATGACCCCGCCCCAGGCACTGAAAGGGCATATCGGCATGATCAGTGATTACTGGGATATGCTGCTGCCATCAGTGATCCTCAGCGGCACTGACTTTACCGAAATAGATCAGCACCTGCTGGAGCAAACCTATACCCGGCTGCGTAACCAGCTTCCTTATGTGCTGCACTACGGCTATCCAATCAGCTATATCGAAAACCATCCGGATGATGAGGAACTGTACCTGACCATGGCCTACAGCGGCGATGAAGTCACGCTGAACGAACTTGCGCCGCACAACAACTGGCATTTTGTCACGCCGCAGGAAGGCAGCCTGGTCTGGGTGGATTGTATCGCCATTCCGGCCACTTCTGCCCAAAAAGATAAGGCCATGGCCTTTATTAACTATCTTAATGGAGCGGATGTGGCTGCCCTCAACGCGAGCGATGTGGGTAACGCATCGCCAAGCCCGGCAGCGATTGAGATCCAAAAAGCCAATGGCAGTTACAACCCCTCTCTCTATCTGAATGACGCCACTATTCACAAGAGCGACTTTTACACTTCCCTGCCCCAGGGAACGGCGATACTGCGCAGCCGTATCATCAACGCCATTTTAAAAGAACATAAGCAGGAGCAGCGATGAAACTGAGTCAGCGTACCCTGCTGTTAATCATTCCTGCAGTGCTGCTCAGTGCAGCGCTGTCGAGCTATATCATCTATCTCAACCAGAAACAGGCGATCATCAAGCTGGAACGCAGCTCAATTGAGCTGAAAATGGAGAAGCTGGCCAGCCATTACCGTCAGGCGGATGCCTTTCTCGACAGCTACGCTTATACCCTGGCCAATACCCCGGTACTGCAACGCTATTTTACTGACAGCACCAACCCATACCGGGAAGTGCACCTGAGTGAAAACCTGACCGGGATGCTCAAAGATCTCGCCAAAACCGACCAGGGCTTTGCCGCACTGGCACTGCTTGACCATCAGGCCAACCCGCTGCTCTACGTAGACAACGGCACCGATCCGTTTTCTGCACTCAGCCCCGGCGTACGTGAGTTCATCAGTCACTCACTGAACGACAACTACACGGACAAAACCGTCTACCTCTACAATAACGATGGCAGCGGCCTGCTGGTGCGCTATGACACCTATGACCGCAGAACCTTCCAGCCTCCGCTGGGACCACCCGATGAGCACACTCTGATCGTCGCGGTAATGACATCGGCAGCCTCTTTTGATGCCCTGCTGCACGAACTGGAACTGGAACACCACACCGTAGTGACATATTCCAGCACCCCTCCGGAAGAGACGCAAACCCTGACCTATTCGGTAGCGCTGGATAACGGGATCTATGCCACCATAGATCCGGCTTCATTTCTGCTCAAACAGCGGCTGGAGCGCCTGCTCAGGGAACTGCTGATCGCCTTCGGCCTCTCGTCTGCGCTGGCGGTAATGATCCTGCTTACGCTGTTCTTCCGCTACGTGATCCGCCCCATCACCCATCTGGACACCCAGTTACGGGAAGTGGAAGCCAACCGCAGAACCAATATAGAAGTACTCAACAGCAAAGATGAAATTGGCAACCTGTCCCACAAGTTTCATCAGATGTATCAGGAGCTGGCAGACAGTTTCCAGCAAACCAAAGAGCTGGCAGACAGCGATCAGCTGACCCGGCTGGCCAACCGGCGCCACTTCCACAACCAGGTCGTTGAGCGTACAGAGCATCTCAATAAAGAGCTCCACAGCGCCTGGCTGATGTACGTGGATCTGGACAACTTCAAGTTTGTGAACGACAAGTACGGGCATAAAGTCGGGGACATGGTGCTGGTACACTTTGCCCAGCAACTGACAAACCTGGCGATAGAGTTCCAGCAGCGCTACCACACCATGATCTATGCTTCGCGCCTGTCTGGTGATGAGTTTGCCGTCTATCTGGATGCGCCCCAGGATCACAGGATGCTGATCCACAGCTTCTGTGACCGGATCCTGCTGCCGATGCAAAATGGACTCAAGACTGCCACCGGCACCTACCCGATCACCGCCAGTATAGGTATCGCTTCGTGGGGTGAAGATGGCAACAGCATAGAGAAACTGCTCTCACGGGCCGATACGGCAATGTATCAGGCCAAGGATGCGGGCAAGAACCGCTATGCTTTCTATTCACCGGAGCTCGATGCGATCATACGGCGCAACAATGACATCGAGCGGGCCCTGCGCGAACAGCACTATGACGATGAGTTTTATCTTGTGTACATGCCTCTGGTGGATCGCAACGAGACCCATGTCGCTGGTGTCGAAGCACTGCTTCGCTGGGATTCGCCCAAACTGGGGTTTGTCTCCCCGGATGAGTTTATTCCGATTGCGGAAAAAACCGGGCTGTTTGAAGAGATCGACCGCTGGGTGATCAAGCAGGCGTTCAGTGAGTTTCATCACCTGCAGCGCCAGTTCAGCTATCCGGTGCAGCTATCGGTGAACCTCTCTTCAGCCGAGCTCAACTACAGCCCGCTGGCGGACTTTATCGTTGAAGAGGCCCGCTTCCACAGCGTGCCGCATCACCTGGTGGCGTTTGAAATCACCGAGACTTTTGCCGCCAACAGCCAGGACTTCCCGTTGCTGCATGAGCTGGACCGCCTCGGCTTCCCGCTGGCAATTGATGATTTTGGCTCCGGATATACCTCGTTTACCCAACTGGTGCGTTACCCAATCCAGAAAATTAAGCTTGACCGGCAGTTTTTGATCTCTATGTTAGAGACCAACAAAGGACACATCATTAAACCGCTGATCGAGCTTTGTCACTCAGAAAAACTGTGCGTTACCGCTGAAGGGGTGGAGAACCACGCCATGTTCCAGTGGCTGAGAGACAGTGGCTGCGATTACATGCAGGGCTACCACTTTGGTAAGCCAATGAAAATAGAAGAGCTTCATCAATGGCAACAGCTACGTCAGGAAAGAAAGTCATCATAGCCTCCCTTAACCCGGCCAAGATCAGTGCCGTCACCAGCGCGTTTGAACAGGCCATGCCCACTGAGTTATTTGAGTTCGAAGGGGTATCAGTCCCGAGCGGAGTCCCCGATCAGCCCCTCAATGACAGCGAGACAAAACAGGGCGCGCTGAACCGGGTACACAACGCAAAACAGGCCCGGCCGGAAGCCGATTATTATGTCGGGCTGGAAGCCGGGATCCACGGCAGTTCGACCTATGCCTGGATGATCATCGAAGATCAGCATAAACGGGGCGAGTCCCGCTCTGCCAGCCTGATGCTGCCACCGGAAGTACTGGAGAAAGTAAGGGAAGGAAGTGAACTGGGAGATGTCATGGATGCCACCTTTGGCACCCAAAACATCAAACAGCAGGGAGGCGCGATTGGCCTGCTGACCGGTCATCAACTGACCCGCAGCAGCGTTTACCACCAGGCGTTAATCCTGGCGCTGATCCCATTTCTTAATCCTGAGCGTTTTTAGCGTCGATCTGAGCCTGCAGCAGCGCCTGAAGCTGCTGCTTCTCATCCGCTGACTTACCTTTCAGCTCATTAGAACCCCGGGTAATGGTGGCAATGCCGACGCCCAGCATCTGACTGATCTGGCGCTGGGAGATCTCCCCTTTCAGCAGTTCATGAAAGATGTTCACTCGGGCCACCATGGCCTCGCGCTCATCCGGGGTCATCAGCATGGTCAAAAACAGTTCGTGCTGACCGTTTTCGGTCGCATACTTCACTAAATCCAGCAGGTCCTGCCACTCAGAATATTCTGGTTTTACTGACATACAGGGCTCTCATCTTAATGGTGGTAGTTACTAAATGGTGATAGTCACTAAATGGTAATAGTTACGCGTCACATTCTATCCGGTGACGCGTCCAAATCCCATCTAGTACTTCGCATTTCTTTCACCATTGGTGAGAAACTCGCCCTGTTTGCCGGTCAGGTAGCGGTAATAAGACTCAAACATCAGCACGTTCTGCACGTATCCGCGGGTCTCGTTAAACGGGATCGCTTCAATAAAGGCAAATACATCCAGCTGCTTATCCGTCTGCTCGCGCCACGAATCCACCCGGTAAGGTCCGGCGTTATAAGCGGCAAAGGCGTAGATCCGGTTGCCGTCGTAGCGGTCGAGCAGACTGCTCAGGTAGCCGGAACCGATCTCAATATTCTTCTGCACCGAATAGAGCTGTGAAGGGCCATCATAGGGGATATCCAGCTTACGGGCAGTGTACTGCGCGGTGCGTGGCATGATCTGCATGATACCCCGTGCTCCAACCGGCGAACGGGCCTCGGCATCCATACCGCTCTCCTGACGGGCCAGTGACATCAGCGTCAGGGGCTGAACATCATATTTATCGCCGTAGAAATCAAACCACCAGCGGTGCGCCACCGGGAAACGCAGATAGATATCATCCCATACCCGGGCAGCGATCGAGGCTTTTACTGTCAGATGGTGCCAGCGCTGCGAAGCCGCGTATTTGGCCAGAGCCGCTTTCTGAGTCTCGTTTGAACGGGCCAGCAACCAGTCCCATTCACTTTTGGCCGCAGCGATCTTATCCAGCGCGATCAGCTCTTCTACCCGATCCAGCGTGCTCTGATGCTTTTTGAGCGAACTCATATCCACATGGGTTTTCTCAATATCAAACCGCACCGCTTTACCCAGAGTCTGGGCGGCGACAACGCTGTAGTAGTGACGCTGACCCAGCATACCTTCCAGGCGCTTGCGAGCCTGGCGGTGCTGGCCGTTTTCCATTTCAGCCCGCGCCAGCCAGTACTGCCAGCGCAGCGACGTTTTTTGTCCCGGAGACAGGCGCAGGATCCATGCCTCTACGCCCGCCCAGTCTGCACTGCGCATCGCCTGGCGGATCCGGCGCTCTTTGAGCGAATCACTGTGGCTGGCGGCGATGGCTTTGTCGCGCCAGACAATAAGGGCTTTATCGTCACTGGTCATCAGCCTGCCCGCCAGGTAATCTTTCAGCTTGCGGGCCTCCCCGTCACTGAGCTTCTGGCCTTTCACCACCAGGGCAAACTGGCTGACCGCTTCTTCAATGTCTTTGCGTGCCAGACGTTTCAGCGCCAGCTGTGACAACTGCTGATTGAACTCAGTGACGAACTGCTTTTTAGCGTATGCCCCCGCCCCTTCCGGTTTGCGGTAGAGGGTTTTGAGCGCTTCTCCGGCTTCGGGATCTTTAAGCATCTTCGACAGATAGCTGATCATCTGGCCATTGCCCGCGCCAAACGTCAGCAGCATTCGGTCCAGAATCGCCTCATCCGTAAAGCCGTCCGTCTTTTTCCAGGCATCAAACAGCTCGTCACAGGCTTCGCTGACGCTGCTGCCGCTGCGCCACAGCTTCGCCGCCCCGCGATAGGCGGACGCCTTATCCCCGGTTTCCAGCTTAGCGGTGTAGTAGTGGCACAAATAGGTTTCTCCGCGTGGCACCCGGGTCTGATACTCGTTGATCTCCTGCCATCGGCCATCGGCGGCTAACCGGTCAAGGTAAGTAGCACGAATGCGCTGTGAAAACGGCAGTTCATAAAACTGCTTTTGAAACGCGGTCACTTCTGCCGGGGTTTTCTCACCCAGCTGAAGTAAAAAGGTGCGGTAATCGAGATAAGGAGTCAGCGGATACGCCGCTATCTGATCACGCATTGCAAGGTAACGCTGCGGCTCTTTGGCATCAAGCATCTGCTGCGCCTGCTCATACAGGTCGCGCTGCTGTACGAGCGCATCCTGCGTGGTGGCACTGGCCGGCAATGCCGCCAGCCAGCCCAGTAATAGTCCCAGTCCATAATGTGTCTGACGCATGGTGTACTTCCTTTAATGCTTTGCCTTCTAATTATTGGTTGTGGCAATCTGAAATCGCGCTGAGTGCGCCTGCCTGTTCATTCAAGACCACTCAGGCCGGTAACACAAGCCTAAACTGGTTTGATGACAGTTGTCATACGCCCAGTAAACTCCTCCCCCGGCTTTAAGTCACTTATATTGCAGACCCCGGCCTGGAAATGAGAGTTCCGTCGAAACAATGTCAAATTATTACCCGGATAAAAAACCGGTCTCTCCACTGACATTCAAAGCGGACCTGGTATAAAATAGCCCCCTATTTTTTTGTACAAACAGGAAAGATCGGCAATGGCTGAATACGTCTATACCATGTCGCGGGTGAGCAAAATTGTTCCACCTAAGCGTCAGATCCTAAAAGACATCTCTCTGAGCTTCTTCCCGGGTGCCAAAATCGGTGTTTTGGGCCTGAACGGTGCGGGTAAATCTACCCTGCTGCGCATCATGGCGGGTATCGATACCGATATCGACGGTGAAGCGCGTCCACAACCAGGCCTGAATGTTGGCTACCTGCCACAGGAGCCGGTGCTGGATGAATCAAAAACCGTACGTGAAGTGGTTGAAGAAGCCGTTGCTGATGTAGCCGATGCGCTGAAACGCCTTGATGCGGTTTACGCAGCTTACGCAGAACCGGAAGCCGACTTCGATGCACTGGCAAAAGAACAGGGTGAACTGGAAGCGCTGATCCAGGCGAAAGACGGTCACAACCTGGATAACGCCCTGGAGCGTGCTGCCGATGCACTGCGTCTTCCAGAGTGGGACCAGAAGATTGAACACCTGTCCGGTGGTGAGCGCCGCCGTGTGGCTATCTGTCGTCTGCTGCTGGAAAAACCAGACATGCTGCTGCTCGACGAACCAACCAACCACCTGGACGCAGAGTCTGTTGGCTGGCTGGAACGCTTCCTGGTCGATTACAACGGTACCGTTGTGGCGATTACCCACGACCGTTACTTCCTGGATAACGCAGCTGGCTGGATTCTGGAACTTGACCGTGGTGAAGGTATTCCATGGGAAGGTAACTACACCTCATGGCTTGAGCAGAAAGACGCACGTCTGAAGCAGGAAGCCTCTCAGGAGAAAGCGCGCCAGAAGACCATCGAGAAAGAACTTGAGTGGGTTCGTCAGAATCCTAAAGGTCGTCAGGCGAAATCGAAAGCGCGTATGGCCCGCTTTGAAGAGCTGAACAACTCAGATCACCAGAAGCGTAACGAAACCAACGAACTGTTTATCCCGCCGGGTGAGCGTCTGGGTGACAAGGTTATCGAAGTGAATAACCTGACCAAATCATTCGGTGACCGCGTTCTGATCGACGACCTGTCGTTCAGCGTGCCTAAAGGTGCGATCGTGGGCATCATCGGTGCCAACGGTGCCGGTAAATCTACCCTGTTCAAGATGCTGAGCGGCACAGAGCAGCCGGACTCAGGTACCATCGAACTGGGTGATACCGTGAAACTGGCCTCTGTAGATCAGTTCCGTGACTCTATGGATGACAGCAAGACGGTGTTCCAGGAGATTTCTGAAGGCGCTGACATCATCAAGATCAACAACTTCGAAATCCCTGCCCGCGCTTACTGTTCACGCTTTAACTTCAAAGGTGTAGACCAGCAGAAGGTGATCGGCGAGCTGTCTGGTGGTGAGCGTAACCGTGTTCACCTGGCAAAACTGCTGAAAACCGGCGGCAACGTACTGCTGCTCGATGAACCAACCAACGACCTGGACGTAGAAACCCTGCGTGCGCTGGAAGAAGCGCTGCTGGAATTCCCGGGCTGCGCAATGGTTATCTCGCACGACCGCTGGTTCCTGGACCGTATCGCGACCCACATCCTGGACTACCGTGATGAAGGTCAGGTGAACTTCTACGAAGGTAACTACACCGAGTACTCTGAGTGGCTGAAGCAAACTCTGGGCGCTCAGGCAGCAGAGCCTCACCGTATCAAGTACAAGCGTATTGCCAAGTAATCGCTGTCATATTAAGGCCACCTACCGGTGGCCTTTTTTATGTCCGTTATCAATCCGGTTCTCCGCCCGTATCACAGTTTTTAGCCGCACCCGTGCTGGTAAGCTAAACTAAAGCTATGATGAATCAAAAGGATCCGTTTCGAGAGAGAACTATGATAGAACGCCGCCGCTTTTCAAGAATTGTTTATCAGGCCCCTGCCACCCTTTCCCAGCAGGGCGTAAACCTGGAATGCAATATCCACGATCTCTCGTTGCACGGGCTGCTGGTCAGTGCCCATGATGAGTCACACCTTCTGAACCGTGACCAGAGCGTCAACGTAACTTTTACCCTTCCAGGCAGCGATGTTGTGATAACATTGCAGGCCGAAATTGTCGGGCTGGATCACAATTCCATCCGACTAAAAATACAACACATTGATATTGATAGTATTAGCCACCTCAAGCGGCTGGTTGAGCTCAACGTCGGGGATGAATCCCTGCTGCACCGCGAGCTGGAACAGTTGTCTGATCTTGGCTCACATGATTAGTAATGCAAAAACGCAAGATCCTGATCTCCATCCCTGTCAGGGGTGGGGCTGAACAATTTTCCGTATCCAGAAAGGCCGTGTGGGCCTTTTTGTTTTTTATCGCCCTCTCGCCGGCGATAGCACTCTGGTGCTACCTGCAATATACCCAGACTCAACAGATACTGGAGCACAAGACACAAAAGATGGTGCGCAACTTTGACGCCGCGCTGCAGCAGGTTGCCTACCTGGACAGCAAGAGCAGTCAGTTCAAAACCCTGTATGAAGCGGAAGCCCTGTCGAATCACACCCTGGCATCTGAACTGGAAGACAAGAACTCTCAGATCGTCGCGCTGGGCCAGCGGGTCAATGACGTGGAAACCGTACTGGGCCTTGGCGGCGATGAGCCGCGTGAAGAGCAGAATCTCGAAGCCCGTATCGATGCCGCAGCCGTCGACTCCGCCGTGCGCACCACCCTGTTCCGTCTGCTGCCCAACCAGGCGCCGATGAGTTTTGAGCGTATCTCGTCTGACTACGGCTACCGCCGCCACCCAATCACAGGTAAGCGTCACTTCCACCGTGGCTACGACATGACCTGCTCTCCGGGCGAGCCCATCTTTGCCCCGGCAGATGGCGTGGTGGAATTTACCCGCCCGAGCAACCAGGGTTACGGAAACTACCTGAAACTGCGCCACTCGTTTGGCTTTATGACCGCCTACGCTCACCTGAACAGCTTCAAGGTGCGCAGCGGCCAGTTCGTCAGCAAGGGTGAGCTTATCGCCCTGTGCGGCAACACCGGCACTTCCACCGGCCCCCACCTGCACTACGAAGTACGCTTCCTTGGCCGTACCCTTAACCCGGCCAACTTTATCGCCTGGGGGCCGGAGAACTTTGATCAGCTGTTTGAAAAAGAGCGCAGCATCAAGTGGCCGTCACTGCTGGCGATCGTCAACAAGGTGGTTCAGCAACAGGTCCTGCTGACCCAGCAGCCTGAACCAGTGAGTCTGCCGGATACGGCGAAGAACTGAGTGTGAAAAAAGAGCAGCTTGGCAGCTGCTCTTTTTGGTTGCGGGGTTCGTGGGACGTGGTTCGAGGAGGCTGGTAGATTAAAATAACATTTGTCGTCCCGGACGCGTTCCGCTTAACTGTTACCACTCTCAGGGGCGGGCGCGAGCCGGGATCTGGTGAAGCGTTCAGAGAAGCCAAATGACCACAAGAACTGAAAACGGTCATCCTGAACGCGCTCCCGTTAACATTCCCCTATCTCACTGGTAAAGCGCGATTCAGGATCTTCTGTCAGCAGGGGGAATACGCATCTCGCGACAGCGACTGCACAGAGCTGAAGGCTGCTTTAAGGGGTCACTTCAGACCATGGAAACGAGTAAAGCCAGGTGCTGGCTCCGGACTAAAAAGAGCGACTCTTACGTCGCTCTTTTTTTATGGGTTAACTCCGCGGCCTGTGAATCGCGTCGTTAGCCTGCTTCAGCAGCTTCTGGCTCTCATCCATAAACTGCTGCGAGTAGTCGCCGAACCAGTCTGAGACCTTATCGAATGCGGTGACAAACGCCTGCTTGTCTTTGCCTTCCAGCACGGCGATCGCTTCACCAAAGCGGTGGTGGAAGCGCTTGATCATCTCGATATTCTGCTCTGAGGACATAATGATGTCCGCGTACAGATTCGGGTCCTGGGCAAACAGACGGCCGACCATCGCCAGTTCCAGCCGGTAAATAGGTGAGCTCAGCTGCAGCAGTTTATCCAGCTCCGGATTCTCACTGCACAGATGCAGGCCGTAAGCAAAAGAAGTGAAGTGACGCAGCGCCTGGATCAGGGTCATACCGTGGTCGTGCTGAGCCGCGTCAATATCACACACTACCGCACCCCAGATCTCGATCTGTTTCAGCAGCCACTCATACGCTTCTGGCTGACGGCCGTCACAGCGCACCACCACCTGCTTGGCAAGGCTTGGTACATCCGGACCAAACATAGGGTGCAGGCCAACCACCGGGCCGCTGTGCGCGTCCAGCATCGCCTGCAGTGGTTTGGCTTTTATCGAAGTAAGATCACACAGAATGCAGTTTTCCGGAAGCTTTGGCAGCCGGGCGATAACGTCTTCGGTCAGATGAATAGGAACCGTGACTACCACCAGACCGGCGTCAGAAACCAGCTCTTCTGCCCGCTCCCAGTCCTGACTGCCCAGAACACGCACTTCGTATCCTGACAGGGTAAACATACGGGCAAACAGGCTGCCGAGCTGACCGCGGCCACCGACGATCACCACCGGGCCGAGCTCAGGTTTCAGGCAGGTAAAACCTGAGTCTTTTTCACTGGCATACGACTCACGCATAGTGCGGCGCAGAATATCCTCGATCAGCTGGGGCGGTACTCCCAGGCGCTCTGCCTCTGCCCGGCGCGATGCCAGCATTGCCGCTTCCCGCTCGGGTACATAGATGGGCAGGCCATGCCGGCTCTTTACTTCACCGACCTGTTCTACCAGCGCAAGCCGTTGCGCCAGCAGATCCAGCATCTGCTTATCTACACTGTCTATCTGATCTCTGAGTTGGTCTAATTCTGCAGCCATTCACACTACCTTGTTAATCCTGGATACGCTGTTGTAAGAAAGGCACAAGCTCTTGATGTGCATGCGTTAATAGTGCCTCAGTTGCTTCCCAATTGATACAGGCATCGGTGATGGATACGCCATATTTCATCTCTTCGCGTGGCAGATCCGATGACTGGTTACCCTCGTTAATATGGCTCTCGATCATCAGGCCAATGATCGAACGGTTACCCTCGCGGATCTGATGCAGCACATCTTCAGCAACCAGCGGCTGGCGACGGTAATCTTTACGCGAGTTAGCGTGACTGCAGTCCACCATCAGCGCCGCATCCAGACCCGCAGCCGCCATTTCCTGCTCACACTCGGTGACAGAAACAGAATCATAGTTGGTTTGCTTACCGCCACGCAGGATCACGTGACCATCCGGGTTCCCCTGGGTAGTCAGAAGCGCCACCTGACCTTCACGGTTAATACCCATAAAGCGGTGACCGGAAGAGGCTGCCTGCATGGCGTTGATCGCGGTTGAAAGACTGCCGTCGGTGCCGTTTTTGAAACCAACCGGCATCGACAGACCACTGGCCATTTCACGGTGAGTCTGGGATTCGGTGGTACGCGCACCGATCGCCGCCCAGCTGAACGTATCCCCCAGGTACTGCGGGCTGATAGGGTCCAGCGCTTCGGTCGCCAGCGGGATTTCCATCTCAGCCAGATCCACCAGCAGCTTGCGCGCTACATGCAGGCCGTGGCCGATATCGAAACTGCCGTCCAGGTGCGGGTCGTTAATCAGCCCTTTCCAGCCTACCGTAGTACGCGGCTTTTCAAAGTAAACCCGCATCACCAGGTAGAGCTGGTCACCAACTTTCTCAGACAGCGCTTTGAGCTTCTTGGCGTAATCCATCGCTGCATCGACATCATGAATTGAACATGGACCACATACCACCAGCAGGCGGTGATCCTTCTTCTTAATGATGTCGGCGATTTCGTTGCGCGAATGCTGAATAAAGCGGCGGGCGTTATCGCTGAGCGGGATCTCCTGCTTTAACTGATTTGGTGTGATCAGGACCTGCTCGTCACTGATATGAATGTTACTGAGTTCACTTTTCTGCATCACTAAACCTGTATTTTATATTTTACACCCAGATTCCATTCTGGGCTCTGAAAAGACAATAAGCACAAATTAACAGCATAAAATGGAATTGCAAGTGTAAATCAAAATAAACATTTACCGTAAAAATATATTTACATACCGAATCAGAGCATTCTCTAATACAATAGGGAAAACGCGACGACCCAGAGCCGATATGGATTTAGTTCTCTCCCTTTTGCAACAGATGTGTGTCTATCTGGTGCTGGCCTATATGCTGAGCAAGACGCCGCTGGTACTGCCCCTGCTCAACATCTCCCAGCGCTGGACCCACAAGTTCAGTGTATACGTAGTTTTCTCCCTGTTCTGTATCATGGGCACCTATTTTGGTCTGCAGATCAACGATGCGATTGCAAACACCCGGGCGATCGGCGCGGTCATGGGCGGCCTGTTTGGTGGCCCTGTGGTGGGCTTTCTGGTCGGCCTGACCGGCGGCATGCACCGCTACAGCCTCGGCGGATTTACCGATGTGGCGTGCGCCATTTCTACTACTGCAGAGGGCCTGATTGGCGGCCTGATGCACAGCTACTATGTCCGGCGTGATAAGGGCGATCAGCTGTTTAATCCGATGATCGTCTTCCTGGTCACCCTGCTGGCCGAACTGATTCAGATGCTGATCATCCTGGCGGTAGCCCGCCCGTTCGACCAGGCGTACTCACTGGTCTCCGCCATCGCTGCACCGATGATCATCGCCAACTCAGTCGGGGCGATGCTGTTTATGAGCATCCTCCAGGACAGGAAAACCATTTTCGAAGAGTACTCGGCTACCTTCTCCCGACGGGCGCTCTCTATTGCTGAGCGTACCGTCGGGGTGCTCAGCTCCGGATTTAACTCGACCAACGCCGATAAGATCGCCCGCATCGTCTATGAAGAAACCAAAGTCGGCGCAGTCTCAATCACCGACCGGGACAAGATCCTCGCCTTTGTTGGCATCGGCGATGACCACCATAAACCCAACACTCCGATTTCCTCCCAGTGCACCCTGGACTCGATCAACCAGAATGACATCATCTACCTGGACGGCACCGAGACACCTTACCAGTGTTCCCTGTCTGCCGAGTGTAAGCTGGGCTCGGCGCTGATCATTCCGCTGCGTCAGGGCGATGAAGTGGTGGGCACCATCAAACTCTACGAACCGAAGAACAAGCTCTTCTCCACCATCAATATGTCGATGGCTGAAGGGATCGCCGAGCTGCTCTCCAGTCAGCTCCTCTACGGCGATTATCAGCAGAAACAGACCCTGCTGACCCAGGCCAGGCTTAAGCTGCTGCATGCTCAGGTGAACCCGCACTTCCTGTTTAACGCGCTCAATACCATCAGTGCTATTACCCGGCGGGACCCGGAGAAAGCGCGCCAGCTCATTCAGCACCTGTCGCATTTTTTCCGCAGTAACCTGAAACAGAACATCGAAACAGTCCGGCTCAAAGAGGAGCTGGCCCACGTAAACGCCTACCTGACTATAGAGAAAGCCCGCTTCACCGACCGGCTGGAAGTAGAAACGGATATCGATGAGTCCCTGCTTGAGCTGGAAATCCCGAGCTTTACCCTGCAGCCACTGGTCGAGAACGCGATCAAACACGGCATCTCCAACCTGCTCGATGGCGGCAGGGTGCGCATTTACAGCCAGCCGGTTACCGGCGGGCACCGCATCGTGGTGGAAGACAACGCCGGCAGCTATCAGGCCCCGAAGGATGAGCATGGCGGTCTGGGGATGGAGATCGTCGATAAGCGACTGACCAACCGGCTCGGAAAAGCGGCCTCGCTCAAAACAGAGTGTGAGCCGGGACGCTATACTCGTATGAGTTTCCTGCTGCCACTGACAGAATTATCAAAACAACAAAACGTGAACAATGAGGAGTGACATGCTGAGCGCAATTGTCATTGATGACGAGCTGTTTGCCCGTGAAGCCCTGATCGAACAGCTGGATGAAACCGGCCAGATTGAGGTGGTGGATCAGGCCAGTAACGCCATAGAAGGCCTGAAGAAGATCAACACCCACAAACCGGACGTGGTATTTCTCGATATCCACATGCCACAGGTCTCTGGTATGGAGCTGCTGGCAATGCTCGACCCGGATACCATGCCCAACGTAGTATTCGTCACCGCCTACGACCAGTATGCGATTCAGGCATTTGAGGAAAATGCGTTTGACTACCTGCTCAAACCTATCGAGCCCTCGCGCCTTGAGAAATGCATCGCCCGGCTGGTGAAAACCCATCAGTTGAAAACGCCGCAGGATCTTGCTCCTGTCACGCCAAGTGAACTCAGCCAGGTGCCGTGTATCGGCCACAACCGGATTGTGATCATCCCGGTCCGGGAAGTGGAATTTGCCTACACCGACATCAGCGGCGTGCAGATCCGGACCGCTACCGAAAGCGCCACCTCTCAGCTGACCCTGAAAGTGCTGGAGCAAAAAACCCCGCTGCTGCGCTGCCACCGCCAGTACCTGGTCAACACCAAAGCGATACGTGAGATCCGCCTGCTGGAAAACGGCCTGGCCGAGATCATTACCAGCAGCGGTCAGCCGGTTCCGGTCAGCCGCCGCTACCTGAAAAGCCTCAAAGAGACTCTGGGATTCCACTGATGACAGACTGGATGGACAGGCTCAATGAGCTGGCCGACCCGGAGCGCGCCGCTCACAGCCAGCGTTTTTTCAAAACCGGACCGGGAGAGTACGCCGAAGGAGACCGCTTTCTCGGTATCCGGGTACCAGAGTTGCGTAAAGTCGCCAAAACCCTGCGCGGAATGAGCCTGAATGAAGTCACGCCGCTGCTGACCTGCGAATACCATGAAGTGCGCCTGATGGCGTTGTTTGTGTTAGTGGAGAAGTTTGAAAAAGGCGACTCAGAAACCCGCCGGCAGGTATTTGAACTCTATATGGCCCATACCCGCTACATCAACAACTGGGATCTCGTCGACAGCTCAGCGCCGCAAATCGTCGGCGGCTATCTGGCAGACAAAGAGCGGGGCCTGCTGTATGAACTGAAAGACTCAGATGATCTGTGGCGGCGACGTATCGCGGTGCTGGCCTGTTTTTACTTTATCCGCCGCGGCGACTACCTGGATGTTCTCGCCATCAGCGAGGCCCTGCTTGGCGACCCGCATGACCTTATCCACAAAGCCACCGGCTGGATGCTGCGTGAAACCGGCAAACGTGACCCGGCACTGCTGCTGGATTTTCTCGACCGCCACAGCAAAACCATGCCCCGTACCATGCTGCGCTACTCGATAGAAAAACTTACCCCTAAGCAGCGCAGGCATTATATGGCGAAAGACTAATCCACCAGCGGACGCATCGCTTCGCTGGCTGCTTTCCACTCCGGGCTGCTTTGCAGCTCGCTTAACGTAAAGCTCTGCTTTTTCAGCAGTCCCTGCGCTTTGGGTACTTCTGTTACAGGCAGACGATCCAGCACTTCAACCGCTGACGGGCGGTGGTTGCACATCAGAATCATGTCACAGCCGGCATCGAGAGACTGCTGAGCCCGCTCAGCCGCGCCGCCCATGATCTTAGCCCCTTCCATACCCAGGTCGTCAGAAAACACCAGCCCGTTAAAACCAAGCTGGTCACGCAATACCTTTTTCAGCCAGTACTGGCTGCCGCTGGCAGGCTGGTCATCATAATTCGGGTAAACCACGTGAGCCGGCATCATGGCATCGAGAATACCGGCATCGATCTGGGCCTTAAACACCGCCATATCCAGCGCAAAAATATCATCGCGCGGGTCTACCGGCGTCTCCAGATGCGAATCAGCTATTACCCCGCCGTGGCCCGGGAAGTGTTTACCGGTCGTGGCCATACCTGCCTGCTTCATCCCTTTAATAAACGCGCCGGAATGACGGATGATGGTCTGGGCATCTTCGCCAAATGCCCGGTTACCGATGGCCCGGCACTCATAGCCCTGGTCGAGGACCGGTGCGAAGCTGAGGTCGATGTCATGAGCGACCAGCTCAGCAGCCATCAGCCAGCCCGCCTGACGGGCCAGCTCTTCCCCTCCGGCAAGCTCACCATAGCGGCTCGCTGCGGGAATACGGCTGAAGCCGTCCTTAAAGCGCTGCACCCGGCCGCCTTCCTGATCGACCCCGATCAGAATCGGCTTACCGGCGGCTTTGCGAATCGCCTTATTGAGCGCAAGCAGCTGTTTATTATCGTGATAGTTTCTGGCGAACAGGATTACCCCGCCAACCAGAGGGTGCTCAAGCAGCTCGCGCTCCTCTGCATCCAGCTCACATCCTTCCACATCCAGCCACAACGGACCCATCCTGCACCTCTGTCACACAAAATTTTCGTTGCCGCCAGATTATTCGCTTTATTTTTGCTTTACAATGGCTTGAGTTGAAATTTCACGGAGCCGCCATGCAGGAACGTTATATTGGGATCATGTCCGGAACCAGCCTGGACGGGGTGGACTGCGCCCTGACGGCTGTTGGCCCGCAATCGGTGGAACTGGAGGGACACATCAGCCTGCCAATGCCCGCACCGCTCAAAGCGCGCCTGCTCAACCTCAGCCTCAACCAACCGGTAGCGGTGGAAGAGATGGGCGAACTCGATCACCTGCTGGGCGAACTGTATGCTGACGCCGTGCTGGCGCTGCTGGATAAATACCAGCTCAGTGCCACTGACATTACCGCCATCGGCAACCACGGTCAGACCGTTTTTCACCGCCCGGATGGTCCGGCTCCATTTACCATCCAGCTTGGGGATGCCCACCTTATCGCCGCACGCACAGGAATCACCACAGTCGCAGATTTCCGCCGCCGGGATATGGCTCTTGGCGGACAGGGCGCGCCACTGGTGCCCGCTTTTCACCGTGCGGTCTTTGCCAGCGGTGATTCCGGAGTCGTGGTACTTAATATCGGCGGCATCGCCAATATCTCACTGCTTCACCCGTCCATGCCGGTCACCGGCTATGATACCGGGCCGGGAAATACCCTGATGGACGCCTGGGTGCAAAAACACACCGGTGAGCACTATGACAGGGACGCTGCGCTCGCCCGTCAGGGCAAAGTTAATGAAGACCTGCTGAATCGCCTGCTCAGTGAAGACTACTTTGGCCGTAATTACCCCAAAAGCACCGGCCGCGAGCTGTTTAACCTGGCATGGCTGGAGAGTCACCTCACCAGCGAACTGAGCCACGCCGATATGCTGGCCACCCTGTGCGAGCTGACCGCCCGTACCATCGCCGAACAGGTGGAGCGCTTTACCTGCGGTAATTCGCCTGAGCTGCTCGTTTGTGGCGGCGGAGCCAGAAACCCGCTTCTGATGGAGCGCCTGACCACACTGCTGCCACACTGGCAGGTTGCCACAACCGACTCACGCGGCGTCAGCGGCGAATTTATGGAAGCCATGGCCTTTGCCTGGCTGGCCCGGCAACGCATTCACAATTTACCCAGCAATGTGCCGGAAGTCACCGGAGCGCGCCAGGCGGTGTCGCTCGGGGTGATTTATCCGGCGGATTAACAGGACAACCCTATGGCAAATGATGCTCTTATTAACGCGCTGTCGCGTCTGGTCTCTGAGGGACGTAACCCGGATACCATGGATATCGACCTGCTGCCGTCCCTTGAAATCGTCACCAAGCTCAATCAGCAGGATCAGCTGGTGCCTCTCGCGGTTGAAAAAGTCCTGCCTGAGATCGCCGCCGCGGTAGACGTGATCACCCATGCTTTTAAGAAGCGGGGAAGGCTAATCTATCTTGGTGCCGGTACCAGCGGCCGGCTTGGGGTACTCGATGCCTCAGAGTGTCCGCCCACATTCGGGGTGGATGATCAGATGGTGATCGGCCTGATTGCCGGAGGCAGAGACGCCATGTTTCGCGCCAAAGAAGGTGCGGAGGACTCCCCTCAGCTGGGCGAAGATGACCTGAAAGCCTGCAGGCTGACCGACAAAGATGTGGTCGTCGGGATCGCCGCCAGCGGCCGGACTCCGTATGTAATCGGTGGCCTGGAATACGCCAGCCGCGCCGGAGCCAAAACCATCGCCCTGAGCTGTAACCCGGACGCACCGGTCAACCAGCAGGCAGATATCGCCATCTGCCCGGTGGTTGGTCCTGAAGCCCTGACCGGCTCAACCCGGATGAAATCCGGCACCGCACAGAAACTGGTGCTCAATATGCTGACCACCGCCAGTATGATCCGCCTTGGCAAGAGCTATCAGAACCTGATGGTGGATGTGAAAGCGACCAATGAGAAACTGATCGCCCGGGCAGTGCGTATCGTAATGCAGGCGACCGAGTGCGATAAATCCGCCGCCCGCCAGGCGCTGACCGATTCAGATTACGACGTTAAGCTGGCAATCCTGATGTTGCTGACCGGCATCGAAAAAGGCCAGGCTGCAGACCTGCTGGAACAGCAGCGGGGATACCTGCGTCACGCGGTAAATGTTCACCAGGATTCTCAAAAAGGATAACTGCGAGTCAGCTCCAGATAACTGAATAATCAGATTTATTAATTGCTGCTAAAATAAAAGTAATGATCTTTTTTGTTCAGGCAGGGGTAACGGGTGAACAAAGTCCAGCAGAAATGGCAGCAATGGGGAATCACCCTGTTTTTTTGTCTGGCGACGGCGCTGGTCAGCCATACGCTGCTGACCACCCAGTCCCTGCTGACCGGAATATATCTGCTTTTTCCTGCTGCCCTGATGACCGCTCTGTTTCTGCCCGCCTGGCGTCATCTGGCCAGCCTGCTGGCAGCAGCCGTACTCATCAGCGGCGGAATCGCCGAACCCTACGAACTTGACGCTGTTGAAGAGAGCTTTATCGTCATACCGCTGCTGTTTCTGGTGCTCTATCCCGGCAGCCTCTGGCCACTTCTCATATGCGTTGCACTTCTCGCCCTTTATATTCCAGAGCTGGAAGGCGATGACCTGGGTGAGTTTTTCGAAGACGCCATCGAGCTGATCCTCATCACCACTTTTGCCTGCGTAATGAGTTATTTTCAGCAGATCGCCAGCCGCAGCGCCCTACATTACAAGTCCGAGAGTGAGACTGACCCACTGACCGGACTGGGTAACCGCCGCGCACTCTATGCTCACCTCCATCAGTTACCTGAAAATCAACGCGGTATCCTGCTGCTGCTTGATATCAACAACTTCAAAGCGGTAAACAGCCTGAGCCACCTGGTGGGCGATCAGCTGCTTATCCAGCTCGCTGAGCGCCTCACAGAAAAAGCCGGTGAACAAACCCGGGTGTTTCGTATCGGCAGTGACGAGTTTTGTCTCGCCATGCCACAGGATTTTGAACAGGCGGAGCAAATGGGCAGCGAGCTCATGGCAGCGGAAACGCTGCGTTTTCAGGTCAATGGCCGCAACTACCAGATCAATATTACCGTCGGTCTTGCCAGTTACCGGGAGTGCGGACGCGACATCGACAGCTGGTTTCAGTGTACCGAGCTGGCACTGAACCACAGCAAACGCCACCCCAGTCTGTCCATGATGTGGTTTGATCATCAGATGTACCAGGCTCAGGCGCGCCGGGCAGAAATAGAAAAAGGCCTGGCTCAGGCCATCAGCAATGACGAGCTGACCCTGCTCTATCAGCCCAAGCTTCAGCTGAGCGACAACAAAGTTCATGGTGCTGAAGCCCTGCTTCGCTGGCACCACGCCACCCTCGGGCCGCTCTCTCCGGGCGAATTTATCCCCATCGCCGAAGAGAGCCAGCACATTATTGCCATTGGCCGCTGGGTTATCGACCAGGCCTGTGCCCAGGGAAAAGCCTGGCTCGAAGCGGGACGCCCGTGCCCGATTTCAGTCAACGTTTCCGCGGTACAGCTCGACTGCGATGACCTGTACAAAGTCGTGGAAGAAAGCCTGCTCAGGCACCAGTATCCCGGCGAACTGCTGCAGGTGGAGATAACCGAAACGGCGATCATGTCCCAGTCAGAGCACACCATTAACACCTGTCACCGCCTGCGGAATATCGGGGTGCAGATCCTGCTCGATGACTTTGGTGTGGCTTATTCGTGTCTCAACTATCTGCGCCGGTTGCCGGTCGATGTACTGAAAATCGACAAGTCATTTGTTGATGACTGCGTGGATGAGCCCAAGGCCCACATGCTGATCCGGACTATAGTCCAGATGGGACACAACCTGAATATGGTGGTCACCGCTGAAGGGGTGGAAAATGAGATGCAGCTGGAGCTGCTGAAATCAGAACAGTGTGACCGCTACCAGGGGTATCTGTTTTCTCCCCCGGTGACGGCTGAAATCTTTGACGGATTAAGAATGGCGAATCATTCGCGCTGATCCCATCCCCGCTGCCATTCCATACGGAATTTCTGCGCATCAGGCGTACCTTCGCACACACCTTCATAGTAGGTGCCGGACAAACCGATCTGGAAAGCGTGGTCCGGGTTACAGAACTCTTCAATGCCCTTCAGGTAGCCTTCGGCATACTCTCCCTGATTAACCGCGCCCAGCTCATTCAGCGAGCTGTGAGAGCGGTGTGTCCGTCCGCGCACGCCATCCTGATAGCCGATACTGAACCAGTCACCGGCTGCCGCAAGATCCGCCTCACTGCTGGCACAGGCGGTCAGGGCACCACCCAGCAGTGCGACAAGCATCACTTTTTTCATGTTTTATTCCTTTTATCAGACAGTTATTAGTGTAGCGCGACCAGTCCAGCTTACCAGCGGTTTCTCTTAACTTTGTCAAAAACCACTTAATGGCTATAAATACCGCTTAAATATCTATCCCTCCGCTGACCTCACAACCGAATGCGCTCGCCATCCGCCGGCGTTAGTATCCATGATGAACGTGAAATAACCACTGAAGGACGAAGACAATGACATGGTTCCTGCTCTGTATCGCAGCCCTGGTAGGCGGATACTTTATCTACGGCGCTTTCGTTGAGAAAGTATTTGGCGTAAACGAAAACCGCAAGACCCCGGCCTACACCAAACAGGACGGTGTTGACTATGTACCAATGTCGAACAAGAAGGTCTATCTTGTTCAACTGCTGAATATCGCCGGCGTCGGCCCGATCTTCGGCCCAATCATGGGTGCCCTGTATGGCCCGGCAGCAATGCTGTGGATCGTACTTGGCTGTATCTTTGCCGGTGCGGTGCACGATTACTTCTCCGGTATGCTGTCTGTGCGTAACGGCGGTGCTTCGGTTCCGACCATCACAGGACGCTACCTGGGTAATGGCGCAAAACACTTTATGAATATCTTTGCCATTATTCTGCTGCTGCTGGTTGGCGTGGTATTCGTATCAGCCCCTGCAGGCATGCTGACCAACCTGGTGAACGAGCAAACCAGCCTGAACGTGCCTATGACGGCTATGGTTATCGCTATCTTTGCTTACTACATCATCGCGACCATCGTTCCGGTCGATAAGATCATCGGCCGCTTCTACCCGCTGTTCGGCGCACTGCTTATCTTTATGTCAGTTGGCCTTATTACGGCAATCGGCCTGTCTGACGAGCACAGCATCATGGGCGGCTACGAAATCAGCGACATGTTCACCAACATGAACCCGAACAACCTGCCACTGTGGCCGGCACTGTTTATCACCATCGCATGTGGTGCAATCTCTGGTTTCCACGCGACCCAGTCACCGCTGATGGCCCGCTGTATGGAAAACGAGAAGAACGGCCGCTTTGTGTTCTACGGAGCAATGATCGGTGAAGGTATTATCGCTCTTATCTGGTGTGCGCTGGCGCTCTCTTTCTTCGGCTCAGTGGAATCTCTGGCTGACGCAGTAGCAAACGGCGGTCCTGGTAACGTGGTATACAGCGCGTCATTCGGCCTGCTGGGTGTGTTCGGTGGTATCCTGGCCTTCCTGGGTGTGGTTATCCTGCCAATCACTTCCGGTGACACCGCATTCCGCTCAAGCCGCCTGATCCTGGCTGAGTACTTCAACATGGAGCAGAAGACCCTGCGTAACCGTCTGATGATGGCCGTGCCTCTGTTCGTTATCGGTGGCATCCTGACTCAGGTAGACTTCGGTGTTATCTGGCGCTACTTCGGTTTCGCTAACCAGTCTACCGCAGTAATGATGCTGTGGACCGCATCAGCTTACCTGCTGCGCCACAACAAACTGCACTGGATCACCACAGTACCGGCGATGTTCATGACCACTGTGTGTGTCAGCTTCATCCTCAACAGCTCTAAACTGGGCTTCGGTCTTCCGGTAGAGATCTCAACCGTTGCCGGTGTTATCACCGCTGTTGTTATCGCGGGCTACGTGATTAAGACTTCGAAAGGTAAAGGTGAAGAGCAACTGCCAGAAGACGGGCAGAGCGTCAAAGCCGAAACGGAAACTGCATAATTCTTTTCCCCCTGATCGCGAAAGGGCTCCCGTTGGGAGCCCTTTGTTTATTCTGCTTACTGAGCCGGGATCAGTCGACCTGCTTCACCTGCAGTTCGCGCGGCACTTCAAAAAACATGTTCTCTTCACGCCCTTCCAGCTCTTCAACGCTGCTCTCTTTGAGCGACTGAATACGCGCTACGATCTGCTCTACCAGCTCCTGTGGCGCTGAAGCACCGGCGGTCACGCCAACCCTCTCAGCATTTTCGAACCACTGCGGCTCAACCGCTTCCGGACAATCGATCAGATAGCCCGGCGTACCCAGCTTCTCAGCCAGCTCTTTCAGGCGGGTAGAGTTGGATGAATTTTTCGAACCAACAACCACAACCACATCCACCGCCTTCGCCAGTTCACGCACCGCGTCCTGACGGTTCTGGGTGGCGTAACAGATATCGTCTTTGCGCGGGCCCTGAATCTCAGGGAAAACTTCACGCAGTCTGGTGATCACATCCGCTGTCTCGTCCACCGACAGCGTGGTCTGGCTGACGTAGTGCAGGTTAGACGGGTCTTTCACTTTCAGCGCTTCAACATCCTGCGGGTTTTCCACCAGGTACATACCACCGGTTTCGCTGGCGTACTGGCCCATGGTGCCTTCCACTTCCGGGTGACCGGCGTGGCCAATCAGCACCACTTCCATATTCTTACGGCTGGCACGCGCCACTTCCATATGAACCTTGGTCACCAGCGGACAGGTGGCGTCAAATACCGTCAGCTCACGCTCTTTGGCTTCTTTGCGCACTGCCTGAGACACGCCGTGGGCAGAGAAAATCACGATATTGTCGTCCGGCACTTCGCTCAGCTCTTCGACGAACACGGCGCCGCGCTGTTTAAGGCCCTCGACCACAAAACGGTTGTGCACCACTTCGTGACGCACGTAAATCGGTGGCTGATACATTTCCAGCGCCCGCTCGACGATGCTGATCGCCCGGTCAACCCCGGCACAAAAACCACGCGGGTTGGCTAACAGTATTTTCATTGCTCTGCTCGTTGTCATTTTGGTTGTGCTTATTCTACTCAGCCCGGCAGGAATTGCCATCGGCTATTCGACCGTCAGGATCTCTACGTCAAAAGTCACGTCCTGCCCGGCCAGGGGATGATTGAAATCCACCGTCACCGACTCGCCGGTCACTTCGGTAATAATCCCCGGGATCTCAACCCCATCCTGACCGGCAAAGGCCATAATGGTGCCCACTTCCATCTCCTGTCCGGCAAAGCGGGCACGTTCCATATGATGGATATTATCCGGGTTCGGCTGACCAAACGCATCATCCGCCACCAGCTCAACCGAGTGGTTCTCCCCTTCCGCCAGCCCCAGCAGGCAGCGCTCAAAGTTATCGCTCAGGCTGCCATCCCCCATAGAAAAGCGTGCCGGCTTCCCCATACTGTGGGTACTGTCCGCCACAGAACCGTCTTTGAGTTTAATGGTGAAATGGAGGGTAACTGTTGAGCCGGAGGTTATTTTGGTCACGTTGGTTGTCCTTATGTTGTTAGGCGCTGGGCGCTGGGCGCTGGGCGCTGGGCGCTGGGCGCTGGGCGCTGGGCGCTGGGCGCTGGGCGCTGGGCGCTGGGCGCTGGGCGCTGCAAGATGTTTTCACTGCCCCTCAGTGAAGTCAACCACTGAAAAAACGTTTACCACGTAACTATCAACGATCTCCCCCAGGGCCCAGTGCCAAGAGCCCAGCGCCTCTATGTTTATATAAAAAAGCGCCGCCCGTATCAACGGACAGCGCCTGTGGTTATTTCAGCTCTGCGGGTCTGCTCAGCTGTTCTTTTCCGGTTTGCGGAAACCGTCAAAGATGATCATAGCTGCACCGAGCACAATGGCAGAATCTGCCAGGTTAAATGCCGGCCAGTGGTAGGTGCCCCAGTAGAAGTCCAGGTAATCGACCACAAAGCCGTGAACGATACGGTCGAACACGTTACCGATCGCGCCGCCGATGATCATCGCGTAGGCGATATTGTTCCACTTCTCTTTCGCCGGAAGCTTGCTCATCCAGAAGGTCAGCATACCGCTCACCACAAAGGCGATGCCGGTAAACAGCCAGCGCTGCCAGCCAGCCTGATCACTCAGGAAACTGAACGCGGCACCGTAGTTGTGCACGTACAGCAGGTTAAAGAATGGCAGGATCTCAATCCGTCCACTCAGGCCATACTCCATGTTATCCATCACCACCAGCTTGATGGCAATATCGGCGATAAAAATCAGCGCCGCCAGCCACAGCCAGCGCACTCCGGATTGTTTAATCGTTACTGCTTGTTCACTCATAGCCTTACCTGAAAAAAGCCCCAGTAAATACTGGGGCTGTTGAACCTGTAAAAAGTTCCCTGATTACGCGAAGCGGCGGGTCTCGCCTTCACCTTCAACGTTAGACACACAACGGCCACAGATCTTCTCGTGACCTTCGATGGTGCCTACTTCCGGAGTGTGGTGCCAGCAACGGTCACACTTCTCAGATTCGGTCGCTTTCACTTCGACGAACAGGCCTTCGATATCGGTCGCCTGAGCTGCGTCGCTCTTCTCAGCCAGTGGCTTAACCACAGCAGAAGAGGTCAGCAGTACAAAGCGCAGCTCATCTTCCAGCTTGTTGATTTTCGCCAGCAGAGCGTCATCAGCGAACAGAGTCAGTTCAGCCTGCAGGGCGCCACCGATAACTTTTTCGTTACGGGCCGCTTCCAGCTGCTTGTTGACTGCATCACGAACCTGCTGCATCTCTGCCCAGAACTCGTTACTCATCTCTTCGCCTTCAGTCAGACCGAACAGACCACCAAACCACTCGTCAGCGAATACGAACTTGCCGCGCTCGCCCGGCATTTCGTTCCAGATCTCGTCTGCAGTGAACGACATGATAGGTGCCATCCAGCGTACCAGTGCTTCCACAATGTAGTACAGAGCGGTCTGACAGCTGCGCTGAGCGTGGCCACCAAGTTTCGCGGTGTACTGACGGTCTTTGATGATGTCCAGGTAGAATGAACCCATCTCGATAGAACAGAAGTGCATCAGACGCTGCATTACGGCGTGAGTGTTGTACTCGTCGTAAGCTTTGATGATCTCTTCCTGTGCAGCCAGAGCGCGGCCTACAGCCCAGCGATCCAGTGCCACCATTTCTTCTGCCGGTACCATGTCAGTTTCAGGGTTGAAACCGTTCAGGTTTGCCAGGAAGAAACGGGAAGTGTTACGGATACGGCGGTACGCGTCCGCAGAACGCTTCAGGATCTCATCAGATACCGCAACTTCACCGGTGTAGTCGGTAGAAGCCACCCACAGACGCAGGATGTCAGCACCCAGCTTGTTGGTAACATCTTTTGGCGCAACCACGTTACCGATAGATTTCGACATCTTACGGCCGTGACCGTCTACCACGAAACCGTGAGTCAGCACCTGCTTGTATGGCGCTTCGTCTTTCATCGCGATAGAAGAAATCAGTGACGACTGGAACCAGCCACGGTGCTGGTCAGAACCTTCCAGGTACAGATCCGCGCTGTTGCCGTTGTACTCTTCGCGGGTATCAACCACAGAGTAGTGAGTCACACCGGAATCGAACCATACGTCCAGGGTATCCAGTACTTTCTCGTACTTGGCTGCGTCTTCTTCACCCAGCAGCTCGGCAGAATCCACATCCCACCATGCCTGGATGCCTTTCTGCTCAACCAGCTGAGCGACTTTTTCAATCAGTTCAGAGGTGTTAGGGTGCAGCTCTGCCGTCTCTTTATGGACAAACAGGGCAATTGGCACACCCCAGGTACGCTGACGGGAGATACACCACTCAGGGCGGCCTTCGATCATACCTTCGATACGGCTCTGGCCCCACTCAGGCATCCACTCCACACCCTTGATAGACTCCAGCGCTTTGGCACGCAGGCCTGCCTGATCCATCGATACAAACCACTGAGGAGTTGCACGGAAGATGATCGGCGTTTTGTGACGCCAGCAGTGCGGGTAGCTGTGCTCGTAAGCGTGGTGGTGCAGCAGCGCGCCTTTCTCTTTCAGCACTTCAACTACCGCGTCGTTGGCTTTAAATACGTGCTGACCGGCAAACAGCTCAGTATCCGGCAGGTAAACACCATTAGAGCCAACCGGGTTAGCCACTTCCAGGTCGTATTTTGCGCCGACCGCGAAGTCTTCCTGACCGTGGCCAGGAGCGGTGTGTACTACACCAGTACCAGAATCAGTCGTTACGTGATCACCCAGGATCGCCGGAACAGTAAAGTCGTAGAACGGATGGTTGAACTGAGACAGCTCAAGGTCCGCACCTTTGGCAAAGCCCAGGTTGTGGAAGTGTTCGATACCGGCACGGTCCATTACATCTTTCGCCAGCTCAGAAGCCACGATGATACGCTCAGGATTGTCGCCTTCTACCTGGATCAGCACGTACTCCAGGTCCTCACGCATACAAACCGCGCGGTTTGCAGGCAGGGTCCATGGTGTGGTGGTCCAGATAACCACAGAGATGTCGCCTTTGCCTTCATGGCCTTCGCTCAGTGCGAACTTAGATACCAGCGCCGCTTCGTCAGCCGCTTTAAAGCGAACGTCGATAGACGGAGATACTTTATCTTTGTATTCCACTTCCGCTTCTGCCAGTGCAGAGCCACAGTCTGTACACCAGTGTACCGGCTTGAAGCCTTTCAGCAGGTGGCCGTTATCAGCGATTTTGCCCAGCGCACGGATGATGTTCGCTTCGGTGCCAAAATCCATGGTGCGGTACGGCTTGTCCCACTCACCCATGATGCCCAGACGCTTGAAGCTCTCTTTCTGACCTTCAACCTGACCTTCGGCGTATTTGCGGCACTTCTCGCGGAACTCAGCAGCGGTCACTTTCTGACCCGGCTTGCCCACTTTTTTCTCTACCATCAGTTCGATTGGCAGACCATGGCAGTCCCAGCCAGGAATGTAAGGTGCGTCAAAACCTGAAAGTGTTTTGGATTTAATAATAATGTCTTTAAGAATCTTGTTTAGTGCGTGACCAATGTGAATATCACCGTTGGCGTACGGAGGGCCATCGTGTAATACGAAAGATTTTTTGCCTTTCTTGGCTGCACGGATTGCACCGTACAGATCTTCTTTGTACCAACGCTTCAGCATCTCTGGCTCACGATTAGCCAGATTACCGCGCATCGGAAACCCTGTTTCAGGTAAGTTCAGGGTATCTTTATACTCACTCATCGATTCTTAATTCCGTTGTATTGGGCGAAAGTTAGACATTATGTTGGCCGGTGGAACTGTCCGGCTAACCTTTAAGCTGACGCAGCCACACCCTTGCTGCCTCAGCATCCAATTCTATTTGCGCTTTCAGCGCATCAAACGAAGCAAACTTTTGTTCTTCGCGTAGTTTATGCAGCAACACGACTTCGAGCGCCTGACCATAAAGGTTGGCGTCAAAGTCAAACAGGTGCACCTCAAGCTGCTGGCGCACTCCGTCTACAGTCGGACGGTTGCCGATATTGGCCACCCCGCCTGCAATACGGCCATCGGGCAGATGCGCTTCAACCACATATACCCCAGATACCGGAGACACACAACGCTTGAGCGGCAGGTTCGCCGTTGGAAAGCCGATTGTGCGGCCCAGTTTTCTGCCGTGGGAAACCCGGCCGGACATACTGTAAGGCCTGCCGAGCATCAGCTCTGCATCGCTGAGCCTGTCATTAGCCAGCGCGTGGCGGATCTCAGTACTGCTGACCCGGGTCTGCTGCATCCGGTAACTTTGGGTGCTGACCACCTCAAAGCCCATCGCAAGCCCCGCCTGCTGCAGCATGGCGAAATCACCCTGACGCTGACGGCCAAAACAGAAGTCATCACCGACCACCAGGTATTTCACCCCGAGCTGACTGACCAGCAGATCGCGGATAAAGCTGTCCGCTTCCATATCAGCAAAGTGCTGGTTAAAGCTGACACACAGCAGTCTGTCGATACCCAGTTTATCAAGCTGGGTCAGTTTATCCCTCAGCCTGGTCAGCCTTGCCGGCGCATTCTGCGGGGCAAAGAACTCCATCGGCTGAGGTTCAAACGTCATCACCACTGAAGGCAGATTCAGTTGCGCCGCTTTTTCGGTCACCCGGGCTAATACCTGCTGGTGCCCAAGATGAACACCGTCAAAGTTACCTATGGTCAGGACACAGCCATTATGCTCTGGCCGAATATTATGGATGCCGCGGATTAATTCCATGCTGCGCTTTTCTTGTTCTGCTTGTGGTGATTTACTGGGCGTCAAACCGACGGATTATATACTGATGCTGAGATAAAATACAGCATGGCTTATACGCCACCTGCCCTCAGATGACGGGGACGCAGCCCCAGCACCACAGCACACACAGCATAAACCACGCCACCAAATGCAATCAGCCCGGCCAGAGTCAGCGCCCGTGAGCTGAATGACCAGCTCAGCCACTCACTCATCTCAGCCAGCTGCCACCAGATCGCCGCCGCCATGGCCACCCCGGAAATCAAAATCCGCGCAGCGAAGCCCAGCGTCTGTCGGCTCACCTTATACACACCGTCACGGTGCAGGCCGCGATAGAGCAGCGCCATGTTAATAAAGGCAGACAGTGCGGTGGCCATCGCCAGGCCAACATAGCCATAGAAGTAAGCGAAGATGGCGTTAAACACCATGTTGGATACCATGGCGACAATGCCATAGCGCACCGGTGTTTTGGTGTCCTGACGGGAGTAATAGCCCGGCGCAAGCACCTTGATCAACATAAAGTTAAGCAGACCGGATGCATACGCCACCAGCGAGAGCGAGGCGTGCTCTACGTGGTCCGGGGTAAACTCACCGCGCATAAACAGCACCATAAGCATAGGTTTGGCCAACACCATCAGGCCGAGCATCGCTGGCAGGCCAAGCAGCAGCACCATACGTACGCCCCAGTCCATGGTATGGGCAAAACCTTCGCTGTGCGCGTCAACGTGCTTACGCGACAGCGCCGGCAAAATCACGGTCGCAATCGCGATACCAAACAGCCCAAGCGGAAACTCCAGCAGGCGGTCAGAGTAGTAGAGCCAGCTGATCGAGCCGGTCTGAAGAAAACTGGCGATAAAGGTATCAAACAGCAGGTTGATCTGACTGACCGACACACCAAACAGCGCCGGGATCATCAGGGTGCGGATCTTCACCACTCCCGGATCACGCCAGCCCCACTTCGGCCGTACCAGTACGCCCTCTTTAATAAGGAAAGGGAGCTGGAACAGGAACTGCACCAGACCACCGAGAAAGACCCCGATCGCCAGGCCGATCTCTGGCTGGGCAAGCTTCGGTGAAATCATCAGCGCACAGGTGATGATCATCACGTTGAGAAACACAGGGGTAAAAGAGGAGACCGCAAACTTACCCAGGGTGTTCAGAATGGCCCCGGAGAGCGCAACAAAAGTGATAAACCACAGATAAGGAAAGGTGATCTTCAGAAGCAGGCTGGCGAGCTCAAATTTATGCGCCGACGGGCCACCGTTCAGCCAGTCGATAAACCAGCCGGCACCAAACAGTGCCGTTACTGCGCCGGAGCCAATGATGCCCACCAGGGTCACTATCGACACCAGCACGCCAAGAGTACCGGATACTTTGGCTATCAGCTCGCGGGTTTTATCTTTATCTCCTGCCGCCTGATACTCGGTCAGTACCGGTACAAAGGCCTGGGAGAAAGCACCTTCTGCAAAAAGACGGCGCAGAAAGTTGGGAATTTTATTGGCAAAGAAAAACACGTCCGCACTGGCACCGGCTCCCATCAGGTTGGCCACCACCACGTCCCGCACCAGGCCGAGAACGCGGGAAGCCAGGGTCATGACACTGACGATCAGCCCCGACTTAAGCAACTTTCTACTCACATTTACCTCGAAAACAAAGGGAAACTGTCTTCACATTGCAACAGGGGCACTCAAAGCACAGTTTTATTAGCATTGGAAAAAAAATGCTGTTAGAATCCCCGCCATCTTAACCGCGAAGACTGCCCAATCCAAAAATTTTGTTTGGCTTAGGTGGGTTTTTGCACAAATCATTTGACATTTGGGTACAAATAGGGGATATTCCTCGCCCTTAAATTGTCACCGAACTAAGTTTTTGGGAGTTAGACCCTTGGCAAACTGTAAATCTGCTAAGAAGCGCGCTATCCAGGCTGAGAAACGTCGCCAGCACAACGCTAGCCGTCGTTCTATGATGCGCACTTACATGAAGAAAACTATCGCTGCTATCGAAGCTGGCGATAAAGAAGCTGCAACTGCTGCATTCACTGCAGTTACTCCGATCCTTGACCGTATGGCGACTAAAGGTCTTATTCACAAGAATAAAGCTGCCCGTCATAAGTCACGTTTCGCTGCAGCAATCAAAGCTCTGTAATTTCAGACTCTGATTCATGCAAAAAAACCGGCTCAGGCCGGTTTTTTCATATCTGTTTTCTGGCTATCTGAACAAAACTGCTCAAAAGAAAGTCTTTCCGGAAAGAGTAGTTTCGGAAACTGCCACGCTTTTCCCTGTTTCACGCGACAGCTCCATGGGTAACTACCGTTTTTTATGCCTGGCAGTACAGGTCGTGCAGCAACTTGATCATCTGCTGAACTTCGTTGCTTTTCAATGAGTAGTAAACGGTCTGTGCTTCTTTGCGCGTTGACACCAGGTCATCCCTGCGCAGCCATGCCAGATGCTGGGACAAAGCCGACTGGCTCAGCTCCAGACGTGAACATAACTCTCCTACAGACAATTCATTGTTGTGCAGCATACAAAGAATTTGCAAACGGCGTTCGTTCGCCATAGCTTTCAAAAGTACCACAGCCTGAGCGGAATTCCGCTCCATTTCCTGTAAATTCATCAAGCAGCCTCCATGGGCCAAAACTAAACTACTACAACCTCAACCTTATGCTTATTATTTATAAATGATTGAAGCCCCGAATAGGGAATGTTATTACAATTTACCATTGAATAAAACAGACACAATCACTGAAAAAGACTGGTGAAGTCCGCATCACAAACATTTTTCACTGTTGGATGCTGGATCATCCGTTCTGCAAAGATAACATAGTATTCTTCCTTGAGATCTTCGAGCTCATGGATCAGGTGTAGTGGCGTGTCCTGCTCGACTTCCGACATATAGAGACTCGGCGCAAGAAAGATGACATCCGGATGATAACGGGCGAACGCCTTCATCAATGCAACGTCATCAAACTCACCTAATACATTCGGCTGAAGCCCTTGTCTGTCAAACCATTGCAGCACGTTCCTTCCCATCGCAGTGCGGCTGCCCGGGATGAGCAGTTTGCGCTCTTCAAGCACCCGCTGCAGATCGCCAAGGTCGATTGGGGCTGAACTGAAAAAGCTCATGCTGCATTCACCAAGCTTTTTACTGTACAGACCAGGACTCTGACTGGAGTCCACCGGACAGTCAGACAAAATCATATCCAGCTTGTGCTGAGAGAGCTGTTCAAGCAGCAGTTCGTGGGTCGATTCAAAACAGCGCAGGTGAATACTGTTGTCTTCCGGCACCGTGGTCATCAGGATCCGGCTGACCAGGCGCTTGGAGAGCGCATCCGCGACCCCGACATCAAACAGAATGTTAGAGCGCTGACTGTAGTTGACGATATCGAGCATCTCATAGCTGAGGCCAAACATCCGGTCGGCGTACTTGAACACCAGCTGCCCCAGCTCCGTTGGCTCAACGCTGCGCCCGCTGCGTTTGGTCAGCTTACCGTCCATCCTCTCTTCAAGCGCTTTGATCTGCCCGGTGACCGTTTGCGGGGTCAGAAACAGTGCGTCCGCCGCTTTAGACACCGAGCCCTGTTTGCAGACCATCCAGAAGTAATAAAGATGGTTGTAGTTCAGGTGAGACATAGTTACGCCTTATGCAACATAAAAAAAGCCATCTTAATCCATTATGCGCAGCGACACCATTAATTCGGTATTTTCGAAATTAAATTCGAATAAACCAAATAAAGCCGAAACGGATACGGCCGAATATGACAGTTTTTGTCATATAAATAGTGTGAGCTGTACCGATTATTTGCCATCCCACCCCAAAAACAGACCCTTCCAGCGCTCTGACAGACAAATTAAAACCCTATATAACAATAACTTAACCAAGCACAACCACTGTGTAATCGATTACTCCAACCCTGTCCTGAAAATGGCAGTTTTAAATATAACTGTAATATAGCTGTAATATTCACTCTCTAGTATCGGCGGCAGATTCACTAACAGACCGAAACAGAAAAAAGGTCCACGGAGCAAACTATGATTAACCAAGCTACAACCGCAAGAACAGCGGCGCCGACGTCAAACGCGTCTCGCTGGTTACGCTGGGCGAACTTGGCTTTCATGCTTTATCTGCTGTTACTGGCGGTTTCCATGGTAGGAAGCGGCTTTAAATGGGCAACAGGAGAACACGCCAAAACCCTTTTTGAATTTGCCTCTCACCCGGTAGCGGGTCTGATGATTGGCCTGGTAGCCACCGCGCTTATCCAGTCATCCAGTACCGTTACTTCGATTATTGTTGGCCTGGTTGCCGGTGGCCTGCCGGTAGAAACCGCCATTCCTATGGTCATGGGTGCCAATATCGGTACCACAGTTACCAACACCCTGGTAAGCCTGGGTCACGTTCGCTGTCAGACTGAGTTTAAGCGCGCGTTTGCCAGTGCAACCATTCATGACTTCTTTAACCTGCTGGCGGTAGTCATCTTCCTGCCACTGGAAATGATGTTCGGCATCATGGAGAAAATCTCTCACTGGCTGGTATCGCCTATGCTGGCGACCGGTGACATGAGCATGAAGGGCATGAACTTCATCAAGCCAATCACTAAGCCTGTGGTAAGCGCAATCCAGGAGCCTCTGGCGACCTTTGGTGACGTAGCCGGTGGTGTGACTCTTATCGTACTGGGTATCGCGACCATCTTCGTTGCAATCACCGCGATGGGTAAACTGATGAAGAGCCTGATGGTAGGCCGTGCCCGTGAAATCCTGAAAAACGCCATTGGCCGCGGTCCCCTGCACGGCATCGCTTCAGGTTCGGTTGTCACTGTACTGGTACAGTCTTCTTCAACCACGACCAGCCTGATGGTTCCACTGGTCGGTACCGGCGTACTGAAAGTGCGTGATGTATACCCGTTCACCCTGGGTGCGAACATCGGTACCTGTATCACCGCTCTGCTGGCTGCTACCGCAGTATCTGGTGAGTACGCAGTATTCGCCCTGCAGATCGCCCTGGTGCACCTGACGTTCAACCTGATGGCAACCATCTTCATCTTCGGTATCCCGTTCCTGCGTGAACTGCCGCTTAAAGGTGCAGACTACATCGCAGAGATGGCAGTGAAGAACAAAGCTGTGGTTGCAGCTTACCTGGTAAGCGTCTTCCTGGTAATGCCTGGCACAATCCTGTTCCTGACTAACTAAGGAACGGAGCGCTGAATTTGAAATCCCCATCCGGGAGACCGGGTGGGGATTTTTTGTTTTAAATTTCGGTACTGGGTACTGGGTACTGGGTACTGGGTACTGGGTACTGGGTACTGGGTACTGGGTACTGGGTACTGGGTACTGGGTACTGGGTACTGGGTACTGGGTACTGGGTACTGGGTACTGGGTACTGGGTACTGCAGGATGTTGTCTCCGGGACTCTGTCAGGTCAAGCCATAACTACAGATTTCACTCACCAATTGGCAGCAAACTCCCCCAGAGCCAAAAATATAAAAAAACGCCAGCCTCAAAGACTGACGTTCTCAACTACCACACTCTCCGCCCAGAGCCCAGCGCCCCGGGCCCAGAGCCTTCAATCACACCGAAAACGGATAACGAATCGGTTCGTGGCACTCGTAGCCGGTGACTTCAAAGTCGTCCAGGGTAACCCAGGTTTCCAGGTCTTCCAGGCTCTTAATCTCCGGGTTGATGCGGAACTGAGGAGCGGAAAGTGGCTCACGCTTCAGTTGCACGTCACGCATCAGTTCGAGCTGGTCTTCGTAGATATGAGCGTTCACTATCTTGTGGTATGCCACACCCGGCTTCTTGCCGGTGATCTGCGCCATCAGCGCCAGGAAGACGTAAACCTGAACCATGTTGAAGTTCAGGCCCAGCGGCACATCACACGAGCGCTGGGTGCTGTTGAGGTACAGGGTGTCGCCCAGCAGAGAGAAGTGGTGGCTGTACATACACGGACGCAGGCAGCCCATGTGGAACTCGCCCGGGTTGTAGAAGTTCAGGATCTCACCACGGTCATCCACACCACGGCTCAGGTCATCAACGATTTTACGCAGCTGGTCGATATGGCCGCCGTCTGGCTTAGCCCAGGCACGGCCCTGAACGCCGTATACGCGGCCCATATCGTCTTCGCCTTTGCGGTATGGGTTGTTCAGCCATGCGTCGTTCAGGTTGGCGTTGGCATCCCATGTTTTGGTACCCAGCTTACGGAAGTCCTCCGCGTTGTCGTAACCACGGATATAACCCAGCAGCTCAGCCACCGCCGCTTTCCAGAAGCTCTTGCGCGTGGTCACCAGCGGAAACTGGTTGTTGGCCACGTCATAGCTCAAATCGGCGTTAATCACGGTCAGACAGCGTTTACCGGTACGCTCGTTCTCAACCCAATGGCCCTGGTCAACGATGCGCTGACAAAGGTCTAAATACTGCTTCACTTGTCTGTCCTCAGTTTATTGCGATGCCGGCTGGCGGTTGAACTTGTACGCCCAGGCCACCAGCAGCGCGCCACCGAACACCATCGGCAGCGAAAGAATTTGTCCCATTGAAATCAGACCGCCAAACAACCCGAGGTGGGCGTCCGGTTCACGGAAGTATTCAACGATGAAGCGGAAGATACCATATCCGGCCAGAAATAGCCCGGAGACCGAGCCCGCAGGTCTTGGCTTGCGCACAAACCAGTTAAGGATAAGAAAGAGTACGATGCCTTCCAGAAACGCCTCATACAGCTGCGACGGGTGGCGTGGCAGGTAACCGCCACTTGGGAACATGACAGCCCAGGAAACGTCTGTTACGCGGCCCCACAGCTCGTCATTCATGAAGTTACCTACCCGGCCCATACCAAGACCAAACGGCACCAGCGGCGCAACAAAGTCGGCGACAGAGAAGAACGTCCGGCCATTACGGCGTCCGTACCAGAACATTGCAGTGATCACGCCCAGCAGGCCACCGTGGAACGACATACCGCCGGTCCAGACCTTAAACAGGTAGAGCGGGTCATCCAGAAACAGGTCAAAGTGATAAAACAGCACGTAGCCGACACGGCCACCGATCACCACCCCCAGGAAACCGGCAAACAGCAGGTCTGAAACCTGGTCACGGGTCCAGCCACTGCCCGGCTTGTCTGCACGGCGGTTTGCCAGCCACAGGGCAAACACAAAGCCCACAAGATACATCAGCCCGTACCAGCGCAGGGCGATGGGGCCTATCTCAAAAATAACCGGGTCAATAGAGGGGAAGGTGATAAATCCCTGATTCATAGTCGTTCTCTTAATTTCCTAAACGGGCAGCAGCATTTTTGCGGCAATAAACAGCAAAAAGACTGCGAATATTTTTTTCAGTACCGTAGTCGGCAGGTGGGTGGCGAGCTTTGCCCCTGCCCGGGTCATCAGCATTGAGGTGGCCACAATACCAAATAACGCCGGCAGATACACATAACCCAGACTGTAATCAGGCAGGCCCTTGGCGTGGCTGCCATGAAACACAAACCCGACCATACCGGCCGCGGCAATCACGCAGCCACATACCGATGAGCTGCCGATGGCTTTGCGCATCTCCACTCCGTGACGGGCAAGGAAAGGCACGGTCAGTGACCCGCCACCGATGCCTGCCAGGCTCGACACGACCCCGATCAGAGAGCCGCTTATCAGCGTCGCTGCCTGACCAGGCATTGGGTACGTCTGAGTTTTGCGAATGGAAACAAACATCTGCAATGCCAGCATCAGTACGATAACGCCAAACACCCGCCCGAGATACTGAGAAGGGATCATGTCTGCGATAAACGAACCACTCAGGCCGCCCAGTACCACACCGGGCAACAGCCACTTGACCACAAACATATCGACATTGCCGAGGCGCAAATGGTTCCATGCAGAAGAGCCGGAGGTAAGAATAATGGTCGCCAGCGATGTGCCCAGCGCCATGTGCATAAGAATGTCACTGCTCACTCCCGCCTGAGGCAGAAGCCAAACCAGCGCCGGTACCACCAGCAGCCCGCCGCCGATGCCGAGCAACCCGGCCAGCAGGCCGGTCACGCAGCCAAGCAACAAAAATTCAAAGATAATAAAGAAGTCCAAAAGAAGGGTCCTGTTACTGTTTACCCGCCCGCACAAAACCGCCGAGCTGTTTCTGCTCCAGAAAATCCATCGCCTGACTGTGGATGTCCCGGCCATAGCTCTGTTGCAGGGCACCATGCGCCAGAGATTCCAGTTCACTCAGGCTGACCTGGCGAAGCAGGTATTTCACCCGCGCAACGTTGGCGGTGTTCATACTCAGAGAACGATAGCCTAACCCCACAGCCAGCAAAGCGCCAATAGGGTCACCGGCCAATTCACCACAAATTGACACGGGCAGGCCATGCTGCCGGCAGCAGGACTGGATCTGAGCCAGCGCCTGAATCACAGCCGGGTGCATCGACTCATACACATCCGAAACCCGGGCATTGTTGCGGTCCACCGCCAGCAGGTACTGAGTCAGATCGTTGGTACCCACAGAAACAAAATCGATCCGCGGCGCCACCATAGGCAGCAGGAACAGCATTGACGGAACTTCGAGCATGATACCAAGCTTGGGCCGTTTGAGCTGAGGCTGCACTTTGGCGACTTCACTGAAGGCCTGATCGACCAGTGCAATGGCCTCATCGAGCTCCTGACTGCCGGAAACCATAGGCAGCAGAATGCTCAGGTTATCCAGCCCGGCACTCGCTCTGAGCATAGCCCGCAGCTGGATGAGAAAAATATCCGGATGGTCGAGGGTAAAGCGGATCCCGCGCCAGCCAAGGAAGGGGTTATCTTCTTCGATCGGAAGATATGGCAGCGGCTTGTCGCCCCCTACATCCAGGGTACGCATCACCACCCGCTGACAGGGGTAACTCGACAACACAGCGCGATACTGAGCCGTCTGTTCATCTTCAGAAGGAAAACGCTGCTTGAGAAGAAAAGAGATCTCGGTCCGGTACAGGCCGACACCATCCACACCCTGGTTGATCGCGATCTGGTTGTCCGCGCTCAGGCCGGCATTGAGCAGTACTTCAACCCGGCAGCCGTCCTGGGTACAGCCCTGCTCGGTCAGCTCACTTTCCACCATCCGGGAAAGCTCGGTCTCTTCTTCCTGCAGCGCCTGATACTCAAGCAATACCTGGGGAGACGGATCAATGAACAGGCTGCCGCTGTAACCGTCCACGATCCCGACTTTGCCGTTGAGCGCTTCCGGGTTCAGCGTAGCCCCCATCACGGCTGGCACACCCAGCGCCCGTGACAGGATCGCGGCGTGTGAGTTGGCTGCGCCCTCCATTGAGACCACCGCCAGCAGCTTATCCCGCGGCATACCGGCGAGCATGGATGCTGTCAGCTCTCCCACCACCAGAATCACCGGATAGTCCCACGCCTGCTCTGCGCCTTCGCTGGAGTGCAGGAAGTGCAGCAGTCTCTGCCCCAGCTCACGTACATCCCGGGCACGCTCACGCAGATAGGGATCTGACATACGGGCAAAACGGCCGGAGTAGCTTTCCACGACCTGGCGAAGCGCCCAGTCGGCACGGTCGCCCTTGTCTATCTGGCCTTTAAGATCCTTGCGCAGCATAGGATCGTTAAGCAGGTGAGTGAAGAGATCGAAAATCGCAAGCGCGTCTTTGTTGATCTCATTATCAAACTTCTTCCGCATCCGGCGAAAATCGCTCAGCGCGGCGTCAATCGCCAGCGCCATCCACTCCTGCTCCTGCTCAACGTCCAGGGTACTCGCCGGGCAGACTTCAGACAGCCTTGGCTGGGTATCGTCCCACCAGTAGGTTCCGATCGCCACACCCGGTGATGCGGCAACACCCTGCAGGGACTGACATTTGGAATCGTTAAGCAGCCAGTGTCCCTGCGCCTGGGCATGAGCGATCAGTACCGCCAGCTGGGCGGACAGGGTGACCAGAAATGACTCTTCCGTTTCACTGAACTGGCGCGGTGTGCGCTGCTGAATGACCAGCACGCCGAGCACCTGTTTGCGGTAGATAATAGGCGCGCCGAGAAAGGCGTGATATACCCCCTCTCCGAGCTGGGGAAGGTATTTAAAGTTGGGATGGAGGGAGGCTTCAGCAAGGTTAAGCGGCTCCGCACTGCGGCGGACCAGCCCTACCAGGCCTTCCTGGTAATCAATATGAATCGCACCGCCTTTAAAGCGAAGGCCTTTGGTGGCCATCAGCTCCAGGCGCTGCAACTCATCATTGGCAAAATAAACGGTACAACACTCAGTCTGCATCGCGGTGCAGGTTTCGTTAACCAGAACATCCAGAGCCTGATGAATATTTTCTACCCTGGAAACCTGTTCAACGATATCCCTTAGCTGAGTGAGCATTCCCCTTATCCTCTCCGGTTCTTCCGTTTACCTTTGGTCTTGCGTTCTCTGAATGGCATCGCCAGGGTGGCAAACTCTTTCATCGCCCGACGGTAAACGTCGCGTTTGAAAGACACCACCTGACGCACCGGATACCAGTAACTTACCCAGCGCCAGCCATCAAATTCAGGCGTCGTTCCCCGCTGCATGTTGATCCTTGACTCTTCACAGTCAAGCCGCAGCAGGAACCATTTCTGTTTTTGTCCGATACAGACGGGTTTTGAGTCCCAGCGCACCAGGCGCTTTGGCAGCTTATATCTCAGCCAGTGGCGGCTGGTTGCCAGAATGGTGACATCTTTTTTGGTTAACCCTACCTCTTCGTACAGTTCCCGGTACATCGCCTGCTCAGGCGTTTCGCCATCATCGATGCCTCCCTGGGGAAACTGCCAGGAGTGTTGTCCGTATCGTTTAGCCCAGAACACCTGACCATGGTTGTTACAAATTACAATTCCCACGTTTAAGCGGTAACCATCGCCATCGATCACTGGCTAACCTCAAATATAAATCTCTGTTAATGGTGATTTTTCCACATATCCCCAGGCGGGGCAAACTTCCATGTCGCATAACCTGATTTTTTATTCCCGCCCTCACGACACCTGAATAACTTTTAACCAACACAAAACTTATCAACACTCAAATGAGACCTAAGCCACATTTATTCACTTTTTCTGTGAATAAGTGTGTGAAGAAGCCAGATGAAAACCAGCATTGAGGAAAACCGCATTCAACAGCTCAAACCAAAACAAAATCGAAAAATGCAATCAAATACATATATAACAAGCGCTTACCAAAGACCACCTTCACATCAAACCGGACAAAAAAACAACGATCTTTTCCGTTGAACAGATCGGTTAAAGATCCACCACCCCTGCCTTTATCCACATGACGCCAATAAAAAAGTGATTAAAACAGCATCACCACACCGGTTTATTGGCTTTGCAGCCCTGTTTATCGATCCAGTAATGCGTTTAATCCCCTGACAACGCCACCAGCCTGTGGATAACCTCTGTTGTGATCAATTATTGTCCCATCAGGATCCTGACCAGATACACCACCATTGTCGCTATGCCTGCCTGGTGTGATAAAATCAGCTCCCTTTTTACTTCCGGATACGTTAATGAAACCCACGCCCAAATCAGAACAGGAACTGCTGGAGCGCGCCTTTGCCATTTCCGGCTACAGCTTTCGCGAGCTGGCTGAAGAAGCCGGAATGACAGTACCTGAGAACCTGAAAAGGGAGAAAGGCTGGGTTGGCCAGCTGCTGGAGTGGCATCTGGGAGCCAGCGCAGGCAGTAAACCCGAGCCGGACTTTGCTGAACTGGGGATCGAACTCAAAAGCATCCCGGTCAGCTATCAGGGCAAACCTCTGGAGACCACCTTTGTGGCCGTCGCTCCTTTGATTGGTGTGCACGGCCTGACCTGGCAGCAAAGCCACGTGCGCCACAAACTGGCCCGCGTACTCTGGATCCCGGTAGAGGGAGAGCGGGAGATCCCTCTGGGCGACCGCCGGGTGGGCACCCCGCTGATGTGGAGCCCGTCAGAGGAAGAAGAGCAGATCCTGAAACAGGACTGGGAAGAGCTGATGGAAATGATCGTGCTGGGCCAGGTCGAACAGATCACCGCCCGCCATGGTGAAGCGCTGCAGCTGAGGCCCAAAGCCGCCAACAGCCGGGCACTCACCGAAGCGTACGGCGCTAACGGTACCCCCATCATGACCCTGCCGAGGGGCTTCTATTTGCGCACTCAGTTTACCGGAAAGATCCTCAGCGATTACTTCAGCTGAAGCCGGCTCCGCCATACCTCAATGAATGCCTCAGTTAATGCCTCAGTTAATGCCTCTGCTCATACCTCAGTGTACGGCCAGCCGGATATCGTTATAGCTTGAGTGTGCCGTGCTGCCAAACTCGTCATCCGCATTATGCAGGCGCAGATACGCGTTGTGCACACCAAGACGGTGCAGTTCCTCTTTCACCTGGTCCAGACTCTGGTAATGGACCGGTTCCTGCTCCTCTTTCAGGCGGATCGGCTCAAGATGATGTTTGTATTCCACCGCCAGCACATAGCAGCCAGCATCTCCACAGCTGATCACATAGATCTTCGGCTCATCAGTATGGTCGATATGTTTGGCGTGCAGCCAGTGATTGAGTTGCTCCCGGTTCATTCTGCCTCCCTGAGCCTGCCCTCTGGAACTTAGTTAACAGCGTTGTTAATAAGCATAGACCAATCCCGGCAGCGGTACTTGTGCAGGCTTTGCAACAGAAACCTTACCCGAAGACTGAGCGGATACGGCATGAAAGCGCAATAATGAAAGATTAAGCAGATACAAAAACCTGCATCGACAGTGATGAGATCGCACTGTCTGCGGAGTTACTGAGTGATACCGGCAGTACCGGAGTCCGCAACTCCGGTTCCTGCCCTTAAAGGATAACGGGGCTGCCGCCTTGCAGCAGCCCCGGTCTGTTACGTGAGGATTCGCGTTCGCACCACCCGCCGCAGATGACGAAGACGGCGCTCAGCGGTCACTGCCGGCGGCTCATCGGATCCGATAACAGCACGATAATCACTGTCCAGACCAATGTCTTTCAGCAGGTGCGCGTTATGCCATGGAATATCCACACTGGCACGGCGCAGTTTGTTCCGCCATTCACGCTCTTCGCGCTTCAGTTCGGCTTTAACCAACAGGGTTGCTAAACGAATGTATACAGAGTGACGCATAATATTTCTCCGGTTTGATAATACCGGGCAGGGAAAAACGCCTTTTGGGGAGTACTGCAGGATCAAACCCGCTCAGGCTGCTTTTCCGCAGCCCAAAGGGTTACGGATCAATTAACGTGCGGTGTAATCACCGGCCGGAATGAAGGTCATATCGGCGGTTACGGACACTGAAGCACAAAGATGCTGAGCAAATACGAAATTAAGCATGATTGCGCCTCCTGCGTTAATAAATCCAAAAAAAAAGAAGAGAGTTGTTCAGACAGTCTGTCTGACACGGTTAAATGTTAACCTGAACGAACGAAATATCAACCGTTTATTTATAAGTAGGGCAAATAAAAACAATCCAACCAATTCATTGCTGTGAATCTGCTGGAATACAGAACATTTCCATATAAAGCGGTTATATAACAGAACAGGGCGCTATAAGCGCCCTGTGATTACTGATTTAAGCGCCTGCCGCTTACATACTACCGGCTTCGGCAACCAGATTGTGCTTGCTGAGCAGACGGTACATGGTTGCCCTGGAGACACCAAGCTCCTTGGCAGCCTGGGTGACCTGACCTTCGTGAGACTCCAGCACCATCAGGATTGCCTCCCTTTCACTGCGCTCACGAATCGATCTCAGACTGCGGCGGCTGTCCGAACGCCTTGGCAGATCCAGCTGCGACTCTTCAATCACTACCGAGTCCGACATCAGCACCACCCGTTTGATCTGATTACTCAGCTCACGCAGGTTACCCGGCCAGTGATAATGGCACAGCGCCTTCATAGCCACTTCAGAGAAGCTTTTCGCCCTCGCGTTATACTCCTGCGAATAAGCCATCAGATAGTAGTTAGCCAGGTGAGGAATATCCCCGGGACGTTCTTTAAGACCAGGAACGCTCACTCTCAGCACGTTAAGCCGGTGATAGAGCTCCTGATTAAAATCCCCGTCGAGCAGGGCCTTTTCCATATCGGAATGGTTCGCCACCAGGATCCGCACATCCACTTTGCGTACACTGTGCTCCGCCGACTCCACCGTGCCTTCCTGGAGGAAGTCGAGCAACCGCTGCTGTGAATACGGCGACATACTGAGAATGTCGTTAAACAGCAGAGTGCCGCGGTCGGCCTGCTCAAGCAGGGATGGCTCACTGTAATCGAGGCCAAACACCTCCCGCTCCATACGCTGCTCCGACATAGCGCCGCAGTTGACCGTAATAAACGGCCCCTTGGAGCGGGAAGAAGTGGAGTGGATTGCCCTGGCGACTTTCTCTTTGCCCGAACCGGACTCACCGAAAATCAGAATACTGACATCCGTCGGCCCGACCCGTTTGACCTGATCCCGCAGGCGCTTGACCGCCATTGATTCACCTATCAGGCCCATATCGCTGTTCTGACCATAATACGGCCAGACTTTCTTCTCCAGCTTGAGCATACCCAGCTGGTGACCGATTGTATTCAGCAGTTGTGCGTCGGGAATTGGCGCGGTAAAGAAGTCGATGCAGAAGTTGACGATAAACTGGCAAATCGTATCCGAAGCCAGCTGAGACTCGCGAATAAATGCGATCCAGCGGACGTGCTTGTGACTGCTGACCAGATTGGCCAGCCCGTTTAAGCTAAACTCATCCTGACTGAGATCCACCACGCCGATACACGGCCCGATCTCAGTAAACAGGGTTTGTGCTTCCCTGAGATCATCACACCGCTGACAGCGCCAACCAACCTGTTCCAACACCTTTATCCAGGGCTCATGTATGCCCCCAACCAAAACCAAAGAACCCGGCACAGAATCCATTCGGAACTGATTACCCATGTAGTTATCCTTTGTCTCTATTTAGAATTGTTATAGTTCAGCCATCATCCTAACGAATATTTGCTCTGAATACATAATCCGTTATCACCAGACAGAGATTGTCTCGTTTATAAGACATAGTTCATATCTGCAGGGAGTCAAGGTTCCCGGCTGATCGAGTTCATATTAATAACAAATAACACAACATAAAAAGATGGGGATTCGTGATAAATACGAGCGAGATCGGGATTTATAAAATTTAATATTTGGATACAAAAAAGCCAGCTGAAAGACAGCTGGCTTCGAAGTACTTAATAAACAGCAGATTACTGTTGTGGACGCATTGCCGGGAACAGAATTACGTCACGGATGGTGTGCGTGTTGGTAAACAGCATAACCAGACGGTCGATACCGATACCCTGACCTGCTGTTGGTGGCAGGCCGTGCTCCAGTGCAGTGATGTAGTCTGCATCGTAGAACATCGCTTCGTCATCACCAGACTCTTTCGCTTCAACCTGAGCTTTAAAGCGCGCATCCTGGTCTTCTGCATCGTTCAGCTCCGAGAAGCCGTTTGCTACTTCACGGCCACCGATGAAGAACTCAAAGCGGTCAGTGAAGAACGGGTTGTCGTCGCTGCGGCGTGCCAGAGGAGAGATGTCCGCCGGGTAACCGGTGATGAAAGTAGGCTGCATCAGCTTAGGTTCAGCTGTTTCACCAAAGATCTCTTCCAGCAGTTGACCACAGGTCCAGAACTCTTCCACTTCAACGTGTACAGACTTGGCGATAGATACCATCAGGTCACGGTCTTTCAGATCTTCTTCAGTCAGAGCCTGGATCTGAGCGTGGTCCGGGTTGTAGTGCTTGATCGCTTCGAACATGCTCATGCGAGCGTACGTGCCGCCAAACTCTACAGAGTGGTCACCGTAAGGCATAGAAGTCGAACCCAGAACTTCCAGTGCTACTGAGCTCAGCAGCTCTTCAGTGAAGTCCATCAGATCGTTGTAGTCTGCGTACGCCATGTAGAATTCCATCATGGTGAATTCAGGGTTGTGACGCGGAGACAGACCTTCGTTACGGAAGTTACGGTTGATTTCGAACACACGGTCAAAACCACCCACAACCAGACGCTTCAGGTACAGCTCTGGTGCAATACGCAGGTACATTGGCAGATCCAGCGCATTGTGATGAGTGATAAACGGACGTGCTGACGCACCGCCAGGGATCACCTGCATCATTGGGGTTTCTACTTCCATGAACTGTTTGGTGTTCATGAAGTTACGGATCGCAGACATCACCTTAGAACGGATGATGAACGCGGTGCGCGAATCTTCGTTAACGATCAGGTCAACGTAACGCTGACGGTAACGCATTTCCTGGTCGGTCAGACCGTGGAACTTCTCTGGCAGAGGACGCAGTGCTTTGGTCAGCAGCTCGTACTCTTCCATGTTCACGTACAGGTCACCTTTGCCTGATTTGTGCAGTGCACCTTTCACACCGATGATGTCACCGATATCCAGGCCCTGGTACTTCTCTTTCAGTTCTTTCTGTACGTCTTTGGCAGCGTATGCCTGAATGCGGCCAGAAGTTTCCTGAATAACAAGGAATGGACCACGCTTCGCCATGATACGACCTGCGATCGATACCACTTTGTTCAGCTCTTCCAGTTCTTCCTTGCTCTTTTCACCGAATTCTTTTTGCAGGTCGCCAGCCAGGCTGTCACGACGGAAGTCGTTAGGGTGGCCGTTAGCCTTGCAGCTCTTGCGGATCGCTTCCAGTTTGGCGCGACGCTCAGCAATCAGCTTGTTTTCTTCTTGTTGCAGTGTTTCGTTTTGAACAGCATCAGTCATTTTCGATCTATCCTGTCAGTGGTCGGTGAAAAGCTTACAGCCCTGATTTCAGGCTGGCTTCAATAAATTTATCCAGGTCGCCGTCGAGAACCGCCTGAGTATTGCGGTTTTCAACTCCGGTACGCAAATCTTTGATGCGTGAATCATCCAGCACGTAAGAACGGATCTGGCTGCCCCAGCCGATGTCAGACTTAGCGTCTTCGTTGGCCTGCTTCTCAGCGTTCTGTTTCTGAAGTTCCAGTTCGAAAAGCTTAGCGCGCAGCTGCTTCATCGCCTGGTCTTTGTTTTTGTGCTGGGAACGGTCGTTCTGACACTGCACTACCGTGTTGGTTGGCAGGTGGGTAATACGAACCGCAGATTCGGTGGTGTTTACGTGCTGACCACCCGCGCCCGATGCACGGTAAACGTCAATACGAAGATCGGCCGGGTTGATATCGATATCGATGTTTTCATCGACTTCCGGATAAACAAACGCTGAGGCAAATGAAGTATGACGACGACCGCCTGAATCGAACGGCGATTTACGCACCAGACGGTGAACACCGGTTTCTGTGCGCAGCCAGCCGTAAGCGTACTCACCAGAGATGCGTACCGTTGCTGACTTCAATCCTGCCACATCCCCTTCTGAAACTTCAATCACTTCTGCTTTGAAGCCTTTCGCTTCAGCCCAGCGCAGATACATACGCAGCATCATCGAAGTCCAGTCCTGAGCCTCGGTGCCGCCAGAGCCCGCCTGGAGGTCGATATAACAATCAGAGCTGTCGTGATCACCGGCAAACATACGGCGGAACTCTAACTTCTCAAGCTTAGTTTCCAGTTCTGTAAGTTCCGGCTCGATTTCATCGAACGTTTCCTGGTCTTCTTCTTCCACTGCCAGCTCAAGCAGACCGTCAACGTCTTCCACGCCCTGGTCCAGCTGTTCAATGGTTTCTACGACCGCTTCCAGAGAGGCACGCTCTTTACCCAGCGCCTGTGCGCGCTCAGGTTCGTTCCATACATCCGGTTGCTCAAGTTCTGCGTTTACTTCTTCAAGACGCTCTTTTTTGGCGTCATAGTCAAAGGTACCCCCTCAGGACATTCGTGCGTTCAGACACGTCCTGCAGGCGGTTTTTAATAGGATTGATTTCAAACATGGGAGCTCATCATTTGTGAGTAGAATTTAACCGGGGAATTCTACTCAAAAATGTGATGGAGATACAGGAAAAAATTGGGGGAAGAGCGGTTCTATGGTGCTTTGGCCCTGTGGGTAATCACACTGCGAGATGGAAGACACGAGATGCGAGAACCACAGAACCACAGAACCACAGAACCACAGAACCACAGAACCATTCTGCCCTCTCGCCTCTCAAAGCAAAGCGCCCTCGTACCTGAAAGCCTACAGCCCTTCCAGATATTCCACCATCAACTGCAGCGACTGATTCCCGCGAAACTCATTAATATCCAGCCGGTAAGCCAGGCGGACGGTTTTGACCGAGGCGTCCGGCCAGCGGCGCAGGTCGACGTTGAAGGCAATCGCATCGAGCATGATATGGGTTGGGTGGCCCTTAAACAGCGGCTCAACCATCAGCTTGAGGTGTTTCTCGCCCACCAGTTTCTGGTGGAGTACCTTGAACTCACCGTCAAACACCGGTTCCGGGAACGCCTGTCCCCACGGGCCGGAGTTGCGCAGCAGCTCGGCGGTCGGCAGGTTAAACATTTCCGGGGCCAGCTCGCCGTCAGACAGGACCACGCCCTGCAGTGCGCTCTGATCAACCTCGCGGCGCACCTCTTCGTCAAACAGACGGGCAAAGCGGTCAAAATCGGCCTCTTTGATGGTCAGGCCCGCCGCCATGGCGTGGCCGCCAAACTTAAGGATCAGGCCCGGGTTCTGGGTATCGATCCGGTCCAGCGCATCGCGCATATGCAGCGCCGGGATCGAGCGGCACGAGCCTTTGATCAGACCGTCACCGCCGTCCGCAAAAGCAATCACCGGACGGTGATACTGCTCTTTGATCCTTGAGGCAAGAATACCGATCACCCCCTGGTGCCAGTCACGCTGGAACAGGGCAATACCAAACGGCAGTTCACTTTTCGCGCCAAACTCCAGCCGCTCACAGAAAGCCATCGCTTCCTGCTTCATCCCCTGCTCTATCTCTTTTCTGGTCTGGTTGAGGGCATCGAGTTCGCTGGCCATCCGTCTTGCCGCGTGGATGTTGTTACACATCAGCAGCTCGACTCCGAACGACATATCATCCAGCCGTCCGGCAGCGTTAATGCGCGGGCCAAGGGCAAAACCAAAGTCCGCCGCTACCAGGCGGTGCGGGCTGCGCTTGGCGACTTCCATCAGCGCCTGAATACCCGGGCGCGCTTTACCGGCACGGATACGCTGCAGACCCTGATGAACCAGAATGCGGTTGTTCTCATCCAGCGGCACCACGTCTGCGACAGTCCCAAGCGCCACCAGGTCAAGCAGTTCCATCAGTTTGGGCTCAGCCAGCCCCTGCTCTGCAAACCAGCCTTTGGCACGCATTTCAACGCACAGCGCCATCATCAGATAAAACGCCACCCCCACACCGGCCAGCGACTTGGACGGGAATCCGCAGCTGGTCAGGTTCGGGTTTACCATGGCATCAGCTTCCGGCAGGGTTGCACCAGGCAGGTGATGATCGGTGACCACCACCGTCATGCCTTTCTCTTTGGCGTAACGTACCCCTTCGATAGAGGAGACGCCGTTATCCACCGTCATGATCACTTCAGCGCCAATCGCCAGCGCCTGATCCACCACTTCAGGACTCAGGCCATAGCCGTCTTCAAACCGGTTCGGGACCAGGTAATCGACGTTATGGCTGCCGAGCATTCGCATCGCCAGCACCGACAGGGCACTGCTGGTCGCGCCATCGGCGTCAAAATCCCCGACAACGATAATCCGTTTGCCATCGCGAATCGCTTCAAACAGCAGCGCCACCGCCCGCTCAACACCATCGAGCAGGCGGTAGGAGTGCAGCCCTTTGGCACCACGCTCCAGCTGATCGGCACTGGTGATCCCACGGCTGAGATACAGACGGCGCAGCAACTCAGGAATGGAGTCTGGCAACAGGGAAAGGTCCACCTCGGGGCGGCGTTGAATTTGGATCATGCTTGGTAACCTGGTGAGTCAGTGGGAAGCCCCGGCAAAACCGGGGCGAAAGAGCAAAGAGAAATCAGTTCTGGACAGCCATGGCATCAAGCTGAGCCAGCAGATCTTTTGGCTCCATAAAGCCACCGATCACCCGGCCTTCTGCGGTCACGATCGCCGGCGTACCGGTCACACCAATCTTACGGCCAAGCTCATGATGCTCTGCGATGGTTTTCAGGCACTGCTGAGCATTTTCCGGCTTCTTGCTCAGGCTGCGCTGAAGTTTCACATCATCCATCGCCGCTTTGCGGTCATCAGAACACCAGATCTGCGCCATGGTCAGGCCAACCTGGCTCTGTACACCGGCACGCGGGAAAGCCATGTAGCGCACGGTAATGCCCAGATCATTGTAGCCCTGCATCTGACGGTGCAGTTTCAGGCAGTAACCACAGTCAACATCGGTGAAAACCGTAATGGCATACTTTTCATTCTTCGCTTTGTATTCAATCCAGCTTGACGCGTACTCAGGGATTTTATCGGCATAACGTTTGGCGATCACATCAGTAAACTGGCCCTTCTTATCCAGCGAGTAAAGCTTGCCGTGCAGAAAGTAATCTCCGCTGGCTGTAGTAAAGAACATTCCCTGACTGGTATGTACTTCGTACAGACCATCGATATCGCTGTTTTGTACCTCAGTCACAGCCATACCCAGACCGGCAAAGCGGGCTTCGATCTCCGCCACGTTAGCCGGCTTGGCTGCAAAGGCAGAAACAGAGAGCAGAAGAGTTGAACCAATCAGTGCCAGTCGGCGTAATAAAACCATGATTTCCGTACCTTGTGTATGTTGAGTCATTATTATGCGCGCGGATGGTGCTGCTGATGCAGCTGCTTTAACCGCTCCGTCGCGACGTGAGTATAAATTTGGGTAGTGGATAAGTCACTATGCCCAAGCAGCATTTGCACCACTCTGAGATCCGCTCCGTAATTAAGCAGGTGAGTAGCAAACGCATGACGCAGTACGTGCGGTGACAACGACTCATGATCGATTCCCGCCAGGGTGGCGTAGAACTTGATCCGGTACCAGAAGGTCTGTCTGGTCATCTGCCGGGCCCGTTTACTGGGAAAGACCACATCGCTGCTGGTCTCGCCGAGCAGCGCCGGCCGCCCATTAGCCATAAAGCTCTCCAGCCACTCGACTGCACTCTCCCCCATCGGCACCAGGCGCTCTTTCCCGCCTTTACCGACCACGCGCACCACGCCCTGGCGCAGACTGACGTTTTCCATCGTCAGGCTGACCAGCTCGGTCACACGCAGGCCAGTTGCGTAAAGCAGCTCCAGCATGGCTTTATCACGCAGCTCCAGCGGGTCTTCCGGGTCCGGCGCATCCAGCAGGGCATCCACCTGCTGTTCAGAAATATCTTTTGGCAGCCGTTTGGGCAGTTTCGGGCTCACCAGCAGCGCGCTGGGATCATCGGCGCGCTCCTTTTCCCGGTGCAGGTACTGGAACAGACGGCGGATCGCCGACAGCATCCTCGCCCGGGAGGTCTGCTTGTAATCCTGATCCACCAGCCAGCTCTGGTATTCCTGCAAACCCGCCGTAGAAATAAAGCCCAGCCGGTAATGATTGATATCCATCCAGCTCAACAGTTTGGTCAGATCGTTCCGGTAAGAAGCCAGGGTATTCTCTGACAGCCCCCGCTCCATCCACATGGCATCCAGAAAGCGCTCCACCAATGCCTGGTCACTTGCGAGCATACTACCTCAGTAACACAAATTATTTGCCTTTCAGGGTAAGGGAGGCAGCCGGGAAAGCCAACAAAAATCGGCCTATTGGATCTGCGCGGCCGTTTGGGTTTAGAATCATTCCCCATACTTCAACAGCATGAGCATACTATGAAGACAGGACTGTTTTACGGCTCCAGCACCTGCTACACCGAAATGGCCGCCGAGAAGATCCGCGCCTTTATCGGAGAAGACCTGGTAGATATCCATAACGTCAAAGACACCCCGCTGACGCAGATGAACCAGTATGATCTGCTGCTCCTCGGGATCTCCACCTGGGATTTTGGTGAAATCCAGGAAGACTGGAGCCAGGCATGGGACCAGCTTGGCGGAGTAAATCTCAAAGGCAAATACGTGGCACTGTTCGGGCTCGGCGATCAGGAAGGCTATGGCGAATGGTTCCTTGATGCGATGGGTCTTTTGCACGATGAGCTGAAGAACTGCGGCGTACACTTTATCGGCTACTGGCCGAACCAGGGTTATGAGTTTGAAGCCTCAAAAGCCCTGACCGAAGATGGCAGCCACTTTGTCGGCCTGGCACTGGATGAAGACTCACAGTACGAACTCAGCGATGAGCGGATTGAGCAGTGGTGTGAGCAGGTGCTGACGGAGTATCACGACGCGCTCTAAAGGCTCTGGGCTCTGGGCTCTGGGCTCTGGGCTCTGGGCTCTGGGCTCTGGGCTCTGGAAAACGTATAAAAAAAGGTTGGCAATCGCCAACCTTTTTTATTGCTTCAATTCGCTTATGCGGCTTCGCCTTCCAGCTCTGCGCGCGGGCTGCCGATGAAGAACATCGCGATAATTGCAGCGAAGGTTGGCATTACCCATGCCATGCCCACTTCAAACAGTGGCAGCATGCTGAATACGCTCATATCCAGGCCGGATACTTTCGCGGCATCCAGCAGGGCGAACAGCAGGGCTACGCCGATAACCACGCGGTAAGCAACCGCAGGGTTTGGCAGACGGCTACGTACGAATGCCAGTGCGACCAGCGCAATTGCCACCGGGTACAGGGCGAACAGCACAGGTACCGACAGGGAGATAAGCTGAGCCAGACCTACGTTTGCCACAACCGCACAGATAACACCGATCACGATTACCCACTGGCGGTAAGTCACTGAAGTCAGGCTGCTGAAGTAATCAGAACAGGCTGAGATCAGGCCGATAGCCGTAGTCAGACACGCCAGCAGTACGATGGTCGACAGAACAATCTGACCCGCGCCGCCAAACAGGGACTGCACGTACAGGCTCAGAACCACGCCACCGTTGTCCGCACCCGCCGCTACCGCAGAGCTGGTCGCGCCCAGGTAGAAGAGTGAGATGTAAACAAATGCCAGACCGGCTGCCGCAATCACTGCCGCGCTGACCAGGTAACGGGTGGTCGCTTTCTGCTCTGTGATGCCTTTGCTGCGCAGCGCATCAACCATCAGCATACCGAACATCAGGGCACCAAAGGTATCCATGGTGTTGTAACCCTCAAGGAAGCCAGTGGTCAACGGCTGAGCCACGTAAGCGCCCTGAGCGGCAAGGATGTCGCCCTGAGGATTCACAAATACCGATACCGCCAGCACGATCAGACCCACGAACAGCGCCGGAGTCAGCAGCTTACCGATAGTGTCAATCAGCTTGCCCTGAGACCACGCAAAGAACATTGCAGTGGCAAAGAACAGTACTGAGAACAGGGTCAGGTGCAGCTGAGAAGCGTCGGCAAAGAACGGTTTTACCGCCATCTCATAAGCGACCAGACCAGTACGCGGAGCTGCAAAAGCAGGACCTATAATGATAAAAATCAGCACCGCGATCAGGGTTGCAGCCTGTTTTGGCAGATGGTGTGACAGGTGATCCCAGGTACCGCCCACCTTCGCAATGGCGATAATGGTGATCAGCGGCAGACCGACTGCGGTAAACAGGAAGCCCGACATCGCCGGCAGCAGGTTATCCCCGGCCAGTTGACCAGCAAGAGGAGGGAAGATTATATTGCCTGCCCCCAGGAAGAACGCGAAGAGCATAAAGCCCACAGCGATGACATCAGTTGTCTTAAGTTTTTGATTCACTGATAACCCTTATAATAATCTTGTGTTTGCATGTAATCTGATATTTTCTTCTGAAAAGATCGGCAAGAATAATGACGAAATAGAATTCAATAAACAATAGCTGACCAAAAAACACGACAATAATTTACAAAACGGTCAGGAAAGCAGTTTTATTCACTGGATTACTAAAAAAAGGCAGTGGATATAATTAACGCAAATGTTTACATAAAGAGATCAATTCAGATAATTTCACTAAACAGACGCTTACTGACAGCAACAAATCCCATTAAATGAGCAACAATTCAACGATATGAAAATTTCCAGCGCACAAACAAAAGACTTTCATTTCAAGAAGTTCTCCGTTACCGGAGGAAATGCGGGCATGCCAGTCAGCACCGATGGGGTGATTCTTGGCGCCTGGGCGGCACTGGAAAACGCTCAAACCGTGCTCGATATCGGCACCGGAACCGGGCTGCTGGCACTGATGAGCGCGCAGCGAAATCCTGATGCCCGAATCACCGCGCTGGATATTGACCACAACGCCTGGCAGACCGCTGCAGCCAACTTTGCCGCCAGCCCATGGGCAGATCGTCTCAGCGCCCGTCATCAGGATCTGCTCGACTGGGGCAAAGAGGCGCGCTTTGACCACATCATCTGTAACCCCCCCTACTTCACCAGTGGCGAAACCGCACAGGCGCAGCACCGTGCTCAGGCCCGCCACGTTATTACCCTCACTCACGCCAGCCTGCTTGAGCGCTGCTGGCAGCACCTTCAGGCGCACGGCCGGGCGAGCTTTATCCTGCCGCTGACCGAAGGGGAGCAATTCATCATACTGGCAGAAAAACAGGGATTTCATTTAACCCGCCGGCTCAATGTCCGCACTACCGCCAAAAAGCCGGTCAGCCGGATTCTGCTGGAACTGGCAAAGCAGCCAGGCGAATATCAGCCTGAAGAGCTGCTGATTCACCACAATGGCGGCTACAGTGAGCAATTTATTGCCCTGACCTGCGAGTTTTACCTAAAGATGTAGTGATCCTGGCTGGCAGACCTCTTATAATGTCCGGCTTAACTCTTTTTTCTTCCTCACTCTGTGGAGAATCACTGTGATCAGAAACTTTGCTGAACTCGACCTGGACGACAACCTGCTGGCAGCCATCGAAGAGATGGAATTTGAACGCCCAACCCAGGTTCAGGCGATGGCGATCCCTGCGGCTCTGGATGGCCGGGATGTTCTGGCATCGGCGCCGACCGGAACAGGCAAAACCGCTGCTTTCCTTATTCCAGCCCTGCAATACCTGCAGGACTTTCCGCGTAAGAAGCCGGGACCTGCCCGTATTCTGATCCTGACTCCGACCCGTGAGCTGGCGCTGCAGGTAACCGAGCAGGCGAAACAGCTGGCCAAACACACCAAACTGAACATCTTCTCCATCACAGGTGGCGTAGAGTATCAGGAGCACGCAGACGTACTGGCCAAAACCCAGGACATCGTTATCGCAACTCCGGGCCGTCTGATGGAATACATCAACGCCGAGCGCTTTGACTGCCGCGCTATCGAATGGCTGGTGCTCGACGAAGCTGACCGCATGCTGGACATGGGCTTTGGCCCTGTGGTTGACCGCCTGTCTGGAGAGTGTCGCTGGCGTAAACAGTCAATGCTGTTCTCTGCGACCCTGGAAGGCAAAGGCGTGGAAGGCTTTACCGCTGACCTGCTGAACAACCCGGTTGAAGTAAACGCCGAACCGTCACGCCGTGAGCGTAAGAAGATCGTTCAGTGGTACCACCGCTGTGACACCGCAGAGCACAAACTGGCGATCCTGCGTCACCTGCTGACCGAAGAAATCGAGCGCGCGATCGTATTTGTCAAAACCCGTGAGCGTCTGGCCGACCTGCGTGCTCACCTGGAAAGCAACCAGGTACCATGCGCCTGGATCCAGGGTGAAATGCCTCAGGACCGCCGCAACAACGCGATCCGCCGCTTCCGTGAAGGTGAGATCAACGTACTGCTGGCCACCGACGTTGCCGCCCGTGGTATCGACGTGCCGGACATCAGCCACGTGATCAACTACGACATGCCGCGCACCGCAGACGTCTACCTGCACCGCATCGGCCGTACCGCCCGTGCCGGTAAGAAAGGCAACGCCGTATCCCTGGTAGAAGCCCACGACCAGCCAATGATCGACCGCGTAATGCGCTACACCAAAGACGAAATCAAAGAACGCTTCGTCGAAGGCATGCGCCCGCAACACAAAAAACCGGTTTTCAAAAAGAAAAAGAAAGCCAAAAAAGACGATAAGAAAGGCGGCAAGAAAACTGCGGCCAAAAAGCCGAAGAAAAAGAAGTAGACAGAAGGCTCTGGGCTCTGGGCTCTGGGCTCTGGGCTCTGGGCTCTGGGCTCTGGGCTCTGGGCTCTGGGCTCTGGGCTCTGGGCTCTGGGCTCTGGGCTCTGGGCTCTGGGCTCTGCAAGCACGGTTTCTTATCCAAGTATTACTGTCAACACGATAGCTAATCTTCCCACTTCACTTATCGCGAATTCCCCAGCGCCTAGCGCCCCGAGCCCAGCGCCTTTACTTCATCTCTTCCCGCTTAAACACCAGCTCCGCCGCCGTCGATTCACTCTCATCAAAGTAATACCCCGCCACATCAAACTCCGTCAGTTGCTCAAGACGTTCGATACGGTTTTCGATGATGTAGCGTGCCATCATGCCGCGGGCTTTTTTGGCGTAGAAACTGATCACCTTGTACTGACCGTTTTTGCAGTCTTTAAATACCGGGGTTACCACAGTAGCGTCCAGTTTGGCGGGTTTGACCGACTTGTAGTACTCATTTGACGCCAGGTTGATCAGCACGTTGTCGCCCTGCTCAGCCAGTGCCTGGTTTACCTTCTCGGTGATCAGCCCGCCCCAGAACTGGTACAGATTGGCTCCGCGCGGGTTGGCAAGTTTAGTGCCCATCTCCAGCCGGTAAGGCTGCATCAGATCCAGCGGCTTCAGCAGGCCATACAGGCCCGACAGCATACGCAGGTGCTTTTGCGCGTAATCGAAATCTTCTTCACTGAAAGTCTGCGCTTCCAGCCCGGTATAGACATCCCCTTTAAACGCCAGCAACGCCTGACGGGCATTCTCAGTGGTAAATTCCGGTGACCACTGCTCAAAGCGGGCGGCGTTGAGGCCGGCAATTTTATCGCTCACTTTCATCAGGCTGGAGATATCCGCCGGAGTCAGCTTGCGGCACTCTTCAATCAGCTCTGCGCTGTGCTCTGTCAGCTCCGGCTGGGTGTAACGCTCTGTCGCCAGTGGCGACTCATAATCCAGCGTCTTAGCTGGCGAGATCAGGATTAGCATGACTTTACTCTCTTGGAATTATTGTTTTGATGGAATCGCAGTTCCAATAATACACCCTGTGTCGGCTCAATCAGGCAGACACTGAACACAGACACGCATAAACCCATCCCTGGGGCTCCACCTTGCCGTCCTTGGGGGCCGCCCAGGTGCAAGAAGGGTCTGCTTATCAGTGTCTGCCTGAACAACCTTCATCCGGAATAAAGCTAAGAATATAAAAAAAGCCATGCTGAGTCAGCATGGCTTTATCAATCGTTGTAACAGCGGTTACTTATGACCGTTGTTATCCCAGATACCCTCTTCCAGCTGAGACTTCAGCTCCGGGTAATCATCGGCGTTGAACGTTGGCACTTTACCCGCGTCCAGCTGACGGTTGTAGTCTTTGGCCAGCTTAACCACGATCCCCGACAGCAGCAGAATCGCCACCAGGTTCACGATAGCCATCAGGCCCATCGACACATCCGCCATGCCCCATACGGTAGGCAGCTCAGCAAGGGAACCAAACATCACCATACCCAATACGATGATACGGAAGATATGCAGACCCGCTTTCTTGTTGTGCTCAAGGAAAACCAGGTTGGTTTCCGCGTACGAGTAGTTCGCAATGATAGAGGTGAAAGCGAAGAAGAAGATCGCCACAGCAACAAAGATGCCACCCCACTCACCAACCTGACTGGTCAGCGCGCGCTGAGTCAGCTCGATACCGGTGATCTCACCATGCGGTACATATTCACCAGACATCAGGATGATAGCAACCGTTGCAGAACAAATAACGATAGTATCCATAAACACGCCCATCATCTGCACGTAACCCTGTGAAGCAGGGTGTGGCGGATAAGGGGTTGCCGATGCCGCGGCGTTAGGCGCAGAACCCATACCCGCTTCGTTCGAGAACAGACCACGTTTGATACCGTTGATCATCGCCTGGGCAATCGCGTAACCCAGACCACCGGCGGCCGCTTCCTGGAAACCAAACGCACTCTTAATGATCAGAGACAGAACGCCAGGCAGCTTCTCAAGGTTGGTCAGCATAATAAAGACAGCCAGTGCCAGGTAAGCCAGTGCCATAACAGGAACCAGGATCTCAGCAGTACGGGCAATCTTACGCAGGCCACCAAAGATGATGAACGCAGACAGTACCACCAGGGCAATACCGGTCATTTTAGGCTCAACACCAAAAGCATTGTTCATTGCGCCGGTGATCGAGTTCGCCTGAACCGCGTTAAACACCAGACCAAATGCAATGATCAGCAGGATGGAGAACAGGATACCCATCCAGCGCATACCCAGGCCTTTTTCCATGTAGTAGGCCGGGCCGCCACGGTAGTTACCGTCGCTGTCGCGGGTTTTGTAAAGCTGAGCCAGGGTACTTTCGGCAAACGAGGTTGCCATACCCAGCATGGCGATCAGCCACATCCAGAAAATCGCACCCGGACCACCAGCGGTCAGTGCAACGGCCACACCGGCCATGTTACCGGTACCCACACGGGCAGCCAGAGACGTACACAACGCCTGGAAAGAGGAGATACCTGCACTGTCGGCTTTACGGCTGTTTTTCAGCACGGAGAACATGTGGCCAAAGTGGCGAAACTGGATAAAGCCAAGACGCAGGGTAAAGAACACACCTACCCCTACCAGCAGATACACAAGAATCGATCCCCAAAGAAGATCGTTCATCAAGTTAATTAAATCTGTCACGTGAACCTCACATTGAGTTTATGACACAGACGCACGCTTACCGTGCTCCCTGAAAATTGACACCTGAAAGCCGCCGCTCTGGGCCAGCCTCCGTCATGCAACCCGGTGTCAGAGGATGTTGTTGTTTGCAATTTCACGCCGTGACGGCGTTGATGGTTGTTTTGACCGCCGGGATAATGCAGATGACGCGGCCAAAAAGCAATATGCAATCGATAAAATATCCCTTGCGGATTTCACCACATTAGCACCTTCTGTTAACAGGCATAACAAAAGTAAATGCCAAACAACAAAACAAAACACCAACATTTATTAACACAATCCGGGAAAATGCTGTTTGTGAACCCGGTTCCGGTTTTATTTGCCGCGAAGCATTGCCAATTCTGGGGCCTGATAAAAAGAGCCAGTTCTGCTTTTATTAACTGAACAGTGTTCACTTAATCGGGTGTCCCAAATTATTAACATGCCCCCCGGGGGGACCTTTCCTGACACGGATTTAACAATTCAGCCTGACTGGCTGAGTGAAAAAAAATTTTTCAATTGATGCTTTTTTGAACGAAATCACCCAGTAAAAAGTGTGAATGCCACGGTAGTTTCCACAAAAGCTTCATCTGCGCGAAACAAATGAGAAACACGTCAAAGATATGCTCAGGCCACCTGTGTTACTTAAAAGGCTCACACGGAGTCCCGCAACAGCAATAATAAAGTGAGGTCGCTTATGGAAGGCTTTCAGTCAGACGATATCTATGAAATGGATACGCCAACGGGCCGCAGTACCCGAAGCAAACCGGTGAAACGCAAGTGGCGTGAAATCGAGGCGATTAAAGACCGCCAGCGTCTGCAGCGTGAACTGATGGAAATGGACATCTGCAACGATTACAGCTTAGACGATATAGATTTATAGCAAACAGGCGCCTCCGGGCGCCTGTTTTCATTCTGCGACGCATCAGTGCGCCGGACTCAGTACTGCTCTGATTCCACCTGCTTGACCCGTTCGGCCAGCTGGCGGTAACGGTCTGCAATAGTGTCCCCGAACACCGGGTCCTCTTCTTCTTCATGCCATTTCGCTTCAACGGCTTTCCAGTCCTCAAGACCAAACGCTTTATCGATCAACGGCAGCACTTCCCGCTCTTCCATCTCAAGGTGACGCTTCTGGCGCTCAATGAACTCTTCCAGCCGTTCGATAAACAGATCCTGAGGCACAACGGCGTCCTGAAGGATCATATCCACCATATCCAGGAACTCGTGGGTCATCTGTGACAGCTCTTTGTGCTCCAGCTCCAGATCTTCCACCCGGGCCGAATCTTTATAGTTCTCTATATAGTAGAGGTAAATGATGTCTTCTTTGGGATGATGCGTCTTTTCAGAGTGATTACACAGGTAGTCAACGATCTCTTTAAGCAGGGAGTAATTGACCGGCTGCTCATTGCGCAATGTATTGAGTTTCTTCCTGAGGATGGCCAGCAGCCGGGCCATATAGCCATGTTCACGACGTATTCGTTCTAGCATCATTGCTTCTTCCTTCTGTTACTGTCCCTGAGACACGCTTAGCGCGGGTAAACAGATAAATGTCAACACGTTAAGCGCGCAGCGCTATGCATATAGTGTAACCAGGAAATAAGCTGCGCACCTTGATGCGGTTTGCAAAACGTCTATTTTATGACCGGTTGCCAGTCAATCGCCATCTCACCCATACCGGTAAGAATCTGATTGGTTTCAGAGAAATGTCCACAGCCAAAGAAACCGCGACGGGCAGAGAGCGGTGAAGGGTGCGGCGCAGCCAGCACATGATGACGCTCACGGTCGATCATCCTGCCTTTTTTCTGGGCGTGTGCCCCCCATAAAAGGAAGATAAGGTTATCGTGATGCTGATTAAGCGCTTCGATGATCCGGTCAGTGAACGTTTCCCAGCCACATTTGGCGTGAGAATGTGCTTTGCCCTGCTCGACGGTCAGTACCGTATTGAGCATCAGCACGCCCTGCTCCGCCCAGCTTTTCAGGTAACCGTGGTCAGGCCGGGTAAAACCGGGAATGTCCTGTTCCAGCTCTTTATACATGTTGACCAGAGACGGGGGAGTCTTCACGCCTGGCAGCACAGAAAAGCACAGGCCGTGCGCCTGATCCGGGCCGTGGTATGGGTCCTGGCCCAGGATAACGACTTTGACATCTTCAAAGGGGGTCAGGTCAAATGCACTGAACACATCACCGGCAGGCGGGTAGATCACCTTGCCACTCAGGCGCTCAGCTTCAACAAACGCCAGGGTGTTCTGAAAATAGGCCTGCTGTTTTTCCTGGCCGAGGATATCCTGCCAGGTAAGGGAAGTCGTCATACTTGCTCCATTTCGGGTTAGGGCACAAGCCTGACATTGTAACCGGGTTTTGACCCGGACGCAGAGCCTGCCTTAAAAAAACAGGCCCGTTTTGTCCGGGCTCACTGCCTTTCAGCGGCCTTTTTGCTGCGGGGTTCTCCAGTGACCACGACCCTGGATATGACGGTTAGGAACCGGGGCGGGTACCCGCACGGAAAAAACTTTACTGACCATAACTGCCTCCTGTGCATCCCGGCTGTGTGCCGGGCCTTATCCGGAGTAATGAAAGATCAGTGCCAACCTGAAAAGCAGGCTGTTAACCCGCTGCAATCTCAGTGTTTTTTTCTGCCATCTCTTTCAGGGCAGCAATTTCCTCAGGCCAGATTTCGGAATCAATTGTCTCCAGAATCAAAGGGATACCATCAAAACGCGGGTCTGCAGCAATATACTCAAAGCACACCCAGCCGATATGCCCCTTACCCAGCGAGTGGTGACGGTCCACCCGGGATGACAATTCTGCTTTTGAATCATTAATATGCATTGCCCTTAAATAGTGCATCCCGACCACGCGGTCAAACTCTGCAAAGGTCTCCTGGCACGCCTGTGCCGTACTCAGATCATAACCGGCGGCAAAAGTATGACAGGTATCCAGGCAGACGCCGACCCTGCTTTTGTCTTCGACCTGTTCGATGATGGCCGCCAGATGTTCAAAGCGCCAGCCGAGGTTAGTACCCTGACCGGCAGTGTTTTCTATTACGGCGACCACATCCGGCACCTGCTGATGAGCCAGGTTGATCGATTCTGCGATCCGCGCCAGACACGCCTCTTCACTCAGCTTGCCAAGATGGCTGCCCGGGTGAAAGTTAAGCAGGGTCAGCCCAAGCTGATGGCAGCGCTCCATCTCATCAATAAAAGCGGCGCGGGATTTCTCCAGCTTCTCCTGCTCCGGTGCGCCGAGATTGATCAGATAAGAGTCATGCGGCAAAACCGCGTCGCTGCTGTAACCGGCTTCACGGCAGTTGCGCTTAAACGCCGCAATGGTGTCTGCGGTCAGCGGTTTGGCCTGCCACTGACGCTGATTTTTGGTAAACAGCGCAAACGCGGTTGCGCCGATCGCTTTCGCCCGCAGCGGCGCCAGATCCACCCCGCCAGCGGCAGAGACGTGTGCTCCAATAAGTTTCATACTTTTCCTGTAACTTGATTATGTAATCACTTTCAGCGGACACCCTGCCGCCAAAGACTTAAGCGAACCAGGCCCAATCTTGCCCGGATTTTTGTAGTAACTTTACGACAAAACGCCCTTTCAACTATTTTTTATGGTATCAAAAAATCTGATGCAGAGCTGTTTTTTAACGGTTTATTGATTTAACGCAAAATATTCACCGCAAAATAAATGCGGTTTTTAGTTGTAATTTGACCCAAATCAATATTAATATAGTGGGCATACGCTATATAATACGCGACTCAACAAAAATTCTAAAAATTACACCATTAATATAATGCCACTCATAAGTGGCCCAGGAGAAAAGTCATGATCCAAGGTATTCAAATCACTAAAGCTGCAAACGACGACCTGCTGAACTCAATCTGGCTGCTGGACACCGAGAAGAACGAAGCTCGCTGTGTTGCTGCAACTTCAGGCTACGAAGCTGACCAGGTTATCGCTGCATCTGAGCTGGGTGAGTACGAGAGCCGTGAAGTGGCTATCGAAACTGCACCACGTATCGAAGGCGGTCAGCACCTGAACGTTAACGTTCTTAAGCGTGAAACTCTGGAAGACGCAGTAGCGCACCCGGAAAACTACCCACAGCTGACTATCCGTGTATCTGGCTACGCTGTACGTTTCAACTCTCTGACTCCAGAGCAGCAGCGTGACGTAATCGCACGTACCTTTACTGAATCTCTGTAAGAGATAACGCATTCAAAAACGGCGCTCAGTGAGCGCCGTTTTTTTATGTCTGCTGTTTACAGGTATAAAAAGAGCGGCCTGAGCCGCTCTTTCTGCATAGCATGTTACTTCTGCGCCCCGCGCAGCACCTGCTTCAGCTGGTCAAAATCAGCCTGCAGATCCTGAGACAACAGCTCCATCTGCGCATGTTTGGCCAGCGGGCCCGGCAGCTCAATATCACTGCCAAGGATCTCATCCACCACTTCCTTGAACTTGGCCGGGTGAGCGGTACACAGGAACAGACCGGTTTCACCCGGCTCCAGCTGCTCTTCAAGCACCCGGTAAGCGATCGCACCGTGTGGTTCACACAGGTAACCCAGCTCATGCAGCTGTTTTACCGACTCACTGCTCTGCTCATCGGTCACCGCACCTTTGCCCAGGGTATCCAGACCCCAGCCTTTGCGCTGACACAGCTCTTCAATACGCGGCCAGTTGTTTGGCTGACTGACGTCCATGGCGTTAGAGGTGGTGGCGATGGTTGGTTTTGGTTCCCACTGACCGGTTTCCAGGTAACGAGGCACCGTATCGTTGACATTGGTCGCAGCGATAAAGCGTTTGATCGGCAGGCCCAGCGCTTTAGCCAGCAGGCCGGCGGTCAGGTTACCGAAGTTACCGCTCGGTACGGAGACCACCAGGTTCTCACGCTGTTCTTTGCTCAGCTGCGCCGCAGCTTCAAAGTAGTAACAGATCTGCGCCATCAGACGACTGATGTTGATCGAGTTCGCTGAGTTCAGGCCAATCTCTTCACGCAGCTCAGCGTCGTCAAACGCCTGCTTCACCAGCGCCTGACAGTCATCGAAGTCGCCTTCAATCGCCACGGTATGAATATTGTTACCCAGGGTACAGAACAGCTTCTCCTGCAGCGGGCTGATCTTGCCTTTCGGGTACAGGATCACCACGTTAATGTCTTCCATGCCATAGAAAGCATGGGCAACCGCCGCACCGGTATCACCGGAAGTTGCGGTCAGGATAGTGATCTTACCACCGTCTGATACCGCCGCCAGTGACTGAGCCATAAAGCGGCCGCCAAAATCTTTGAACGCCAGCGTCGGACCATGGAAAAGTTCGAGCGCATAAACGCCCTCTTTTACTTTCTCAACCGGAGCCGGGAACTGAAACGCGCTCTCTACCATTTCAGCCACTTTGGACTGTGGCAGCTCATCGCCGATCAGGGCAGACAGCACTTTGGTGCTGCGGGTAATAAAATCCTGCTCCAGCAGTTGGTCGATATCTTCCAGCACCGGCAGTTCTGACGGGAAAAACAGCCCCTGATTGCGGCCGAGCCCCTGGCGCACGGCCTGGCCAAAGGAGACCTGTTGATCATGTTCTTTTATGTTGTACAGCTTCATAGCTCACTTCCTGTTACTTTTGACCCCTGCTTGTCGAGACGACAAACGTGGACAAATCCTTCTTCATTCTGAATGTAGTTTTGCTCCAGCCACGCTGCCACGCGCTCTGCCACATCTTTCTGTTTGCAGATACTGAACAGCGTTGGTCCGCTTCCGGAGATGCCGGTCGCCAGCGCGCCGGCAGACGCCGCGTATTCACGCGCATTGGCAAAACCAGGCAGCAGTTTCTCACGATACGGCTCAGCGATCACGTCTTTGATCATCTTCGCCGCCAGCTCCGGCTGGCCGGAGTGACAGGCGTGGATAAAGCCCGCCAGGTGACGGCCGTGGGCAATAATATCCTGACGGCGGTATTGCGATGGCAGGATCTCACGCGCTTCAGCGGTTGAAACCTTGATGCCCGGATACGCCATGACCCAGTACCACTCATCAAAGCACGGCACTTCCTGGCTGATATGGCCCAGCTCTTCAAGCATCAGCTGCACACCGCCAAGGTAACACGGCGCAACGTTATCGTAGTGAATACCACCGGAGATCTCGCCTTCCATCTCACCCATCAGGGCCAGCAGTTCGGTCTGGTCCAGCGGGGTGTCGTGAAACTGATTCAGTGCATCCAGCGCCGCGACGATAGAACAGGCGCTGGAGCCCAGCCCGGAGCCAATCGGCATGTTCTTTTCAAGCGTCATGTGCACCGGCTTAAGCTCTGCGCCTTTGCGATCCAGCTCGCGGCCATAAACCTGCCAGCAGCGGTAAACAATATTCTGTTTCGGATCCGCCGGCAGCTTATCCACAAAGCTGCCCGCAGTGGAGAGTGAAAATGGCTGTTCACCGGCTGCCACTTTTACCCGGTCACCCAGCAGGGTGCCATCCACCGGGGACACCGCGGCCCCCAGTACATCAAATCCTACGCTGACATTGCCAATAGAGGCCGGAGCGTAAACAACAACACTCATGGTTATACTCCCAATTTCCAGCCAAGGGTACGCATCACATCAGCGAACACACCGGCTGCGGTCACTTCGCTGCCCGCACCGTAGCCGCGCAACACCAGCGGGATCGGCTGGTAGTAACGGCTGTAGAAGGCCAGCGCGTTCTCGCCATCTTTAATTTTGAACATAGGGTCATTTTCGTCCACCGCCTGGATACTCACCCGGCAACGGCCCTCTTTGATCTCACCCACGTAGCGCAGCACCTGGCCCTGCTCTGCCGCTTTGGCAGACTGCTCGCGGAAGTACTGATCCGCTTCCGGCAGACGGGCAAGAAACTCTTCTACGCTGCCGGACTGATCGAAGCCCGGCGGCAGAGCCGGCTCAACTTCCACATCATCGAGCTCCAGTTCAAAGCCCGCTTCACGCGCCAGGATCAGCAGCTTACGCGCCACATCCATACCTGACAGATCATCACGCGGATCCGGCTCGGTAAAACCGTTATCGCCGGCCACACCGGTCGCTTCACTCAGGGTCATACCTTCATCAAGCTTACCGAAGATATAAGAGAGGGAACCAGACAGAATACCGCTGAAGCGATCCAGCTCATCACCGGCAGCAATCAGGTTTTGCAGGTTTTCGATAACCGGCAGACCCGCGCCAACGGTGGTCTCATACATCAGCTTACGGCGGGACGAACGCGCCACACTGCGCAACTGATGGTAGTAGGCCATGCTGGCGGTGTTGGCTTTCTTGTTCGGGGTAACGACGTGGAAACCGGCACCAAGGAAGTCCGCGTACTGAGCAGCAATTGCATCGCTCGACGTACAGTCCACCAGCACAGGGTTAATGATATGGTTACGCTGCACCAGTGCGATAAGCTGCGGCAGGCTGAACTCCTGAGTCGCATTGTTCATCCGGTCACGCCAGTGCTCAAGCGGCAGGCCCTGACTGTCGAGCAGCATGCCCTTACTGTTAGCGAGACCACAAACGCGCAGCACGATACCTTTCTCTGCCAGTTTGGCCTGCTGACGCTCGATCTGATCCACCAGTTCACCGCCAACACCACCAACACCAACCACAAACACATCAAGGAAGTGCTTGGAGTTAAACAGGTTTTCATGACAGGCTTTCACCGCTTCCGAGATCTTGTCTTCCGGGATCACCGCTGAGATCGCCCGCTCAGAAGAGCCCTGGGCAATCGCCACAATGTTGACGTTCACTTCCGCCAGGGAAGAGAAGAAGCGGGATGCCACGCCACGGGAAGTACGCATACCGTCACCCACCAGGGTCACGATCGCCACGTCATCGATAAAGTCGACCGGCTCCAGCAGGCCGTCTTTCAGTTCCAGTTCGAATGCGTCACGCAGCGCTTTCTGAGCCTGTGCTTTATCCGCAGACTCGATACAGAAACTGATGCTGTATTCCGAAGAAGACTGAGTGATCAGTACGATAGAAACGCCGGCTGAAGACATGGCGCCAAATACGCGGCTCGCCATGCCCACCATGCCTTTCATGCCTGGTCCGGAGACATTGACCATGGTCAGACGGTTAAGGGTAGTGATCCCTTTGATCGCCAGCTTGTCTTCACCTGTATCCTGGCCGATCAGCGTGCCCTGTCCCTGAGGGTTAAAGCTGTTTTTGATCAGACACGGAATGTGGAAGCGGGCGATAGGTGCGATGGTTTTCGGGTGCAGAACGGATGCCCCGAAGTAGGACAGTTCCATCGCTTCCTGATAGCTGAGGGATTTCAGCAGGCGCGCATCGTCGACCAGCCGTGGGTCACAGTTATAAACACCATCCACATCGGTCCAGATCTCACAGCACTCGGCACGAAGACACGCGGCCAGAATCGCGGCTGAATAATCAGAGCCGTTACGGCCAAGTGTGACCAGCTCACCCTGAGCGTTACCGGCGGTAAAGCCAGGCATGATGTGTACATGACCTTCAGCCAGTGGCTCGGACTGGAATTTTTTGGTGGAGACTTCCACATCTACCATAGCTTCCAGCGGACTGCCGCTTGCCACCAGGTAATGTACCGGGTCGATAAGATCTGCCGGCTGACCTTTGGCTTCCAGTACCGCTTTCATCAGCTGGATAGAGATCCTTTCCCCTTTACTGATAATGCGGGCATTCACGTTGTCCGGACACATCCCAAGCAGCGAAATGCCGTGAACAAACTGACGCAACTGAGAGAGTGAGCTGCGCAGCACGCTGGCAAAGCCACTGCCATCCAGGCCCGGCAACCTCTGCTCAACTTCATCAAACAGCCCCTGAAGGTACTGTTCCAGTTCGCAGATCTGCAACTCGGCCTCGCCGTTGCGCAGTGCCCCTTCAATGACCGAAACCAGTTTATTGGTGGTCTTACCCGGTGCTGACAGCACCACGGAAATCTCATCCTGCCTCGCATTATTGGCGATGATGTCCGCCGCTCTTAAGAAGCGGTCCGCATCAGCCAGTGATGAGCCTCCAAACTTTAATACTCGCATCCCTTCCTCCGGTGTATTTTTAAATCGGCATAAAAAAAGGCCTGTATCTTGTGGGATACAGGCCTTTTCTTTGTAATTCTTTCGCTTACCAGCCCGCCCCAACGTATGTAATGTCGGTAATAATGGTGGTTGTGGTCATGGTGGTAACGATATTTAGCATTTTAACTGTTACTTCTGTCTGCTGCTGTTTGTGTTTGCTTATATTTACGTTTACCGGCTTTCGTATAGCGAGTCAACAGAAAAATGTGTTTTCTTTGGTTTTTTCCGGAGCGGCAGATTATCTGCCGGAAAACGTCAGAGGATCTGTCACGCCTTATCCGGCCTGGGATCTGCCCGGACCAGTCAGCCAAAGATCCGCCAAAGGATCTGCGATTAGTGAGAAAGATCGCATTTTAACCGGGTCACGCATAAAAAGATCGTTCGCGAAGGGAACTTCCGCTATATTCAGTAAACAGGTTCAATTATGCAAGGAGGCGATGATGACAAAATGGATTCTCAGCGGCCTTCTTGTGCTGCCTCTGTTTTGCTCCGCAAACCCGCTCGATCTGCTGACAACGCAGAACGAAAAAGCCACGCCACATAAATGGTTTGTTTCCAGTTACAGCAGCTCTTCTGAGAGCAGTGACGCGTTTGATGTCTGGAACATCGACAGTGGTTATGCCTATAACGTGTTTGGCCCGCTGGATGTTTACGTCGGTGCCAGCTTCAGCAACGATACCCATGAGCAGTCCCGCGGCTTCCTCAGCGGGGTAAGCTACCAGTTCAGTGACAAAATCACCCTTAACAGTGGAGTGCGTGCACAGCTGCGTGATAAACCCGCTGGCGCCGGTGATGAGAAGCAGCTTTCTGCTGAAGTGACCAGCCGGGTTAAGCTGACCGAGAGTCTGAACCTGCATGCCACCCTCGATGTTGAAGAGTGGCAGCAGGGGATTGAAGTGGGATTAGGCTTCAGCTTCTGATCAAGCCACCGCCTGCAGTAACTCCTTGGATACCAGCATTCCGTTCCAGTCGGCGTAAATGTAATCGCCTGGCTGGATCATCTGTCCCTGAATAGTCAGACCAACATTGATCTCCCCTATTCCGCGTTTTTCCGTTTTGAATGGACAGGCGCTGATGGCTTTCACCCCCAGATCCATTTCAGCCATGGCAGAAACATCTCTGACGGCCCCCCAAACGATCACGCCTTCCCACTCATTTTCAATCGCGAGAATCGCCAGCTGATCCCCGAGCAGGGCTTTCTGTGTTGATCCGTTTCCATCCACAAACAGCACTTTTCCTTTGCCGTTTGCACTCAGTGCTTCACGAACCATTGAGTTGTCGTGGAAACACCGTACGGTGACTATTTCACCCCAAAACGCCGCTCGCTCTCCGAAGTTTTGCAGCGGCAGATCCAACAGGGTTACCTGGTCGGGAAACTGATCACACAGTTCGGGCAGTAAGTCTTGCATTTTTCCTCCTTGGAAAGTTTTCCTTTGCTCCGAAGAGCAATAACTAAAGTGAATCCTTCGCGTTCTATTCCTTATCGCAATTTGTGGTCAAAAAGGCCCAAATTCAACCTTTCTCCCTCACAAGACACCAACCACAAGTCGTTATTTTCGACATAGTAGATGGCGTTTTGTTCAAACTTTCGCCCAAGTCTGAGGGCATTTTGTAGTGATATTTCTACAGCAAAGCTCTCTTCGATCCAGCTTTTTTTTTCATCACCTGCCAACAATGTGACGTAATTCGCCCCACCGAACTCTGCGATCAGGGTCTGGTTTTGTTGGTGATTACTCTCGTCAGATGCCTTTATGCTTCTGGGATTCCATGCGGTAATAATGGCAAAATGTCTGTACATTACCGGCTGAGACAAGAAGAAAACGGTTGCCTGATAAGCCTGCCAAAGATCACCTGATACTGATCGCATAAACTCTTTCTCCGGGTGCCGAATTACTATCCATTCTGGTAAGTTTTCATCTATTGATATAAATCAACAAAGTGCAGGTAATTACAACTCAACCGTTGTTAGCAAGCTGTTAACATTATAGAATTGCTAACAATTAATGGCAGAAAAGAACATCTACCCCTTAAGGAGAATGAGCCAGACTTGTTCCGGGCTCCCACGGACGGCGTACCATTTATCGGGAGTGTTTTTTTGATACATATCGACTATTATCATTTAACACTTTCCCCTGTGTTATTTTTTTTGCCTAAAATCAATTTATTTAGAACAGTTTAGTTACAATTTAGGTACCGCCAATGCAAACCCCACAAATCCTCATCGTCGAAGATGAACAAGTAACACGTAATACGCTTAAGAGCATTTTCGAAGCAGAAGGATACGCAGTATTTGAAGCCAGTGACGGTGATGAAATGCATCAGCTGCTTGAACAGCACGCTGTTAATCTGGTGATCATGGACATCAACCTGCCAGGCAAAAACGGCCTGCTGCTGGCTCGTGAACTGCGCGAGCAGGCAAACGTAGCCCTGATGTTCCTGACTGGCCGTGATAACGAAGTCGACAAAATTCTGGGCCTTGAAATCGGTGCAGATGACTACATCACCAAGCCATTCAACCCTCGTGAACTGACTATCCGTGCACGCAACCTGCTGAACCGCTCAATGAGTGCCGGTACCGTACAGGAAGAAAAACGCAGCGTTGAAAAATACAAATTCAACGGCTGGGAGCTGGACATCAACAGCCGCTCACTGGTAAGCCCTTCAGGTGAAAGCTACAAGCTGCCACGTTCTGAGTTCCGTGCCCTGCTGCACTTCTGTGAGAACCCAGGCAAGATTCAGACCCGTGCGGATCTGCTGAAGAAAATGACCGGCCGCGAGCTGAAGCCGCATGACCGTACCGTAGACGTAACCATCCGTCGTATCCGTAAGCACTTCGAATCAGTGGCGGACACTCCGGAAATCATCGCGACCATTCACGGTGAAGGCTACCGCTTCTGTGGTGATCTGGAAGACTGATCCCCACACAGCTGATACAAAAAAACCTGCCATCCGGCAGGTTTTTTTCGTCCGAAGCCACTCAGTAAGCGACATCCACGTCAAGGTTGCGCTCGACCAGCCAGGTCTGTTTTCCCTGATACTCTACCGCGACGGCAACATCCACCTGGTTATCTGTATCAAGGCGCATTCCGGCAGAGAAAGCCACTTCCCACTGCTGCTCGGTATGAGTACGCAGCTCGAAATCCGCTTCTCCCAGCAGAACACTGTTCTCGCCCTGACGAACCATCACCTGAGCAACGGACAGATCCGCCGGCAACGCTTCATCGGTCGTAATATAGAGAGCGCCGTTCACCGCATAGTCAGTCTCTTCAGTCGCAGACGGCATCATGTTAATCCAGATATTGCTGTTTAACTGCAGATCTGTCCCCGCCACACTGGCCTGTTTGTCCGCTCCCCACGGAGACGGAGCCGTATCCGGCTGAGCCGCACATCCCGCCAGCACGGCGGCACAAAGCAAAATCGCAGATCTCATTGTGAGTCTCCCTGATAGTTGTTCAACCACTGTTTTAAAACCTGAATATCATGAAGATAACCGTCACGGATCTCTTCCACCCAGTCATCGATGTTCTCCCACCAGGCCGGATGGCCGGGGCTTTGCGCTTTCTGGGCAATCCCCTGAATATGCTTCAGGCCAATCGAGCCCGCCGCACCTTTTATCTTGTGCGCCTCAGAAACGATCCCATCCTGGTCCCGCGCGACCATATTAGTATCGAGCACTTCCAGATAACCCGGCATCGCCTCTTCAAACATGGTGATGCTCTTAAAGACCGGTCCGGATCCCACAATATCCACATAGGACTCCAGCATATCCAAATCGAGCGCTTTGTTCACCAGATTTACCTGTTTATCATGCAGTTCTTCTTCCGATGCTGCCTGTGGCTCCATCGGCTGCTCACTGCCACCAGTCAGGGACAGAGCGGTTTTCACACCTTTAACCGACAGTGGCTTACTGATGGCACCATCCATACCGCCACGCAGATACTCTTCCCTGTCCTTGAGCGTGTTAGCCGTCAGGGCCACCAGCGGCGGCAGTGAGGTGTAGCGTTCGCGGAACGCTTTCGCCACGTCAAATCCGGTCATATCCGGCAGCTGAATATCAAGCAGCGCCAGGTCATAGTCATCCGGGCTGAACTTATCAATGGCCTCCTGACCGGTCATTGCCACCTCGACACTGTGACCCAAGCTTTCCAGCAGGGATCGCGCCACGGTCACGTTGAGCTCTATATCCTCAACCATAAAAATACGCAGCGGAGCCTGATTATCTGTCGCAGAGGACTTCTCTTCTTCCAGCCCCACCAGCGGTACCCGGATGGTCACGATAAAGGTACTGCCAAATCCCTCTTCACTGGTCACACTGATATCGCCCCCCATCATATTGATCAGCTGGCGGGATACCGCAAGGCCAATACCGGTGCCGACCGCGTGCAGATTGTCTTTGCCCGATTTGACCTGGTAATACATGGCGAAGATTTTATCCAGCTCCGCCTCCGGAATACCGATGCCGCTGTCTTCCACTTCAATCGCAATTTCTGCCATGCCTGCTTCACAGTGAGCGCTGACGCTCATCACCACGCCACCCTCTTTGGTGAACTTCATCGCGTTGCTGATCAGGTTCCAGAGCACCTGACGCAGGCGGGTGGCATCCACTTCGATTCCGGCCGGCAAATCCGTCATTCGCTCCAGGTCAAAGCGCAGCCCTTTCTGCTCGGCCATCAGGCTCGCCAAACTGTCGATTTCCGCCACAAATTCATTGAAATCAAGAGGCCTGGGCAGAAGCTCCAGTTTACGGCGGTCAAACTTGTCCATGTCGATGATGTCATTGAAGATGTTCCCCAGACTCACCGCACTGACGTTGATGGTCTGCAGGTACTGGCGCTGCTCTTTGGTCAGCTTGCTGTCGAGCAGCATCCGGCTCAGGCCGACAATACCGTTGAGCGGGGTACGCAGTTCATGACTGATGGTAGAGATAAAAGTGGTTTTGTCCTGGCTGGCTTTTTCCAGCGCATCCTGATACTTCTTGCGCTCGGTAATATCCCGGCCAAAGCCCACAAGCCCGAGGTGCTTGCCCTCTTTGCTGTAAAACGGCACTTTACGCAGTTCAAAACAGGCTTTTCTGCCGTCCGGGTAATCCAGCCACTGCTCGTAAGTCAGTGAGTGATTACCGTCGATCACCTGACGGTCGGTTTCGACGATCTTGCGTGCCACTTCTTTGCTGTAGACATCCCATGGAGTCAGGCCGACCAGCTCATGCTCGTGCCTGCCGGTCAGCCGTTCCATCGCCCGGTTACAGCCGGAAAACTCGCCGATGGCGTTACGGTAGTAAATCAGGTCCGGCGACGCATCGATAAACGAACGCAACAGCGCAGTCCGCTCTGCCAGCTCTACCTGAGCACGCTCGCGCTGGTAGACCTCGTTTTCCAGATCGCTCAGCACCTCTTCGCGCGCCTCTTCCGCCCGCTGGCGCTCTTCAATCTCCTGGTTGAGCTGGGCGATATTTTTCTGCAACTGATAGTTCAGCTCCTGATCGCGGGAGCGCATATCCTTAAGCTTTGAAACCAGCTTGGACAAACGCTGGCGGGACTCTTCAAGCTGGTCCACCACCACCGACAGGAAATACACCGCCCATGGGGTGATCAACAGACCAAAAAACGCCGAGCGGACAATATCAATATCATCCACCCTCCCTTTCAGGGCAAGGGTGATCCCGACCTGAACAAACACCGCCAGCGCCACCAGCGCCAGGGCCAACAGAATGGAAAAGCGAACAATACCGAGCTTGACCAGCAGATCAACATAGTACTGGGCAAGTTTTTTTATCGGCTTCATGAAGAGCTCCAAAAAGGGTAATTGGGACTATTGTAACGGTGAGCCAGCGCAGAGTCGCAAGGCAGGCTCACATCTCAATAAACAGGTAGCATAATCAGCTGAACTCTGAACGGTTGCGGCCCTTCTCTTTGGCCTGATAAAGAGCCTTATCGGCCAGAGCCACCAGCTCCGCACCTTTCGAACCGTGCTCTGGTACGCAGGAAACACTGCCAAGGCTTAAAGTTATCCGCCGGGCAACACCGGAGTGATGATGAGCAATATTAAGCCTGGCGATGGCATCGTGGATGCGGCGGGCCACATGCGCAGCCCCTTCTTTGTCGGTATTGGGCAGCAGGAAGGCAAATTCTTCACCGCCATAGCGGGCAACGAAATCGGAATCCCGTGACAACTCCTGACTGAACGCCCTGGCGACCTGGATCAGCGCTTCATCGCCCTGCAGATGGCCATAGTTATCGTTGTAATCTTTAAAGAAGTCGATGTCACACAACATCAGGGTCAGCGGCTGCTTCTGACGTACGTGCAGCCGCCACAGGGTTTCGAGCTGGGCATCAAACCGGCGCCGGTTGGCGACTTTGGTCAGGCCGTCAATAAAGCTCAGCTGCTCCAGCTCCTGGTTGGCGCGGGCCAGCTTACGTTCAGCAAGGAAGCGTTCACTGACATCCCGGGCGATCACCAGCACGCCGTTGGTACCGGAAGCGGGATCCTGATACGGAGATTTCACCACATCATACCAGGTCGGCTCGCCAAGGGTTTTCTCCACCTGACGGATATAGCGCAGGGTCCGGCCGTAACGCATTACCTGCTCGTCACTGTCTTTGTAATTGAGGTAGTTGTCCGGAGCCACCACCTGATCCAGCCGCTGGCCAAGCAGCTCTTTGGCGTCGGTGATCCCAAGCGACTCCACAAACGGCCTGTTGCACGCTTCGTAGATCATACTCTCATTGAACATACCGATAGGATCCGGACTGGCCTCCAGGATCGACTGCAGGATGGTATCACGCTGCGCAAGCGCCACTTCGGTATCCTTACGTCGCTCCATTTCATCGCGCAGGGCCTGCTGGGTCTGGTGCCAGTCAGTCACATCATGACTGATCCCAAGCGAACCAAACGGCTGGCCGCGGTCATCGGTCAGGGTACTGACATGAGTTTCTAGCAGACAACTCCGGCCATCCGGAGTGGTCGTCCAGCGGCGCTGACTGTAGCGGCCCGGCTGCAGCCCCTGAACCGCCTGAAAGCCCTGCTCTGTTCTTCCCTGCCAGAAATGGTCATAAGCGCGGTTAGTACCGAGCGCTTCCCCTTTCAGGTTAAGAAAGAACACCGGCTCAGACATGGAATCAAGAACCCGGGATGCAAGCGGGTCACCGGACAGCACGCCTTCTTCCTGATGACGGGCCGCTGTCTCCGCGTACAAAAACCAGGCTCTGTGCCCCTCGTATTTGTCCAGCCGCCCGCTCAGCGTCAGACGCCGGGTCACAGACTCGGAAACGGTGAGGTCAAATCCCTGATTGGTAAAATGACCATGATGGGTAAAAGGGGTAAACATCCGCGCAAGCTGACGGGGAGGAAGCTGACCGGGAAAATGAAAACGCCGGCCGATTTTACGAATAGAGAGCAGTTGCATCGCCTGGCGGTTGGCTTCCAGCAACTGGCCGGAATGACTGTCGATAATAAACAGGCAACCCGGCATATCCGCCACAAAGCTTTTCAGCTGGCGCTGAAACCGGCGGCGAAAGTGCCACACCATGGCGGTGGCAGCGGCCAGTACTACCAGCTCAAAGCCAAACTGGTAAAGACCGCTCCAGATGATGTTCAATGCTGCATCCATGACTGATTTCCCTGATATTTAAGGTTAACCCTTCACTTTTGCAGCTGATCGTTAACCTTTTTTTAAAACCGGCTGAGTATAAACAAAGGGCTGACCGAGTGCACTCCCCTGGGCACCATTATCGTTCAGATTCCGGCCAATTTCTGTCATCGCGGCCCAGCGGTTTTCACACCACAACGGTGAAAGCAGAGTTGGTTTGCGCGCAGAGGCACTGACCCTGTGGTACACCACGTCAGCCGGAGTGCGGCGGATCATTTCAGACGCCACTTCAACGTACTCATCCAGATCCGGTGCATCCATCCGTCCGGCGCGCCAGGCTTTCGCCATGGTACTGCCTTCTACGATATGCAGCGGATGAAGCTTGATACCGTCAGTGCCCACTTCCGCCACTTTATCTATGGTATCGAGGTAATCTTCCCGGCTTTCACCCGGAAGGCCAACAATCAGGTGAGTACACACTTTCAGGCCCAGTTCGCGTGCGCGGCGGGTAATTTCAGCATAGCACTCAAAATCATGACCACGGTTAATCCGCTTCAGGGTCTGATTGTTGGCAGTCTGAAGACCCAGCTCCAGCCAGATCTCATAACCTTTCTGATGATATTCACTGAGCAGATCCAGCACCGCGTCCGGTACACAGTCAGGGCGGGTACCCACACACAGGCCGACGATGTCCGCCTGGGTCAGCGCCTCTTCATACATGCCTTTCAGCACCTGCACTTCAGCGTACGTGCTGGTGTATGCCTGAAAATAGGCCAGATACTTCCTGGCCCGGTGCACTTCGCCGGCACGGTCGGTCAGCTGGTCGGTAATGGATTTGATCTGTGCCTGCTCATCGGCAAACGAGGCCACGTTACAAAAAGTACAGCCGCCCCGGCCTATGGTGCCATCCCGGTTCGGACAACTGAAGCCTCCGTGCAGAGTCAGTTTGTGCACCTTCTCTCCGTAGCGGCGTTGCAGATCCTGTCCCAGTGTATTGACCAGTTCGTGGAGTTGTTTCATTACCTTAGCACCCAGTTGAGAATGACTCTCATCAGTGAAATAAAATTACAGCTTTTCAAAAGAAAACTCCACATTCTATTACTGACAAAGGAAACACATACTGGCAGAAATCAATAAAGATGCACAAAATCCAGTGAAAAACGGCACCTGTCAGCATTTTGTTAAGCTGGATATGCGTCTCAGGAACAAAAAATCAGCGCCAGTGATAGAAGTTTGATTGGAATTTAGCTAGGCATAATTGTAGGATAGTTACAGATAGCCTTGTCAAAATGGTCGAATTATCGCCATTTGTCAGGTTATAAAAAGGCAGTTTTTCCACGCCCTCCAATATAAAAAGCCAAATAAACGGCAAACTCTGTGGAAAAACTCCAGGGAAGTGTTTTCTTCGCAAACTTTTTCCTGCGAAGGGCAGAAAGGATTCTCACCAGCCAGACCTGTGGCTGGCTGCGATGTCAATATTGAAAGGACAGGGTTGATGACCACTGGCTGGTTGTCACCTGAAATAACTGGAAGGATGTATCTATGCTAGATAGAGAGCAGGCATCACAAGGTCTGTACACTCCCGAGCTGGAGCATGACGCTTGTGGTATCGGTTTTGTTGCTCACCTGAAAAACCGTAAATCACATCAGGTAGTAACGCAGGCGCTGGATATGCTGGCACGTATGGAACACCGCGGTGGTCAGGGTTGTGACCCGAGCAGCGGTGACGGTGCGGGCATTCTGCTGCAAAAACCTCATGAATTTCTGCTGGAAGAGACCGTCAAACTGGGTATCAAACTGCCGTCGTTTGAGAAATACGGTGTGGGCGTGGTGCTCTTCCCTAAAGACGAATATAAACGTCAGCAATGCCGCGACATCCTGGAGCGCAATGCAAAACGCCTTGAGCTGGACGTTCTTGGCTATCGTGTGCTGCCGGTCGATAACTCGATGATCGGCGCTGACCCGCTCAGCACAGAACCTCAGTTCGAGCACGTATTTATCTCCGCAGGTCCGGGCGTATCGCCGGAAGAGCTGGAGCGTAAGCTGTACGTGCTGCGTAACTACACCATTCGCGTCTGCCTGGAGAGCGTTTCCAACATCGGTGACGACTTCTATATTAACTCCATGTCTTACAAGACACTGGTGTACAAAGGTCAGCTGACCACAGAGCAGGTACCTCAGTACTTCCTCGACCTGCAGAACCCGACTATGGTGACCGCGCTGGCGCTGGTTCACTCGCGTTTCTCAACCAACACCTTCCCGAAATGGCGCCTGGCGCAGCCTTTCCGTTACATTGCCCACAACGGTGAGATCAACACCGTACGCGGTAACCTGAACTGGATGAAGGCCCGCGAAGCGATTATTGAATCGGACCTGTTCACCCAGACCGAAATCGACATGCTGCTTCCTGTCTGTCAGGAAGGCGCGTCGGATTCAGCCAACTTCGATATGGCACTGGAACTGCTGGTGCTTTCCGGCCGCAGCCTGCCGCACGCCCTGATGATGATGATCCCGGAAGCGTGGCAGGAGAACAAAAACCTGGATCCAAAACGCCGTGCGTTCTACCAGTACCACGCCAACGTAATGGAACCGTGGGATGGCCCGGCCTCTGTCTGTTTCACCGACGGTGTACAGGTAGGTGCAACTCTTGACCGTAACGGCCTGCGTCCTTCCCGCTACACAGTCACCAAAGATAACTTCCTGGTGATGGCGTCTGAATCAGGCGTGGTAGAGATCGAACCGGAAAACATCGAACACCGTGGCCGCCTGCAGCCGGGACGTATCTTCGTCGCCGACCTTGAGCAGGGCCGCATCATCTCTGATGAAGAGGTGAAAGACTCTATCGCCAACGCGCAGCCTTATGAGCAGTGGGTAAAAGACAACCTACTGAGCCTGAAGAAGCTGCCGGAAGCAGACAACATGCACCACCAGCCGTCACCGGAACGTCTGCTTCACCATCAGCAGGCCTTTGGTATCAGCTCGGAAGAGGTGAATGAAATCATCGTGCCTATGGCCAAAGACGGCAAAGAGCCGCTGGGTGCCATGGGTGCAGACTGGCCGCTGGCGGTGCTTTCGCACCAGTCTCAGCACCTGTCTAACTACTTTAAGCAGCTGTTTGCCCAGGTAACCAACCCGCCGATCGACCCGATCCGTGAGCGTATGGTGATGTCACTCAAGACCTATCTGGGTAAAGATCAGAACCTGCTGACCGAGACTCCGCTCCACTGCCGTAAGGTTGAGCTGGACTCGCCGGTACTGTCGAACGCTGAGCTGGAAAAACTGCGTGCTATTGATAACGAGCACCTGCAGGCCAAGACGCTGGATATCGTATTCCGCGCCAGTGAAGAACCAGGCAAACTGGAACGCGCGCTGAAACGCGTCTGCCAGTACGCTGAAGATGCGGTTATCGATGGCTACTCCATCATCCTGCTGACCGACCGTGCGGTGAACTCTAACCACGCGGCAATCCCGGCGATGCTGGCAGTGGGCGCGGTACACCACCACCTGATCCGTAAAGGCCTGCGTGCCAAGTGTGACATCGTGATCGAGACCGGTGACGCGCGTGAAACCCACCACTTCGCGACCCTGGTCGGTTATGGTGCCAACGCGGTGAACCCATACCTGGTGACCGAGACCATCGTAGACCTGCAGCGCAAGCGCAAGCTGGATCCGGAACTCTCTTCTGAAGTGCTGTTCGACCAGTACCGTAAAGCGGTCGATGCCGGCCTGCTGAAGATCTTCTCCAAGATGGGTATCTCAACCCTGCAGTCTTACCACGGTGCACAGATCTTTGAAGCGCTGGGTATCAGCAAGTCTGTGGTCGACAAGTACTTTACCGGTACCGTGACCCGTATTCAGGGCCTGACCATCGATGATATCGCCAAAGAGGTGCTGGTACGCCACCGCCTGGGTTACCCGACCCGCGAAATCCCGCTTCAGGTACTCGATGTCGGTGGTGTTTACCAGTGGAAACAGCGTGGTGAGAAACACCTGTTTAACCCGGAAACCATCTCTCTGTTGCAGGAATCGACCCGCAACAAAGACTACACCCAGTTTAAGAAGTACGCCAAAGCAGTCGATGCCCAGGGCGATAATGCCGCCACGCTGCGCAGCCAGCTGGACTTTGTGAAGAACCCGGCCGGCAGCATTCCGCTGGAAGAAGTGGAACCGATTGAGAGCATTCTGAAGCGCTTTGCGACCGGTGCGATGTCATTCGGCTCTATCTCTTACGAAGCGCACTCGACTCTTGCTGTTGCCATGAACCGTATCGGAGCCAAGTCGAACTCGGGTGAAGGTGGTGAAGACCCGACCCGTTTCGAGCGCAAAGAGAACGGCGACTGGGAACGCTCTGCGATCAAACAGGTGGCATCGGGCCGTTTCGGCGTGACCTCTTACTACCTGACCAACGCAGACGAAATCCAGATCAAGATGGCCCAGGGCGCGAAACCTGGTGAAGGCGGTCAGCTGCCGGGCGATAAAGTTGATGACTGGATCGGTGCGACCCGTCACTCCACTCCGGGAGTCGGCCTGATCTCGCCACCGCCACACCACGATATCTACTCTATCGAGGATCTGGCGCAGCTGATCTACGATCTGAAAAACGCCAACCGTGCCGGCCGCGTTAACGTGAAGCTGGTATCAGAAGCGGGTGTCGGCACCATCGCATCAGGCGTTGCCAAAGCGAAAGCAGACGTGGTTCTGATCGCAGGCTTCGACGGCGGTACCGGTGCATCACCAATTTCATCGATTCGTCACACCGGCCTTCCATGGGAGCTGGGTCTGGCGGAAACCCACCAGACGCTGCTGCGTAACGGCCTTCGTAACCGTATCGTGGTTCAGACCGATGGTCAGATGAAAACCCCGCGTGACCTGGCAGTCGCAACCCTGCTGGGCGCTGAAGAGTGGGGCGTGGCAACCGCAGCCCTGGTGGTTGAAGGCTGTATCATGATGCGTAAGTGTCATAAGAACACCTGTCCTGTGGGTATCGCAACCCAGAACAAGACGCTGCGCGAACGCTTTGACGGCCGCGTGGAAGACGTAGTGACCTTCTTCCAGTACATGGCAGAAGGCCTGCGTGAAATCATGGCGGAGCTGGGCTTTAAGAGCATCGACGAAATGGTTGGTCAGTCTCAGAAGCTGAAAGTGCGTCAGGATATCAAACACTGGAAATACCAGAACCTGGATCTGTCTCCTGTTCTGTTCCTTGAGCAGGCGCGTGAGCAGGATGGTCTGTACTCTCAGATTGAACAGAACCACAACCTGGAATCGGTGATGGACCGCAAGCTGATCGAACTGGCTCAGCCTGCACTGGAGAAAGGCGAAGCAGTAGATGCCGAGCTCGACATCATCAACACCGACCGCAGTACCGGTACCATGCTGTCGAACGAGATCTCCAAGGTCTACAAAGACCAGGGTCTGCCGCAGCCAATGCAGGTGAAGTTCAACGGCAGCGCCGGTCAGTCATTTGGTGCATTCCTTGCCAAAGGCGTCAAGTTCGAAGTAGAAGGCGACGCGAACGACTACTGGGGTAAAGGCCTGTCAGGCGGTACCCTGGTGCTCTACCCGCACGCTGACTCCACTATCGTTCCTGAACAGAACATCGTGGTCGGTAACGTCTGTTTCTATGGTGCGACCTCGGGTGAGTCTTACATCCGCGGTATGGCGGGCGAGCGCTTCTGTGTGCGTAACTCGGGTGCCAAAGTTGTGGTTGAAGGCGTGGGTGACCACGGCTGTGAATACATGACCGGCGGTGTCGCGGTGATCCTTGGTGGTACCGGACGTAACTTCGCCGCAGGTATGAGCGGCGGTGTGGCGTACGTTTGGGATAAAGAAGGTGACTTCGAAACCAAGCTTAACCCGGAACTGGTTGACCTTGATCCAATGGAGCAGGAAGACAAGGATCTGTTGCTGGATATGCTGAACAAACATATCGCTTACACCGGCAGCCGCGTGGCGCAGGAGTTTGTGGACAACTTTGAAGCCAGCCTGAAACAGATGGTGAAAGTGATGCCACGTGACTACAAAGCGGTGCTTGAAAAGCGTAAAGCAGAAGCAACCCAGGCGAAGATCAAGGAAGAGATGGAGGCAGTATAATGGGTAAGCCTACTGGATTTTTAGAGCACGGCCGCGAGCTGCCCCGCAAGCTCGACCCAAGTGTTCGTATTCAAAACAACAAAGAGTTCGTTCTTAACGAGGAGTTTGGCAGCAAGATCAATACCCAGGCTTCACGTTGTATGGACTGTGGGGTGCCGTTTTGCCATAACGGCTGCCCTATCGGCAACATCATCCCGGAGTTTAACGACGCGGTTTACCGTGACAGCTGGGAAGAGGCCTGGAACATCCTGAGCACCACCAACAACTTTCCGGAGTTTACCGGGCGTGTCTGCCCGGCTCCATGTGAGAGTGCGTGTGTTCTGGGGATCAACCAGGATCCGATCACCATCTGTAACATCGAGAAGACCATTGTCGAGACCGCCTACCGTGAAGGTTACGCCAAGCCGAAGACGCCAAAGTCGCGCACCGGCAAAACCGTGGCCATCATCGGCTCAGGCCCTGCGGGTCTGGCGGCAGCCGAGCAGCTTAACAGTGCCGGTCATACCGTGACGGTTTATGAGCGTGATGAGAAAGTCGGTGGTCTGCTTCGCTTTGGTATTCCTGACTTCAAGCTCAGCATGGAAGTGATCGACCGTAAGATCGACCTGATGGAAAAAGCCGGGATCAAGTTTGTGGTCAACGCGCATATCGGCGTGGATATCAACGCCCAGCAGCTGCGTCAGGAGCACGATGTGGTGCTGCTGACCGGTGGTTCGACCGTGCCGCGTGACCTGCCGGTTACGGGCCGTGAGCTGAAAGGCGTGCACTACGCGATGGAGTTTCTGGCTCAGAACAACCGCCGCGCCAACAACATGGACCTGAAAACCGACGAGATCCACGCCAAAGACAAGAAAGTCGTGGTGATCGGTGGTGGTGATACCGGCTCTGACTGTGTGGGTACCTCAAACCGTCACGGCGCAACCAGCATCACTCAGGTTGAGATCATGCCTGTGCCGCCGGAGAAACGCCCGGCGAACATGCCATGGCCTCAGTACCCGATGATCCTGCGCACCTCAACTTCTCACGAAGAGGGCTGTGAGCGTCACTGGAACATCCTGACCAAGGAGTTTATCGGTAACGATAAAGGTGAACTGACCGGCGTACGCGTTGCGGATATCGTCTGGCAGGACGCCAAACCTGGCGAGCGCCCTGGCTTTGAAGAAGTCGCGGGCAGTGAGCGGGTACTGGAGTGTGACCTGGCGTTCCTGGCGATGGGCTTCCTGCATCCGGAACCAAACGGCGTGCTGGCTCAGCTGGACATCAGCCTTGATGAGCGCGGCAACGTCGCCACCGAAGGTTTCCAGACTAATCAGCCTGGCGTGTTTGCTGCTGGTGATATGCGTACCGGCCAGTCTCTGGTGGTTCGCTGTATCAACGAAGGCCGTGAATGTGCCCGTGAGATCGACAGCTTCCTGATGGGTAACACCAACCTGGAAGCCAAAGCAGACTCGCTGATGCTGTCTGTGTAACACAATAAAACCTTTCCTTCCGAATTGGCCTGCACTCTGTCCTGTGCAGGCCTTTTTTGTTTCTGTCTCCCCTCTTCCTGAAATGCAACTTGTTTACTTGACCCCCGTCATTAACAGGGGTACGTTGTAAAGTTGATGTAAACAAAAACTAATAAAAATTAACATCACTGTCAGTTACGGATCCGGGTTCGGCTCAGGTTCGGTAACTTGCTGAAACAGCACACAAAGGGAGAGTTGTCATGCCGCTATATGACCCGAAGCTCGAGAAAGATAACTGTGGCTTTGGCCTGATCGCTCACATGGAAGGTGAGCCGAGCCACAAACTGGTACGCACCGCCATTTCGGCGCTCGACCGTATGACCCACAGGGGCGGGATCGCCGCCGACGGAAAAACCGGTGATGGCTGTGGACTGCTGCTGCAAAAACCAGACGCTTATTTTCGCCTGATCGCACAGGAACAGGGCTGGAACCTGGCCCGCCAGTACGCGGTCGGCATGTTCTTCTTAAACCGTGACAGTCACAAAGCCGGTGCCGCACGGGAGATTATCCGTAAAGCGCTCAAGCAGGAAACCCTGGCGGTGGCTGGCTGGCGAACTGTTCCGGTCACGCCGGAAGTGCTCGGCCCCATCGCCGCGGACTCACTGCCCGCAATTGAACAGGTGTTCATTCCGGCCCCGGCCGGATGGCGGGATCAGGACGTGGAACGGCGCCTCTATATCGCCAGGCGGCGGATAGAAAAGCAGCTCAGTGACGATGATGAGTTTTACATCTGCAGCCTCTCGACCCAGACCGTGGTCTACAAAGGCCTGTGTATGCCCGCCGACCTGCCCCGCTTCTACCCGGACCTGGCCGATCTCCGGATGGAATCCGCCATCTGCCTGTTCCACCAGCGATTCTCCACCAATACCCAGCCACGCTGGCCACTGGCGCAGCCGTTTCGCTATCTGGCCCATAACGGCGAGATCAACACCATAGAGGGCAACCGCCAGTGGGCACGTGCAAGGGGCTACAAGTTTGCCTCGCCACTGCTGCCGGACCTGCAGAGCGCCGCGCCGTTTGTGAATGAGAGCGGCTCCGACTCCTCCAGCCTGGATAACATGCTCGACCTGCTGCTGGCCGGGGGGATGGATATCTTCCGCGCCCTGCGAATGCTGGTGCCACCCGCGTGGCAAAATCATCCGGATATGGACCCGGACCTGCGCGCTTTCTACGACTTCAACTCCAAGCACATGGAGCCCTGGGACGGTCCGGCCGGCATCGTACTGTCTGACGGCCGCTATGCCGCCTGTAACCTCGACCGCAACGGCCTGCGCCCGGCACGCTATGTGATCACCAAAGACAAACTGATCACCCTGGCCTCAGAAGTCGGGATCTGGGATTACGCCCCGGATGAAGTGGCCGAGAAAGGCCGGGTCGGCCCCGGCGAGCTGCTGGTAATCGATACCGGTGAAGGCCGCCTGTGGCATTCGGCCGATATCGACAACGAACTTAAGAGCCGTCACCCCTACCGGGAGTGGATGGAGAACAACGTCCGCCGCCTGACGCCATTCACCGAGCTGGATGAAGCCACGCCTGGCGGACGGGATTTCAGCGACGATGAACTCCGGGTGTACCAGAAACAGTTTAGCGTCAGCAGTGAAGAGATGGACCAGGTCATCAAAGTACTGGCCGATATGGGCCAGGAAGCGGTCGGCTCCATGGGGGATGACACCCCGATGGCCGTGATGTCCTCGCGCGAGCGGTTAGTCAGTGATTACTTCCGTCAGAAGTTCGCCCAGGTCACCAACCCGCCAATAGACCCGCTGCGCGAAAAGCACGTGATGTCACTGGCCACCAGCATCGGCCAGGAGATGAACGTCTTCTGTGAAACCGGCGGCCATGCCCACCGGGTCACGTTTGACTCACCGGTACTGCTCTATTCAGACATGGTTCAGCTGCTTGAACTCGACAACAAGTATTACCACAACACCACCCTGGATATTAACTATGACCCACAGCAGGTAAGCCTGAAAGCCGCCATCGAAAAACTGTGTGACCAGGCCGAAGAAGTAGTCAGAAACGGCACCGTGCTGCTGGTCCTCTCTGACCGGGAAATCGTCAAAGGCAAACTGCCGATTCCGGCGGCAATGGCCGTTGGCGCAGTCCAGGCCAGGTTGGTAAATACTGACTTACGCTGCGACGCCAATATCCTGATTGAGACCGCCTGTGCCCGGGACCCGCACCAGTTTGCGGTACTGCTCGGTTTTGGCGCCACCGCCGTCTATCCATACCTGGCCTATGAGCTGCTGGGCAAAATGATCGACGATGGCGCACTGGACAAGGACTACGCAGAGGCCATGCTCAACTACCAGAGCGGCATCAACAAAGGCCTGTATAAGATCATGTCCAAAATGGGCATCTCGACCATCGCCTCTTACCGTTGCTCTCAGTTGTTTGAAGCGGTCGGCCTGCACGATGAGGTCACGGCTCTCTGTTTTAACGGCGTGGCATCACGCATTCAGGGCGCAGACTTCAGCGACTTTGAACAGGACCTGCACAACCTGGCCAGAAAAGCCTGGATCAAACGCAAACCAGTCGAGCATGGCGGGCTGCTGAAATACGTCCACGGCGGCGAGTTTCACGCCTACAACCCGGATGTGGTACAGAGCCTGCAGAGCGCGGTTAAAACCGGCCAACAGCAGGACTACCTCTCCTATTCTGAGCAGGTAAACCAGCGTCCGGCCGCGATGCTGCGCGATCTGATGGCACTGAAAAAAGCAGACCAGCCTCTGCCACAGGAAAAAGTCGAGCCCGCTTCCGATCTGTTCAAACGCTTTGACTCTGCAGCCATGTCGATCGGCGCCCTGAGCCCGGAAGCACACCAGGCACTGGCGACCGCGATGAACCGCCTTGGCGGATACTCCAACTCCGGTGAAGGGGGCGAAGACCCGCGCCGGTTTGGCACAGAACGCAACTCGCGCATCAAACAGATCGCCTCCGGACGCTTTGGCGTCACCCCGCACTACCTGACCAGCGCCGACGTACTGCAGATCAAAGTCGCCCAGGGGGCCAAGCCCGGAGAAGGGGGGCAACTGCCGGGCCACAAAGTCACCGCAGAAATCGCGAAGCTGCGTTACTCGGTACCGGGCGTGACCCTGATTTCACCGCCGCCGCACCACGACATCTACTCGATTGAAGACCTGGCCCAGCTGATCTTCGACCTCAAGCAGGTCAACCCGGACGCGCTGGTGTCGGTCAAACTGGTCTCCGAGCCTGGCGTCGGCACTATTGCTACCGGCGTAGCCAAGGCTTACGCCGACCTTATCACCATCTCCGGCTACGACGGCGGTACAGCAGCCAGTCCGCTGACCTCAGTAAAATACGCCGGCAGCCCCTGGGAACTGGGGCTGGCCGAAACCCAGCAGGCGCTGGTGGCCAATGGTCTGAGGCACAAGATCCGCCTCCAGGTAGACGGCGGTCTGAAAACCGGACTGGATGTGGTCAAAGGAGCGATCCTTGGCGCAGAGAGCTTTGGCTTTGGCACCGCGCCCATGATCGCCATGGGCTGTAAGTTCCTGCGTATCTGTCACCTCAACAACTGCGCCACCGGTGTGGCGACCCAGGATGAAACCCTGCGCAGGGAATACTTCAAAGGATTGCCGGAAGCAGTAGTGAACTACTTCACCGGTCTCGCCGAAGAAGTCCGCGGCCTGCTGGCGGAACTCGGGGTGGAGAAACTGACCGATCTTATCGGCCGCACCGACCTGCTCGAAGCCCTGCCCGGCCTGACCGCCAAACAGAGCCGACTGGATCTCACTTCGATACTGGAGAAACCTGTCTCTCCCCAGGGTCACCCGCTCTTCTGGAGCGAGGCCAACCAGCCGTTTGACAGTGCCGGACTTAACCAGACGATCCTCGATGACGCCCTGCCTGCGGTGGAAAGCGGCAGAGGCCAAAACTTTTACTACGACATCCGCAATACTGACCGCTCGGTCGGAGCCCGTCTCTCCGGCGAAGTCGCCAAACGCTTTGGTAACACCGGGGTGGCCACCGCGCCGCTGAAACTGCACTTTACCGGCACCGCAGGTCAGTCATTCGGAGTATGGAACGCCGGAGGCATCGAACTGCACCTGACCGGGGATGCCAACGACTATGTGGGTAAAGGCATGGCCGGCGGACTTATCGCCATCCATCCCCCGGCAGGCAGCGCCTTTAACTGTAACGAAGCGTCGATCATCGGTAACACCTGTCTTTATGGTGCGACCGGAGGCAGGCTGTTTGCGGCCGGCACCGCAGGAGAGCGCTTCGCGGTACGTAACTCCGGCGCCATCGCGGTTATCGAAGGAGCCGGGGATAACGCCTGTGAGTATATGACCGGTGGCGTGGTCGCTATCCTGGGTGCAACCGGGGTGAACTTTGGCGCGGGCATGACAGGCGGATTTGCTTACGTGCTCGATGACAACCAGGACTTCACCGGCCGGGTCAACCACGAGTCGGTGGAAGCCATCGCACTGAGTGGACTGCCGATCCATCAGGAGCACCTGCGCGGCCTGATTGCCGAACACCTCAGCCACACTCACTCGCGGCATGCCGAAAAGATCCTCGCCGACTTCGACCGCTGGATCCCCGGCTTCTTCCTGGTCAAGCCCAAAGCCGCCGACCTCAACACCCTGCTTGGTCACCAGAGCCGCAGCGCCGCTGAGCTGCGCGTTCAGGCACAGTAAAGGAGAGCATTATGAGCCAGAACGTTTATCAGTTTATCGATGTGCAGCGCGTGGACCCGGCCAAAAAACCGCTCAGGATACGCAAAATTGAGTTTGTTGAGATCTACGAACCTTTTACCGGCCAGCAGGCCAAAGCTCAGGCAGACCGTTGTCTCGACTGCGGTAATCCCTACTGTGAATGGAAGTGCCCGGTCCATAACTACATCCCCCAGTGGCTGAAACTGGCTAACGAAGGGCGGATTATTGAAGCAGCCGAGCTGTCACACCAGACCAACAGCCTGCCGGAAGTCTGTGGCCGGGTCTGCCCACAGGACCGCCTGTGTGAAGGGGCCTGTACCCTCAACGATGACTTTGGCGCCGTCACCATCGGCAACATCGAAAAATACATCACAGACAAAGCTTTTGAGCAGGGCTGGAAGCCGGATATGTCCCACGTGGAGTGGACGGACAGGAAAGTCGCCATCATAGGGGCAGGCCCGGCGGGTCTGGCCGCTGCCGATGTTCTGGTGCGCAACGGCGTCAAACCCGTGGTCTTTGACCGCTACCCGGAAATCGGCGGCCTGCTGACGTTCGGAATCCCCTCTTTCAAACTGGAGAAAGAAGTGATGGTCAACCGCCGCCGCATCTTCAGCGATATGGGCGTGGAGTTCCGCCTGGGCTGCGAAGTAGGCAAAGACGTCACCATGCAGAGCCTGGTGGACGACTATGACGCCGTCTTTCTTGGTGTCGGCACCTATAAAAACATGCGCGCCGGACTGGAGAACGAAGATGCCCCCGGCGTATATGACGCGCTGCCGTTTCTTATCTCCAACACTTACCAGGTGATGGCACTCAAAAGTGACCAGCCTTATATCGATATGGCCGGTAAAAAAGTGGTGGTCCTCGGCGGTGGTGACACCGCGATGGACTGCGTGCGCACTTCCATCCGCCAGGGGGCGCAAAAAGTCATCTGTGCTTACCGTCGCGACGAAGCGAATATGCCCGGCTCCCGCCGGGAGGTGAAAAATGCCCGCGAAGAAGGTGTCACCTTTATGTTTAACCTTCAGCCGCTCGGCATTGAAACCGACAGCAAGGGCCAGGTCAGCGGTGTGCGGGTGGTAAAAACCGAACTGGGAGAGCCGGATGAGGCCGGACGCCGGCGGCCACAGCCGGTTCCCGGCAGCGAGCACCTGCTCGACGCTGATGCTGTGATCATGGCGTTTGGTTTTCAGCCTCACACCATGGAGTGGCTGGAGCCGTTTGGCGTAGGGCTGGATCAGTGGGGACGAATCGAAGCGCCACAGGATCAGAGCTATGCTTACCAGACCAGCAACGCCAAAATTTTTGCCGGTGGTGATGCGGTGCGCGGTTCAGACCTGGTGGTCACCGCCATCGATGAAGGACGCAAAGCCGCCGGGGGGATCCTCGACTACCTTGGCGTCTGATCCAAAGGAGTAACTATGTCAAACAAGAACGAGCCAGATAAAAAGGTGTCAGATAAGAACGTGCCAGACAAAAAACTGTTTACCGCCCTGCTGTGCCTGCCACTGATGGCGTGCAGCAGCACGCCGCCGGAAAGCCCGCGTCACAAAGAGCCCTGCGGTGACAGCCCCAACTGCGTTTCCACCCTGGATGCGCGCGCGGACTACACGCTCGCTCCGTTTACGCTGACGCCGGACACCACACTGGCACAGATCGAACCGGTCGCCCTCAGCCTGCCGGGCGCAGCGCTGGGAGAAAAAAAGCAGAATTACCTGCGTATCGAGTACTCCAGCAGAGTGCTGGGGTTTGTCGATGATATGGAGCTGTTTACCGAAAACGGTACTCTGCAGATCCGTTCACAGGCCCGGCTGGGATACTACGATTTTGGCGTCAACCGCAAACGGGCAGAAACGCTGCGTGAGCGCCTGAGCGAAGCCGGACTGATCCGGCCCTGATCTTGTGCGAATTTTGTCTGCCCAAAGGTCAACACGCCCGGTTGTTCGTGATAAAATCCCGGCAACTTATTGAATCATCAAACAGAGAAACACTATGAAACTAGGCATTATCGGTGCAATGGAGCAGGAAGTTGCGATCCTGAAGGCAGCGCTGGAAAACTGTGAAGAGCAACGCCGTGGCGGCTGCACTTTCTTTACCGGTCAGCTGGAAGGCGTGGACGTGGTACTGCTGCAATCGGGCATCGGCAAAGTCGCTGCTGCTGTTGGCACTGCACTGCTGCTGGAAATCTATGAACCAGATATGGTTATCAACACCGGCTCTGCAGGTGGTTTCGACAGCACACTGAACCTGGGTGATGTGGTTATCTCTACCGAAGTACGCCACCACGATGCGGACGTTACTGCGTTTGGTTACGAAATCGGCCAGATGGCAGGCCAGCCGGCAGCCTTCGCCGCTGACGAGAAACTGATGCAGGTTGCAGAGCAGGCACTGGCTCAGATGAAAGACCAGCACGCGGTGCGTGGCCTGATCTGTACCGGTGACGCGTTTGTCTGCAGTGCAGAGCGCCAGGCGTTTATCCGTGAAAACTTCCCGTCAGTGATTGCGGTTGAGATGGAAGCCTCTGCTATTGCCCAGACCTGTCACCAGTTCCAGGTACCGTTTGTTGTTGTTCGTGCAATTTCAGACGTGGCTGACAAAGAGTCACCAATGAGCTTTGATGAATTTCTGCCGCTGGCAGCGAAGAGCTCATCTGAGATGGTGATCAAAATGGCTGCGCTGCTGAGCTGAGCCTATGCCACAAGCGCTGAGTGACCTCTACGCCAACGGCGCCCTGCTGGTTATGTGGGGCGCACTGGTTTTCCACTATATCCTGCCGATCCCCAAAGCGGCGCATCCGGCGAGGATATGGCACCGTTTTGCTCAGCTGCTGGCAGACAAGGTAAACCGTAATCACAGCTACCAGCAGAGCCTGATTTCCGGTGCGCTGGCCTGGCTGCTGATGATAGTGCCGCTGTGGCTGCTGCTTTGGGCATTCAAGCCCCTCGCCTGGCAGCCTCAGTTTTTCGATCTGGCCATTTTGCTGCTCGCCTTTGGCTGGCGTGACAGCGAAACCCTGGCAAAACAGATGGTCAAATGGCTCAGTCATCAGAACAAAGCCAAAGCCCGCGAAGAGCTTGCGTTTTTCCTCAACCGGGAAACCGCCCCCCTTTCTCAGCTCGGGCTGGGTAAAGCCGGTGCTGAAACCCTGCTGGTCGGATTCAGCCGCAACGTGATTGGCGTGCTGTTCTGGTACGGAATCGCCGGAGCCAGTGGTGCCCTTATCTACCGCTTCAGCGCCGAACTGGCGCGCGCCTGGTCTCCGGCCCGGGCAAGCCACTCCCCGTTTGGCCTGACCGCCGTACGCATTCAGGCAATCCTCGATTTTGTTCCCCTGAGACTGTTCGCCCTGCTGCTTGGTGCAGGCAATAACGGCCTGACCCACCTGCGGCTGATGCGTCAGCAGGCGCTGAGCTGGCCGCTGCCCGGCCCTGGCTGGGTACTGGCTGTAACCGGCAACAAACTCGGCCTGTCACTGGGTGGACCAGCCATCTATGAAGGCCGCAAACAGGTACGGGCGAAACTGGGTGGGCGCATCGCCCCGGCGGCTTTCCACCTTGCCCAGATCCAGCACCTGCTCGCATGGCGTACCTGCGTCTGGCTGCTGATCCAGAGCGCGCTGATGGCGCTCGTCTTCCAGGGAGTTTAATAATGAACCTGAGAATCACCGCAGCCACCCTGCTGCTGTGTTCCGCCCCGGCCGTCTCTGCGGTAGCAGAGCGGGTTATCACCCTCTCACCCCACTCTGCTGAACTGGCTTTCTCCGCCGGGCTTGGTCCTGCGGTGATCGGAGTCAGTGAACGCAGTGACTACCCGCCAGAAGTGCTGGATATCGAGAAAGTCGCCAACTACCAGGGCCTTAAACTCGAACGAATTATCGCCCTTAATCCCGACCTTATCATTGCGTGGAGAAACGGCACTCCGGCCAAAGAGGCCACCCGGCTTGAACAACTTGGCTTTAACGTGGTCTACACCGAAACCGGCAAACTGGAACAGATCGCAGACAATATCGAACTGCTCAGCCAGTACAGCCCTGACCCGGCTCATGGCCGAAGAGTAGCCACAGAATTCCGCTCTCAACTGTCTGATATTAAAGCCAGGTACCAAAATCGCCCCAAAGTCAGCTATTTTTATCAGCTGAGCCAAAAGCCCATCATTACCATGGCGCAGGGAAGCTGGCCGGGCGAAGTGTTTTCCCTGTGTGGCGGTGAGAACATTTTTGAGCACAGCAGCGCTCCTTACCCTCAGGTCGGGGAAGAGCAGGTGATCACCAAAGCGCCCCAGGCGATCTTTTTCTCCCGCCACGCCATGGCGGATCAGCACCAGTGGCAGCGCTGGCCACAGATCCCGGCAGTGGAAAGCGGACATATCTGGTCACTGCAGGCAGACTGGATCAACCGCCCGACGGTGAGAACCCTGAAAGCCGTTGAGCAGGTGTGCGGGTACCTTGATGCAGCCAGACTTGCAACAAAATAACAATCTGCAACTTTTTTTGACATAAAACACTTAGCGCCGCAAACGATTTCCAGTAAGATTCATTCGCGTCCACTGTTGTAGTTAATTTCGGGGTTCTGTCCTTATGGATTTCTCGCTGTTATATCTGATCGATTTATTTGGTACTGCGATTTTTGCGGTATCCGGGGTACTGCTGGCCGGAAGGCTGAAGATGGACCCTTTTGGCGTTATCGTACTGGCGAGCGTTACCGCGATTGGCGGCGGTTCCTTCCGTGATATGGCGCTCGGCGCGACCCCGATCTTCTGGATCAAGGATACCCTCTACCTGTGGGTGATCCTGGTGACCTGTATTCTGACCATGCTGTTTGTCCGCCGCCCGAAACGGGTGCCCTGGTACGTACTGCCGGTCTGTGACGCCATCGGCCTGGCGGTATTTGTCGGCATCGGGGTTGAGAAGTCTCTCGCCTATCAGGATTCCGCCATGATCGCGGTGATCATGGGCATCGCCACAGGCTGTGGCGGCGGTATCATCCGCGATGTGCTGGCACGGGAAGTGCCTATGGTATTGCGCAGTGAAGTCTACGCCACCGCGTGTCTGATTGGCGGCCTGGTGCATACCGGCGCGCTTCAGCTGGAACTGGACTCCTCGACGGCGCTTCTGGCAGGGATATTTACCACCCTGGCAATCCGCCTGACCGCCATCCGCTGGCACCTGTCGCTGCCAACATTCGCACTTAACCGCTGAGCAGATAAATACCTTCGTGAGCCCGCTTTTGCGGGCTCTTCTGTTTCAGTGACCCGCCTCATGATTTTCACTGCCAGCCACAGTGCCTGGCGGGTTTAGCGATCGCTTTCACGTTATTTATAAATCTGTTCTTTTAGTATCAAAGCCCTGTATTACTTAAAGCGTACACGGCATGTCCCACACCCGTTTTTTTGGCAGCTTAATCGCTCCCTGGTATATCCGGGATCACCGCCTTCGCCACGACTTTCCGTCAGTGGTACCTTCACTGTTTTGACTTCAGACCGGTTAAACCGGCTGTACTGCTGCGCCACTCCGGCGTAATCAACCCACAATTAACTGCGGGAAAGCTGAGCTGAAAGAGCCTCAGTCCGCCCTGTTGTGCCCCGCACTGTTCCGTAATCAAAGAGAATCAAGGAAATATAATGACTGTAATCAATACCGAAAAAGCGCCTGCTGCTATTGGCCCATATGTTCAGGCTGTCGATCTCGGCAACATGGTGATCACTTCCGGCCAGCTGCCTATTCACCCAGGCAGCGGCGAAATGCCGGAAGACGTTCAGGAGCAGGCCCTGCAGTCCCTGACCAACGCTGCTGAAATCATCCAGGCGGCAGGCCTGTCGGTAAGTGACATTGTGAAAACCACGGTGTTTGTGAAAGATCTCAACGACTTTGCGCTGGTAAACCAGGTCTACGGCGAGTTCTTTGACTCCCACAATGCCGGTTACCCTGCCCGCTCGTGTGTGGAAGTCGCCCGCCTGCCAAAAGACGCCAAAGTTGAAATCGAAGTGATCGCACTGCGCCGCTAAAACAAGCATAATGATGCCCGGCCCATGCCGGGCTCTTCATCCCTGCCCCGGAACCCGGAACCCAGAACCCAGAACCCAGAATCCAGGACCCAGGACCCAGGACCCAGGACCCAGGACCGCCATAATCCCTCTTTCACATCTGGCATCCAGCCTGTCTATCCGCTATCTTAACCAGACCCATTCCCAACTTTCATCATTACTATGCTGCTTGAAGGCATCGAAACCCTGCTGGTACTGAGTAAGGCCAAAACCATGAGCCGTACCGGCAGCCTGCTCTATATCAGCCAATCGGCGGTCAGCAAACGCATCGCAAGGCTGGAAAAACAGCTGGGAAAGAAACTGATCGAACCGGACGGCCGTCAGGTCAGGCTGACCGAGGAGGGAAAGGCGCTGACAGAATCGCTGGCACCCGGGTTTAACGAACTGCTTGGAAAGATATACGAGCAACAGCCACTGCCCGACAGCTCAGTGCTCGAACTGGCCTGCTCTGAAACCCTGGTCAGCGGCTATATCAGCCCGGTGATAAGCCGGCTGTTCAAAGCCGACCCCAACCTGCGCCTCACAACCCGGCATACACCGCGAATCATAGAACAGGTTCAGTCAGGAAAAGCCGCGGTGGGCTTTTGTGCCGGTCACCTGCCGCCCCATCATGGTCTGGTCACCGAACACCTGACCGATGAGCCGTTCTATCTGGTCAGCCAGGGGACGCCTCCGCCTGAGCTCACCCGGGTCATCACCAATGACCTCAGTAATCCGGCCAATACCTATCAGCTGCGAGCGCTGCGCGGGGCCGGCATCGAGCCCCTGATGGAGATGGACTCTTATACCGCCTCTGCCAATCTGGCACTGGCCGGTGTGGCCCCGGCCATTATTCCGCTTTCGGTGGTACGCACCCTGGGCATAAACCCGGCTCAGTGCCATGACCACTACCCGGTACTCAGCCGCCTCAAACGCCCGGTTTATCTCTGCTACCGGCAGAACATCGGCCGAAATCCGCGGGTTAAAACAGTGCTTGCAGCCATTGCGGATGCTGTTGCCACAGCAGTTTTACCGCCATCGCCATCGACATAAAGATCACCAGCGGGCGGATCCACTTCTGCCCTTTGGTCAGCACCACCCGGGCACCCATGCGCGCGCCGATAAAACAGCCCAGCGCCATCACCAGCCCCACTTCCCACACCGGCAGCCCGGCGAGGGCAAAAAACAGCAGCGCGGCGATGTTGGAGGTAAAGTTGAGCACCTTGGTCCGGGCGGTGGCCTCGACCAGTGAAAAGTGCCCTATCGCCACAAAGCAGACGGTAAAAATCGAACCGGTGCCCGGGCCAAAAAAGCCATCGTAGAAGCCAACGCCGCCCCCCACACACAGGGCGAACAGGTTTTCAGACATTTTGGCCGGGCCTTTGCTGGTCTGGGTTTTTGGTGCCAGCAGGAAATAAAGCGAAATTGCGATCAGCAGCAGCGGGATCAGGCTGGTCAGGATCCCCGCATCGATATACTGCACCGCTTCAGCACCGAGAACCGCACCGGTGAACGTACACGCAATGGCGCGGCGCATCTCTTTTAAGCTCACCAGTCCGTTGCGCACAAAATAAAGGCTCGCCGAGAAGCTGCCAAACGAGCTCTGCAGCTTATTGGTCGCCAGTGCCTGAACCGGGGACATGCCCGATGCCAGCAACGCCGGCAGGGTCAGCAGGCCGCCACCTCCTGCCATGGCGTCGATAAAGCCCGCCAGAGTGGCGACCGCAAACAGCATTGCGAGTAATTCCAGTGTCAGTTCCATAATATTCAGTTATTGCCAGAGTTATCGCCAAAGCGTATCAGGAGTGCTCAACAACCAACAGCGAATAGCCCGCCTACAATTCATTCCACTTTTTCAACAGTTTTACAAAGGCAAAAAAAAGCCCGCTCAGAGAGCGGGCAATGAGGTTGTCAGATAAGCCTGAGGCTTACTGTTTTTATATGCTTATGCCAGGTTCTCTTTAACCTGAGCGTGCAGTTCCTGCACTGAAGTCACGTTGCTGGTCGCATCAGACGTGTGCGCCATACAGGCAGCAAACGCAGCGTTCAGAGTTGTGGTGTAGTTCACTTTCTCTGCCAGCGCGCCGCGACGCAGTACTTTCGAGTCTTCAATCGCCTGACGGCCGGCAGCCGTGTTCACGATGTAGGTGTACTCGTTGTTCTTGATACGGTCCAGAATGTGCGGACGGCCTTCGTGTACCTTGTTCACCAGACGTGGGTTAATACCCGCTTCGCCCAGAATCACAGCAGTACCGTGAGTCGCATCCAGCTGGTAACCCAGTTTGGTCAGTTTCGATGCCAGGTCAACCACACGCTCTTTATCGCCTTCGCGAACAGACAGCAGTGCACGGCCGCCTTCAGGGTAAACCTTGCCACAGCCCAGCTCTGCTTTCGCGTATGCTTCTGCGAACGTTGCACCCACACCCATTACCTCACCGGTAGAGCGCATTTCAGGGCCAAGCAGCGGGTCAACACCCGGGAACTTGTTGAACGGCAGTACCACTTCTTTCACTGAGTAGTAAGGTGGGATGATCTCTTTGGTGAAGCCCTGAGACTCAAGAGACTGACCAGCCATTACACGCGCGGCGATTTTCGCCAGCGGAGCACCGGTTGCTTTCGATACGAAAGGCACGGTACGTGCAGCACGCGGGTTCACTTCAATCAGGTAAACCTTGTTGTTCTTCACGGCAAACTGGGTGTTCATCAGACCACGTACGCCCAGCTCAAACGCCAATTTCTCAACCTGCTCGCGCATCACGTCCTGGATTTCCTGGCTCAGGGTATAAGCCGGAAGAGAACATGCAGAGTCACCAGAGTGAACGCCCGCCTGCTCAATGTGCTCCATGATGCCGCCAATAACCACACGCTCACCATCACAGATTGCATCCACGTCGACTTCTACTGCGTCATCCAGGAAGCTGTCCAGCAGAACCGGAGACTCGTTGGATACACTTACTGCTTCGTTGAAGTAACGGCGCAGGTCTGCTTCGTCGTATACGATTTCCATCGCACGGCCACCCAGTACATAAGACGGGCGAACCACCAGCGGGAAGCCGATTTCACGTGACTTCTCAACCGCCTGCTCCAGCGTGGTTACAGTGGCGTTTTCCGGCTGCAGCAGACCCAGACGGTCTACAGCGACCTGGAAGCGCTCACGGTCTTCCGCACGGTCAATCGCATCCGGGCTGGTACCGATGATTGGCACACCTGCCGCTTCCAGCGCACGCGCCAGTTTCAGAGGAGTCTGGCCACCGTACTGAACGATAACGCCTTTTGGCTTCTCAACGCGCACGATAGACAGCACGTCTTCCAGGGTTACCGGCTCAAAGTACAGACGGTCTGAAGTGTCGTAGTCAGTAGAAACGGTTTCAGGGTTACAGTTAACCATGATGGTTTCATAGCCGTCTTCGCGCAGCGCCAGCGACGCGTGTACACAGCAGTAGTCAAATTCGATGCCCTGACCGATACGGTTTGGACCGCCGCCCAGAACCATGATCTTGTCTTTGTCAGTTGGCTGCGCTTCACACTCGTCATCGTAAGATGAGTACATGTAAGCGGTGTCAGATGAGAACTCAGCCGCACAGGTATCCACGCGCTTGTAAACCGGGTGGATGTCGTACTGGTCACGCAGACGACGGATTTCGCTTTCCGCTACACCCAACAGGTCAGACAGGCGGGCATCAGAGAAGCCTTTACGCTTCATCTTGCGCAGCACGTCCTGAGTCAGGCCGGCAAAACCACCAGCTTTAACTTCCTGCTCCAGCTTCACCAGCTCTTCAATCTGAACCAGGAACCAGCGGTCAATTTGGGTCAGGTTGAATACGCCGTCTACTGACAGACCGGCACGGAATGCGTCAGCGATGTACCAGATACGCTCAGCGCCGGCTTCTTTCAGCTCGTGACGAATCTTAGTCAGTGCGTCAGGCGCGTCCAGGTCAACCATTTCATCAAAGCCGTTTGCGCCCACTTCCAGGCCGCGCAGTGCTTTTTGCAGGGATTCCTGCTGGTTACGGCCAATCGCCATTACCTCACCCACCGACTTCATCTGAGTCGTCAGGCGGTCGTTAGCGCCGGCAAATTTCTCGAAGTTAAAGCGTGGGATCTTGGTAACCACGTAGTCGATGGTCGGCTCGAACGATGCCGGCGTCTTGCCACCGGTGATGTCGTTTTGCAGCTCATCAAGAGTGAAGCCCACTGCCAGTTTGGCGGCGATTTTTGCAATCGGGAAACCGGTCGCTTTCGATGCCAGCGCAGAAGAGCGTGATACACGCGGGTTCATCTCGATGATAACCATACGGCCATCTTTCGGGTTGATACCAAACTGTACGTTTGAACCACCAGTCTCTACACCGATTTCACGCAGTACCGCCAGAGAGGCGTTACGCATCAGCTGGTACTCTTTATCAGTCAGAGTCTGCGCAGGCGCAACTGTGATTGAGTCACCGGTGTGGATGCCCATTGGGTCAAAGTTTTCGATAGAACATACGATGATGCAGTTATCCGCTTTATCGCGAACCACTTCCATCTCGTACTCTTTCCAGCCGATCAGAGATTCGTCAATCAGAAGCTCGTTGGTTGGCGACAGGTCCAGACCGCGGCGACAGATCTCTTCAAACTCTTCTTTGTTGTAAGCGATACCGCCACCGGTACCACCCATGGTGAAAGAAGGGCGGATAATACAAGGGAAGCCGACCATATCCAGCACTTTGTACGCTTCTTCCATTGTCTTGGCAGTATCCGCACGCGGACACTCAAGGCCGATGGATTTCATTGCCGCATCGAAGCGTGAACGGTCTTCTGCTTTGTCGATTGCGTCTGCAGTCGCGCCGATCATTTCGACACCAAACTCTTCCAGTACGCCGTGACGTTCCAGCTCAAGTGCACAGTTCAGTGCTGTCTGGCCACCCATGGTTGGCAGAACCGCATCCGGACGCTCTTTTTCAATGATCTTGCGTACCACTTCCCACTGGATTGGCTCGATGTAAGTTGCATCTGCCATATCCGGGTCGGTCATGATAGTAGCCGGGTTCGAGTTTACCAGGATTACGCGGTAACCCTCTTCACGCAGCGCTTTACAGGCCTGAGCACCAGAGTAGTCAAACTCACATGCCTGACCGATAACAATCGGGCCTGCACCCAGGATCAGAATACTTTTTATGTCAGTACGTTTTGGCATTCTTTAATACTCCGAATTACGCTTTGTGCTTCTTAATCAGTTCAATAAAGTGGTCAAACAGCGGGGCTGCATCGTGCGGGCCCGGGCTTGCTTCAGGGTGCCCCTGGAAGCTGAACGCTGGTTTGTCAGTGCGGTGGATACCCTGCAGGGTGCCGTCAAACAGTGACTTGTGCGTCGCGCGCAGTGTTTCCGGCAGCGTCTCTTCATCCGCAGCAAAACCGTGGTTCTGAGAAGTGATCATCACAACGTCGCGGTCCAGGTCTTTAACCGGGTGGTTTGCACCATGGTGACCGAACTTCATTTTCACTGTTTGTGCGCCAGAGGCCAGAGCCAGGATCTGGTGGCCAAGACAGATACCAAAGATTGGCAGGTTCTTGTCCAGGAACGTTTTGGTCGCTTCAATCGCGTAAGTACATGGCGCCGGGTCACCAGGGCCGTTTGACAGGAACACGCCGTCCGGGTTCATCGCCAGCACTTCTTCTGCAGAAGTTTCAGCAGGTACAACGGTCAGGCGGCAGCCGCGGTCAACCAGCATTCGCAGGATGTTTCGCTTGGCACCGAAGTCATAAGCGACAACGTGGTATGGCAGTTCGCTGTCGTCTTTCGCTTCAGGAAGTCCACCCTCGAGCGTCCACGAACCCTGTTTCCATTGATACGCTTCTTTTGTTGTAACCTCTTTCGCAAGATCCATTCCTTTCAGGCCAGGGAATTCTTTTGCTTTCGCCAGCGCCAAAGCTTCGTCCAGGTTATCGCCTGCCATGATGCAGCCGTTTTGAGCACCTTTTTCACGCAGAATGCGGGTCAGCTTACGGGTATCGATATCAGCGATGCCCACAATGTTTTGTGACTTAAGGTAATCAGAAAGAGACTGTTCATTACGGAAGTTGGAAGCAATCAGTGGAAGATCGCGAATCACAAGGCCCTGTGCGTGAATCGCTGAGGATTCTTCATCTTCGGTATTGGTACCGGTATTGCCAATGTGGGGATAGGTAAGAGTTACGATTTGTTGAGAATAGGAAGGATCAGTGAGGATTTCTTGGTACCCCGTCATCGAGGTATTAAAAACGACTTCACCAACGGAGCTTCCATCTGCGCCAATAGATACTCCGCGGAATACTGTCCCATCTTCCAGGACCAGCAGTGCTGACTTACTCAAGACAACCTCCAGAATAAAAATGCATTAAAAATAAATTATATTGCAAATCCGCCTCCCTTGAAACCGTATTTATGCGCTTTCGAGGACTTCAGATAAATTGGCGGTATTCTAGTGAGCCATGTGACCAGTGTCAACATTTGCCACCAAATAAATTTGTATTTTGTCCACCAAAACTCAATTTCTTGCCCCAAAACGCCAAAACCACTCATTTACTCCGGCCGGAGCTGCATTTTTCGTCAGATATGCTTCATTACTGCGATGCCACTTGCTAAAACCGCACTTTTCCGGCAAACAGAAAAAGGCAAACGTTCATCAAGCCGGGTTTAGTTTGCATTTCTGCACAAATAAGACAAAAAAGACCATAAACACGCAAAATAACAAGATAAGTAGGGATATTCGGGCGGTGAATGGCAGGTTAAGTGATATGAGTCCGGGGCGGTAAATACAAAAAACGCCGGCATAAGCCGGCGCATAGTTATTCTGTCAGTAACAGTGAGATTACAGCTTATTGAGCTGCAGCACATCTGTCATGGTATAAAAACCCGCCGGTTTGCCTGCCAGCCAGATAGCTGCTTTTACGGCACCATTGGCAAATGTCATCCGGTCTGTGGCTTTGTGGGTGATCTCCACACGCTCACCAATGTCAGCAAACATTGCGGTGTGCTCACCGATAATGTCGCCGGCACGAATGGTGGCAAAACCGATTTCATCTTTGGTGCGTTCGCCGGTGATCCCTTCACGGGCATACACGGCCACATCGCTGAGGTTGTTACCCATGGCACCGGCGATCGCTTCGCCCATACCGATAGCGGTACCCGAAGGCGCATCGACTTTGTGGCGGTGGTGCGCTTCTACGATCTCAATATCGCAGTAGTCGCCCATCACTTTGGCGGCTTTCTCAAGGAGTTTGAACACCAGGTTTACGCCAACGCTGTAGTTTGGCGCCATTACGATTGGCATCTCTCTGGCAGCCTGATCGATCTCTGCTTTCTGCTCTTCGGTAAAACCTGTGGTGCCGATCACCAGCTGTTTACCGTGCTGCTTACACAGTTCAATGTTGGCCATGGTGCTGACCGGGGCAGTGAAGTCGATCAGAACATCAAAATCATCCACGACTTTGGCAAAGTCATCCACCAGCGCAACCTGCAGACGGCCTTCGCCACTGAGCTCACCGGCGTCAACGCCGATAAGTGAAGATTCTGGTCTTTCTGAAGCGGCACCGAGTTGTGCCTCTGGATGGTGATGTGTCGCCTTAACGAGATTGCGGCCCATACGGCCAGCTGCTCCTGCAATCGCAATTCGAACCATTGCGTTCTGTCTCCATGATGAAAGGTGTGATCAATGTAACGGAAATCACACTTTTGAGCAAGGATTGATGGTGTGTAGTTGCATTTGGAAAAGAATTGGCTCTGGGCTCTGGGCTCTGGGCTCTGGGCTCTGGGCTCTGGGCTCTGGGCTCTGGGCTCTGGGCTCTGGGCTCTGGGCTCTGCAAGCAGAGATTCTTACTGGAACCTTGCAGTCAACATGATAGCCTCGATTTCCCACATTCTGTATCGCGGGCTCCCCCAGGGCCTAGCGCCCAGTACCCAGCGCCAAAAAAAAGCGGGTCCCATACAGGACCCGCTTTTTTCATGAGAACGCTAGTTCTAGCATTACTTCTTAGCAAGCTTCTCTTTAATACGAGCTGCTTTACCAGAACGCTCACGCAGGTAGTACAGTTTGGCACGACGTACTGCACCACGGCGTTTAACTTCAATGCTATCAACCATTGGAGAGTGAGTTTGGAACGTACGCTCAACACCTTCGCCGTTAGAGATCTTACGAACGGTGAATGCTGAGTGAAGGCCACGGTTACGCTTACCGATTACAACACCTTCGAACGCCTGAAGACGCTCACGGTCACCTTCTTTTACTTTTACCTGAACTACAACAGTGTCACCTGGTGCAAATGCAGGCAGATCTTGTTTCATTTGCTCTTGCTCAAGAGCTTTGATGATGTTACTCATTTTCTAAATTCCTAGAATAAACTGATACTAAAATAAATAGGTTACTGATTACGGTGTTCTCTGATGAACCCGGCCAGTAATTGTTCCTGTTCGTCAGTCAGAGCTAGGTTTTCCAGGAGCTCTGGTCTTCTCAGCCAGGTACGGCCCAGCGATTGTTGTAACCGCCAGCGACGAATGTCCTTATGGTTGCCTGATTTAAGTACCGCCGGAACGGACTCACCATCAAGTACCTCTGGACGCGTATAGTGCGGGCAATCCAGTAAGCCATTGGCAAAGGAGTCTTCCTCTGCCGACGCAAAATCGCCCAATACACCCGGAACAAACCGGGATACTGAGTCGATAAGCGTCATGGCCGGGATTTCACCGCCCGTCATCACAAAGTCTCCGATTGACCATTCTTCGTCAACCTCAGACTGAATGATGCGCTCATCTACCCCTTCGTAACGGCCACAAATAAGAAGCAGGTTCTCATTGGTTGCCAGTTCCTCTACGCCCTGCTGGTCGAGCTTACGACCTTGCGGCGACAGGTAAATGACTTTCGTCTTTCCCGGTGCGGCTTGTTTGGCAGCATGAATGGCATCGCGCAAAGGCTGCACCATCATCAGCATACCGGGGCCACCACCGTAGGGTCTGTCATCGACAGTGCGATGTTTGTCGTGAGTGAAATCACGGGGATTCCATGTCTCAACTGACAAAAGACCACTTTTAACCGCCTGACCTGTTACTCCATAATCGGTAACGCTGCGGAACATTTCAGGAAAAAGGCTGATTACGCCAACCCACATGTTACTGCTCGCTCTTTATATGGAGATCAGAATCCAGGATCCCAGTCAACTTCGATCCGTTGAGCTTCGCGATCAACTTTCTTGATCACCTGCTCTTCAAGGAACGGAATTAATCGTTCCTTTTGTCCAAAAGCATCTTTCAGATTGGCTTTAACTACCAAAACATCGTTGGAGCCGGTTTCCATCAGGTCAACGACCTCACCAAGGTTATAGCCTTTGGTGGTGAACACCTGCATACCAAACAATTCACGCCAGTAGAACTCATCTTCTGACAATTCAGGTAGTGTTGCCGGGTCGATAGCAATTTCGATGTTGGTCAGAAGCTGCGCGTCTTCGCGAATTTCCAGACCTTCAAGCTTAGCCACCATACCTTTGTTATGGCGCTTCCAGCTCTCTACTTTAAACTCAACCCACTCGCCCTTTTGCTGGATATACCAGGGGCTGTAATCAAAAATGCTTTCGGCATTGTCTGTGTAGGAAAAAACTTTGAGCCAGCCACGAATGCCATAGGTAGCACCAAACTTGCCTACAACAATTCTTTCGTTTTGCTCACTCATTGTTTCTTTATCCTTCATCGACATAAGCCAGAATTAAGCCGCTTTTTGAGCGTCTTTTACCAGCTTAGCTACGCGGTCAGACAGAGATGCGCCTTGACCAACCCAGTGGTTAACGCGATCCAGGTCCAGACGAAGACCTTCTTCCTGACCTTTAGCAGTAGGGTTGAAGAAACCTACTTTCTCGATGAAACGGCCAGTTGCCGCATTACGGCTGTCCGCTACTACGATTTGATAGAATGGACGCTTCTTAGCGCCGTGACGTGCCAAACGAATGGTTACCATGTCGTCCTCTTTGCTTTCTCAAAAATAAAATTAACCCCAAAAGCCATTTATCAATAAACAACCTGGGGTCTCGTGCCAAAATAAAGCCCCGGAATTTTACTCTTATTCCGGGGCTTTGCAAGGGTTTTAGCTACTTTTTCACCAACAGAATGTAAAGCGGAAAAGTGTGAGCTGGGTAACGGGTTGAAAAATAATAGGCTCTGGGCTCTGGGCTCTGGGCTCTGGGCTCTGGGCTCTGGGCTCTGCAAGCAGAGTTTCTTACCAGAACCTTGCAGTCAACACGATAGCTTCGGTTTCCCACATCACTTATCGCAAGCTCCCCCAGGGCCTAGCGCCCCGTGTCCAGCGCCATCGCGCAAGCGATATTAACGTCCGAACGGATTAAATCCACCGCCCATGCCACCCATACCGCCCATCATGCCCTGCATGTTGCGCATCATGCCTTTCATGCCGCCCTTCTGCATTTTCTTCATCATCTTCTGCATCTGGGTGAACTGCTTGAGCAGACGGTTTACATCCTGTACCTGAGTACCGGAACCGGCTGCGATACGCTTCTTGCGTGAGCCTTTGATGAGTTCAGGACGCTGACGCTCTTTCATGGTCATGGAATTGATAATCGCTTCCATTTGCTTAAACATCTTGTCGTCAACTTTGTCTTTTACATTGTCCGGCAACTGGGACATACCCGGCAGCTTGTCCATCATGCCCATCATGCCGCCCATGTTCTGCATCTGGCCCAGCTGCTCGCGGAAGTCTTCCAGGTCGAAACCTTTCTTCTCTTTAAACTTCTTCGCCAGCTTCTCGGCTTTTTCGTGGTCAACGTTCTTCTGCAGGTCTTCAATCAGCGACAGTACGTCACCCATGCCCAGAATACGTGACGCGATACGGTCCGGATGGAAAGGTTCCAGCGCGTCGGTCTTCTCACCCACACCGAGGAACTTGATTGGCTTACCGGTCACATGACGTACCGACAGCGCCGCACCACCACGGGCATCACCGTCTACCTTGGTCAGAACCACACCGGTCAGCGGCAGGGCTTCACCAAAGGCTTTTGCGGTGTTCGCCGCATCCTGACCTGTCATGGCGTCGACCACAAACAGGGTTTCAACCGGGTTGATGGCTGCGTGCAGATCCTGGATTTCACCCATCATCTGCTCATCGATGGCCAGACGACCGGCGGTATCGACTACCAGTACGTCATAGAATTTTTTCTTCGCGTGATCGATAGCGGCATTAGCAATATCAATTGGCTTCTGATCCGCGCTGGACGGGAAGAAGTCTACGCCAACGTCAGCGGCCAGGGTTTCCAGCTGTTTGATCGCCGCCGGGCGGTAAACGTCCGCAGACACCACCAGCACTTTCTTCTTGTCGTTCTCTTTCAGCAGTTTTGACAACTTACCGACCGAGGTGGTTTTACCCGCACCCTGCAGACCGGCCATCAGGATCACGGCCGGTGGCTGAGCCGCCAGGTTGAGCGCTTCGTTCGATTCGCCCATTACCGCTTCAAGCTCGGCCTGAACGATCTTGATGAACTCCTGGCCCGGGGTCAGGGATTTCGAGACTTCCACACCAACGGCGCGTTCTTTTACGCCTTTGATAAACTCACGGACTACCGGCAGGGCAACGTCCGCTTCCAGCAGCGCCATGCGCACTTCGCGCAGGGTCTCTTTAATATTGTCTTCTGTCAGTCGACCTTTACCGCTGATGTTTTTCAGCGTTTTCGACAGTCGTTCGGTTAAATTGTCAAACATAATCTATATTGCTCAATCAATGCGCTAAATTGTGAGAGAGTATACCTTAATCACTGACCTGAAAGCAGCCCCCCTGTCCGGACGCTATGCACCCGGGTGTCTGTTGGGTATAATCTCTCATTCTATCTGATGATTAGTGGACACTATGGAAAGCCTGGTCGCCGTTGCGGCAATAATACTCTACGCTCTTGCCATCAGTATGATAGTGCCGGGTCTGGCTCATCATACCGGGATCAAAACCCGCACTGTGTTTACCGGTGCGATGCTGGCCCTGCTGTTTCATGCCTGGCTGCTGGCTGACCTGATCCTGAACGGCAGCGGGCAAAACCTCAGTATCATGAACGTGGCTTCGCTGATCAGCTTTATCATATCTATGGTGCTGAGTGCCTCAATGTTCAAGACCCGGTTGTGGTTTCTGCTGCCGGTCGCTTACGGTTTTGCGATCTTAAACATCACCGGCTCCACTTTTCTGCCCAGCGCCTACATTACTCACTTTGAAAATGCCCCCAAACTACTGACCCATATTTCGCTGGCGCTGTTTGCTTATTCGACCCTGACCATTGCCGCCCTGTACGCGATTCAGCTCGCCTGGCTGGACTACAAACTTAAGAATAAGAAGGCACTGGCATTTAACCCCAACTTTCCGCCGCTGATGAAAGTCGAACGTCAGCTGTTCAAAATTATTCTGATCGGTAACGGACTGCTGACCGCGACCCTGCTGACCGGCTATTTCTTTGTCGAAGATATGTTTGCCCAGGGCAAAGCGCACAAGGCGGTGTTCTCTTTTGTTGCATGGGTGATTTACAGCGTTCTGCTGTGGGGGCACTACCACCAGGGCTGGCGCGGCAAACGGGTGACCTGGTTCACCGTGGCAGGCGCAACCCTGCTGACGCTGGCCTACTTCGGCAGCCGATTTATACGTGAGTTTATTCTCAGTTAACATGCACCCATTTGCATTTTAGCGGCATCGTCGCTAAAACCATTTTAATCACCAGACCAGGAAAAAGGGACTCAAACAGTTTGGAAGCCATCTCTACCGGAGTTTTATTCGCGCTGCTGGCGCTGCTCATTATCATTTCAGGGTATTTTTCAGGTTCAGAGACAGGGATGATGTCCCTCAACCGCTACCGTCTGAAGCACCTGTCCAAAGAGGGCCACAAAGGTGCCCGCCGGGTAGAAAAACTGCTCGACCGTCCTGACCGCCTGATCGGCCTTATCCTGATCGGCAACAACCTGGTCAACATTCTGGCCTCTGCCATCGCCACTATTTTGGGTATGCGCCTGTACGGCGACCTCGGGGTAGCGATCGCCACTGGTGCGCTGACCATGGTGGTACTGGTGTTTGCCGAAGTGACGCCAAAAACCCTCGCCTCTCTCTATCCGGAACGCGTCTCCTACGCCAGCTCGGTGGTACTGAGCATTCTGATGAAAGTGCTCTCTCCGCTGGTGATCCTGGTGAACTTCATCACCAATGGCTTTCTGCGGGTTCTGGGGATTAAAGTCGCCCACAACGGCGATGACCCGCTCAGCTCAGAAGAGCTGCGTACCGTGGTGAATGAAGCCGGCGGCCTTATTCCCAGCCGTCACCAGGACATGCTGCTGTCGATTCTGGATCTGGAAAACGTCACCGTAAACGACATCATGGTGCCGCGCAACGAGATCACCGGTATCGACATCAACGATGACTGGAAATCGATCGTACGCCAGCTGACTCACTCCCCGCACGGCCGGATCGTGCTCTACCGGGATCAGATCGATGAAGTGGTCGGCATCGTTCGCCTGCGTGAAGCCTATCGCCTGATGCTGGAGAAAAACGAGTTTACCAAAGAGAGCCTGCTGCGGTCTGCCGATGAGGTGTACTTCATTCCCGAAGCCACGCCGCTTAACGTTCAGCTGCTGAAGTTCCAGCGCAATAAAGAACGGGTGGGGCTTATCGTCGACGAGTACGGCGACATCATAGGCCTTATCACTCTGGAAGATATTCTCGAAGAGATCGTCGGCGAGTTTACCACCTCGATTGCCCCGAGCCTGGCCGAGGAAATCACCCCGCAAAGCGATGGCAGCTTTCTGATTGAAGGCAGCGCCAATATCCGCGACATCAACAAAGGCCTGAAATGGGAGCTGCCGACCGACGGACCGCGCACCCTGAACGGCCTGATCCTGGAGCACCTGGAAGACCTTCCGGAGAGCCACCTCAGCCTGCAGATCGCCAGCCATACCATGGAGATCGTCGACTTCACCGAGAACAGGATCAAAATGGTCAGGGTCTACCCGGCCAAAGTCGCGTAAACCGGTTTCCTGACCAAAACAAAAACATAAAAAAACGGCCACCCTAAGGTGGCCGTTTTGGTATCTGTTATCTGACAAATCAGACTTTCAGCTCTTTCAGCATCGACTCCGGCAGTGCCAGCTCGTCGTTCTTGTTGACCTGAATACCCGCCTCAATGATATCTTTGGCGATCTGCTGCGCGTCACTCAGCGAGTGCATCGCCGCGGTGCCACACTGATATTCGTTCAGCTCAGGGATCTTGTTCTGGCTTTCCACTTTCAGCACGTCATGCATCGCAGCCAGCCAGGCGTCTGCCACCTGCTGCTCACCCGGAGTACCGATCAGGCTCATGTAAAAACCGGTGCGGCAGCCCATTGGCGAGATATCGATGATCTCCACATTATCACCGTTCAGGTGCGCACGCATAAAGCCTGCGTACAGGTGCTCAAGAGTATGGATACCCTCTTCAGACAAAATGGCCTTATTCGGAACACAGAAACGCAGGTCAAACACGGTAATGGTATCGCCTTTCGGGGTCTGCATGGTTTTGGCTACCCGCACCGCAGGTGCGTGCATACGGGTATGGTCAACGGTAAAACTGTCCAACAGAGGCATCTTTCAAAACTCCTTCGTTAAAACAACCAGCTGCGGTTGTCGTCTAATTCTTCCCGGCACTGTTTGAGCTGCCAGCCATAGTTTTTGGCCTGCTGCTCAACCTTGCGTGCCACTTTTTTCACTGAAGGCTTGCTGTTATAGGTTTTTCGCTTAAAGCCTCCGCGCCCTTCATGGTAAGCCAGATACTGGTTATATGCATCCCATTTAGATACCCCGAGCTGTCTTTGCGTCTCGTGGGTATACCAGCCGACAAACATCAGCGCGTCATCGAAGTCAGTACGCGAACCGCCGTGGCCGGTGGCTTTCTGGAAGTCTTCCCAGGCCGGGTCCTGAGCCTGGGCATAGCCATAAGCGCTGCTGACCCGTCCCCAGGGAATAAAGCCCAGCACGTAATCTTTGGGTGGCCGGGCATCGTGAATAAAGCTGCTTTCCTGCTTAATAAAGGCCATCGCGACCTGGATAGGCGTGCCCCACTCATCTTCCATATCGAGCGCATCTTCATACCAGCCCGGCTTTTCACGGAAAATATCACACAGGTTGGCCTGCTTTTGAGGAGGCGGTGTGGCGCAGCCACTGACAGCCAGTCCCAGTGCCACGCCCGCGGTAATGCGCATCCATTCGCGTACTTTCAAAGCTTACTCCTGCATATAAGCAAAATAGTCTTCGAGGAACTCATCAAACGGTGCCTGAGGCCGATTTTCATCCGCTGCCTGCTTCGCCAGCGACTGCTGCGCTTCATCACTCATCTGCTGCTCAGTGTAGGTACGGTAGCCCTGACCAAGATGATGATCGCGGTAGCGCTCACCCAGCTCACAACCGGAAGCCAGCAGCCCACCGTGCTGTTTGATGTGTTCCAGCAACTGACCGGAAATGGTCAGCTCCGGGTTATCTATCCAGCTTTCCAGTGTATCGCAAACCTGACGATATTCGCTGCCACCCTGCGCAGCATCCATCACTTCTGCGACCTGGCGCAGGTCAGCAAAGACACGGTGTGCCCACTCCTGCAGGGTCAGCCGCTCACCATGGCAGCCAATCTGCAGCTCAAGGCCGGGTCTGCGCCCTTCAAGGATCACTTTCTGCCAGTTATCGTGCCAGCATGCCAGTTCGCAGTTATCCATAGGGTCTGACTCACTCAGCACCGCCCAGGTCAGGAACAGGTCGAGGAAGCGAACCTGCTCAGCGGTAATACCGGTCGGGGCAAACGGGTTCACATCCAGAGAGCGGACCTCGATGTACTGCACCCCACCGCGTGCCAGCGCCTGAGACGGTTTTTCATCCCCTTCGGTTACCCGCTTGGGACGGATCGGTGCGTAGAGCTCGTTTTCAATCTGCAGCACATTACTGTTGAGCTGACGGTACTCGCCGTCCACTTTAATCCCGATCTCTGCAAACTCTGCCGACGGGGTTTTGATCGCTTTGTTCAGCCCGTCCAGATACTGTTCCAGACTGTTAAAGCCGATTTTCAGCTCGCTCTGGGCACTGTTGGTGTAGCCGAGATCGCTGAGACGAAGAGATGTCGCCTGCGGCAGATAGAGGGTTTTACCCACGTTTTCAAAGGCCAGCCTGGTATCGCGGCCTTTGATAAACGAAGGGCACAGCGCCGGTGAGGCACCAAACAGGAACGGGATCAGCCAGCCAAAGCGATAGTAGTTACGGATCAGGCCAAAATAGGCCTCACTGATCTGAGCCTGGCGGTCTTGTTCCGGTTTTTCGAGCACCGCATCCCAGAACGCATCCGGGAATGAGAAGTTAAAGTGCACCCCGGAAATCACCTGCATCAGACTACCGTAACGGTTTTTCAGTCCCTGACGATAAAGGGTCTTCATCTTACCGGCGTTCGAACTGCCATACTGCGCCAGGGTGATGTCGTCTTCATCCGCCACATAACACGGCATGGAAAGCGGCCACAGGTTCTCGTCGCCAAGGCGGGTCTGGGTGTAGTGGTGGATGTCACTCAGCTGGTCGAGCAGCTCAGTCACCGAGCCGGATACCGGAGTAATGAACTCAAGCAACTGCTCTGCGTAATCGGTGGTAATCCACTGGTTGGTCATCGCCGAGCCGAGCGCCTGCGGGTGCGGCGTATCAGCCAGTTTGCCCTGGTCCTGATAACGCAAAGTTTCGCGCTCAACCCCCCGGTTAAAGCTGGAAAATGCTGAGGCATGTTGTGCGACCTGTGCCAGTCGCTCAGAGAAAGTATTCAAAACTGACTTCACTTCTTATAGTGGTTTTGGGTAAGCATAATCATTCTGTAGCATGAATGAAAGCAGCGCCGGAGCGCTGCTTTTGTTATGTGTCCGCTAAGGCTGTATTTCAACCTTTACTAAAGGAAGACCCAGTTTTTCCAGTTCTCCTTTCAGCTTAGTCGCATCCCCGACCACAATGATCTGGTAGTCCTGAGGGTCAAACCATTTGGCGGCGATCTTATCCAGGGTGGTTTTGTCGATCTGCTGCAGGATCCGGTCACGCTGGTCGAGGTAATCCTCATCCAGCGAATAGGTCAGAATCCCGCTCATCAGCTGACCTTTCTGGCGCGGCGTCTCATACTTGAGTGCATCGCTCTGCCCGACCGCCAGCTGCATAAAGCGGATCTCTTTTTCCGTCACACCGCTCAGGGCAAACTCATTCATCTCGTTGATCAGCTCTTCCAGCGCCGGCACGGTCACATCCGCCCGTACCTGGGCATCAAAGACGATGGCGCCGGTTTCCCGCGAACCATAAGCGTATCCGCTGGCACCGTAGGTGTAGGCTTTGTCTTCGCGCAGGTTCTGGTTAATGCGGCTGTTAAAATTACCGGCCAGGTTGTAGTTAGCCAGCTGGGTCAGGTACAGCTCTCCGGTGGCATCAAACGGCAGGCCGTTACGGGCCAGGCGCACGATGCTCTGCGGCGCATCAGGCTTGTCCACCAGATAGATCGCCCGGTCTGTTTTTGGCCGGATGATCTGTGGGGTGTACAGCGGTGCCAGACGTCCCTGCCACTCAGTCAGCGGAGCCAGTGAACGTTTGAGCTGACGTTTGCTGATGTCACCGACCACCACCATTTGCGCCCCCTGAGGAGTGTAGTGCTGACGGTAAAACTCTTTCACATCATCCAGGGTCAGTGCCGATACCGAAGCCTGGGTACCATCGCTGGCGCGGCCAAACAGGGAGTCGCCATACAGCGCCTGACGGGTCGCCTGAGACGCCAGCCAGGACGGTTTCTGATGCTCATAGATAAGGCTTTGCAGCGCCTGCTGCTTCACCCGTTCAAACGCCTTTTCATCAAACGCCGGTTCAAGCAGCATTTCGCGCACGATTTCCAGGGTCGCGTCAAAGTGCTCTTCAAGGCTCGCCACATAAACCGTAGTGGTATAGCCGTTATCCCGGAAACTCACCTGGCTGCCGAGCATATCCAGTTTCGCTTCCAGCTGCTGAATGGTATGGGAGGTCGTCCCCTCCTCCATCATTGCGGCGGTCAGGCCTGCCAGCCCTTCCTTACCGCGCGCGACGTAGCGTTTACCGGCAGGCAGCTCAAGGCGCAGCTGAACCGTTGGGGTTTCATCACTGACCGTGCCCAGCACTTCCATGCCGTTATCCGGGTAGAGGCGGTACAGCTCCGGCATCTTGCCTTTTACCGGACCAGCGACCGGCGGCATCTGGCTGCGGTCAAAATCATCGGTGGCACGACGGTAACTGAGTTCACTCTCGCTGATCTTCTCAGGCTCCCCGTAATCACGTACCGGCCGGCTGAAGTTATCTTTCGCCGCCGCCAGTTCTGGGTGGCCTTTTGGCACCACGCTCAGGGTTACCCTGTGGGTGTCTGCCATGTAACGCTGATACACCTCTGAAATGGTTTCCGGCGTGACCGATTTCAGCGCGTCAAGCTCAGTCTGAATCCGGTTTGGCTCACCGTAAAACACTTCACTCTCTGCCAGCGTGGTCACCTTGCCTTTCACGCTCTGCAGGCCAAAGACGGCACCGGCATAGGCGCGGCCGGTCAGCTCATCGAGACGGGCTTTCTCCACCGGCTGTTTGCTGAAATCCGCCAGGGTCTGTTTCAGCTCCTGATAAAGCGGCTCAAGTGGCGTATTGGCTTTGGCCATCAGGTAGACGTTCATGGTACACGCCAGTTCGGCGCAGTCATGGAACGCCCCGGCACTGACCGCTTTATTGGTTTCAACAAACTCCTTGTACAGCGGGCTGGAAGTGCCGCCACCCAGCAGGGCGGCCAGCATGTCCAGCGACGCCTGATCGTCCGCCCCCATATACGAGGTTGGCCAGCTCACTACCAGCATTGGCTGGCGGATCCTGTCTTCCAGGGTCAGATAACGGTCCTGATCCAGTGTCGCTGGCTGTTTGTCTGCCGGGGTAACTTCCGGCCCTTTTGGAATGGAGCCAAAGTATTTCACCACCCACTCCAGGGTCTGGTCGGTATCGATGTCACCGCCAATGGTCAGGGTGGCGTTGTTCGGGCCGTACCAGCGCAGGAAGAAGGCCTTCAGATCATTCACATCGACTTTATCGAGATCTTCCACATAGCCTATGGTCTGCCACGAGTAAGGGTGACCTTCCGGATACATGGCTTCACCGATACGCTCCCACATCAGGCCATAAGGGCGGTTGTCGTAGTTCTGGGCGCGTTCGTTTTTCACCGTATCGCGCTGCACTTCGAACTTGCGCTGGGAAACCGCATCGAGCAAAAAGCCCATCCGGTCGGATTCCAGCCACAGCATCTTCTCCAGCTGGTTGGACGGCACGGTTTCAAAGTAGTTAGTCCGGTCGCGGTTGGTGGTGCCGTTCAGGCTGCCACCAGCTTCGGTAACGATACGAAAATGCTCCTGGTCCCCGACATGCTCAGAGCCCTGGAACATCATGTGTTCAAAAAAGTGGGCAAAGCCCGATTTCCCCAGCTCTTCACGGGCAGATCCGACGTGGTAGGTCATATCCACGTGCACCAGGGGATCGGAGTGATCCGGTGCCAGAATCACGGTCAGGCCATTATCCAGCTGGTACTTTTCATAGGCGACCGCGACTTCACCGGCGGAAGAGTCCGCTTCATCCACCAGGGTTACCCCTTCCGGGAGCGATGAGAAGAATGCGACCGGAGAAACCGAAGCGCACCCGGCAAGAGCGAGAGAAATGGCTCCCGCTATCCAGAATTTTTTCATAGTTCAGACCTGTTTATGCTGCAATGAATGCTGTGCGGTTGTCCGCAGCACCCTGGACAACAACCACCGCACGGATACCGGCGATTAAAACAAACCGTAAAAAGCCGCGGCCAGTACGGTATAGCGCAGCGCTTTGCCTGTGGCAATCAGCACAACGCAGGGTAAAAATTTCATTCTCAGCCAGCCGGCTGCAAGGCACAAAGGGTCACCGATCACCGGTAACCAGCTGAGCAGCAACGTCCAGTAGCCATAACGGCTGAGCCAGCTTATAGCTTTATGACCATGTTTTTCGTTTTGGGTTCGGTTGGGCAACAAAATACCCAGCCAGTAGTTGGTCAGGCCGCCAAGGGTATTACCAATCGTCGCCACCAGAATCACTTCCGCGACCGGATACTGGCCGAGCTTAAGCGTGGCCAGCAGCCCGGCTTCTGAGCCGCCGGGCAGCAGGGTAGCACTGAGAAAACCGGTCGCAAACAGTACCCAAAGGGCAGAATCACTGAACCACAGCGCCAGTGACTCTAACATTGCATATCAAGCAGAACCTTGCCCCGGGTATGGCCGGTTTCGACCTGTTGGTGAGCGGATGCCACCTCATGGAATGGATAAATGTGCTGGATCTCGGTCTTCAGAATGCCGACACCCACCATGTACAGCATGGTATCGAGCTGCTCCGGGTCCGGCTCTACCAGCATACCGCTGGCTTCAAAACCGAGCAGGCCAGCTTTTTCACAGATAAGATCTGCGGTAATGGTCGGAACGGTCACCACCCGGGCACCGTCTTTGAGACACTTCAGCGCATCGAGTGCCGCATCCCCGCCCACGAGATCGATCAGGACATCCACGTCCTGCAACCGTTCTGACACCGGTGCAAACTCATAGTTGATCGCGTGTGCGCCAAGAGTAGCAAGATAATCGAGGTTCTTCTCACTGCAGCTGGTATAGACTTCGGCCTGAGCCGCCACGGCTATCTGAACCGCCAGGTGACCAACACCACCGGCGCCTGCCAGGATCAATACCCGGTCACCGGCTGTTACGCGGGCTTTATTGAGCGCCTGCGCTGCAGTCTGACCTGCCAGCGGCAATACCGCCGCTGCTTCCGGAGTCACGCTGTCCGGCACCCGGCTCAGGGCATCAACCGCCACACACAGGTACTGACTGTAACCGCCGCCCTGCAGGGGAAAGCCAACAAACCCGGCGACAGTCTCACCGACAGCGAGCTCTTCCACCCCTTCGCCCAGTCCGGCAACCTGACCGGAGATGTCATAACCCGGCGTCCACGGCAGTTTGTCCCTGTTCTGCTCAGCCGCCCAGCCAAGTCCCGCCCGGGTCTTAACATCAATGGGATTCACCCCGGCGAACAAGACTTTGACCAGCACCTCTCCCGGCCCTGGTACAGGCATGGCAGCAGACTCAACGGCCAGCACGCTGGTATCACCAAATCCGGTAATAACCACTCGATGATTTTCTGTCATACATAGTCCTTATGAGTAAAAACAAAGGGATGCACCTGGCATCCCTTTGACTATAAACCAAATTATGGCTTTGCGTTAACCATCTGATCGCAAATTGCGCAATTACTAACCAACCAGGGCCAGCAACACACCTGCCGCAACCGCCGAGCCAAGCACACCGGCCACGTTTGGCCCCATAGCGTGCATCAGCAGGAAGTTTTGCGGGTTCGCTTCCAGGCCAACCTTGTTCACCACCCGCGCCGCCATCGGCACTGCAGAAACACCCGCCGCACCGATAAGTGGGTTGATGTCCTCTTTGGAGAACTTATTCAGCGCTTTCGCCATAAGCACACCCGCACCGGTACCGATACTGAATGCCACCGCGCCCAGTGCCAGGATGCCCAGGGTTTCCATGTTCAGGAACTTGTCCGCCTGAAGTTTGGAGCCCACACCCAGACCCAGGAAGATGGTCACAATGTTGATCAGCTCGTTTTGTGCAGTCTGAGACAGACGCTCTACCACACCCGCTTCACGCATCAGGTTACCCAGACAGAACATACCAACCAGCGGCGTTGCGGCCGGCAGGAAGAGTATGGTCATACCCAGTACCGCCATCGGGAAGAGGATCTTCTCCCCTTTGTTGACGTGACGCAGCTGAGCCATCTTGATCTTACGCTCATCTTCCGTTGTCAGCGCTTTCATGATCGGCGGCTGAATGATCGGCACCAGCGCCATATAGCTGTAGGCCGCCACCGCGATCGCACCCAGCAGTTCTGGTGAGAGCTGACTGGCAAGGAAGATCGCCGTCGGGCCATCGGCACCACCGATGATCGCGATCGACGCCGCATCTGCCATGGAGAACTCCATACCCGGCACATAGTTCAGCAGGATCGCACCAAACAGAGTAGCGAAAATACCAAACTGCGCCGCCGCCCCCAGCCAAAGAGTCTTGGGGTTAGCGATCAGCGCACCGAAGTCGGTCATGGCCCCTACGCCCATAAAGATCAGCAGCGGGAATACCCCGGATTCGATCCCTATGTAGTAGACGTAGTACAAAAGCCCGCCCGGCTCGGTAAAGCCTGCGTTAGGAATGTTCGCCAGAATGGCACCAAAGCCAATCGGCACCAGCAGCAGGGGCTCGAAGCCCTTGCGTATGGCCAAAAACAACAACAGTCCGCCAACGGCGATCATAATGAGCTGACCGAGCTCGAAGTTGGCTATCCCTGTTTCCGACCATAAGGTCATTAAACCGTCCATGTGACTCCCTTATCCAATGCTCACCAGAGGTGCGCCAACCGCAACAGAATCCCCCTCTTTCACGTGGATGTTCTGCACCACACCACCTTTCGGTGCTGTAACCGGCGTTTCCATCTTCATCGCTTCAAGGATAAGCAGTACGTCGCCTTCTTCGACCTGGTAGCCAGGCTCCACATTGACCTTAAAGATATTACCCGCCAGCTGAGCGTTAATATCTTCACCTGCTGCAGCCGGTTCCGGTGCAGCAGCTGCTGCCGGAGCAGCCTGAGCCGGGGTTACTGAAGTCAGTTGTCCCTGCGGGCCAACTTCCACATCGTAAACCTGGCCGTCAACTTTCACGCTGTAAGTCTCAACGCCACCCGCTGCCGGAGCCGGAGCGGCCTGCGCAGGAGCCGGTGCAGGCTCTGTGCCTGGCGCTGGTTCAAACGCATCCGGGTTGTTACGGTTTTTCAGGAACTTCAGGCCAACCTGAGGGAACAGAGCGTAAGTCAGAACATCATCCACGCGCTCTTCAGCCAGCTTGATACCGTCTGCCTGTGCTTTTTCGTACAGCTCTGCAGAGAGGGTTTCCAGCTCCGCCTTAAGCAGGTCAGCAGGACGACAGGTGATCGGCTCTGCGCCTTCCAGCACTTTGGCCTGCAGTTCAGCGTTCACTTCGGCTGGTGCTGCGCCGTATTCGCCTTTCAGCACGCCAGCGGTTTCCTTGGTGATGCTCTTATAACGCTCACCGGTCAGCACGTTGATCACCGCCTGGGTACCAACGATCTGAGAAGTCGGGGTTACCAGCGGAATGTAGCCAAGATCCTTACGAACTTTCGGGATCTCTTCCAGTACTTCATCGATACGGTCTGCTGCGCCCTGCTCTTTCAGCTGGCCTTCCATGTTGGTCAGCATGCCGCCAGGTACCTGAGCGATCAGGATACGGGAGTCCACACCTTTCAGCGCCCCTTCCCACTTGGCGTACTTCTTGCGCACTTCACGGAAGTAAGCCGCGATCGGCTCAAGCTGCTCAAGTTTCAGGTTGGTATCACGCTCAGTGCCCTGCAGCATGGCGACCACAGTTTCCGTTGGCGTGTGGCCATAAGTCTGGCTCATTGACGAGATCGCGGTATCAAGAATGTCGATACCCGCTTCTACCGCTTTAACTGCGGTCGCAGTCGACAGGCCTGTGGTCGCGTGGCAGTGCAGCGCCAGCGGCACATCACATGACTCTTTAATGCTGCTGATCAGCTCTTCTGCCTCATAAGGCTTGAGCAGACCGGACATATCCTTGATACACAGGGAGTGACAGCCAAGGTCCTCAAGACGCTTAGCGAGGTCCACCCAGGTCTGGGCGTTGTGCACCGGGCTGGTGGTGTAAGAGAGGGTACCCTGTGCGTGTGCGCCGGACTTCACCGCAGCTTTTACCGCGGTCTGGAAGTTACGTACATCGTTCATCGCATCAAAGATACGGAACACGTCCATACCATTGGCATGGGCACGCTCTACAAATTTTTCTACCACGTCATCGGCGTAGTGACGGTAACCGAGCAGGTTCTGGCCACGCAGCAGCATCTGCATCGGGGTATTTGGCATCGCTTTTTTCAGCTCACGCAGGCGCTCCCACGGATCTTCACCCAAAAAGCGGATACATGAATCGAACGTAGCGCCGCCCCAGGTTTCCAGCGACCAGTAACCGACTTTATCCAGTTCTGCTGCGATAGGCAGCATATCTTCAATCCGCATACGGGTAGCGAACAGCGACTGATGGGCGTCACGCAACACCACATCGGTGATAGCAAGTGGTTTAGACATGCTCATAAACTCCTTTTTAAGAACCTATTTGGCTGCTGACGTCCGGTACTGATGTACCGCGGCTGAGATCGCCGCCACAACCTGTGGCTTAACAGCAGATGAATTTGAAGATGTTTGAGGTTGGCGGGCAACGGCCGGTGCAGGTGCCGGGGCATCCTCCGGGACCAGTGCCGACATCAATCGAACCAGATATACCAGAACAGTGAGGAACATAAATACCGTGACCATGCCTGTCAGCATCATCGCGGCCGCCTCTCCCAGCAGACTTCCAATATTTGTCATTTTGCTTCCTTTCAATGTCATCCTGACAACGTGTGGCCCTGAGAAATACAGGGACAAGGGTCTAGGATTATCTCGATTGGTGAAAAATTGTCAATTTTGTTTAATAAAGGCGCTAACACGGCCCACAAAATTACCACATTAGTAACCTGCTCATAAGATACGCAAGTTAAATGCAAAATACTGAGAGGCAGTTAAAAAAACGATTTTAACCTGTAAAAACAATGAGATGATGTAAAGGAAAAGAAATGGAAATGTTGCAGATATGAAAAACCCCGCATAAAGCGGGGCTCTCAAAGAATGGCGCGCTCGGGAGGATTCGAACCTCCGACCGCCTGGTTCGTAGCCAGGTACTCTATCCAGCTGAGCTACGAGCGCGCAACAATCGGGTTGTAATCAAGGCATAAGCCTTAATTTGAAATAATGGCGCGCTCGGGAGGATTCGAACCTCCGACCGCCTGGTTCGTAGCCAGGTACTCTATCCAGCTGAGCTACGAGCGCGCAGTATAAATCAAATTGTAATCAAGGCCTGAGCCTCAATTTAAAAGAATGGCGCGCTCGGGAGGATTCGAACCTCCGACCGCCTGGTTCGTAGCCAGGTACTCTATCCAGCTGAGCTACGAGCGCGCAACAATCAGGTTGTAATCAAGGCATAAGCCTTAATTTGAAATAATGGCGCGCTCGGGAGGATTCGAACCTCCGACCGCCTGGTTCGTAGCCAGGTACTCTATCCAGCTGAGCTACGAGCGCGCAGTATAAATCAAATTGTAATTAAGGCCTGAGCCCTAATTTTAAATAATGGCGCGCTCGGGAGGATTCGAACCTCCGACCGCCTGGTTCGTAGCCAGGTACTCTATCCAGCTGAGCTACGAGCGCGCAGAATGTGAAGTGTATCACATTTTTAAGCTTATGGAACAAAAAAATTGACCTCAGGTCAATAATGGCGGTGAGGGAGGGATTCGAACCCTCGATACGGCTACAAACCGTATACTCCCTTAGCAGGGGAGCGCCTTCAGCCTCTCGGCCACCTCACCTTATTGTTCCCTAAACAGGAATAATGGCGCGCTCGGGAGGATTCGAACCTCCGACCGCCTGGTTCGTAGCCAGGTACTCTATCCAGCTGAGCTACGAGCGCGCAGTGCAAGAAATGGCGGTGAAGGAGGGATTCGAACCCTCGATACGGCTACAAACCGTATACTCCCTTAGCAGGGGAGCGCCTTCAGCCTCTCGGCCACCTCACCGTCTTGCGGAGGCACATATTACGATTTACCAAAAATAAGTCAAACACTTTCTTGGCAAAATTTGCTAAATTTCGCTTAAGCGTTGGGTATTTAACCAAAGCGGCGTAAAAATGTGCTTCCTGCCCGTCAGGGCAGACACCGGGCATAAAAAAAGGCCAGCCTGACGGCTGACCTTAATGCGATTTTAGTAGTTACCTGAAGCAGGACCGCCGGTCCCTTTTTCAGCCTGAATTCGCATGTAGATTTCTTCACGGTGTACCGATACTTCTTTTGGTGCATTTACACCGATGCGTACCTGGTTACCTTTTACACCCAAAACAGTTACGGTCACTTCGTCACCGATCATTAGCGTTTCACCTACACGGCGAGTCAAAATTAGCATTCTTGTGCTCCTTGAGTCATCTCTTGAGTTTATTCTTTATCTGATGTCAGTAAATATATACAGGGTTATGTTCCATCACTGTCAGCTATGAAACCATAAGCGCCTGCTCTTCATCAAGCTCTGCGTTTGCCACTACAAAGGAATTGTGAACAAGATTCGCTGCAAGATCGAGTTGGTCCGGTGAAACAAACATCGCGACCGAACCTGAGGCGTATTCCGTGCCAAAAAGCGCAATGCTGTTTTCATCCAGCACCGTCTTCATCGCAGCCAAATACTCTCCGGCAGCACCACCAACCGCGTTGACGGCGCTCACAACCCGGGTTGCAAGTATGCTGTCAGACAGAATCAGAGAGAGCTTAGCCAGCGCAGCCTGGTTAATCACAGCTCCAGCGGATTCTTCTGTCTCAATCACACCCCAAACGTCAATGCCGAGCAGCTGACACTGACTGGTTAAATTATGCAGACCGTCTTTGGCAACCTGAACCTCCGTGAGATCACGCTGCAAAGCCAGACCACAAATCGTTTTGCCCGCCTTCTCTCCTTTCACCAGGGTACCCGGGTTATCAGAAAAAGACGAAAGCACTCTGAGCGGCACACTCTGTTTCCAGGCGTGCTGCACAGAAGGAAGATGAAGCACTTTGGCTCCCTTGCAGGCCATCTCTTCCATACTCGGAAAATCGACCTGCTTTAAATGTTGGGCGGATGATACCACTCTTGGATCACAGGTATAAACGCCATCAACATCGGTAAAAATCTGACACTCGTCGGCACATAATGCGCCTGCCAGTGCTACGGCTGTGGTGTCTGAGCCACCACGTCCTAATGTTGTAATATTACCCTTATCAGTAATGCCTTGAAAACCAGCGACGATCACAACATGATCTTTTGCTAAATATGACTCAATCGTCCGGGTATCTATACTGTCGATGCTTGCATCGTTATGCTGAGTGTTGGTCTGGATTCCAGCCTGCCACCCGGTTAACGATACTGCGTCAATCCCCTTCTTATTCAGAGCCATAGCCAGGAGGGCCATTGAGACCTGCTCCCCCGCCGACAAGAGAACGTCAAGTTCCCGCGCTGCAGGCACAGCATCAATCTGCTGTGCAAGATCCATGAGACGGTTAGTCTCACCGGACATAGCAGAGACCACAACTACCAACCTGTGTCCCTGCTGCTTTGCCTTAATAACTCGCTCAGCAACTGCTTCAATACGCTCTGTTGAGCCGACTGATGTACCACCATATTTCTGCACGATCAGTGAGTTATGCACTTGAGTTGTCACGATTTTTTCTCTTCACCTTCCTGGGGCTTAAATCCCCGTTGTTAAATTAGTGGTATAGAGCGCAGCCATACCAGTCGGAATAAGTAGCGGGTCAGCCATTTGCGCAGGAAAACCCGTTGTTTTCAAGACGGAGATTGCCGTAACCAGTGGTGCTAATTACAAAATCTCCAACGCGGAAAACAGCGGGTTTAACCAGCAAGGGCGACCAGATAATTATGTAGACTGGTATTACTTAAAGGCGCTCAGCAATCCACCCTTCTGCTGACGCCAGTGCTGCCGGCAGTGCATTTGCATCACTACCACCTGCCTGTGCCATATCAGGGCGACCGCCTCCTTTACCACCCACTTGCTGGGCGACCATGTTCACCAGTTCACCGGCTTTTACTTTGCCGGTAAGATCCTTGGTAACGCCTGCAATCAAACCAACTTTATCGCCAGAGACATTACCCAACATGATAATGCCGCTGCCAAGCTGGTTTTTCAGTTCATCGACCATGCCGCGCAGCGCTTTGTTATCCGCGCCGTTCAGCTGGCTTACCAGTACTTTCACACCTGAAATCTCTTTCACCTGACCTGCAAGGTTTGCACTCTCCTGCGACGCCAGCTTGTCTTTCAGCTGCTGAATTTCTTTTTCCAGAGTTTTGGCTTTCGCCGCTGACTCATTCAGTTTCTCTTCGTATTTCGCGTTCTGCGCTTCAATCGCATCCAGCGCTGCATCTGCGGTTACCGCTTCGATACGACGGATGCCCGCTGCAATACCACCTTCAGAGGTGATCTTAAACAGGCCGATATCACCGGTGTTGTCTGCGTGGATACCACCACACAGCTCGGTTGAGAACTCACCCATCGACAGTACGCGCACTTCGTCATCGTACTTCTCACCAAACAGCGCCATCGCACCCTTGGCTTTTGCCGCTTCGATATCCATCACTGCAGTTTCGATGGTGTGGTTACGGCGGATCTGGGCATTCACCAGACGCTCAACCTGTTTGATCTCATCAGCAGTCATCGCTTCAAGGTGAGAGAAGTCAAAACGCAGGTTCTCTGCCTTCACCAGCGAGCCTTTCTGAGCCACGTGCTCACCCAGAACTTCACGCAGGGCTGAGTGCAGCAGGTGAGTCGCTGAGTGGTTCAGCGAGATAGCCGCACGGCGTTCTGCATCAACTTCAGCGGAAACTTCATCGCCTTTAGCCAGTACGCCTTCGGCCAGTACGCCGTGGTGCGCAATCGCGTTACCCAGTTTCTGGGTATCTTCTACTTTGAACAGGCCAGATTCGGTCTTCAGTACGCCGCTGTCGCCGCACTGACCGCCTGACTCTGCGTAGAACGGAGTCTGCTCCAGGATAACAATCGCTTTGTCGCCGGCAGACAGAGACTGAGCCTCTTCACCTTCAACAAACAGAGCCGCTACCGCGCTGCTGCCGTTCGCAGAAGTGTAGCCACAGAATTCAGTCTGAGCGTCGGTCTTGATCGCTGCGTTGTAGTCGGTGCCAAACTGGCCCGCTTCACGCGCGCGCTGACGCTGGGCTTCCATCGCCGCTTCAAAGCCTTCTTCATCGATAGAGAAGCCTTTTTCACGTGCAACGTCGTTGGTCAGGTCAGCCGGGAAGCCGTAGGTGTCGTACAGCTTAAATACGGTTTCACCGTCCAGTACTTTACCTTCCAGGCTGTCCAGAGATTCGTTCAGGATCGCCATACCGCGCTCCAGGGTGCGACCGAAGTTTTCTTCTTCGATGCGCAGAACTTTCTCAACTACTGCCTGCTGCTTCTTCAGCTCTTCACCCGCTGTACCCATTACATCAGCAAGGGTCGCAACCAGTTTGTAGAAGAATGAACCCTGCGCGCCCAGCTTGTTACCGTGACGAACCGCGCGGCGGATAATACGGCGCAGCACGTAACCACGGCCCTCGTTTGACGGCATAACACCATCAACGATCAGGAATGCACACGAACGGATGTGGTCAGCCACAACGCGCAGTGACTGGTTAGACAGGTCTTCGTGACCGGTCACTTCTGCCGCAGCTTTAATCAGGGTCTGGAATACGTCAATCTCGTAGTTCGAGTGCACGCCCTGCATGATCGCAGAGATACGCTCGATACCCATACCGGTATCTACCGATGGCTTAGGCAGCGGTTCCATGGTGCCGTCAGCGTGACGGTTGAACTGCATAAATACGTTGTTCCAGATCTCGATAAAGCGGTCACCGTCTTCTTCAGGTGTACCAGGGCGGCCACCCCAGATGTGCTCACCGTGATCGTAGAAAATTTCAGTACACGGACCACAAGGGCCGGTATCACCCATCTGCCAGAAGTTGTCTGACTCGTAAGGTTTGCCGCCTTTCTTGTCGCCGATACGCACGATGCGGTCAGCCGGAACACCTACCTGCTTGTTCCAGATGTCAAACGCTTCGTCATCGGTTTCGTAAACGGTCACCAGCAGGCGATCCTGTGGCAGTTTCAGAACGTCAGTCAGAAACTCCCATGCAAATTTAATCGCGTCTTCTTTGAAGTAATCACCGAAGCTGAAGTTACCCAGCATTTCGAAGAAAGTGTGGTGACGCGCGGTAAAACCTACGTTTTCCAGGTCGTTGTGTTTACCACCTGCACGTACACAACGCTGGGCAGTGGTCGCCCGGGTGTAGGCACGTTTTTCCAGGCCAAGGAAACAATCTTTGAACTGGTTCATACCCGCGTTGGTAAACAACAGGGTTGGGTCATTGGCAGGCACCAACGATGAACTATCTACGATCTGGTGTCCTTTGCTTTCAAAATATTTGAGGAACGCGTTGCGCACCTCATCAGTGCTCATGTACATGCAGCTCTTCCTGGGAAAATAGTCGAGTTAGAATTTTGCCGTATTGTAGATCATGCTCACCGGATCGCCTAATTTTCTTCAACATGGCTTAAATTTACGATGAAATTATCTAACAACATGAAAATCAGGCAATATTTCTGTCAATAAATGCAAAAAAAACACCCCGCACGCTGGCGGGGTGAAAAAAAAGTCATAAATACCACCCGGACAGGCTGTCGGGTCTGGCAGAGCGCAGGTTGGCTACTGGTCTTCGTCCGGGCTGAGGGCGTAACTTATCTGGTCAAAGTCAAAGCCGCGGTACTGAAGAAAACGGACCTGTTTGGCGTACAGCTTTGGCTCCTGTGAGCGGCCATCAGGAAACTTCTTCTGCGCAACCTGGCGGGCCAGCTCACACCAGTCGGTCCCCTCCTGCTCCAGCGCCTGTTCGATATCGCTTTCTCCCACCCGCTTCTGTTTCAGCTCCTGACGAATACGCCGCTCGCCGTGTCCCTTGCTGATGTGCTGACGCACCTGACTGCGGGCATAACGCAGGTCATCGAGATAACCGTATTCAATGCAGAGGCCAAGGGCTGCTGCCACTTCCTGCTCAGGGTAACCTTTACCAAGCAGCTTCTGATACAGCTCGTGTTCACCGTGATCACGGCGGCTGAGCAACTGAACCGCAGCTTCATTCGCCGACAGGGAGGGTCTGGAATTTGAAGGTCTGGAGTACATGGGATCTCCGGATAAAACAAAGGCCCCGGAATGGAATTCCGGGGCCCAGGAAACAAAAAGTCAGGTCAGAACTTACAGTTCTTTCTCTGGCATCTCACCGGTTTCAGGCTCTTCTGCCTGCGCTGGTGTCAGCAGCATTTCACGCAGTTTGGTATCCAGCTCTTTGGCTGCCTGAGTGTTTTCACGCAGGAACTTGCACGCGTTTGCTTTACCCTGGCCGATCTTGTCGCCATTGTAGCTGTACCATGCACCGGCTTTTTCCACCAGCTTGTGCTTCACGCCAAGGTCAATCAGCTCACCTTCGCGGTTAAAGCCCTGACCGTACATGATCTGGGTTTCAGCCTGCTTAAACGGCGCCGCGATCTTGTTCTTCACAACCTTGATGCGGGTTTCGTTACCCACCACTTCGTCACCTTCTTTAATAGAGCCGGTACGACGGATATCAAGACGAACAGAAGCGTAGAATTTCAGTGCGTTACCACCGGTGGTGGTTTCAGGGTTACCAAACATCACACCAATCTTCATACGGATCTGGTTGATGAAGATACACATACAGTTAGACTGCTTCAGGTTACCGGTCAGCTTACGCATCGCCTGAGACAGCATACGTGCCTGCAGACCCATGTGGCTGTCACCCATTTCACCTTCGATTTCTGCTTTTGGTGTCAGTGCGGCAACTGAGTCCACAACCATAACGTCAATCGCACCAGAGCGGGCCAGAGCGTCACAGATTTCCAACGCCTGCTCACCGGTATCCGGCTGGGAAACCAGCAGCGCGTCGATATCTACACCCAGTTTACGGGCATAAACCGGATCCAGCGCGTGCTCAGCATCGATAAAGGCACAGGTTTTACCCTCGCGCTGGGCCGCAGCGATCAGCTCAAGAGTCAGGGTGGTTTTACCCGAAGATTCCGGACCGTAGATTTCTACGATACGGCCCATCGGCAGACCGCCCGCACCAAGGGCAATATCCAGAGAAAGCGAACCGGTAGAGATGGTTTCAACGTCCATCGCACGGTTGTCACCCAGGCGCATAATCGAGCCTTTACCAAACTGTTTCTCAATCTGTCCCAGCGCAGCGGCGAGCGCTTTCTGTTTGTTCTCGTCCATTACTTTCTCCGGTTTACCCATCACAGGCGGATGAGTATAGAATCATTGTTCTTTGCAAAGGAGCCTGGCTCCCTGTTGATGGAAATTATTATACTGTTGATTCATACAGTGTCCATACCTGTATGAAAAAAATTTAGTCAGCAGGTGAAAAATCTGATCCATCCGACACATACTGATAAAGCACCCGCAAAGCGTGCTCAGTGACCTGGCGGCGCACCGCGTCACGGTCTCCGGAAAAGTGCAGGGTTTGCTGCACCTTCCAGCCATCTTCACCGGCGAATCCAAAACAGACCGTTCCTACCGGTTTTTCGTCACTGCCACCAGTTGGCCCGGCTATTCCGCTCACCGCAACGCTCAGCGTTGCCAGCGAACGCTCAAGTGCACCGGCAGCCATCTGCTTCACCACCACTTCACTGACGGCACCATGCTGCTCAAGAGCCACGCTTTCAACACCCAGCATGTCGGTTTTGGCCTGGTTGCTGTAGGTAATAAACGCCCGGTCAAACCAGGCTGAGCTGCCGGCGATATCCGTCACCGCTGCGCTGATCATCCCACCGGTGCACGACTCTGCTGTAGCAAGGATTTGCTCAGAAGCCAGCAGCGCCTGACCAAGCAGGTAACTTAAACTTGAACTCATTGCATTACTCCGGGAAAAACTCTGCCCCAAGAATAACAAAACGGCAGCGTTTTGCGCTGCCGTTTTTGCTCTTAATCAGTCAGTGACTGCTGCAGGGCGAGTTTAAGCTCATGCTCTGCTTTCTCAATCACCTGCTGCGCTTTCTCACGCTGCTCCCTGCCCTCTTTTACCCGGGCAAGGGTATTGTTCAGCGTTTCAATCGTCAGCTGATTCACCGTCTGCAGAGAATCAATATCCAGAATACCGCGCTGATAGTTTTCCGCTATCTGCTCTTCAAGCACCTTAAGCTTCTCTGCGTTTCTCACGTACTGCTTATTGGTGTAATCCTTCACAGCACGGGTGACTTTAAGTGCTTTCTCTTTCTCATAATTGGAGATCGCGATCAGGAACTGGCGTTTCCACAACGGGAAAGTGTTATGGACGATATCCTGAATATCTTCCATCAGCATCTTGTTCCCTTCCTGAGAAAGACGGATCTGAGGCGCAGTCTGAATTGCCGCCAGCCGGGTCAGTTCAAGGTTGTGAACCCGCTTCTCAAGCCGGGCAATCACCTGAGTCGCATCGCGGTGCTTCTGCGCTTCCAGCGGATCCCCGCTCTTTTCTGCTGCCTTCAGCAGCTCAGGCAACAACTGCTGGTTCAGGTACTCAAGCTTATAGCGACCCGCTTCTATGTACTGCTCCAGCCCGGTCAGCAACTCCAGATTGTGCTGATAGAGCCCGTCAAGCTGATTAATATCATAAGCCAGTTTCTGCTCCTGACCTTCGAGGCTGACCACCAGCGAATCGAGCTGCTTTTTCACCGAATCAAATCCGGTGGTGAACTTCTTAAACGAGTCGAATAACTCACCAAACAGGGGCAGCTTCGCCAAAATACTGTTTTTTTCCAGTTGGCTGAGATCGGTTTTGTCCATCGCCTCAACCATCGACTGAAGAACCTCTCCGGCTTCACCGGAATCCCGTACCCGAACCTGCTCAAGCACTCCATCCGAAAACGCAGTGATCGCCTCCAGCGCTTCTTTACCAAAGGTGATGGTGGCAACCGTATCAAACGGATCAAATTTGTCTGCCAGTTCAATCACCTGCTCAGAGGGCTGTGTACACGGCACGTCCTGCTCTTCCTGCTGGCTCATAACTACCTCTTTCATTCTGCTCTCCTGTCAGCTTACCGGCTCGTGGCAGGGAAACTGCTGCCACAGGCTCTCAAAACGCGCCCCAAACTCGCGAACAAAGCGCGGGTCCCCGGTCAGGGTAATGTCTTCCTGATTGTGCTGGGTCGCGCTGCGGGTCCAGTTAAAACTGCCATTAATCAGCCGTTTGTTGTCAAAAATGGCGAACTTGTGATGCATGTGATGAAGGGTGGTATCCACTTTCACTTCCACGCCTTTCTCTGCCAGCCAGTCAATGTCACTGCCGCGGTCCAGCGACTTGTCATTATCGGTAATAACGCGAACTCTTACCCCACGCTTATGCGCCGCCAGCACCTGTTTACTCAGTGTGTCATCGGCGATGGTAAACACGCAGATATCCACTGAGTGACGGGCCTGCCTGAGTTGCTCCACGATCCCGTTAACGCAGGAGCGCCCGGGGGAGAACCAGCTTCCCGCAATCTCAGAACCCGCAGTATCCCGGTTCTGACTGTTGTCGAGTGTTTTCACCACCCTCTCGAGCCACCTCAGGGTTTGCGGTGCATCCTCCCCGCTCTCCAGTGCTTTGTGAGCAATACGAAAGCTCATATTACGCAGCGCTGAACGCTCTTCACGGGACAGTGATGATTCCGTCAGCCGGGCATGCAGCTCCCGGCGTTCAAAGTCATCGAGCCGCCCGTCACAGAGTGAGCTCTGCAGCCATTGTGACCATTGTTCCTGATTCATACTTCCTCCCTGCCAAACCGGGCAATGTGCTGATTGAGCGTCACCAGTTGCTGAACCACCTGGCCGGCTCTGTCATCTGAATCGCCCGTCATTTTCTTTCTCTGATAACCCAGCAGGATCTCCTGCCAGCGCTGAGCCTGCTCCTGGTCCAGAGAGCCGCTTAACTGTGCCAGTTTAAGCAGGTTCTCTTCTGCTCCACCGGCAAGGGTCTGCGCCTCACCCTGGTAGTGATCCCAGAGCAGGGTTTCCAGCTCTTCGCTGGTCATCACCGCTGAGATCTTCTCAGCCAGTTTGTTCATGTTGCGGTAAGAGCCCTGCAGCTTAAACGGCGGCTCAGTGCGGTACTCTTCGGCCTGTGCAGCCGACTGAATGTACTGCTGGTTCACTTTCAGAACGACTTTCTGCACATGCATCAGCTTTCCAAGCGTCTGAACGATTTCATCAGCCTGGGCGGAAGAGTATGCATGGCTCATTTCGCTCAGCGCGATGTTCTCGCCATCCACCATACGCACAAAACGGTACAGGTCCGCCAGATCACGGGTCGCCAGAGGAGCCAGCACCGGGTTTGAGGTGAGTGAGTTTTCGATAAAGCTGAGCTCAAACGCCTGCTGCTGATCAGACAGCATGTCACCCAGGTTGTAGATATCCGCACGGTTGGCGAGCATATCCGGAATACGGAACGCTTCCCCGGTTTCGGTATACGGGTTACCGGCCATCACCACCGCAAATTTTTTGCCGCGCATATCATAGGTTTTGTTTTTACCCTGCCAGCAGCCCTCAATACGTCTTGAGCCATCACACAGCGAGATGAACTTCTGCAACAGCTCCGGGCTGGTATGCTGAATATCATCCAGATACAGCAGGACGTTATTGCCCATTTCCAGTGCAAGGTTAATCTTTTCAACCTCCCGGGCGGCGTTGCTGTCCGGCGCTTCAGACGGGTCGAGAGACGTCACCTGATGACCCAGAGCCGGTCCGTTGACCTTCATAAACACCAGACCAAGTTTATGAGCGATGTACTCAATCAGGGTGGTTTTACCGTAACCCGGCGGGGAGATAAGCAGCAGCATGCCCATCAGGTCAGTACGCTTGTTGTCCCCAAGGGTTCCCATCTGCTTGGCAAGGTTGTCTCCGATAAGCGGCAGATAACTGTCGCTTATCAGTTTGTTACGCACGAATGAAGTCAGTGGGCGGGCCCGGAACTCATCCAGACGGAACGCTTCTTTAGCATCAGAGAGCAGTGCTCCGCGCAGACGCAGATACTCATCAAACGCGGGCCTGACCACCTTATGGTGATGCTCACAACGGCTGAGAAAATCATCCAGTACCAGAGCTCGTTTCCCGTCACGCACCAGCGCGTGTTCACCGAGCAGTCCATCCACCTCTGCGACCAGGGAGAAATCCACGCCCCTGAGCGGCAGGGCCGTCATCTTCTGACACACGGCGATCGCCGCCGCTTCCTGCACAAAAGCTTCACCATACTGATGTTTGCCGGTATAAGCCCTCAGCCACTGAAGGTGATCCGCAAAATCCTGATGCGGATCCGCCGGAGCGGCCCGCCATCCCAGACTGCGGCGGAACTGAAGGTAATCCTCACACAGGGACCAGGCATCTTTACTGACCTCAATCCCCGCCTGTTCCTGAGCCAGCAGGTGGATCAGATACTCAGCCACGCTGCCGCAGTCATCACCGGAAAACGCCTCACTCAGCTGCTGCTGAAGCTGCTCAAACGCTTCCAGACTGCCGAGGTGTTCTTTCATCAGCCAGGCATTTCGGCAGCGTTCGGTGTACCCGTTCAGCGCCTCTTTGCTGAGGCCGAACAGCCAGAGCATCGCCTGCGCCCGGACCGCCTGACTGAATCTCAGCAATCCCGATTCACGGTAAACCGGCAGGATTTTTTCCAGCAACCGGACAGCGTCATAATCGTGGATCCCTTTTATATATCCTTCCTGATAGCGGGGCGCAGCAAAGCGCTGCACCAGTTCCGTCATGCTCTTGCTGCCGGAGGCTTTATGCAGTTTCTCCGCACTCAGCTCTGCACCGGGATCCTGCGCCTGCTCCAGGATAAGCCAGGCCAGATATTCCGCCCGGTACACCCGGTCGCTCTCAGAAACGATATCCAGCCGGGATGCCTGACTGAGTGAGTCCAGCCCTGAGACATCAGCCGGCTGGTAGAAATCGGTGCCGGTGATATGGGTACACAGCTGCTGCTGATGCTCGACCAGGCTCAGGTCCAGCGCCTGCTGATTGACACTGAAACGGTGCCGGCCAAGGCGCAGGACTTTACCTCCCTGCTCGAAAATGTCCTGATTGTCGCGCAGAGCGCGCAGCGACTGATCTTTGATGCTCTTAAGTTTCGCATCCACGTCATCCGCTTTTACGCTGTCACCCAGCTCACGCACAGATTCAGACAGCTGCTGCAGCTTTTGCACCATGGCATCGGTAGCAAAATAGGCGTTGAGCTCATCGGCGCTGTCAAAACGGTTAACCCGCTTTTCAACACTGGCCAGGGTAACCTGCGCTGCCTGATACAGGTTTTTCACCCGTCGCTGCAACGCAGCCACCAGCTGCTGTTTATGATTTTCCAGCGTGGACTGAACTTCATCCCGGCGGGTGTAAATCTCCGTCAGGAACTGGTCGAAATGGGCAAAGCGGGATTCGAGTTTGTCCATCAAACCCAGCAGCTTCGCCAGCTGGTTGTCACACTCATCCGGCGTTGCGGCCTGCTCCATCGCACTGCTGACCGACTGGTTGAGCAGCTTCATCTGGGCACCGAACTCGGCTTTGGCTTCATCGCTCTGCAGCTGCTGAGCTTTGTTTCTCAGCCGGGCGGAGACCGTATTAAGTTTTGATGAGACCTCTGCTGTCAGCTCAAGGATGCGGGTTGCCTGAGTCGGATCTTCAGTTTCTATCTCCGCGACTTCTTCCGAAACCAGCTGCAACTCAGCCCTGAGCTGCTCAGTTTTTTTCTGAAGCTGACTGAGCTCTGCTGTCTTGCCGGTCTCTGACAGTGCCTCTTCCACTGACTGAAGCTGCTGATGGAATGGCTGATAGGCTTTTTCATCCTGAAGCAGGCTAAGCAGACGGGTATTTAAAATATCCCGCTCCTGCTGCAGGGTAGCGAGCAGCGCCGCGATACCATCCTGATCCATATAGTGCTGCTGGCGCAGCGACATCACCGCACCGGTCTGACGTTTAACTTCTGCCAGCAGCGTCAGTAACGTCGCCGCCTGATCGCCAGGAGCCAGTTTGATCTTACCAACAAGGCCGTTCACCAATTGCTTCTGCTGCTGCAGACTCTCTTCGGCGTGTGTGGTCAGCTGACGGACTTTAATAAACTCGCCGATGATGTTTCCGGCAGTATCCATCAGGGTTTCGATGGCACTGCCTATTCCCAGCGCATACTCCTCCTTCAGCCAGTCGTAATGGTCAAGAGTAGCCTGACACTGCCTGAGCAGTACCTCATACGACGCCTGAGTCACCTCTTCGCTGCGGGCAAGATGACAGATGGAAAGCACTGAAGAGAGCGCCCGGACCAGCTCGGCATTCCCCAGATTAAACAGCGGACCACCGCCCCCCTGCTGACCGCTTCGGCTGGTGTAGTACTCCGCCGCAGAGAACGGCGTATCCCAGATACGGATGGGATGCAGGGTGGAAGCTTCTGCGTTGTCCGCCAGCTGAAATATCAGCATCCGGCCATCGGGATAGATACTGTAACCATGGCTTTCGAGCGGCGCAGAAAAGCGCTTCTCGATCATGTTGTAGGTAAATGCCACATAGCTGCCCTTTTGGGCATTGAAGAAGAAGTAGAGTACATCTTCCCCGTTTGGCGACGCGATCTTCTGGAAAAACTCCAGCTGCTGCCACGGCAGATCAAACTGACGCGCTTCCCCGTTCGCCAGCACATAACCGTGCGAATAGAGCACGCCGTGATTTTCCGGCAGGATCCTGGCGCTGATATCCAGCGCATCGGCCCGGGTCACCGACTGGTTAATCGGGTTATAGATAAAGTATCGGAAATGCTTTTCCCGGTTGGGCAGGATCCGAAGCGCGATAAGATCGCCGATAAGGGCATATTCAACGTCTGCGTCTGCCACGCTCTGGTGAGGATCTTCAACTTCTTCGGCATAGATCCCCTGACCATCATCGGTGTTGTCTTCGATCTTGATCGTCAGATCCCCGCCAACACACTCAACAAACAGCTTATCCTGAATCGAGATGTGAGGATGATTCCCCGGAACATGATCGTCCCTGGTGGTCGGGATCCATTCAAAATCATGCTGAGGAACGTCTTTCAGACTGGCATGACCCTGAGAGTCGAGGTAGCGTACCGCGCCTTTACCGATCTCAAAGCGGAAAACCTTACAGTCTTCCGGCCGCATGCCAATCTGAAATACCAGGTACAGCATCTGCTCCTGGCGGGATATCTGCGCCAGCCTGGTATCTTTGTAATAGGTAAACAGCTCCGTCAGCTCGGCGGTAAAGCGGGAGTCGGCTAAAAAACTCCCCTCCAGGCTGCAGGGTTCGAGCCGAAAAGTCCCTTCTTCGAAGTGCAGCTGATAAAGGCCGAACACGTCACTGAGCGCCGGGACGCTCTTCATGCCAAGGTGAACCTGATAACCAAACAGAAGTTGCTGGTTCACCTGGGCCATATCGACAGGAATGCAGCGCGTTTCGGTCTGGGCATTTACTTTGCCGACCAGTTGCATGTCCTGGCCGCCAAAGACCTGCTGGCGCTGTAAATTGAAAGATTGCGTGAGTTGTTTAAGTCCGTCTCCCTGCTGGGACAGACGGGCTTTGAGTACCTCATAGGCACCGCTTTCACTCACAGTTGTCTGATTAGTTTCTGACATGATGACACCTGAATGTCCCGCACCGGACGGCGCGGGACTCTGTGAGAGAGAAGAACGGATCAGGCCTCAGGCTCTGAGGAAGAAGAGAGTGAAGTCTGAATCTTCTTCAGCAGCTCGGTAGCCCCGCCCTGAGAGTTAAGCAGACCCGCCAGCGCTACGTTACTCAGGTCGCTGCTCTTAAGGTCTGTGTTTTCCAGGATCTCTTTAATGTCCTGCGGCAGGCTGCGGTTGCCCTGCATGTATTCTGACACCAGTGGATTCAGTACTTTGGACTCAGCAAACTTGCTGTCAACTGCAGCTGCATCCATGATGGTACGGCGGATTTGCTCCATGCCTTCACCCCCAAACAGCTTGATATCCGCCTGAGACAGCGCCTGTGCCAGCGCTTTGGCGTTCTCGCCTACCACTGTCTTCTGTGCATCGATACGGGCAATTTCCAGCTCTTTCTCCTGCTGCAGCTGCATTACCCACTTATCATGTTCGCGGGTCTGATCATCGTACTGCTGAGCTGCATTAAAGCGTGCTGACTGAGACTCCGCTTCCGCCAGACCTTTGGCGCGCAGCGCCTGAGCTTCCGCTTCACCCGCGCTCTGCAGTGCGTAAGCCTCCGCTTCACCGGTTTCACGGATCGCCAGCGCACGCTCACGGTCAACTTCAACCTGAGCCAGACCAGTGGCGCTGATCAGCTCTTTCTCCGCCTGAGCCATACGCTCTTTACCGGCCGCTTCACGCTCAAGCAGCACAAAATTCGCTTCAGCGCGTTTCTCTGCCACCACCTGCTCCGCTTCTGCTTCGCGGGTTTTCACTGCGAGATCATTCTCTGCCATGCGGGTATTGATCTTCAGCTGGGCTTCATTTTCGATCAGCTGGCGCTCTGAACGCTCGCGGGCCGCCTCTTTTTCAGCTTTGGCCGCTACCAGCAGCTCAAGCTGCGCCGCTTCGGCGATAGCTTCAGCCTCAACCAAAGTCACACGCTTCTGACGGTTCACTTTTTCAGCGACACGCAGGTTTTCGGTCTCTTCCTCTTCCTTGGCGATCTTACGCTCAATCTCTACCCGCTGAGAGCGCATCTCCGCAACCGACTTGAGTGACTCTTCCACCGCGGTGTCTTTCTTCATCTCTTTGTCAGCCACTTCTGCCGCGGTGCGGACTTTTTCAGTCTCAATCGCACGGCTGAGCTCTTCTTCCTGAATCGCCACCTGACGCTGGTTGGCAATCCGGGTCATCTCCACTTCCATTTGTACGCTTTCACGCTTCTTCGACAGCTCTTCTTCTGTCTCCAGCTTCGCCAGATCAGAAACGCGGCGATACTCTTCACGTTTTTCCGCCGTCAGGGCGCTTTCCTGGGCCTGGATGATCTCGATCTCACGCTGGGTGCGCGCTTCGCTTTCTTTCTCCTGTTTATCAAGCTGCAGGCGGTTCGCTTCCGCTTCAACGTTTTTCTTCTTGATGGTGGTGCGCTCATCCTGACGGATAGCGTTGGTTTCGGTATTTTTCTGCGCTGTGATAGCCGAAATCTTACGGATACCCTCCACATCCAGGATATTGTCCGGGTTGTGGGCATCAAGTGACGTCTGGTCAATTTTATCGATCACCACGTCATAAATTTTAAAACCGTCCATTTCGCTGCCGATCACCTGAACGACCGCATCACGGAAAGCGCGGCGGTTGGTCAGCAGCTCTTCAAACTCAAACTGCTTCACCGCGGTTTTCAGTGCTTCCGAGAACTTAGGCTGGAAGTGCTCTTTCAGTTTGTCGATATTCGACGCGCCGTGTGCGGTAAACAGTTTTGCAACCCGCACGATGTCATCTTCTTCGTGGTTCACACCGATATAGAAATCGACTTTCAGGTCGGTACGGATGTTATCCCGGCAGTGCAGACCCTCGTACTCTTCACCTTCCTGATCCTTGCGGCCGCTGCGGGTCACCGAAATCTTCTTCCTGGTGATATCCATATTTTCACAGCGGTTGATCACAGGCCAGACAAAGGTACCGGTTAATGATGCACGGGTACGGTGCAGGCCGTTAATGATCAGGGCGTCACCTTCACCCCGGACTTTTTTGTAGCGTGAGGTAAGAAAGATCAATACAACCAATGCGATAACTACAGCAAACACTGCAAATACCAAACCCGGAGAGATCTCCATTTCCATAATCATTGCCAACTCCTGACTTGTCTGTAATTTAATTTTGTTTAATCACGATATAACGTTGTGACTCGGGTTCTCTGGCGACAATCGTGACTGTATCGCCAAAGGAAATCGGGGTCCGGGTATCGGACACCACGTCGAGCAGTATCTCTTTACCCTGATGCAGCACCACAGCCTCTCCATACTCTTTTGTCACTGAACTGCTGTGAACGCGGGCATGCATGCCGACAAACTCTGTGGTCGCAAACGCCTTTTTTTTGTCGAACAGGGGACTGAGGGGAGAAAGAATCCAGGCCGCCACCACCAGCGACAGATAACCAATAACCGGAATACTCACGATACCCACCGGTAGGTGCCAGGACTCCGGCAGCAGCGCACTCCAGGCCTCTGCGCCATAGAAAGCCATGATGGTGCCAACAAACAGCACCACAGTCAGAGCCACGACCAGCGGCACTTTTGATAACGCAGGAGGAAGCAATAGCCCGGCGCCGGGTATGTCATCCATATCAAACAGGTCAAACTCCGGCAGCATGTTTTCGGCAAAGTTAAACACCAGATCTGCCAGCATGATGAACAGAAAAATCACGAACGGAACGAAGAAGACGTTGACCGGAAACTGCACCATGGCAGCAATAAAATCAGAAACCGACATACTCAACCAAACAAAAAGTCAGACAGATAGCTCATTTAAACCAAACAAAGCAGGCATAAGCATCAGAGCGCAAGAATCACTGAGCATATAGACTGGAGATGAATTGAACATATTTGGCAGTCAAATATCAGACCCGGATCAAATTAATCTACACTTATTGATAAATCATGAAGTTACATAAGAAATAGCTCATATTTCCTGAACAGGACCGGTGGAGGAAAGACAGATCCGCACTTGTCTCTTTTCGCTTTCAGCTGATTGACGTATCCTAAGCCGCAACTAGAACCGACCGACGTAATGACCAGTGAAAGCCGAACAAAAACACACCCCGATGATGCAACAGTACCTCAGGCTGAAAGCTGAGAACCCTGAAATCCTGCTGTTCTACCGTATGGGTGATTTCTACGAACTTTTCTACGATGATGCCAAACGCGCATCGCAGCTTCTCGATATTTCACTGACCAAACGCGGCTCATCTGCCGGTGAACCTATTCCTATGGCCGGGGTACCGTTTCACGCCGTGGAAGGCTACCTCGCAAAACTGGTTCAGCTTGGTGAGTCGGTCGCTATTTGTGAGCAGGTTGGTGACCCGGCTACCAGCAAAGGTCCGGTAGAGCGTAAAGTCGTTCGCATCGTGACCCCGGGTACCGTTACCGATGAAGCCCTGCTTTCTGAACGGATCGATAACCTGATTGCCGCGATTTACCACCATAAAGGCCGCTTCGGCTACGCAACCCTGGATGTAACCTCGGGACGCTTCCAGCTTATCGAGCCGGAAACGGAAGAAGCGATGCAGGCCGAGCTGCAGCGCACCTCGCCGCGTGAACTGCTGTTCCCGGAAGATTTTGAACCGGTTCATCTGATGAGCGACCGAAACGGTAACCGCCGTCGCCCGGTATGGGAGTTCGAGATCGATACCGCGCGTCAGCAGCTTAACCAGCAATTTGGTACCAAAGACCTGGTCGGCTTTGGAGTTGAACACGCGGAACTCGGACTGTGCGCCGCAGGCTGTCTTATCCAGTATGTAAAAGACACCCAGCGCACCGCCCTGCCCCATATCCGTTCGCTGACGCTGGATCGCCAGGATCATTCAGTGATCCTGGATGCGGCCACCCGCCGCAACCTGGAGCTGACCCAGAACCTCTCCGGCGGACACGACAACACCCTGGCTGAAGTGCTGGACCACACCGCCACCGCAATGGGCAGCCGGATGCTGAAACGCTGGATCCACCAGCCAATGCGCTGCATCAGCACCCTTAACCAGCGTCTGAATGCAATTGAAGAGCTGAAACAGCAGGCACTGTATGAAAACCTGCAGCCAGTGCTAAAACAGATCGGTGATATTGAGCGGATCCTGGCACGCCTTGCGCTGCGCTCGGCCCGTCCGCGCGATATGGCCCGCCTTCGCCACGCCATGCAGCAACTGCCTGAACTGCATCAGGAGCTCGAAGGCGTCAGCCAGGAGTATCTGGCCAAACTGCGTCAGTTTGTGACGCCGATGGATGAAGTCTGCGAACTTCTGGAGCGGGCGATCAAGGAAAATCCACCGGTTGTTATCCGTGACGGTGGCGTCATCGCCGAAGGTTATAACGCCGAGCTGGATGAATGGCGCGCACTGGCAGACGGCGCGACCGAATACCTGGAGAAGCTGGAAGCCGAAGAGCGCGAGCGCCACGATATCGACACCCTGAAAGTGGGCTATAACAATGTCCACGGTTTCTATATTCAGGTCAGCCGCGGTCAGAGCCACCTGGTACCGGCTCACTATGTGCGCCGTCAGACCCTGAAAAACGCTGAGCGATACATTATCCCTGAGCTGAAAGAGCACGAAGATAAGGTACTCAATTCCAAATCCAAAGCGCTGGCAGTAGAAAAGAAACTGTGGGAAGAGCTGTTTGACCTGCTGATGCCGCACCTGGAGCAGCTGCAGAATCTGTCCTCTGCAGTATCTCAACTCGACGTGCTGCAAAACATGGCCGAGCGTGCCGAAAGCCTGGATTACTGCCGCCCTCAGCTGAGTGATGTTCCGGGGATCAGCATCCAGGGCGGCCGTCACCCTGTAGTTGAACAGGTAATGGACGAACCCTTTATTGCCAACCCGATTGAACTGAACGCCCAGCGTCAGATGCTGATCATCACCGGTCCGAACATGGGTGGTAAATCGACCTATATGCGTCAGACCGCGCTGATCGCCCTTATGGCGCACATCGGCTGCTTTGTTCCGGCTGAATCGGCACAGATTGGTCCGGTAGACCGTATCTTTACCCGTATCGGCGCTTCCGATGACCTGGCTTCCGGCCGCTCGACCTTTATGGTGGAGATGACCGAAACCGCCAACATTCTGCATAACGCGACCCGTTCCAGCCTGGTGCTGATGGATGAAATCGGCCGCGGCACCAGTACTTATGACGGTCTGTCACTGGCCTGGGCGAGTGCAGAATGGCTGGCGAACCAGATCGGTGCCATGACCCTGTTTGCCACCCACTACTTCGAACTGACCGAACTCGCCAGCCAGATGCCACATCTGGCCAACGTTCACCTCGATGCGGTAGAGCACGGTGACAGCATTGCGTTTATGCATGCAGTACAGGAAGGCGCAGCGAGCAAATCGTACGGCCTGGCGGTTGCGGGTCTGGCCGGGGTGCCAAAAACGGTGATCAAAAATGCCCGCCAGAAACTGGCACAGCTGGAGCAGCTGGGTCATCAGGAGATGAGCGGCGCTAACCAGGTCGATATCGCCAATCAGCTCAGCCTTATTCCGGAGCCAAGCGAAGTGGAACTGGCACTGGGCGAGATTGATCCCGACGATATGTCGCCACGTCAGGCGCTTGAAGCCCTGTACCGGCTGAAGAAAATGCTTTAATACTCAATAAAGCATAAGTTACAGGCACTAAAAAAGGGCAACTTCAGTTGCCCTTTTTGCTGTCTGTCATATTAGTTCAGTCATTTTCAACGTTGAACAGGGATTCCATATTCAGCCCCTGCTTTACGAGGATCTCGCGCAGACGACGCAGACCTTCGACCTGGATCTGACGGACACGTTCACGGGTCAGGTTGATCTCGCGACCGACTTCTTCAAGTGTTGACGGCTCATACCCCAGCAGTCCAAAACGGCGTGCCAAAACTTCTTTTTGTTTAGGGTTAAGCTCATCCAGCCAGTTGATCAGTGAGCTCTTAATATCATCATCCTGAGTACACACTTCCGGATCGGAGTTGTTAATATCAGGGATGATATCCAGCAGTGCTTTATCACTTTCACCACCAATCGGGGTGTCCACTGAGCTGATACGCTCATTCAGGCGCAACATCTTGCTGACATCTTCCACCGGCTTATCGAGCTGCTGTGCGATCTCTTCTGCGGTTGGCTCGTGATCCAGTTTCTGGGACAACTCACGTGCGGTACGCAGGTAGATATTCAGCTCTTTTACCACGTGGATTGGCAGACGGATTGTGCGGGTCTGGTTCATCAGGGCACGCTCAATGGTCTGGCGGATCCACCAGGTCGCGTAAGTGGAAAAACGAAAACCACGTTCCGGATCAAACTTCTCTACCGCCCGGATAAGGCCAAGGTTTCCTTCTTCAATCAGATCCAGTAGTGCCAGTCCGCGGTTGCTGTAACGACGTGAGATTTTTACCACCAGGCGCAGATTACTTTCAATCATACGTTTACGGGCGGCTTCATCCCCACGCAGCGCGCGGCGGGCATAAAGAACCTCCTCCTCAGCAGTAAGCAGTGGAGAAAAACCGATTTCACCCAGATATAGCTGTGTTGCATCCAGACTTTTTGAGGTTATTTCAAACTCTTCTTTTTGTCCGGATTGTTTGCCTGACGCGAGTTTGTTCTCTTCAACAGCAGAGCTTTCCTGCGCTGCGATATTCAGATCAAACTCTTCTTCGACTTTAGTGACTGCATTGCTGATACTCATAGTGCCTCCCCCTGGCGAGTTAGCAAGACATTTCTACTTCCAATGTCGTTTGCGGATTTTTTTAAGGTAAGTAGCGTTTTGGATTCACTGACTTCCCCTGGTAGCGAATTTCAAAATGCAGCCTGACTCTGTCAGACCCGGAGCTTCCCATCGTTGCGATCTTCTGTCCCGCTTTTACACTTTGTCCTTCTTTTACAAGCAATCGTTCATTATGGGCGTATGCACTCAGATAGTTGTCATTGTGTTTGATTATGATCAGATTTCCGTATCCACGTAGTGCGTTGCCTGAATAAACAACCGTTCCATTAGCAGTGGAGACAACCGACTGACCCCGCTGCCCGGCGATGTCGATCCCTTTGTTGCCCTGATCCCCTGCTGAGAACCCTTTTATGACACGGCCTTTGGTTGGCCATACCCATTTGTTGATCTTGTTATTATTACTGGTGATAATCTGTGATTTAGGCTTAACAACCTGTTTACTTTTGGATCCAACATACTCCTTTGATCCCGATTGATCAAGCGACCCGGATGAAACTTTTTTGTTATTTTTCACCTGGCTATTAGCAATCGCTGATTTACTCTGGGCTGGCGCTGATTTAGAGGTTTTACTCGATTTTGTCTCAGTTTTGATACCAGACGCAGATGAGGTTGCTGCTGCTGCTGCAGTTGTGCTAACGGCAACCACCGCAGTGCCGCCGTCACCATAAGATGGCGCGACATAGGCCGGCTTCCACAGACGGAGTTTCTGCCCGGGATAGATGGTATAGGGAGACTTCAACCGGTTGTAAGATATGATTTTTTTAACATCTTTACCGGTGATGTAGGAGATAAAGTAAAGGGTGTCACCCTTCTGGACTTCGTAGAAACTGCCACGATAGGAGCCCTCGGCAATGGAGTCATAATCCTTGCCTAAACCGGAAACAGGAGCAGGTGAACGCGCTGCACAACCAGTCAACAGACCGAGCAGCAAAACGTAAAACCAGACTGAAACCTTCCTTCGTGGCACTGAGTTTCCCTTAAGCGAGTTCGCCGGCGACCAGAGGGACGAACCGGACCATTTCTATCACTTCAGAATCAAATTGATCCCCGCGGCGCTCTATTTTGATCAGCGATTGATCCTGCTCTCCCACCGGGATCACCATAATGCCACCATCGCTGAGCTGCGCCAATAAGGCCTGGGGTACACTGGCCGCGGCAGCGGTCACAATAATCGCATCAAACGGGCCTTTCGATGCCCAGCCCTGCCAGCCATCACCGTGCTTGGTTGAAATGTTGTAGAGATCCAGTTGCTTAAGGCGGCGTTTGGCCTCCCACTGCAGACTCTTGATCCGCTCAACCGACCAGACATGCTCCACCAGTTGCGCCAGCACCGCGGTCTGATAACCGGAACCGGTGCCGATCTCCAGCACACGGCTGGAAGGGGTCAGTGTAAGCAGTTCGGTCATCCGGGCTACGATGTAGGGCTGAGAAATAGTCTGTCCGGCTCCGATAGGCAAGGCGTTATTGTCATACGCCTGATGCTGCATCGCGTCAGAAACAAAACGCTCCCTTGGCAGTGCAGCAATCGCATTCAGAACTTTTTCATCGCGGATCCCGCTGGCTCTCAGCCAGTCGGCAAGGCGCGATGCTTGCGGGTGACTCATCAACACTTTCCTTTTAACCATTGTTCCATTCGGGGCAGCGACTCATGGGCAGTCAGATCCACCTGCAGCGGCGTGACCGACACCAGGCCCGACTCAATGGCATGAAAATCGGTGCCCGGCCCCGCATCCTGCTGTGGCCCCGGAGGACCAAGCCAGTAGATGGCATGACCGCGTGGGTCCTGCTGTTTAATCATATCCTCTGCATGGTGACGCGCACCAAGCCGGGTCACGCAGGTACCCGACAGCTGCTCATACGACACATCCGGCACATTGACGTTCAATAGCCGGTTGGTAGGGATTGGCTCTTCAAGGTGCTTTTCCACCAGTTCCCGCGCCACTCTGGCAGCAGTGGCAAAGTTCTGTTTGCCGACCAGAGAAACCGCCAGCGCAGGCACGCCGAGGAAGTGGCCTTCCATTGCTGCAGCCACAGTACCGGAATAGAGTACATCATCGCCAAGATTTGCGCCGTGATTGATGCCAGAGAGCACCAGATCCGGCATGTCATCTTTCATCAGCTCATTCAGGGCGAAGTGAACACAATCGGTCGGAGTACCCTGCACCGAATAGACCTCTCCTTCAAGCCGGGTTACCCGCAGCGGGTTTTCCAGCGTCAGGGAGTTCGACGCCCCGGAGCGGTTACGGTCCGGGGCCACGATCACCACATCAGCGATCGGTTCCAGCGCTTTGGCGAGGGCTGCTATCCCCTCTGCGTGTACGCCGTCGTCATTGCTGAGCAGGATCTTCAGTTTATTACTCATAGTGGCGCTCTGCTTCGGTGGCCTGTGCCAGTTCGCGTACCAGTGCCGTTGCAAAGTGACCGGCAGGCAGATCAAAGCGCAGGGTCACTTCATCACCGTTTTGCTCCCAGCTCAGATTTTCCGGGCGCAGACAAACCGGGCGACGCTCATGGCGCATGCGGTTACCACGCACCAGAGCCATCAGATCCGGCTCGTCATCCAGATGTGGCTGCTCAAGAGCCAGCGCCTGATCCTGCACCGGCAGGGCGTTATCTCCGGCCAGCGGCGCGGTAATCTGTGCGCGGCCCGCATCCACTTCAGCCTGAAGGGTTGCAAGGTTCTCCTGCTCAGCCAGCACCAGCTCTTCGGCGGTCTGAATCAGGTCACCGCTCAGCACGGTGGCAAAACAGCCACGTTCAATACGTTCTGAAAGAACCCGGTTAAAAATCCACGAACGGGCCGTTGAAAGCATCAGGCTGCGCTTGTTCTGATTACGGGTACGGACATTCTCGCGTCCCCAGCGGCGCGCTTCTTCCAGGTTATTGCCATCACGGCCAAAACGCTGGGCACCGAAGTAGTTTGGCACTCCGCTCTCTGCCAGCTTTTCAAGACGGGCAACCACCGCTTCCGGGTCTGACAGTTCCGCCAGGGTCAGTTCAAAGTGGTTACCCACCAGGTCGCCCGGACGCAGTTTCTTGTTGTGGCGGTCTGTCGCCAGGATCTCAACCGACGGATACTGAGCGGTAAACGCGCCCAGGTCCGGCATCTCTTTACCCGGCAGGTGAACACTCAGCCACTGCTCAGTCACCGCGTGGCGGTCTTTCAGGCCCGCCCAGCTGACGTCTTTGGATTTGACCCCGCAGGCTTTGGCCAGTTCATTGGCAACAAAACTGGTGTTTTCACCGGTTTTGCGGATCCGCACCATCAGGTGCTCACCTTCGCCGCTGAATTCAAAACCCAGGTTTTCCAGCACCACAAAGTGTTCCGGTTTCAGTTTAAGTTTGGCGGTTGCCTTCGGTTCACCCAGCAGGTATTGGAAGGAGGCTAAAATATCGCTCATGACTGGCTGCTCTTGTTGATCAGTACCACCGCCTCAGTGGCGATGCCTTCTTTACGTCCGGTAAAGCCCAGACGCTCGGTAGTAGTAGCTTTGACGTTGACGTTGCCGATATCGGTTTCCAGGTCTTCGGCAATCGCGGCGCGCATGGCGTCGATATGCGGCGCCATCTTCGGTGCCTGAGCCATGATGGTCACATCCGCGTTACCAATCACGTAACCGGCTTCTTTGACCTGACGGTAAACATCACGCAGCAGGGCGCGGCTGTCTGCGCCTTTCCACTTGTCGTCGGTATCCGGAAAATGACGGCCGATATCACCGGCAGCAATCGCGCCCAGCAGAGCATCGCTCAATGCGTGCAGCGCAACGTCACCATCAGAGTGTGCCACCAGTCCCTGCTCATAAGGAATGGCAACGCCACCGATAATCACCGGTCCTTCACCACCAAACTTGTGTACGTCAAAACCATGACCAATTCGAATCATTGCTGTTCCTTACGTTTCTGTACGGGTTAAATAAAATTCTGCCAGTGCCAGGTCTTCCGGCTGAGTGACTTTCAGGTTGTCGGCCCGGCCTGCTACCAGCAGTGGCTGCTCACCGCGCCATTCCAGCGCAGAAGCTTCGTCGGTGATCGCCACACCTTCCGCCAGCGCCTGCTCCAGCGCGCTTTTCAGCGGCTCCAGCTCAAACATCTGCGGGGTCAGCGCATGCCACATATCGGCGCGCTCTTCGGTACGGGCAATCGCACCCGCGCCGTTACCGCGCTTCATGGTATCGCGTACCGGTGCGGCCAGAATGCCGCCACTGTTTGCCTCAAGACACTCCGCTATCAGGGCATCAATATCGCTCAGGCGAACGCAGGGACGCGCCGCGTCATGGACCAGCACCCACTGCGGAGCCTCTTCCTGCCCGGTGAGGTAGTCCAGTGCAGACAGCACTGAGTCAGCGCGCTCTTTGCCGCCGCTGACCCGCACCACCTGAGGATGGCTGGCCAGAGGGGACTGCGCAAAATAAGGATCGCTGTCACTGACCGCGATCACCACCCGCCCTATCTCCGGGTGGCTCAGCAGCCGTTCGGTGGTGTGTTCAAGAATGGTTTTTCCTGCGATAGTCAGGTACTGCTTTGGAACATCGGCCTGCATACGACTGCCAACACCGGCAGCGGGCACGACAGCAGTCAGCTTTTTGGATTCGTTGTTGTGCATTCTGAGTATTACTTCCCGGAAGAGGGCTCTCCGACAATACGATAGAAGGTTTCATCAGGCTTTACCATGCCGAGCTGATGGCGGGCCCGCTCTTCTATTGCATCCAGGCCCTGGCGCAGATCGTCGATCTCAGCGAACATCTCATCGTTACGCTGTTTTAAACCGGCATTTTTGGTCTGCTGAATTTCGATATCCTGCTCAATCCGGGCAAGATCCAACTCCCCGTTTTTGCCAAACCAGACCAGATACTGCAGCCCGGCAACCAAAACCAACAGGGTAAAAGCAAAAATGCGCATGATTACACCGACTAATAAAACTTAACCTGCATATATATCATATTCAGGTGGTTAGGGCACGTGGAAGAGCGGAGCTGTGGTTCTGTGGTTTTATGGTTCTATGGTTCTATGGTTCTATGGTTCTATGGTTCTATGGTTCTATGGTTCTATGGTTCTATGGTTCTATGGTTCTATGGTTCTATGGTTCTATGGTTCTATGGTTCTATGGTTCTATGGTTCTATGGTTCTATGGTAAAGGCAAGCTCCCCATAGGGCCACAGAACCACAGGACCAAAAAAAAACGCCCCCGAAACCGGAGGCGTTTATCTAAAGCTTTAAGCTAAACGTTAATTCAATTAAGAATTACGCCTGGCCTTTAACTTCTTTCAGACCGTTGTAAGGAGCGCGCTCACCCAGAGCTTCCTCGATACGGATCAGCTGGTTGTACTTAGCAACACGGTCAGAACGGCTCATAGAACCAGTCTTGATCTGGCCAGCTGCAGTACCTACTGCCAGGTCAGCGATGGTTGCATCTTCAGTTTCACCTGAACGGTGAGAGATAACTGCAGTGTAACCAGCGTCTTTAGCCATCTTGATAGCAGCCAGAGTTTCAGTCAGAGAACCGATCTGGTTGAACTTGATCAGGATTGAGTTAGCTACGCCTTTCTCGATGCCCTGAGCCAGGATCTTAGTGTTAGTTACGAACAGGTCGTCACCAACCAGCTGGATTTTGTCGCCCAGCAGTTCAGTCTGGTGCTTGAAGCCGTCCCAGTCAGACTCGTCCAGGCCGTCTTCGATAGAAACGATTGGGTATTCAGCAACCAGGCCAGCCAGGTAGTGGTTGAACTCTTCTGAAGTGAAGATCTTGCCTTCGCCTTTCATGTTGTAGTTGCCAGCTTCTTTGTCGAAGAACTCAGATGCAGCACAGTCCATAGCAAGAGTAACGTCTTTGCCCAGCTCGTAGCCAGCCAGCTCAACTGCTTCTTTGATAGCAGCCAGTGCAGCAGCGTTTGATTCCAGGTTAGGAGCGAAACCACCTTCGTCACCTACTGCAGTGCTCATGCCTTTAGCTTTAAGAACTTTAGCCAGGTTGTGGAATACTTCAGCACCGATACGCAGACCTTCTTTCAGAGTCTTAGCGCCAACTGGCTGGATCATGAATTCCTGGATGTCAACGTTGTTGTCAGCGTGCTCACCACCGTTGATGATGTTCATCATTGGCAGAGGCATAGAGAATTGACCAGCAGTGCCGTTCAGTTCAGCGATGTGCTCGTACAGAGGCATGCCTTTAGCAGCAGCTGCTGCTTTTGCGTTTGCCAGAGAAACAGCCAGGATTGCGTTAGCACCGAACTTAGATTTGTTCTCAGTGCCGTCCAGGTCGATCATTACCTGGTCGATGTCAGCTTGTGCTTTCGCGTCTTTGCCAACCAGTGCTTCAGCGATTGCGCCGTTTACAGCTTCAACAGCTTTCAGTACACCTTTACCAAGGAAACGTGCTTTGTCACCGTCGCGCAGCTCAAGAGCTTCGCGAGAACCAGTAGAAGCACCTGATGGCGCAGCCGCCATACCTACGAAGCCACCTTCCAGGTGTACTTCAGCTTCTACAGTTGGGTTACCACGTGAGTCGATGATTTCACGACCTAGAACCTTAACGATCTTAGACATTATGTTTCCTCTCGTTCAATATTAATGTCGAAATATAAAGGGCAGCAACACAACCCGAGTTACTGCCCGTATCCTTTTACTTTTCGAAATCGCCGCGCATGAATTCACCCGCTGCTGCCACAAATCCAGAGAACAGTGGATGACCGTCCCGTGGAGTAGATGTGAACTCTGGGTGGAACTGAGCCGCTACAAACCAAGGGTGTGCCGGGTTTTCGATCATCTCGACCAGCTTCTTGTCTGCAGACAGGCCCGATACTTTCAGACCAGCTTTTTCTAGTTTCGGACGAAGTACGTTGTTTACTTCGTAACGATGACGGTGACGCTCATGAATAGTCGCGCTACCGTACAGCTCACGCGCTTTGGTGCCTTTCTCAAGGTGACAAAGCTGAGAGCCAAGACGCATAGTACCACCAAGGTCAGACTGCTCGGTACGCTCCTCAACGTTACCTTCGCCGTCAACCCATTCTGTGATCAAGCCTACCACAGGGTACTTTGTGTCTTTATTAAATTCTGTTGAATGTGCGCCTTCCATACCCGCAACGTTGCGCGCGTATTCGATAAGAGCGACTTGCATACCAAGACAGATGCCCAGGTAAGGAACCTTGTTTTCACGGGCGTATTTCGCCGCCAGGATCTTACCTTCCACACCACGGTCACCGAAGCCACCAGGTACCAGGATCGCGTCCAGGCCAGCCAGTGCTTCATCACCTTTGGTCTCTACGTCCTGTGAATCAACATACTTGATGTTAACGCTCAGGCGGTTCTTCAGACCCGCGTGCTTCAGCGCTTCGTTCACAGACTTGTATGCATCCGGCAGTTCAATGTACTTACCGACCATACCGATAGTAACTTCACCGGTTGGGTTTGCTTCTTCGTAAATTACCTGTTCCCACTCAGACAGGTTCGCTTCCGGCGCAGTGATGCCAAAGCGTGAACATACCAGATCATCCAGACCCTGAGATTTGATCAGCTGAGGGATCTTGTAGATAGAATCCACGTCTTTCATCGAAATAACGGCTTTTTCAGGCACGTTACAGAACAGAGCGATTTTCTTACGCTCGTTCGCCGGGATCATGCGGTCGCTGCGGCAAACCAGAATATCAGGCTGGATACCGATAGACAGCAGTTCTTTAACTGAGTGTTGAGTAGGTTTGGTCTTCACCTCACCGGCCGCTGCCAGGTAAGGAACCAGAGTCAGGTGCATGAACATCGCACGCTCACGGCCCAGCTCAACCGCCAGCTGACGGATCGCTTCCATGAACGGCAGAGATTCGATATCACCAACAGTACCACCGATCTCTACGATCGCTACGTCATGGCCTTCAGCACCGGCAATAACACGGTCTTTGATTGAGTTAGTGATGTGAGGGATAACCTGGATAGTTGCACCCAGGTAATCACCGCGACGCTCTTTGCGCAGTACGTCTGCGTAAACACGACCTGCAGTGAAGTTATTGCGTTTAGTCATCTTGGTACGGATGAAACGCTCATAGTGACCCAAGTCCAGGTCGGTTTCCGCGCCATCTTCCGTAACGAACACTTCACCATGCTGAGTCGGGCTCATAGTACCCGGGTCAACGTTGATGTATGGATCCAGCTTCATAATGGTCACTTTTAGACCACGAGCTTCTAGAATCGCTGCAAGAGATGCTGCTGCAATACCTTTACCTAGAGAGGATACAACCCCGCCAGTAACAAAAATGTAATTTGTCGTCATGTTTAACCTGAAATTGGTTGAATGAGGGAAATGGACTACTTCTGGACGGGACGTAAATATACCAGAAGAGCCTTATCGCCACAACGTGAAACTTATCACATTCAATTTTTTTATTTTTTGCTTCAAATCAATTCTGAGCAAAAGCTAACGGTTGCTTAGCTCACCTTGTTTGACCTGATTCCAATATCCATCAAGTTGCTGAAGCGTACAATCTTCTAACCTTTTGCCGTTTTGTGCAACCAGTTGTTCAACCCCGTGAAAACGGCCACAAAACTTTTGATTGGCTTTGGTCAGCGCCACTTCCGGATCTTTACCCAGGTGACGGGCCAGATTCACCGCAGCGAACAGCAGATCACCCAGTTCAGCCTCAACTTTGCTTTCATCCGGGCTGACCTGAACCACTTCATCCACCACCTCGTCGACCTCTTCACGCACCTTATCCACCACAGGCCCGAGAGAATCCCAGTCAAAGCCGAATTTGGCCACCCGCTTCTGAATTTTTGTAGCACGGGAAAGCGCCGGCATCGAAGCTGGTATTGAGTCTAGAACACTTTGTTCGTTTTTGCCTGCCTGCAATTTTTCTTTGCGTTTTTCCGCTTCCCAGTTGGCGTTGATCTCCGCTTCGCTGTCAAATTCGGTGTCGGAAAAGACGTGCGGATGGCGGCGGGTCAGCTTTTCATTCACTGTCTCCACCACCTCTTCAAAATCAAACAACCCCTGCTCTTTGGCCATCTGAGCGTAGAAGATCACCTGAAACAGCAGATCGCCCAGCTCTTCTTTAAGGTTACCCCAGTCTTTACGGGTAATCGCATCCGCCACTTCATAGGTCTCTTCTATGGTGTAAGGCAGGATGGTGTCGAAGGTCTGCTTGCGGTCCCACGGGCAGCCTTGCTGCGGGTCACGCAGTCTGGCCATGATTTCTGTGAGCTGTTCGATTGGGTGACTCATAGGGATTTCTCTTACTTGCAAATAAAACAAAGGCGGGTGAACTCAACCCGCCTTTTGGTAATTTAACTGTGATTAACCAAGACGCTGTACAGACATCACGTCTTTGATCTGCTCGACCCGGGTAATGATCCGAGACAGACCTTCCACGTTGCCCACTTCCAGGTGGAAGTCCATCACCGCCATCTGACGTTTGTAGTCGGTACGGCTCTTCATGCTGGAGACACGGATTTTCTCGTTCGCCAGCAGTGTGGTGATGTCTTTCAGCAGACCGCTGCGCTCCAGCGCTTCCACCCGCATGGTGATGATGTACGAGCCAATGTAACCGCTGCCCCAGATGGTATCAATGATCCGCTCCGGTGCGTGCAGACTCAGCTCTTCCAGCTGTTCACAGTCACTGCGGTGAACCGAGATGCCACGCCCCTGGGTGATATAACCTTTGATTTCATCGCCCGGGATCGGCTGACAACAGCGCGCCAGGTGGGTCATCAGGTTATCCACCCCTTCAACCACTACCGCATCTTTCTTCGGACGGCTCTGCGGCGCAGGACGGCTTTGTGCTTCCTGAAGTTTTTCCAGCGCCTGCTGGTCTTCTTCTTCCGCGGTCGGCTTGTTCACCAGCGCGTTAATGTGGTTGATGATCTGATTGATACGCAGGTCGCCACTGCCCACCCCAACGTACAGCTCATCCGCCGTATTGACGTTAAAGCGTTTCAGCGCGTACTGCTCGGCGTCTTTCAGGGTCGCACCGATCTTGTTCAGTTCACCTTCCAGGATCTCGCGGCCCGCTTCCAGGTTCTTCTCCCGGCTCTGCTTACGGAACCAGGCGTTGATCTTGGCGCGCGCACGGCCGGAATGGACAAAGCCCAGAGACGGGTTCAGCCAGTCGCGGGACGGATTGGGCTCTTTCGAGGTAATGATCTCAACCTGGTCACCCATCTGCAGTTTGTGGGTAAACGGCACGATACGTCCGGCTACCTTAGCACCGATACAGCGGTGGCCCACTTCAGAGTGAATATGGTAGGCAAAATCAAGTGGTGTCGCGCCCATTGGCAGGTCGACCACATCACCGCGCGGGGTAAAGGCGTAAACCCTGTCATCAAAGACCTGGCTTCGAAGCTCATCGAGCATTTCACCCGAATCGGACATCTCTTCCTGCCAGTCAAGCAGCTTACGCAGCCAGGTGATCTTCTCATCGTAACCGCTGCGGCCGCTGGCGCCTTCCTTGTACTTCCAGTGCGCCGCGACACCCAGCTCGGAGTCTTCGTGCATCTGTTTGGTACGGATCTGGATCTCGATGGTCTTGCCTTCCGGGCCCAGGATCACGGTATGGATAGACTGGTAACCGTTCGGCTTGGGATTGGCCACGTAGTCATCAAACTCGTTTGGCAGGTGTTTGTATTTGGTATGAACAGCGCCCAGCGCGGCATAACAGTCCTGCAGCTGGTCAGCGATGATGCGCACCGCACGCACGTCAAACAGCTCATCAAACGCGAGACCTTTTTTCTGCATCTTGCGCCAGATACTGTAGATGTGCTTGGGGCGACCGCTCACTTCGGCGTTGATGCCGGAACCGTTCATATCCGTTGACAGGTCATCGACAAAATCTTTGATATACTGCTCTCGCACGATACGGCGCTCAGAGAGCTGTTTAGCGATCTGTTTGTAGGTTTCCGGGTGCTGGTAGCGGAAGGCGTAATCTTCGATCTCCCACTTGAGCTGACCGATACCAAGACGGTTCGCCAGGGGGGCGTAGATATTGGCACACTCTTTGGCCGCAGCGCGGCGTACTTCGTCCGGCGCTTTTTTCACTTCGATCAGGTTGCAGATCCGCTCCGCCAGCTTGATCACCACGCAGCGGAAATCATCGACCATCGCCAGCAGCATGCGGCGCACGTTATCGACCTGAGCCGAAGCCGCAGAGCCACTCATGGTCACGTTCAGCTGACCGATAGCCGCCATTTCGTCGACGCCTTCAATCAGCTTGATGATCTCTTTGCCGTAGTTTTCTTCAAGCTCTTCACGGTCACAGGCGCCGGAGCTGACCAGCGGGAACAGCTGCGCTGCCACCAGAGTCGCCCTGTCCATCGACAGGGTGATCAGGATTTCAATCATCTCCCGGCCGCGCCACAGCAGCAGCTCAGCCTGATCATTGCCTTCCAGCCACTTCTCACACTGGCGGTAAACCTTGATCAGTTTCTTGCGGGTTTTACTCTCCTGCCCCAGGCTGTCCACCCAGGCCTCAAGCTCAAATTCTTTCTCTGACGTTAAGTGCGCGCTTCGTACTGCGACCATTTTCCTTTCCTGGTTAAGTGTCATTCCACTGCCTTCCGGCAGTATGACCGTTATTCCGGTCTTTGATTCCCCGCCACCGGATTAATTATTTTTCGAATTTAGCCATGCTCTCCAGATGGCTGGTATGCGGGAACATATCCAGCATCGCCAGTCTGGTCAGACGGTAACCCTGAGCGAGCAGGCTCTGGCTGTCTCTTGCCAGGGTGGCCGGGTTACAGGAGACATATACTACTGTCTTCGGCGCAAACTCTCCAATCTGATCGATGACACCACTGGCCCCGGCACGCGCCGGATCGAGCAGCACTTTATCAAACTGTGATCTGGCCCATGCTGCTTCGCTGAGCGGCGCTTCCAGATTGGCCTGGTAAAACTCACAGTTCTCCAGCTGATTGCGCCGTGCGTTGCTGCCGGCCTGCTCCACCATGGCGTCCACACCTTCGATGCCCACTACCTTCTGGCAGCGTTTGGCCATCGGAATACTGAAGTTGCCGATACCACAGAAGAGATCTAACACACTCTCGCCCGGCTGAAGGTCCAGCCAGTCGATCGCCTGGGCCACCATCGCCTGATTCACCTGCTGGTTAACCTGAATAAAGTTGTTCGGCTCAAACTGCAGCTCAGCCCCGATTTCGCGATAATACGGCTTTTCGCCGCTCAGTTGTTCAAGACGGCCGGATTCCGGCATCAGGTAAGCGGCGACCTGACGTTCTGAGGCAAAAGCCAGCAGCGCATCATGGTCTTTGCCTTTCAGCGGACCGTCGTGGCGCAGCACCACTACCGGGCCGGAATCGGCCAGCACCAGCTCCAGGTGACCGAGTTTTTCCGGATGACTGAAGCCCTCCAGCAGGGTACGGGCCGGAGCCAGCAGGGCGTTCAGCTGCGGAGCCAGCACCAGACACTCTTTAATCGCGACGATCTGTTTGCTCGCCTTGCGGCGGAAACCAAACTGCAGCGCGCGCTGCTTTTTATCCCATTGCAGCGCAATACGGGTACGACGGCGATAACCACACTCGTCACCGGTCACCGGCGCATCCAGCTCACGGGTGCTGCCACCAAACTTTTTCATCAGCTCTGCCAGTGCGGCCTGCTTGTAGCGGCGCTGCCCGTCCACAGACAGGTGCTGCATGTTACAACCGCCACACTCTGCGTAGTGAGGACAGGGCGGAACAACCCGATCTTCACCGGCTTTAAGGACTTTGATCAGGCGCGCTTTGGCAAACTTGCTCTTTTGTTCAGTCAGCTGCACCAGCACCTCTTCACCCGGCAGGGCGCCGTCGATAAACACCGGCTTACCGCCAAGCTGGCCGATCCCGGCTCCGTGGTGGTCGAGTTTGCCAATGGCAACGGCCTGGTGTTTGGTATCGGGAGTCTTTTTCTTGCTTGGCTTATAAAAACGCGCCATATCTGATTCAGCCTGTTCGTGTGTTTTCTGCGCCACAGTCACTATTTAACTGTGGGGTGATTGTCGAATGGCACAGGTTTGATAAGCTAACCGCTGATTTTGCTGCAAAATCACACCCTGCCCACGGGCACGGATAAAAGAATTATAATCTGCAGCACAAAACGTATGCTCAGGACCTGTTGCCCTGACGCGTATTTTCCCACATCCGGACAGTAATGAGAACATGACCCGATACGGCTTAAGAGCGCGCGTAATCACCCTGACCCTGGCCCCGACCCTGATCATCGGCCTGCTGCTGAGCGCGTTTTTTACCTCAAACCGCTATAACGATCTGGAATCACAGCTGATTTCAACCGGGATGAGCGTGATTGAACCCCTGGCGATCGCCAGTGAATACGGTATGACCCAGCAGAGCCGCGAGGCCGTGCGCCGGCTTATCAGCTACGCTCATCGCAAAAATTCCAATATTGTCCGAAGCATCGCGGTATTTGACGCCCGCCATGAACTGTTCGTGACCTCAAACTTTCACCCAAACTTTGCTGCACTGACGTTTCCCAAAGACGAACCGATCCCGCTGCTCAGCACCATAGAGCTGGTCGATACCGATCTCATCATCCGCTCCCCTATTCTGGCTGAAGGTCAGTTCTCTTCACCTCAGGGAGGCAAAACCGAGCTCAACCAGGCGCTGGGCTATATCGCCATCGAGCTGGATCTGTCGGCGCTGCGCCTGCAGCAGTATCAGGAAATTTTTGCCGCACTGGTGGTACTGGTACTCGGCCTGGGCCTTTCAGGCCTGTTTGCTTACCGCCTGATGCGCGACGTGACCCTGCCGATCACCAATATGAAAAACATGGTCGACCGCATCCGCCGTGGTCACCTGGATGTGCGGATCGAAGGGAAGATGCACGGTGAGCTGGACTCGCTGAAAAACGGTATCAACGCCATGGCGATGTCGCTGTCGGAATACCACGTGGAGATGCAGCACAGCATCGACCAGGCCACCTCGGATCTGCGGGAGACCCTGGAGCAGCTGGAGATCCAGAACGTTGAGCTGGATATCGCCAAGAAACGCGCCCAGGAAGCCGCGCGGGTGAAATCCGAGTTCCTCGCCAACATGTCTCACGAGCTGCGTACCCCACTTAACGGCGTGATTGGCTTTACCCGCCAGATGCTCAAAACCCGGCTTTCGCCGAGCCAGGAGGATTACCTGGTGACCATCGAGCGCTCGGCTAATAACCTGCTCAGCATCATCAATGACATCCTCGACTTCTCCAAACTGGAAGCGGGTAAACTGGCGCTGGAAAACATTCCGTTCGAATTCCAGGAGTGTCTGGAAGAGGTTGCCAGCCTGCAGGCCACCAGCGCCCATGAGAAAGGGCTGGAGCTGACACTGAAAGTTGACCCGAAAATCCCGGCCGGTCTGGTGGGCGACCCGCTGCGTATTCAGCAGATCCTGACCAACCTGGTGGGTAACTCGATCAAGTTTACCGAGCGCGGCAACATCGACATCAGCGTAGAGCTGCGCTCACAGAAAGAAGACGTAGTGGAACTGCAGTTTATGGTGCGCGATACCGGCATCGGTATCTCTGAGCGCCAGCAGGCCCAGCTGTTCCAGGCCTTCAGTCAGGCTGACGCCAGCATCTCCCGCCGCTATGGCGGTACCGGGCTGGGTCTGGTGATCACCCAGAAACTGGTTGGTCAGATGGGTGGCGAGATCAGCCTGTCGAGCCGTCTCCATCAGGGCTCAACCTTCTGGTTTACCCTTCGTCTGGCAGCGAGCGAGCTGCCGATGTCCGCTGAACTGGATACTGCACAGTTTGCCGGTAAACATCTGCTGCTGATCGAGCCAAACATGCAGGCCGCATCTGTGGTTCAGCAGCAGCTGACCCAGGAAGGCATCGTAGTCACCTACCGTTCCAGCCTGCCTGAGCAGATCGAGCTCCATGACTACGCCCTGATCAACCTGTCTCCGAATCAGGAGTACGCCGGGGACGATGCCCTGAACTGGGTGAACAAAGCGTTTAAGTTTGCGCCTCAGGTGGTGGTTGGCCTGCCAAGCAATGAACTGGCACTGGCCGAACTGCTGGCCGCCAGCACCAGTGCCCAGTGCATCACCAAACCGCTGTCGCGACGTAAACTGCTGATGAGCATGATGCGCGACGAGCCGGAAACCCAGCTGCTGCCGGAACCGGCGACCGATGACAGTGAGAAAATGCCGCTGAAAGTGATGGCGGTAGATGACAATCCGGCCAACCTTAAACTGATCACTGCCCTGCTCAAAGAGCGGGTTGCCGAAGTGATCACCTGCTCCAATGGTGAAGAGGCGGTCAACGCCGCCCGCGAACAGACCTTTGATATGATCCTGATGGACATTCAGATGCCGAAAATGGACGGGGTGACCGCCTGTCAGGAAGTGAAGAAATCCCCACTCAACTCTCATACCCCGGTGATCGCCGTCACCGCTCACGCGATGGCCGGTGAGCGGGATCGTCTGCTTCAGGCTGGTATGGATGACTATCTGACCAAACCGATTGAAGAGCATATTCTTCAGCAGGTACTGGTCCACTGGAGCCCGCAGCAGGGTGACAGCCCGGTCGACAAGCTCAATATCAGCGAAGGCAGCTACGCCCCGGTCACTATGAGCGAGAGCCCGTCGGATGTGATCATCGACTGGCCGCAGGCGCTCAAACAGGCTGCCAACCAGGAAGATCTCGCCAAAGAGATGCTGCAGATGCTGGTCAGCTACATCGGTGAGGTCGAAGAGTTTGTCGATGAGATGACAGAGTCCGGCAACCAAGACGGCGAGCTGCTGGTTCACCATATTCACAAGCTGCACGGCAGCTGTTCATACAGTGGCGTGCCAAGGCTGAAACAGCTGTGCGGCCTTATCGAGAAAAACCTTCGTTCCGGCAGCAGTGTAGAAGATATTGAGCCGGAGCTGTTTGAACTGCAGGATGAGATGGAAAAAGTCGTCGCAGCCGCTGCGCCTTACTTAGACTGAGGCGGCAGTTCCAGCCGGGCGTAATGGCAGACCCCGTTTCGCCCACCCTGTTTAACCTGATACATGGCTTTATCCGCCCGCTCCACCAGAGCGGTAAACGCCAACTCACCAAGCGGCGCATACGCGACCCCAACACTGCAGGTGACCCGGACTTTCTGGCCATCCGCCAGCGTGACAGGCTCAGCGCACACCTGAACTATTTGCTGTGCGGCCTGGTCAGCCTGATCCTGGCTGAAAGGATCCGCCACCAGCATCACCACCAGCTCATCCCCGCCCAGACGCCCAACCTGATGGTCCGCTTCCAGCGGCAGTGATTCGAGCCGGCTGGCGATGGTCCGCAATACCTGGTCACCCGCAGCGTGACCATACTGATCATTAACCGGCTTAAAACCATCGAGATCGAGCAACATCACCACCAGGGTGCCCGACACCTCTGATGCCAGTACCCCTTCCACGTATCGCTCACAGCCCAGACGGTTCTTCAGCCCGGTAAGGTTGTCTTCCAGTGCCAGCAGCAGGGTATCGTGCTCGCGTTTCACCCGCGCGGTAATGTCATACATGATCCCTTCGATAAACCATTCACCGGTTTTCTCATCCTGATAGGCCGACAGCAACAGATGCACCCACTGATCCGGGCTGTACTGGCGGTTGATCCGGAGATCACCGGCGGCGACATCCCCGCTCGACATTGCCTGCTCAGACATCGCCCAAGCCTCATCCGCGTCTTCAAATACCAGCTTAAAGAACGGCTGGTTTTCCAGCAGAGCCAGCAGCTCATAGCTCTCATGGATAAGCCGTCCAAACAGGGTTGGATTTTTATGGATCAGGCAGCCGTTTTCATCCAGCACCAGGATCCCCACCTGAGTGGTATCAAAAATGTGCCGGTAGTGCTGCTCCATCTTTTCAATAGTGGCGCGCAGGTCACGCTCGGTCTCCAGCGCCCTGGCGGAAGATTCAACAAAGTGGTTGATGCTGTGAGTCACCAGGGTCAGCTCATCATCACTGTGCTCAGAACTGACCGGCAGTTTATCCGCCCGGCCGGGTTTTACCTTACCGAGGTTAACAGCCAGCTCCTGCAGCGGAATACCAATAATGTGCCGGGCTGCGATAACCAGCACCAGTACCAGCACCAACAGCTGGACCAGCAGCACCAGCAGTTGGATCAGCACCTGCCGCTGGGTAATGTCATCGATATAGCCCTGGTTAATATCCAGCTCCAGATAGCCGATCACAAGGCCATCAACCGGGGATTTAAGCGGGTAGGAAGCGGTATGCTGCCAGCGCTCCTTCGCAGCAGGCAGTTTGGAAGCACTGAAACTTATCAGGCCTTCGGTATCACGGATACGCACCCCGAGGAACTCGTCGTGCAGCAGCATGGCGTTCATTACTTCGTGGGCGATCTCCGGGTTATCAACAAACACCGCGATTGCTGCGCTGTCGGAGACCGTCAACACCAGTTTTTTCTCCGTCTCAGAAACACTTTTGGTTGCCTGCTCCAGGTAAAACACCGATAAAAAGCCCGCCGCGATCAACAGGTAAAGCGCGGCGAAAATCACGACCGCGGTGATCAGGCGGTGAACTAACGAGTCTTTATTCATCATCTTTAATGGTGAGGATCACCCTAACCCCTTCATCATCCGGAATACTGCGACTGTAACTGAGCATGTTGGGATTGGCCTTGAGCTGCCTGAGCAGCTCTTCATTTGACTCTACGACCACCGGCGCCATCACCCGGCCGGAAAAGCGCAGCTTGGCCCAGTAAGCATTCACCTGACTCAGGGTCAGACTGGTCAGGTGGGAGAACAGCACTTCCCTGTCTTCTTCACCGCGCTCAAGGATCACCACCTGATGACGGTGCATGGCTTTTTTACGCCCCATATAAAGATCGGTCAGCTCCGATTCAGAGATGGACTCCAGCGCACTGGACTGCGGCACCAGCACATAAATGTCCGCCATCACGGGTGGGGTAAGAAGCAGGGTTAACAGCAGCCATAACCTTTTCATAATGGCCACCTAGAACACAAAGGAAAGCGCCAGGGTGTACAGCTGTACATCCCGCGCTTCTCCGTTATCGGTGAGTTCAGTAGCCCACAGCCCAAGCCCGTCTTTAGTGAGGCTGACCCAGTCAGCCTGTGCCTTGAGGCTTACCTGAGACGTGATATCCCAGCGCAGACCCAGTGACAGGGTCTGCTGGTCAATCAGGGTGCGGTTCATTGCCACCAGGGCCCCCTGCTGCAGCGCACCCAGCCCGGGGGAAACCAGCCCCCAGTCAGTCTGCGCTGTTGCCGGTTCAGTATCACGGGTGAATAGCGAGCCAATAACGTAAGGGGTGAACTGGCCAATACGGTGGCCGGCCATCAGATAACCACCATGACCATTAGGCAAAATACGCCGGTCAGTCTCCACCCTGACCACTTCCGTCAGCAGATACCATAGCCCGTCACTGTACTCCAGACCGGCATGGATATAACGCACATTACCACCACTCACCATCAGGTCGTGCTGCATCTGCGCCGCTTCTGTGCCGACCGGCCCGGGTATGGTGGCCGCAACCAGTCCGAGTTGCTCTCCGATCTGCGCCATAGAAGCGGGGACTTCACTGTGAGATTCGAGCTGAGCATAAGAGAGCCGTGCTTTCCAGCTCTCCCACGCGGCAGTCAGGCTGAAGGCCATTGCGTGTTTGCCGGTAAAACGCAGGGACTCTTCCCCTTCCAGCAAATCAGTGGCTGTTCTGGTAATGCCGTATTGGGCATTGAGCGCCCAGTCCAGATCCAGTGCGCTGAAATGCCAGGTGATATCGCCACCATCCAGGCTCGGCAGCGGAACCCAGCCATATATCTCCATTGGCGCCCTGGCCCAGAGGTGAGCAAAATCCACCGCCCGGGTATCGGTATTGAGGAAAACATCATACCCCAGCCTGCCAAGACGGAGATCCCAGTGATCATCCGGCCGGTACGCAATAAAACCCAGTTTAAAGCCATCGGTCCACTCACTCCCGGCACGGTCTTCAATCACATACTGGGTGGTCACAGACCAGCTGGGGTCAAAACGGTAACTGAGCTGGAGGCCCAGTCTGGAGTCGGGAATAAATGAACCGCCGGAGTCCGGGTCTGCCGCCTGGTTAAGGTTGCCGATATAACCCAGAGTGTCATTGCCTTCATAAACATAAGCCAGGTTACCAAACCCGGATACCGAGCCATTACGCGACCAGGCTTCCTCCCAGTCAGCGGCCGCTGTGGGAGAAAGCAGCAACCCCAGTAAAGCCAGAATAGTGGCGCTGTAGGTCTGCCTGAACTGAAGGGGGGGGAAATAACGAAAACGTCCGTTCACTCTCTCTGCCTTTGCCGGAATCCTGCCATTGCAAGATGCTGAATCCTATAGAAAGAGTGTAGACCATAGTTGAAAGATCAGGACTCAAAGATCACGGTCGCTACCGCATAGCTGCGTTCGTCACTGATAGAAAGGTGAATATGATTAACGCCGGATGCTGCAGCCAGCTCCCTGGCCTTCCCTTCCAGCCTGAGCAGAGGCTTACCCAGCGCATCATTGCTGACGACAAAGTCGTGAAACGTTACGCCCTTAGCGATACCGGTACCGAGAGCCTTGGAGGCCGCTTCTTTGGCGGCAAAGCGCTTGGCGAGAAAACGCGCCTGCTGCTTTAAGCCCTGAAAAGTCTCCATCTCAGACACAGCCAGGATCCGCTTCGCGAACGCCTCACCGGTACGCTCCAGGGCTTTCTCAATTCGTTCAATTTCCGCAATATCGGTACCCAGACCCACAATTGCCATCGGTTGTTTCCTTTAAAAAAAAGGCCGTACAGAAACGGCCTTTGAAATGATTACACTGCGCGGCAAATCAGCGGCGCGCCTGCTCCATCACGGCTTTCATATCAGAAACCGCTTTGCTCAGGCCATCAAACACCGAGCGGCCGATGATCGAGTGGCCGATGTTCAGCTCGTAGATTTCCGGAAGAGCCGCGATTGGCGCAACGTTATGGTAAGTCAGGCCGTGACCGGCGTTAACCTTGATACCGATGCTGTCTGCGTAGCTGGCGCCGGCAGCGATCTTCTTCAGTTCACTGCTCTGCTCTTCATCGTTTTCTGCATCCGCATAGTGACCGGTGTGCAGCTCGATAAACGGCGCGCCACACGCTTTGGCCGCATCGATCTGTGCGCGGTCTGCGTCAATAAACAGGGAAACTTTGATGCCCGCCGCAGAGAGTTTTTCCGTTGCCGCTTTCACTTTTTCCAGCTGGCCTACCACGTCCAGGCCACCTTCTGTGGTCAGCTCTTCACGCTTTTCCGGTACCAGGCAAACAAATTCAGGCTGAGTCTGCAGCGCGATATCCACCATTTCATCGGTTACCGCCATTTCCAGGTTCATACGGGTCTGGATGGTCTCACGCAGAATGCGCACGTCGCGGTCTTTGATATGGCGGCGGTCTTCACGCAGGTGAATGGTAATGCCGTCTGCGCCTGCGCGCTCGGCCACTTCAGCAGCGTGAACAGGGTCAGGATATTTGGTACCACGGGCGTTACGCAGTGTGGCAACGTGGTCGATATTAACCCCTAAAAGAATAGAACTCATTTTCCAATACTCCGTGCGCGGGGAATAAACAATTCCCTGCTTTTTAATGGTTTTCCGCCCAAGTAAGGTTTGAGGGCGATTCTTGTAAATCGTTTGGCAGCCTGCAGCTGGCCTTTGGTCATAAAGCGCCGCTCGCTGATCGCGATCAGCTCGTCACCGGTAAAGGTCAGATTATCGCGTCTGACGCTGGCAATAAACCCCTTCTGCTCACGATAACGGTAGGTCATACCCGGCTCAACCGGCTCACCGGTACCGGCACAGTGCATAAAGTCTACCCCGTAACCCATGGCAGAGAGCAGCGCGAGCTCAAAACGGCGCAGCGCCGGCTCCGGGTTGTCATTTTGCGCCAGCTCGGTGAGCGCCTGAAGATAGTCGAGAAACAGCGCCGGATAAGGGGTCTCACTCTCCAGCACCCGGCCAAGCAGCTCATTCAGGTACATCGCCGAATACAGGGTGATGCCGCTGAGCGGGATCCCAAGGCTTATCGGTTCTGCCTGACGCAGGGTGCGCATCGAGCCCCGGCCGGACCATTTCAGCAGCAGCGGTACAAATGGCTGCAGCGCCCCTTTGAGGTTCGAACGTTTGCTGCGCGCGCCTTTGGCCATCACCGAGACCCGGCCGTATTCTTCGCTGAATACGTCCAGGATCAGGCTGGTTTCACTGTAGGGGCGGCGGTGAAGCACAAAACAACGCTGAAGTCCGTCTGACATGATCTTTGCCTGCCAGGAGCCATGGGTAATACCCGGCTCCGGCCACTCTGTTTCCGGTTATAAATTCTTTCCTGACCAAGCTTACACCACCCGGCAGGCACAGTGTTACACAAATAAAAAAGGAGCCGCAGCTCCTTTTTAAATCTTACCGGTTTATTCCAGGTCGTCGATGTAACCCAGGCTGCGCAGGGCGCGCTCGTCATCGGCCCAGCCGGATTTCACTTTCACCCAGGTCTCCAGGAAGACCTTACGGCCGAACAGCTCTTCCATATCCAGGCGGGCTTCACGGCCGATGGTTTTGATCTTCTCGCCACCTTTACCGATCACCATTTTCTTCTGGCCGTTACGCTCAACCAGGATCAGGGCGTTGATATGGAAACCGTCGGTTTCCGGATTGTAATCGAAGCGCTCGATTTCAACGGTTACCGAGTAAGGCAGTTCTTCACCGGTAAAGCGCATCAGCTTTTCACGCACGATTTCAGACGCCATAAAACGCTGGGAGCGGTCTGTCACGTACTCTTCAGGGAAGTGGTGCACCGCTTCCGGCAGGTGCTCGCGCACGTGCTTGCGAAGAACGTCGATGTTTTTATTGTGCTTGGCCGAGATTGGCACTACGTCAACAAACTCCATCTTCTTCGACAGGTCCATCATGTGCATCATCACTTCGTTGCGGTCTTTTACGTTGTCCACTTTGTTGACACACAGAACCACCGGGAAGTTGGCTTTTTGCAGCTTGTTGAACACCATCTCATCGTCTTTGGTCCAGTGAGTACCATCGACCAGAAAGAGCACCAGGTTCACATCACTCAGCGAGCTGTTCGCCGCACGGTTCATCAGGCGGTTAATCGCACGCTTCTCTTCGATGTGCAAACCCGGGGTATCGACGTAAATCGCCTGGTAATCCCCTTCAGTGTCCACACCCATGATGCGGTGACGGGTAGTCTGAGGCTTACGCGAGGTGATAGAAATCTTCTGCCCGAGCAGCTGGTTCAGCAGGGTAGATTTACCCACGTTCGGACGGCCAACAATGGCCACAAAGCCACAGTGCTGGTTTTCTGAAGTGGTTTGTTCAGAGCCCGGCTGGGATGCGAAGTACGCATCCAGGTCAAATTCTTTATCGTCAGACATTGGTCAGTAATCCTAATGCGGTTTCTGCAGCGGCCTGCTCTGCTTTACGGCGGCTGCTGCCTTTACCGATAACAGGCTGGTCGACCCCGGTGACTTCACAGGTCACGGTAAACTCCTGGTTGTGAGCTTCCCCTTTAATATTAGTCACACTGTAGACCGGCAGTGGTTTTCTGCGCCCCTGAAGGAACTCCTGCAGGCGGGTTTTCGGATCTTTCTGCGATACGCCCGGCTTGATCGAGTCAAGACGCTGCTTGTACCAGCTCAGAATGATCTCGCGCACTTTCTCGATATCACTGTCGAGATAGACAGCACCGATGATCGCTTCCACCGCATCCGCAAGGATAGAGTCGCGGCGGAATCCACCACTTTTCAGCTCACCTGGACCCAATTTTAAATAGTCACCCAGCATGAACTCACGGCCGAGCTCAGCCAGCGTATTCCCCCGCACCAGGGTCGCACGCATACGACTCATATCACCTTCATTCACTTTCGGGAAACGGTGGTACAGGTCATCCGCGATAACAAAACTTAAAATTGAATCGCCCAGGAATTCCAGACGCTCATTATGTTTACTGTTGGCGCTGCGGTGAGTCAGCGCCAGATTGATAAGCTCAGCGTTGTTAAACTGATAGCCGAGCTTTCTCTCTAAGGTTGCAATTTGAGAAGTCATACTCTCTCTTTAGTCAATTCCACCGATGCGGCTCAGGCGCACACCAGTCGGGATCCAGGATGGCAGAATGCTGTCCTGTCCACGTTCAAATTCAAAGCTGATCCAAATACCGACCGCTTTGCCTACCAGGTTGCCTTCCGGGACAAAGCCCCAGAAACGGCTGTCTTCACTGTTGTCACGGTTATCACCCATAACAAAGTACTGACCTTCAGGAACCACCCACTCAGCGACGCCCGGACGCGGTCTGAAACGCTCTACCGGGTTACGCACCAGCGGATGGATCAAAATTTCGTGGTTTACTTCACCCAGTTTCTCTTCCATCTGGATCAGAGAGATGCGTCCCTGAACAAAATCGCTCTCACGAACATTGCTGGTCGGCACCAGACTGCAGCTGCTCTCGCCTTTACGCTGCACACACAGCTGCTTGTCTTCTGAGTAGTAAACCGTATCACCCGGCAGGCCCACAACACGCTTAATGTAGTCGATGTTTGGGTTCACCGGGTATTTGAAGACCACGATATCACCGCGCTCAGGTTTGCCGGTTTCCACCAGCTGAGTGCGCCATACCGGGTCTTTCAGGCCGTAAGCGTACTTCTCCACCAGGATAAAGTCGCCAATCAGCAGAGTTGGCATCATAGAGCCGGACGGGATCTGGAATGGTTCATAAACGAAAGAACGCAGCATCAGTACCAGCGCGATCACCGGGAAAATGGAGACACTGTTTTCAATCCACCATGGCTGTGCCAGCACTTTGGCCTGAGCTGAAGCATCCAGCCCTTCCTGGGTTTGCGCCTCGATACCCGCCAGCTTCTGCTGACGCTGTTTGGCCCAAACCCACTTTTCCAGTGCCCAGACAATACCGGTCACCAGGGTGACAATCACCAGAATGAGAGAAAACGTATTTGCCATTTCGATCCCTTCGTTTTTGATCTTTCTTACAAAAGAAGAAAGGGCAGTTCCCTACCCTTTCCCTGTATTTTTGTTTCCAGTCCTGAGTAACTCCGGAAAACCGGTTACTCTTTGCCGACGTGCAGAATGGCCAGGAACGCTTCCTGAGGCAGTTCAACGTTACCGATCTGCTTCATGCGTTTCTTACCTTCTTTCTGCTTCTTCAGCAGTTTCTTCTTACGGCTGACGTCACCGCCGTAACACTTGGCGATTACGTTCTTACGCAGCTGTTTTACTGTCGAACGGGCGATGATGTGGTTACCGATCGCCGCCTGAATCGCGATATCAAACATCTGACGCGGGATGAACTCTTTCATCTTCTCTACCAGCTGACGACCACGGGTCTGAGAGTGACCTTTATGCGTGATCATCGCCAGTGCATCGACTTTATCACCGTTCAGCAGTACGTCTACACGTACCATGTCAGACGCTTCAAAGCGCTGGAAGTTGTAGTCCAGTGACGCGTAGCCGCGCGAGGTCGATTTCAGACGGTCGAAGAAGTCCAGTACCACTTCTGCCATCGGAATATCGTAAGTCACTGCAACCTGGTTACCGTGATAAACCATATCAACCTGAATACCGCGTTTTTCCACACACAGAGTGATCACGTTACCCAGGTACTCAGATGGCACCAGAATATTACAGCGGGCGATTGGCTCACGGATCTCTTCGATGTCGTTCACGGCCGGCAGTTTGGCCGGGCTGTCAACGTACAGCAGGGTGCCGTCAGTCTTCTCAACTTCATACACTACCGTTGGAGCGGTGGTGATAAGATCCAGATCGTATTCACGCTCCAGACGCTCCTGGATGATTTCCATGTGCAGCATGCCAAGGAAACCACAACGGAAACCAAAGCCCAGTGCCGCCGAGTTCTCCGGCTCGTAGAACAGAGACGCATCGTTCAGGCTCAGTTTACCCAGCGCGTCACGGAAGTTCTCGTAATCATCGCTCGATACCGGGAACAGACCCGCGTAAACCTGAGGTTTTACTTTCTTAAAGCCTGGCAGGGCTTCTTCACAGCCGTGTTTTGCCAGAGTCAGGGTATCACCTACCGGCGCACCCAGAATGTCTTTGATACCACACACTACCCAGCCTACTTCGCCGGTGCTCAGCTGGTCAGTATCGACCTGCTTAGGCGTGAAGATACCCAGACGGTCTACGCCCCACACCTGGCCGGTGCTCATGACTTTGATCTTGTCGTTCTTCTTCAGTACGCCATTTTTGATACGCACCAGGGAAACAACGCCAAGGTAGTTATCGAACCAGGAATCGATGATCAGTGCCTGCAGCGGTGCATCCGGGTCACCTTCCGGTGCCGGGATCGCAGAAACGATGTTTTCCAGCACGTCTTCCACGCCCAGGCCAGTCTTGGCTGAACAGCGGGTCGCTTCCATCGCGTCGATACCGACGATCTCTTCGATCTCTTCTGAAACGCGCTCAGGATCTGCTGCCGGCAGGTCGATCTTGTTCAGGATCGGCACAACTTCCAGATCCATTTCAATCGCGGTGTAACAGTTCGCCAGAGTCTGGGCTTCTACACCCTGACCGGCGTCAACCACCAGCAGTGCACCTTCACAGGCAGCCAGAGAGCGCGATACTTCGTACGCGAAGTCAACGTGTCCCGGGGTGTCGATGAAGTTCAGCTGGTACGTTTCACCATCTTTGGCTGTGTAGTCAAGAGTCACGCTCTGAGATTTAATGGTGATGCCACGCTCGCGTTCCAGATCCATTGAATCAAGAACCTGAGCTTCCATTTCACGATCACTCAATCCACCACAAACTTGGATTAAACGGTCAGATAGGGTCGACTTACCATGGTCGATGTGGGCGATAATCGAAAAATTACGAATGTGCTTCATAGCTTGGTGTGACTAAACTCTTGCAAATAGTAGACAGGTGAAACGCCGAAATTTGCCGACATTTCGTTCAAGTTGGCCGATTCTACCGAATTTCACGCCTTGTCGCTATCATCAAATGCGGCATTTACCACTAAAGGTTCACCCAGCACCCGGATAAGGCTCACCTGAGAGGGTGACTGGTGCTCCATCCGGCGTGCCCAAAAGCGCGCCAGGCCAAAGCCGGCAAGGGCAAAAAGAAAAGAGCAAACAATTGTAAATCCCTCTCCTCCCCCGATTAACGGCCCCAGCCACAGGTGGCTCAGCGCCGCACCGGCAAACAGGCCGAAAAGCGGAATAAGATAGACCACCGCCGCCGAGGTCAGCAGCTGTTTTTCCGGCAGGCCGATCTCCACTACATGACCTGGCTCCAGAGCCTTGTCAGTGGAGAGCCACCAGTTGTGCTGTTTGTTACCAATAGCTTTGGATACCACACCGGTACCACAGCTTTTCTGGGACGAGCAGTGTGAGCAGCTGGTCTGCTGCTCACAACTGAGTAATACGCGGTTTCCGTTTTGGCCCTGCTGAACTTCCTGCACAACAGCCAGAGCGGTCATCATTGTGAAGGCGCCTCAAACACCACCGACTGGGCAATGCGCTTGGCAGTAGCCGGTGGAATGTCACCCACCACAGAGATCTCTTTGTTGCCCTGAATATACGAATGCAGGGTACGGCGCCCCTGACGGACCAGCTGACCTTTCAGTGACAGATCGTCTTTATCGCTGACATACACCGAGTAACTGAACAGACCATCGCTGAACAGCTGACTCTCTACTACCTTGTTAGTTACCGCCATACGGTAGCGGTTAACGTGATTGGCAGTAAAACCTTCCGGCTTCCAGCTGACTTTCCAGTCTGTGGACTGCTTTTCGCTTTCCGGCAATGACAGCACTTCCGGCAGGGTGATCTCTTTCAGGCCGGAGAGAAGATCAAAGATCTTTTCATTCACCGCGTAAGAGATAGTACGGTACTGCTCCAGTACTTCGCCGTCACGATCCACCAGATCGGCACGCATCGGCAGGCTGCTGCGCTCATCAATCCACACCACGTAGGAGTAACGCTGGCCATCTTTCGGCACCACCCGGATCACCTGACACGGCGTGCCCGCTTCACGGGCGCGACCCAGCAGAACAAAGTCATAGTAGTCTTTAAGCTGCTCCACATCGCTGCGCAACATAGGGATCAGCGGCGCAACCATTTCACCCGACTCGATGGTGAACGGATCCACACCCGGCTCGATATAGCTGACTTCATCACCGCGACGGATCACTTCGCGGCTCGGGCCGCTCAGGTACACCAGATGGGCGTACTGCTGATCTTCTTTACTGGCATGGCGATACACCAGCGGCTCAATGCTGTTCTTTTTGATCAGGATATAAGAGAGTTCGTAGTTAAGTTGTTCACTGGCCTGGTTCATTTGATGCAACAAAGCCTCGGCAGAGACGGACTCTGCCGAGGCTGGGTTACTGATCAAACTGAACAGTGCCAGTGCACTGATCAGAGTTTTCTTCATTCGGTTACCGGTTCTTCCTGCAGGCCTGATTGCTCTGGTGCGGCCTGGTTACTGTTAAGACGCAGCTGCAGATTGTAATCCTGAAGCAGGGCGTTCACGCGACGGCGCTGCTCCATCAGTTGCGCTTCTGACGAAGAGATTTTGTCCGCTGTCAGGCTTACAGGCTCTGCGCTGCCGGCAATAGGCATGGTCTGCAGAACAGGAATATCACCCTGCGGCTGGCCGGTTTCGTCTACCGCACCATACTGCTGCACACCAACAATCACCGCCAGTGACACACACGCAGCCATAGCGACCTGACCAATCTGCGACAGCCAGGCTGGCATAGTGCGCCGGGCCTGTGCCGGTGTTGGCTGTGTTTCCGTTGCCGGAGTCACCACAGGTTTATGCGCAGGCTCGCTTTCCAGCGCCGCCATCACACCGGAGGCAATATCCCATTCCGGTTTTGCAGGCGCTTCGCCGCGCATCACATCGCCAATCAAATGATAATTCTGCCAAGACTTCTGACCTTCTGCATCGCATTCCAGATCACTGATCAGTGCCTGATCAATGCTTTCTCCATCCATGAGTGCTGAAAGTTGCTCTTTGTCAGCCATTATTTTCACCATTGTCATATTTGGTTTTAGCGCTCGATAAGCGGTTTGATTTTCTTCTCAACCGCTTCCCGGGCACGGAAAATTCGTGAACGTACCGTACCAACAGGGCAATCCATGACCTCTGCGATCTCCTCGTAGCTGAGGCCATCGAGTTCTCGCAATGTCATTGCCGTTTTTAAATCATCGGGCAGGGCTTCTATCGCTTCGAATACAACGTGTTTCAGTTCTTTGGACAACGTTAAATTCTCAGGGTTCGATATTTCTTTTAATGCACTGCCAGATTCGTAATATTCTGCTTCTTCCGCATCAAGATCCGTTGCCGGCGGGCGACGACCCTGTGCGACTAAATGGTTTTTTGCTGTATTGACCGCGATGCGATACAGCCAGGTATAAAATGCGCTTTCACCACGAAAGTTCGGAATTGCCCGGTACGCTTTAATAAATGCTTCCTGGGCCACATCCGGCACATCACCTGAATTGCTCACATAACGGGAAATAAGGTTGCAAACTTTATTCTGATATTTGATCACCAGTAAATTAAATGCCTGCTTATCCCCTCGTTGTACACGCTCTATCAATACCTGATCAGTTAACTGCTCGCCCATTCGAGCGTTTACTCCTATAGTTATTTGCCTTCGCCTGTCACAGGGATGAAACTAATTTTACTAAATGTAGTATTGACCACCACCGCTTACATGAGCACTATTGTGACCCAGTGTGGCGAAGAAAGTTCAGTCCATTGTCTTTTTTTTGCCAAATTTGTCCAGCAATGTGACACACCCTGCAGTGTAACAACTCACCGCGGCGCAATAAATTAATACGCCAGGGAAGACGAACCTCTTGTCTGCCATGTAAAATAAGGTCGCCAATAGCAGGTGAGCTATTAACCTTGGGCAGTGCGAACGATACCCATGTCAGAAACTCACTCTGATGCAGAGAGTTTCCGGGATTGGTATCGGAATCGCCCGAAAACAATTCAGGATGTTGAATTAATATGAACGCAAACCGTGAACATCAATGTGATGTATTAGTGGTTGGGAGTGGCGCGGCCGGTCTGTCGCTGGCACTGCGAGTTGCTCCTTATGGAAAAGTAATTGTACTGAGTAAAGGCCCGCGCAACGAAGGCGCGACCTATTACGCTCAGGGCGGTATCGCCGCGGTCTTCGATGAATCCGACAGCATCGAATCCCACGTGGAAGACACTCAGATTGCCGGTGCAGGGCTGTGTGAACAGGACACGGTAGAGTTCATCGCCAAAAACGCCCGCAAATGTGTGCAGTGGCTGATCGACGGTGGGGTGCCTTTCGACCGCGAAGACGACGACAATGACGACAACCCCCGCTATCACCTGACCCGCGAAGGCGGCCACAGCCACCGCCGCATTCTGCACGCAGCAGATGCCACCGGTATGGCGATGCAAACCTCCCTGCAGGATAACGTTCACAACCACCCGAACATTAAAGTTCTTGAACGCTACAACGCGCTGGATCTGATCACCGAAGACCGCATTGGCGGCGATAAAAAACGTGTGGTCGGTGCGTACGTCTGGAGCCGTAACCAGGAGCACGTGGAAACCGTTCGTGCCAAATTTGTGGTACTGGCGACCGGTGGCGCTTCCAAAGTGTATCAGTACACCTCGAACCCGGATGTTTCTTCCGGTGACGGCATCGCCATGGCCTGGCGTGCAGGCGCCCGGGTAGCGAACCTGGAGTTCAACCAGTTCCACCCGACCTGTCTCTACCACCCGGAAGCACGTAACTTCCTGCTGACCGAAGCCCTGCGCGGCGAAGGCGCACACCTTAAGCGCCCGGACGGTACCCGCTTTATGCCGGACTTTGACGAGCGCGAAGAACTGGCCCCACGTGATGTAGTTGCCCGCGCCATCGACTTTGAGATGAAGCGTCTGGGTGCGGACTGCATGTATCTCGATATCAGCCACAAACCGGCTGACTTTATTGCCAAGCACTTCCCGACCATTCAGACCCGTCTGCTGGATCTTGGCATCGATATGACCAAAGAGCCGATCCCTGTGGTACCGGCGGCCCACTACACCTGTGGTGGTGTCATGGTCAGCCAGCAGGGCCAGACCGACCTTGATCAGCTGTATGCAATTGGTGAGGTGAGTTATACCGGCCTGCACGGCGCTAACCGCATGGCTTCCAACTCACTGCTGGAGTGCGTGGTCTACGCCTGGTCTGCCGCCAAAGACATCATCAAAAAACTCGATGACGCACCTATGCCACCAGCTCTTCCTGCCTGGGATGAGAGCCAGGTAAACTGCTCAGATGAAGAGGTGGTTATCCAGCACAACTGGCACGAACTGCGCCTGTTTATGTGGGACTACATGGGCATAGTACGTACCGACAAGCGCCTGGAACGCGCACTGCGCCGCATTCAGCTGCTGCAGCAGGAAACCCACGAGTACTACAGTCACTTCCGGGTATCCAACAACCTGCTGGAACTGCGTAACCTGCTTCAGGTGGCGGAGCTGATGGTTCGCTGTGCCATGCAGCGCAAAGAGAGCCGCGGCCTGCACTACACTCTTGATTATCCGGAAATGGCCGAAGACAGCGGTCCGACCATTCTGACCCCGGGTGACTGGTAAACCCTGTGATTACCTCTTTAAAGAGCGCTGCGGCGCTCTTTTTTATTACTCAGCATATACAGCAGCAGACGATAGCTGCTTTCACTGCAGCTGCGTCGCCAGACCACAAACACCCGCCCGCAGTGGCAGCGGATCAGTACCACAACCGGGGCCAACAGGGTAACCGCACCGGACAGCGCAAAACGCCTGTGGCGGTACTCAAGCACTCCATCACTGAACACCAGCAGCGGAAAACGGGGATCCGGGCAGTCCGGGGAACGATATATCACAGGTAACAAAGTAGCAGCTGCTGATAAAGAGATAACCAGCGGAAGCCATGAACAGGCTAGCGCCCAAATCGTCAGTGTAAAGCCGGACAAGCTGAGGAGATGGGCACAGAAATGAACAGAAAGGCTGAGGTTAGCGCACCTTACTGAGGTTGTGGGCAACGATCTTGTCCACCATTTTGGCGTGACCCAGGTTTTCACTGCGGCCGTGGCCCATCACCCAGGTAAACAGGTCCGGGTCATCGCACTGAAGCAGGGAAACAAAGTCCTGCTGCTCCTGCTCTGCCAGGCCGTCAAAACACTCTTCAAAAAACGGCATGATCACCACATCAAGCTCCAGCATACCGCGGCGGCAGGCCCATTTGATGCGGGCTTTTTCTTCAGCTGAGTACATCTCTTTTCCTCTTGTTTTATTTTTATACCAATCCTGACTGGTATGATTATGGCGGCAGTGTAGCAGGCAACTTTCCCCTCAGCTATCAGATCTGTCACACTCTGTGGCACACGCCGGTATCGGGTGTTTGCCGGGTCATCCGGACCTCCGGAACAGCCCGCCATCAGGGCTGACAAACTGTTCACCAGGGTTTAACATACCAGCCATTCCAAACAATTCAGGTTTATGACTATGTCTTCACAGGCCACTCCAACATTTTCACTGGCGTCAGACGCCCGCCTTCCGTCTCTTGCGGTCTGTCCGCTCAAGAGCTGGTCAGCGATCACTCTAAGCGGTGATGACCGTAAATCTTACCTGCAGGGTCAGGTGACCTGTGACGTGGTATCCCTTGAGCCACACCAGTCCACCCTGGGCGCACACTGTGACGCCAAAGGCAAAGTCTGGAACGTGTTCCGCCTGTTTCACCACGGTGACCGCTATGCCATGGTGCAGCATGCCAGCGCTACTGAAGTCGCCCTGCGCGAGCTGAAGAAATACGCGGTATTTTCCAAAGTCGATATTGAACAGGCAGAAGCGGCGCTGTACGGCGTGGCCGGTGAACAGGCGCAGGAATGGCTGTCACAGTGGTTTGATACCTCTGCTGATGTGGCAAGCAGTGAGTTCGGCACCGCGGTAAAAGTCGCAGACCAGCGCTGGCTGCTGCTGACCGAAGACGACGCATTTGCACAGGCGCTCGACGCCGGCAACACTGCGCTGACGGATGAGTCACTGTGGGACCTGCTCGATATCCGGGATGCCCTGCCGCGGGCGGACGCTGCCAGCCAGGCGCAGCATATCCCGCAGGCGTTCAACCTGCAGGCCATTGGCGGGGTCAGCTTCAGCAAAGGCTGTTACACCGGCCAGGAGACTGTCGCCCGTGCCAAATACCGTGGTATGAACAAGCGTGCCCTGTTTAAAGTCTCCGGTCCGCTGGACGCACCGCTGAGCGAAGACACCGCCATTGAGCGTGCCGTGGGCGATAACTGGCGCAGTGCAGGCAGCCTGCTGGCCCGGTTTACCTTCAGTGATAACCAGGGTTGTGGCCTTATCATCCTGCCAAACGATCTGGAAGAGGGGACTCAGCTTCGCCTGGCAGACCAGCCGGAGCATATCTGGCACATTGAGCCACTGCCATACGGTCTGGATGATGAGTAACCCGGACTCGCGTGTCGCCGCGTACCTGAGTGAACAGGGCATCGCACACCGCCTCCTGCCCCATACCACTCCGGCCACCAGTATCGAAGATGCCGCGCAGCAGCGCGGTATTCGCCCGGCCCAAATGGTTAAATCCATCGGTCTGCGGGATATGGATGGCAACTACGCGCTGGCCTGCGTACCCGGACACCTTCAGGCTGACCCGAAAAAAGTCCGCGCCCTGCGCCAGAGCAGGCGCATGACCTGCCTGACCCAGACCGAGCTGACCGATATCACCGGTTATCAGCCGGGCTGCGTCACGCCCTTGCTGCTGGCTACCCCGATGCCGGTCTACTTTGACACCCGGTTGCTCAGCGAGCCCGAAATCACCATCAGCAGCGGCCACAATATGGCGGGCATCGCCCTGAGCTGCGACGATCTGATCAGGTTGTGCCAGCCGGTCATCGCCGATATCGTCAGAGAATAACGCACCAGACACAGGCGGGAGACGGGAAAAGCGGAACAACCACTCCCGTAGTTCGCGCCCTCAACGTGACTCCGGTCACACTTTATTTCCAGCTTTCATCACAGACCATCTTATAAATTCGATCCCGGTCAAATTACCCGGCCCGTCCAGATAAATTTATATGTAATATCTATGAATAAATAGTCACTGGTATGTTTTTAGGGTAAGTTGAATACGGAGCTGCCGGACAGGGTACCGTCTGGCGGCGAAAGTCCGGCTTTGCCAGCTGCTTTGCGGCCGGTGGCAAAGAAGGACTTTTGAATCCACTTTTTGTGTAATACATCTGTGACTATTGGCCCGTCTCTGAACGGGCATTTTTTTACTTTTTAATTGCAGAACAGTTACAGACGCAATCGTTTGTGCCAGGCTTATACATACCGTCAATCGGCCATAACTATGCGCTGGTTACGAAATGAACTTTAGCAGCTGCTAAATGAGGAGTTGGTCACACGATTTAGGGGATTATTTCGCATACTTGTTGTGCCCAGCACAAATATCTAAATACAAGACAAAATACTACACATTACCCCAATCCAGTCACACTAATGTCACGGCAGATTACCTATAATCTGTCCCGCAAAAAGAAAAAAGGATTTAAGGTATGAGACTGTTTAAGCGCTACACACCTAACATGATTGCCAAGCACGTCAGCAGGCTTTTTAAGGGAAGAATTTACATTCACGGAGTCGGAGGATTCGAGTTCGATAACGGGAAACTGAAGTTGCCGGCCAAGGCAGAGCAGCGTCATTTCAAAGCAGTAAAAGAGATTAATAAAGAGATCACCCGTTTGAAGCTCGCCTACGCAGCTTAAACAACCAGGAATGACAACCTGGAATAAATTTCAAAAAAGAGGGCGGATGCAATGCATCCGCCCTCTTTTTATCCCGTTATCAGAGCGCTCCTGGTTCCGGTTTTGCCAGCTCAGGCAACTCACCGGCCAGGCCCAGCGCCCGGCGCATGACCTGTTGTTTTGCGCCCGGCAGTTTATCTGCCAGCGACAGCCCCACGCCACGAACCAGTTTCTTAAGCGGGTTATCCCCGTCAAACAGATCACGGAAAGCCTGCATGGCAGCGATCATCTTCGCTGCTTCCGCCTTACGCCAGCGCTCGTATTCACGCAGATTGCGCCGGCTGCCGATATCTTCCCCGGCGTGCCACTTCTCCAGCACACACTGCGCCAGTGAGGCGGCGTCAAGCAGGCCAAGATTTACCCCCTGCCCGGCCAGCGGGTGAATGGTATGGGCCGCATCCCCCGCCAGAGCAATACGCTCAGCGGCAAAATCCCGCGCGTAACGCATTCTGAGCGGAAACGCCTGACGCTCACCTTTCACTTCCACCCGTCCAAGACGGGCGTCAAAGGCCACCATCAGCGCCTTATTGAAGGCCTCTTCATCTGCATCGACCAGCTGCTGCGCACGGAGCGGGTCTGTCGACCAGACAATCGAACACAGGTGAGGATCACCCAGCGGCAAAAAGGCCAGCGGCCCCTGTGGGGTAAAGATCTGCCTTGCTGTCTGCTGATGCGACCGCTCACAGCGAACATTTGCCACAATCGCGCTGTGGCCGTAGTCGCGGTGAGTGAGTGGAATATCGGCCTGTTGACGCAGCCATGAATTGGCTCCGTCTGCTCCCACCACCAGTTTGGCAGTCAGACCGGCTCCCGATTCCAGCATCAGCCAGGCTTCGCTCTCACCGATATTGAGCGACTGACAGCGTTGCGACTCAAACAGGGTCACGCTGTCGAGCTTTTCAGCCTGCTCCCACAGCGCCAGCTGGATCACCCGGTTTTCCACGATATGGCCGAGGTCAGGCTGACACAGCTGCTCTGCGCTGAAATCAATCCCGCCAAAACTGTCCTGTTCCCAGACTTCCATCGCCTGGTATGGCGCCATGCGCCGCTGTTCAATTCCGTGCCAGGCGTCCAGATTACGCAGGATCTGCTCACTGGCCCGGCTCAGCGCCGATACCCGGATATCCGGCAGCTCACCCAGCTCCGGCTCCGGACGCTGACGTTCCACCACGGCTACCCGCAGATCCTGGCGGCCCAGCGCAACGGCGGTGGCAAGCCCCACCATACCGCCGCCAATAATCACTACATCAAAGCTCTGTATCATCTTATCGCTCTACCATTCCCATCGTGCGTTGCATCAGAGGCAGTTTCAGGCCCTGGCAGCTGTCGAGTGCCATCAGGCCAAGGTTGCGCGGCAGGGCCAGCGACAAATCCTGGCTGGAAAACAGGGTCACCAGACCGGACGTCATGCCCATGGTCAGGTTACGGTCCTGCTCACGCCGGTCACGGTATGCAGCGGTCACTGCATAGCTGCCGCAGTCGTCCTGGCACTCTGCCAGGGTATCGCACAGGCTCATCACATCACGGATGCCCAGGTTAAAGCCCTGCCCCGCGATCGGGTGCAGGGTCTGAGCGGCATTGCCCACCGCCACAATACGGTGCCCGGCTACATCCGGGCGGTATCTGAGCAGCAGCGGATAGCTGGCCCGGCTGCCACTCTGGGTAATGCGCCCGAGTCGCCAGCCAAAAGCCTGTTGCAGCTCATTGATAAATGCACCATCTTCCATAGCCAGCAGCTGCCCGGCCCGGTCAGGAGAGACGCACCATACCAGCGACATACGCTGATCCGACATCGGCAGCAGCGCCACCGGCCCGGAAGGGGTGAAGCGTTCAAAAGCCCGGTTATGATGAGGAGATTCGCAGCGCACGTTAGCAATCACCGCCACCTGACCAAAATCGTGCTCCGCCAGGGTCAGCCCTGCCTCACGACAACAGAGGGAGTCCGCACCATCTGCCGCTACAACCAGCCTGGCGTTCAGGACTTCACCGCTGCCAAGGGTCAGGCAGACGCGTTCCGGCTCCTGCACCAGCTGCGTTACGCTGTCCGGGCAGTAGTAATCAATTCCGGCCTGCTGCAGCCGGCGGTGATATCCCCGGCCTATATCTGCCAGTTCCACCACATAACCCAGCGCATCCGCGCCCACAGACTCCGGCGTCAGCTCCGCCATACCGGCGTGGCCACGGTCAGAAACGTGAATATGCTCTATTGCCGTAGCGCCGGGGGCAATATCTTCCCACAAGCCGGCCTTTTTAAGCAGCCGGACACTGCCGTAGCTGAGCGCGATCGCGCGCGAATCAAAGCCCGGGTGAGACTTGTTCTCCGGCTGAAAACTTTCGACAACGGCGAGTGATAAACCGGGACGAACCTGCGCCAGGGTCAGCGCCAGCGTCGCCCCCGCCATCGCGCCGCCGGCAATGACAAGATCGTATGACTTCATGCTCTTCCTGATGAGTGCCTGATAAATCTTAACCGCTTAATGAATGGTCGGCTTATCCTGAGGTCTGGCTTTCGCGCCCAGCTCCAGATGCACCGTCATCACGCACACTTTAATGTGCTCAATCACCTGCTCCATCAGCTGCGCCTGCTCTTCCAGATCATCATCTTCATCGATGCCAAGTCGGGCGATCTCTTCCAGATCGGCCAGAACTTCTTTTACGTCTTCCGGCGCTTTATCCAGCTGTGCATCCACCAGACCAAGGCCGGAGATAAAGTGATTGACCCACTCAGATACGCCATCAGCCAGACCAAACAGGTCCGCCTGCTCATCGGCCAGCAGCAGGGTCAGTTCAAAATGCTGTTTACCCAGCTCGTCTGCGGTGACTTTCAGCATCTGACCTGCGGTTTCCGTCACAGCCACCGGCCATGACATACCATCGTTGGTGTAATCGGCCAGCAGAAGCTGCCAGCGGGTATCGTCTGCCGCCAGGCCACCGCTCAGCATTCCGGTAAGAAGGCCGTGCAGTTCGGCCGGAGTCACTGCCAGCTGAGCCTGTTGCAGCTGACCGGCAAGCGCCTGAAAATCAGGCAGGGTAAGTTTGCTCATGATAAGTCGTTGTTCTGAAAATGATGCTCTCATGCTACCACTTAGCCGGTATAGCTGGAATCAAATCTGCTCAGCAATTGGGCAAAGTGCCGTTTTTCCGCCGGGCTTGCCTGACAATTGAGCAAAGCGTGAGTGAAAAGCTTGAATCTTAAAACGGCATTTTCTATAGTCTCACTCTCGGTAGTGAATGCTGTTACTTACCGACGTTACGAGGATACAAGAGTTTATTCCATGAGCACTCAAGCGGTCGAAGTCGAAATCTTAGGAAAACTGACGCGGGTTAACTGCCCGGCAGGCGAAGAGCAGGCCCTGATCTCAGCGGCCAAAGACCTGGATTCGCGCTTGAAGGAGATGTCAGAAAAAACTAAAGTTACTCATACAGAGAAACTTCTGACGATCGCCGCGCTTAACGTCTGTTATGAACTGCAGCTTTCAAAAAGACAAACCGATGGCCAGAATCATCAGATCAGCGAGCGAATGGATAAGCTCACCAGCGCGCTGGAAAGTGCGTTAGACAAGCTGGGCCGGTAGAAACAGTTTTACCCTGGGGTGTGCGTCAGCGGATTTAAGTCCCTGAGCCGATAAGCAATACCAAAGGGTTAGTTGTTGATAACTATTGAGCATGCCCGGCATGTACCGGGAAGCCTGCGGTTATCACTGCTGATCCGCCTTGAACCAGCTGGTTCAAGGGCCACAATCCTCAACGGCACCCTGGGGTACCCTCTTCATGCAATCAGACCTGCATACATCAAGACAGCAAATCCGCAGCCAGATGCGTCATGCCCGGCGGGCACTGAGCGATGAACAGCAGGCGCAGGCCGCCACTGACATTGTCCGCCACGCAGAGGCGCTGCTGCCACAAAAGCGGCTGACCATCGCCCTCTATCTCAGCAATGACGGCGAACTCAGCACCACTCCACTGATTGAAAAGCTGTGGCAGCTTGGCCACCGGGTGGTCCTGCCGGTTTTGCACCCTTTCTCCAAAGGCCATCTGCTGTTTCTGCGCTATACCCCGGACTCCCCGATGCAGCAGAACCGCTATGGTATATCAGAGCCAAAACTGGCATCTCATCAGGTTATCCCACTGGCGGAAATCGACCTTATCCTGACTCCGCTGGTCGCCTTCGACCCGTCCGGAAACCGCCTTGGAATGGGCGGCGGATATTACGACCGCACCCTGGCGGGCTGGAGCCAAATACGCCCGGACGGACAAGCCATTGGCCTCGCCCATGATTGCCAGCAAGTGGCCGCCCTGCCTTGTGAAAGCTGGGACGTACCCTTGCATAAAATTTTGACGCCGGGCAAAGTCTGGCAATGGGAATCTCCTGATTAACAGGCTATAATCGCGCCGCAACTTACCCTCAGGAGACAGACATGACGCAAGATGAAATGAAAAAAGCCGCTGGTTGGGCAGCGCTTAAATATGTAGAAGAAGGCAGCATCGTAGGCGTGGGCACCGGTTCTACCGTTAATCACTTCATCGACGCGCTGGGTTCAGTCAAAGACGACATCAAAGGTGCAGTATCAAGCTCTGAAGCTTCAACTGAGAAGCTGAAAGGCCTGGGCATTGAAGTCTTTGATGCAAACGAAGTCGCTAAGCTGGACGTATACGTTGATGGCGCAGACGAGATCAACGCGACCCGCGACATGATCAAAGGCGGCGGCGCGGCACTGACCCGCGAGAAAATCGTTGCAGCTATCGCAGACAAATTTATCTGTATCGTTGACGGCACCAAAGCAGTTGACGTACTGGGCCAGTTCCCGCTTCCGGTAGAAGTGATCCCGATGGCACGCTCATACGTTGCCCGTGAACTGGTGAAACTGGGCGGTGACCCGGCCTACCGTGAAGGCGTGATCACAGACAACGGTAACGTGATCCTGGACGTACACGGCCTGCAGATCACCGACGCAAAAGCACTGGAAGACAAAATCAACGGCATCGCTGGTGTGGTAACCGTTGGTCTGTTCGCTCACCGTGGTGCTGACGTGGTGATCACAGGTACACCGGAAGGCGCTAAGATCGAAGAGTGATCCACCGGTAAGTTTCGCTCACGAAACTGTTATTTGCTTTCAAACGGCGCCTGATGGCGCCGTTTTTTATTGGTTAAGACGAAAAATTATTCAATATTCCGTAATTTTCTTACCCATCCCAGTTTTTTTTTGATACTTTATTGAACAACGCACATGGAAACCTCTCTTCAGCGTTGACCTTATCTTCCGCTCCGGGCGACGATTAGTTCAGGGAACTTATCCAGTAAGAACAATCAGATAGTCGTCGTGCTAACCGTCCGGACCGGCAGATTGCTTCTCTTGTTTTATGTTAAGGATGATAAGCGATGAGCAAAGTATCACTGGACAAAGAAAAAATTAAAATCCTGCTGCTGGAAGGGCTGCACCCTTCAACAGTAGAAGTTCTGCAGGCGGCCGGGTACACCAATATCGAGTACCACAAAGGCTCCCTGTCCGGTGATGAGCTGATCGAAGCGGTCAGGGACTGTCACTTTATCGGTATCCGTTCACGCACCAACCTGACCGAAGAGGTCTTCGCGGCGGCAGAAAAGCTGGCGGCGGTAGGCTGTTTCTGTATCGGTACCAACCAGGTGGAACTCGGCGCGGCGGCCAAACGCGGTATCCCGGTGTTCAACGCTCCGTTCTCAAACACCCGCAGTGTGGCTGAGCTGGTACTGGGTCAGATCCTGCTGCTGCTGCGCGGTATTCCGGAAAAGAACGCCCTGGCGCACCGCGGTATCTGGAAGAAGAGCGCAGACAACTCTTACGAGGCGCGTGGTAAGCGCCTTGGTATCATCGGCTACGGCCATATCGGCACCCAGCTGGGTATCATCGCTGAAAACCTCGGTATGCGGGTGTACTACTACGACATAGAGAACAAACTGTCGCTGGGTAACGCTACCCAGGTTCACACCATGAGCGAACTGCTGAACAAGTGTGATGTGATCACCCTGCACGTACCGGAAACCCCGGAAACCAAAAACATGATGGGTGAAGCGGAATTTGCCCGCATGAAACCTGGCGCGGTATTTATCAACGCCGCCCGCGGTACGGTAGTCGACATCCCATCCCTCTGTCACGCGCTGGAGTCGGGCCATATTGCTGGTGCTGCGGTGGACGTATTCCCGGTTGAGCCGAAAACCAACGCGGATGCGTTTGAGTCTCCGCTGATGAAGTACGACAACGTGATCCTGACGCCACACATCGGTGGCTCGACCCAGGAAGCACAGGAAAACATCGGTGTGGAAGTTGCCGGCAAGCTGATCAAGTACTCTGACAACGGCTCTACCCTGTCGAGCGTTAACTTCCCTGAGGTGGCGCTGCCTGAGCACCGCGATACTTCGCGCCTGCTGCACATTCACCACAACCGCCCGGGTATCCTGACTCAGATCAACACCATCTTCGCCAATGAAGGGATCAACATCGCCGGTCAGTATCTGCAGACTACCGCTGAAATGGGTTACGTGGTGATCGACGTGGAATCTGACCGCTCTGAAGAAGCGCTGGAAAAACTCAAGCAGATCGAAGGCACCATCCGCGCCCGTATCCTTCACTAAACGCAGCTTCATTCGGGACAATACAACAAAGGGCAGCCACACAGGCTGCCCTTTTTATATCTTTAACCCTGAAAATGCAGTTACAGGATAAAAGTCGATACCTGCTGATTCAGGTCGTTCGCCCGGCCCTTCAGGCCATGCGCCTGCTGAAGATCCCGCTCAGCTGCAGAGGTGATGTCATCGGTGACGCTCTTGATCTCTGTGGTATTACGGGTGATCTCATCGGTCACCTGGGTCTGCTCTTCAGCTGCGGTGGCGATCTGACCTGCCATGTCTGAGATCATAGCGATCGCATTGGTGATCTCCTCCAGTGCGCGTACCGCCGCATCGGCGTCTTCAACACTGTTGGTTGCCAGCCCCTGACTCGATTCCATCAGCTGCACCGCGCTGGTGGTGGTCTGCTGCAGGGTCTCAATCGTAGACTGGATCTCAAGGGTAGACTCATGGGTACGGTGGCTCAGCACCCGTACTTCGTCTGCTACCACCGCAAAGCCACGGCCCTGCTCACCGGCACGGGCAGCTTCAATCGCGGCGTTCAGCGCCAGCAGGTTGGTCTGCTCAGCGATGCCCTGAATGGTAGACAGGATCCCTGAGATGGACTGAGCGTGCTGGCTCAGCTCTTCAATCACGACGGTCGCTTCACCGACTTCGTTGGCCAGGTTGTTGATCGAACTGCGGGTCTGGTTCACCAGCGCTTTACCGTCTTCACTGCTTTGCGCCGACTGCTGGGCAGCGGTCGCAGTATTTTCAGCGTTGTTGGCGATCTCCTGAGTGGCGCTCGCCATCTCAGTCACCGCAGTCGCAACCATGGTTACTTCCTGCTGCTGACGCTGCAGTTCACTCACCGCGCTCTCGTTGGTCACCAGACTGCGCTCAGCATCGCCATCCAGCTCAACCGCCAGTTTACGGATATGCGAGATAAGCTGATGCTGGCTGCTGACAAAGCGGTTAAAGCTGTCTGCCAGCTCGCCAACTTCATCCTTAGCCGTCACTTCGATGCGCTGAGTCAGGTCACCACTGCCGTCAGCGATCTTAGCCAGTGCCTGCGATACACGGCCAAGCGGACCAAGCAGCATGGTGATCAGCCAGGAAATGGCTGCCAGGCTCACCACCAGCACCACCAGTGCCATGATCAGCTGACTGGTCAGCAGGGAGGTCAGGGGCGCTTCAAGGGTCTGCTTATCCAGCAGAAGCACCAGTTGCCAGTCGGTATCCGGGATCGCGCCGGCCCAGGTCAGCTTGTCACGCTTTGCTGCTTCAAAATGAATAGGAGTCAGCTCCTGACGGCCCAGCATGCTCTGGATCATCGCCGGTGTCAGATCGTTATCAATCTCGTGGGCCGGTTTCATCGCTTTATCAGTGTCTTTATAAGCGATCACAGTACCGTCTTTGTCCACCAGCAGGGCAAAACCATCCGCTGGCAGGGTCATTTCAGTCACGTCTTTTACCAGCGAAGCAATCGACAGGTCACCACCCACCACACCGCCTGGTGTTGGCTGGGCCAGGGTCACTACCATCACGTTGTACGCCACATCAAAGTATGGCTTGGTCAGGATCTGTGAACCCTGCTGCATCGCCTGCTTATACCATGGGCGCTGACGCGGATCATAGCCGGTACGGTCGATGGAAGGATCAGAGTCGTGCATCTGACCGTTGCTTTCGCCGAAGTAGGTCAGCTGGTAGTCACCGGATACCTGCGCCTGCTGCAGCGCATCAAGCGGCTCTGAATCCGCTTTATCTGCCAGGCCGCGGATCACCGATTTACGGGCTTTCAGCCAGTCACTGATGGCGGTGGTTTTCTGCATACCCAAGCGGTGAACCTGCTCGGTACTCTCTTCAAGCAGCATGTCTTCCTGAGCACTGTAACTGCGCCAGGACAGCAGCGTAATCACCACTGTCAGTGCCAGGGCGGCAGACAGCAGGATCTTAAGTTTTAAGGATAAGTTTTTCATTATTTTACGTCTTAACTGAAAATGGAAAAGTCAGGGGATGAGCCCAAAAGAAAAGGCGCTTTATTATCAAAAGCGCCTTTACATAAGTACATAAAATAACAAGTCATTTATCAAAAGATGAGATCCCGGTCAGACTTTACATTCTGACCTGGCTATTTCTTGCCCTGCCTGGTCAGTCTTTGAGCTTGTACGTCACGCTGACCTGGTCACGAATAGTGATCTGAGAATCCTGATAACTGTCTGCTACGGCTTCAGCCTGCAGCGAAGCACGCTTGAGTACCGGGCCCGGGGTACGGTTGCGATATTCGATCTGCCATACCCCGTTGAGCTCCATATCGAAACCTTTTGCCAGCGATTCTGCTTTCTGCCTTGCATCCTGTACCGCCGCCAGACGGGCTTTCTGAACATACTCTTCCGGATTCTTCACTTTCAGCTCGATATTGCTGATGATGTTGATCCCGTCACCCAGAGCCCCTTCCAGATACTTGTTGAGGTTGGCAAGGTCTTCAATGGTGACCGTGACACTGCGCGACGCCCGGTAACCCACCAGCTCCGCCTGGCCGCTTTTCGGATAGTGGTACTGGGGAGACAGGTAAAGGTTAGTGCTGACAATGCTTTCACGGCTGACACCTTCAGAGCCCAGACGGGTAACAAATGCTGCGACCGCTTTATCCACGGCCTGCTTGGCCTGCTCAGCGGTCAGCATGGTCTCTTCAACTTCAACGTTGATCACCGCGATATCGGGAACCGCGGTGACTTCTCCGTAGCCCGTGGTCGACAGGTGGGGAAACTCCGGTACGGCAGCACCGGCGGGAAAAACGCAAACTGCGCTGAGCAAAAGCGCAGCCAAACCTGGTAATTTCATCATTCAGCTCCTTAGCCAATTTCCCCTATCTTAGACCCTGCCGAATAATTGTGCGGCACCGGGGCTGATAATTGACAGAACTTTTACTGAGGCAAATGAGCACGGGCATGGCTGATGATCGACTGAGAGATCTCTTTCAGCACCCCGCTCTCAAGCTGCCAGTGGTGCCAGTACATTCGGTGTGACAGAAAGAATCCCGGGGTAACATCGATCAGCAGTCCCTGATCCAGTTCAGCTTCGATTTGCTGACGCGGGATCAGACAGTAAGCCACACCATCCAGCGCCAGTTTAACGAACGCCTCCGAGCTGCGCACCGTGTGTTTCAGCACGCTGCCATAAGGCAGGTTAAAATGCTGGTGGACAAATCGCTCATGCATATTGTCATACTGGTCAAATGCCACCGCCGGGGCTTTTTGCAGAGAGTCCCTGTCTACCCCCTCAGGAAAGTAGTGATCGCGGAACGAAGGGCTGGCGACACACAGGTAATCCACCCTGCCTAGATAATCGGCATCACAGCCAGACATGGGCTGGGATTCAAGGCTGATTGCGCCCACTACTTCTCCGCTGCGCAGCTTCTCAATCGTCCGGCCTTCATCATCGACCATCAGATTCAGCGCGACCCGCTTCTGTTTGAGCAGCTCACTCAGGCTCGGCAGCAGCCAGGTCGCCAGGCTGTCGGCGTTGGTCGCCAGGCTCACTGACAGCGGCCGCTCATCATCCGGGTTGAGCTCTGGCAGCAACTCCTGCTCCAGCAGGCAGACCCGGCGGTAGAGGGCCAGCAGCTTCTGCCCGGCAAGGGTCGCTCTCGGCGGTTGCTCACGCACCAGCACCGGCTGCGCCAGCCATTTCTCCAGCTGCTTTATCCGCTGCGAAACCGCCGACTGGGAGATGCACAGCCGCTCTGCTGCCCGCTCAAACCCTCTCAGATCAATCACGCAATCCAGCGCCTCTATCCAGCGGTAATCCAGTCCTCTCATTCCCCTCTCCTTTCGGCTTATTTTCCGTTTTTCCCCGTGAACCACGAACCACGAACCACGAACCACGAACCACGAACCACGAACCACGAACCACGAACCACGAACCACGAACCACGAACCACGAACCACGAACCACGAACCATCATAAGCTTAACTTATGATACATTAAAATTATTAGATTAATTTATTTCGTTATCCCGGTTAACCTTGCGACCTGTTCTTTTTGCTCACATTTTTTAGTAAGGGTATTGCCGTGAACTTCTGGGTTCTGTTACAAGGTTTTGGTTTGGGTGCGACGATGATTATTCCAATCGGCGCCCAGAATGCGTATGTGTTAAATCAGGGAATTAAGCGTAATCATCACCTGACGACGGCAACCATCTGCAGCCTGCTGGACATGTTTTTTATCTCGCTGGGTATATTTGGCGGCGGCGCGGTGCTGTCTCAAAACGAAGTACTGCTGACCGCGGTAACCCTGGGCGGTATCGCCTTTCTGACCGGCTATGGCCTGCTGTCACTGCGCAGCGCATTTAAACCGGCCCGGGAAGCGGAATCTGAAAACCAGGTAACCGCCCGTGGTAAACGTGCGGTGATTCTGGGTGCACTGGCAGTAACGGTACTCAACCCGCACCTGTATCTGGATACGGTGGTGATCCTGGGCTCTATCGGCGGCCAGTTTGAAGGCCACGACCGGATTGCGTTTGCCATCGGCACCATTCTGGCTTCTTTTGCCTGGTTCTACAGTCTGTCTCTTGGCGCGGCCAAACTGGGACCGACCCTGTCGAAGCCAAACGTTAAACGTGGTATTGATATCGCAGTCGCGACAATGATGTTCGCCATTGCCTTCTTCCTTGCCAAAGAGCTGTGGGTGCAATACATGCTATGAGTGATGTTCTGGAAAGCCTGTTTCGTTTTAACCAGTCCCTGCTGGAGCGGCTCAATGTGCCGTATCAGCATTGGCAGCATGAACCTATTCTCGACTTCGAAACCGACATCAGGGTGGCGGCGCAACTTGGCTGGACGGGTACCCACAGCAAGAGCCTGTTTCTGAAAATCAAAGGGGGCGGCTTTGCCCTCTACCTGACCGACAAAGACAGCCGGCTCGACAGCAAAGCAATTAAAACCACGCTTGGTAAACGGGTCTCCATCTGCAGCGATGAAGAGATGACCGCCGCCACCGGCTGCATCCCTGGTGCCCTGTGTCCGTTTGGTCTGGATGAGTCCGTCATCCTGCTGGCAGATAAAAAGCTGCTGGATGAGGAGCATACACAGCTGCTCTATACCCCGGGTCACCCGGAAAGCACGTTTGGTTTTGAGTCTGCCCGCCTGGCCGACATTCTCGACAGCCTGCCAAACCCGGTTATCTGGCTGTAACAGCATCCTCCAGGTATAAAAAAGCGCCGTCTGAAACGGCGCTTTTTTGATTCAGAACTCCGGAGAGCTTAATCGACCTTGTTCAGGTGCACATCCATTTGCGGGAACGGGATTTCAATACCTTCCGCATCCAGACGCTCTTTGATCGCCTGCAGCGAGTCAAAGTATACGTTCCAGTAGTCTGAAGTTTTCACCCATGGGCGTACCACAAAGTTCACGGAGGAGTCCGCCAGTGCCACAACACCGATGGTTGGCTCAGGTGATTTCAGAATGCGCTCATCTGCTGCCAGTACTTCAGAGATAACCTGTTTGGTCTTTTTCAGGTCTGCGTTGTAAGAGACACCGATAACGTGGTCGATACGGCGGGTTTCATGGCGGGAATAGTTAGTGATAGGGCTGCCGATCACCGATGAGTTGGGTACCACCACCATCTTGTTATCCGGGGTCGTCAGGATAGTCTGGAAGATCTGGATTGACTCAACCGAACCGGCCACACCGCCGATCTCTACATAGTCACCAGACTTAAACGGACGGAACGCCACGATCAGTACACCAGCGGCAAAGTTAGACAGCGATCCCTGCAGGGCCAGGCCGATAGCCAGGCCGGCGGCACCGATTACAGCGACCACTGAAGCAGTCTGTACACCAACCCGGCTCAGAGCCGCGATCAGAACGATCACAAACAGGGTGTAACGGACGATGCCATGAATAAATTCGACGACGGCTTTATCCATCTGGCGCTTTTTAAGCACCTTAGCCACACTGCCGGCCACCATTTTGACCACCAGGTTACCAAAGAACAGGATCAGCAGCGCGGAGATGATGTTCACCCCGTACTGAATCAGCAGGTCCGAGTTATCGGCTACCCAGTTACTCAGCTTGCTGACATTTTCTCCCAGTTCGATATCCGCAAGCGGATTTTCATTTGCCATAGACTTTACCCTCTGTTTTTTAAGTTATGTCATTATGCAGGCGACAATACCAAAAATTACACCACTGCGCTGCAGAAAAAACCAGCCACAACAATAGTTCAGTGCATTTTTATAAGCAGACACTATATTGCCTCTCAAATTAATCAGCCTGTATCAAACGTAAGAAATTGACCACATCGGTGGCCAGCGGATCATCAGGCCCTTTTGTTACCCGGGTCTGGTCCCCATCCAGCCTCACCTGGTAATTTTGTCCGTTACAACGCACATTCACCAGTGAACGGTCATCGCCCCTGCTGTGAACCACACACTGAGATGCCCGGGCCGAGTCCGTCGGGAACAGGTTTCCGGAAAGCTCATCCACACACTGCTCCCCCTCTATCAAACCTGCGATCGAATGGAGGATATCGGACTGCTGTAACGGCAGGTCTGTCACCCTCTGTCTGCCTTTCCAGATCATAAAAGCAGGAATACGCGCAACAGCCCACTCCCCTGCACGCCGGCGCTCTGCAGGGCTCACTGCCGTCATAGCCCGGTGATCGCTGAATACAATCACCAGATCATCCGGGGTGGTAACCTCGCGGATAAAGCGGGCAATCTCCCTGTCGGTATAGCGAAACACCGCTTCCTCAGAGAGCACCGCCCCCCCTTTACCCGGTACATAAAACGGAGGATGGGTCGTAACGTTTTCCACCACCATCAGCCTCGGCCGGGGAGCCTCCCTGACCATCTGAGCTGCGTGCTCAAACAACACCCTGTCATCAACAGAATTAAACAGATAACGGGGATGCTCTCCGGAAAAGGAATCTGCACCAATGAGTTCAGAGAATCCCATCGCCCTGAGCCATTCACCTTTCCCCAAAAAGCCCAGGTCACCAGAAGTAACAAATACAGAGTGATAACCAAGCGCTTCCAGCCTAGCGACCTCGCTGACCGGCGCCCGGAGTCCGGACAATCTGACTCCCCCATCCAGTTGCATCTCCTGCTGGTAGAGAACCGGGGGCAACCCGGTCACCAGAGCATACAGTCCCATCTCCGTGGTAAAACCATTGGCATAAAACTGACTGAGGCGTATGTTTTGCCTGGCCAGCGCATCCAGCTCCGGGGTCCAGTCATTATCGCCACCACCAAACAGCGCACTGTGATAATCAGACCAGGATTCCACCATCAGAATGTACACCGAATCAGGTCTGTCAGGCGTCTGAGGACGGCACTGCTGCTGAGGCTGGAAATCAAACCGCTGAACAAACGCCGGGCTGTAAGGATGACGATGGGTATCAGCCAGATTAACGGCCACAAAATTGCGGTAAAACACCACCTTCACCGTCTCATTACCGGTATAGGCAGCGCCCAGCAGAATGCTGACCACCAGCATGGCACCAGCAACCCTGACACTTGTCTTCGAAGCCTGGCGGGAACGCAGAAAAGCGAGCAAAAACAGTACGCCCACCACCATCAAACCCATCAGCCACACAGGCTGACCGGAAAAAACAGTACCCAGTTCAGCCGCAAAGCGGGGAATATCCGTGAAATAGAGTCTGGACTGAAGGGTGAAGATCAACGCCATGTCAGTCAGAAAGAGCGCAAACATCAGAAAACTGACCAGCCGCATTACTGCCCGCAACGGTGCTGAGCGCACCATACCGGAAATCAGCAGCAGAAAGGTACACAGCAGGATATATGGCAGGTCGGCGACAAATACAGAAAGGTAGCTCAGGCTGTCATCATGACGAAACGACTGGCCAATCAGCCAGACTTTGGTCAGAAAACACATCACAACAACCAGGGCGATAATCATAAATGGCAGAAAGGCTCTCAAAACTAAGCAGGTATATCCAGCTTAGTCACAGCCTGAAAGGGATACCAAACTCATACAAAAACTTTGTGGAATGAGCACGATAAAAAAAGCCCCGGATAAAATCCGGGGCTTTGGAAACTCTATTCAGTGCTCATCAGATGAGCAAAGAATCAGTCTTACAGTACGTCGATCGCGTTCAGGTCAGCGAATGCTTTTTCCAGACGAGCAACCATAGAAGCCTGGCCAGCACGCAGCCATACGCGTGGGTCGTAGTACTTCTTGTTAGGTGCATCTTCACCAGTTGGGTTACCGATCTGGCCCTGCAGGTAGTCGTGGTTTTCAGCTTCGAACTGACGGATACCATCCCATGTAGCCCACTGAGTATCAGTATCGATGTTCATTTTGATAACACCGTAAGAGATAGACTCCTGGATTTCAGCTTCAGTAGAACCAGAACCACCGTGGAATACGAAGTTCAGAGCGTTAGAAGCGATACCGAATTTCTCTGCACAGTGTGCCTGAGAGTCACGCAGGATAGTTGGAGTCAGTACAACGTTACCTGGCTTGTAAACGCCGTGTACGTTACCGAAAGATGCTGCGATAGTGAAACGGTGGCTGATTGCGATCAGTTTCTCGTAAGAGTATGCAACGTCTTCTGGAGAAGTGTACAGCTCAGACTGATCCATATCAGTGTTGTCTACGCCGTCTTCTTCACCACCAGTACAACCCAGTTCGAATTCCAGAGTCATGTTCATCTTAGCCATGCGCTCAAGGTACTTGGCACAGATTTCGATGTTTTCTTCCAGAGACTCTTCAGACAGGTCGATCATGTGAGAAGAGAACAGAGGCTTACCAGTTTGAGCGAAGAACTCTTCACCCGCGTCCAGCAGACCGTCGATCCATGGCAGCAGTTTCTTAGCTGCGTGGTCAGTGTGCAGGATCACAGGAACGCCGTAAGACTCAGCGATAGCGTGAACGTATTTAGCACCAGCAACAGCACCTTTGATTTGTGCTTCCTGACCTTCCAGTTTCAGACCTTTACCAGCGAAGAAAGCAGCACCGCCGTTAGAGAACTGAACAACAACCGGAGCTTTAACTTTAGCAGCAGCTTCCAGTACAGCGTTGATAGAGTCAGTGTTAACAACGTTAACTGCTGGCAGAGCGAACTTGTGCTCTTTAGCTACTTCAAATACTTTCTGTACGTCGTCACCAGAGATAACACCTGGTTTTACGAAATCGAAGATCTTAGACATGGAATTAGTCCTATTTTCTGTCGTATTAAATAAAATTTTGCAATCGTTTGCTTACAACACGGCGCATTCTATCAGCAAACCGCGTGCCTCAGCAAACAAGAAAGCGGGAACTCCTGTCCCGCTTTGTAAACTCATTACGCTTTAGCGCGCTCTTCCAGCATAGCAACTGCAGGAAGTACTTTACCTTCAACAAACTCAAGGAAAGCACCGCCGCCGGTAGAGATGTAAGATACGTCTGCCTTGATACCGAACTTGTCGATAGCTGCCAGAGTGTCACCACCACCTGCAACAGAGAAACCTTCAGAAGAAGCGATCGCTTCAGAGATGCCTTTGGTACCTGCTTCGAAGTTCTTGAACTCGAATACGCCTACAGGGCCGTTCCACAGGATGGTTTTCGCATCTTTCAGGATTTTCGCCAGAGCTTCAGTAGACTCAGGACCCAGGTCGAAGATCATGTCGTCATCCTGAACTTCAGAAACGTGCTTGATTTCAGCTTCTGCGTTCTCGTCGAATGCTTTCGCACATGCAACGTCAGTTGCTACAGGGATTGCACACTCTTCCATCAGTTTCTTGGCAGTGTCAACCAGGTCTGCTTCGTACAGAGACTTACCAACGTTGTGGCCATCTGCTGCGATAAAGGTGTTTGCGATACCGCCACCCACTACCAGCTGGTCAGCAACTTTAGACAGAGACTCAAGAACAGTCAGTTTGGTAGAAACTTTAGAACCACCAACGATAGCAACCATTGGACGAGCAGGCTTGTCCATTGCTTTACCCAGAGCGTCAAGCTCGTTAGCCAGCAGAGGACCAGCACAAGCAACAGGAGCGTGCATGCCAACTCCGTGAGTAGAAGCCTGTGCACGGTGCGCAGTACCGAACGCATCCATTACGAATACGTCACACAGAGCAGCGTATTTCTTAGACAGTTCTTCTTCGTTTTTCTTCTCGCCTTTGTTGAAGCGAACGTTTTCAAGAACAACCAGCTCACCTGCGTTCAGCTCAAGGCCTTCCAGGTACTCTTTTGCCAGCTTAACTTCACAGTCCAGCGCGTCGTTCAGGTAGTTAACAACAGGCTGTAGAGAGAACTCTTCTGCGTATTCACCTTCAGTTGGACGACCCAGGTGTGATGTAACCATCACTTTCGCACCAGCTTCCAGACAGTGCTTGATAGTCGGCAGAGACGCCAGAATACGTGCATCTGAAGTTACTTTACCGTCTTTTACCGGTACGTTTAGATCGGCACGGATAAATACGCGTTTACCTGCCAGTTCCAGGTCAGTCATCTTGATTACAGACATGGTTTGTCCTCTCAATGTTAAAATACAAAGTTTTTTCGAAGGCCCGGCTTCATGCCAGGCCTGTAGATTCTTTCAACTAATGCTTTAACTTGGGGCTGTTACGATTTAATTCAAGTGAAGAAATAAATCTTTCCAAGTTCCTTCTTAGCTCTTGTTAGTCAAGTGAGTGCATTACCAGCGCCGTATCCAGCATGCGGTTGGCAAAACCCCACTCGTTATCACACCATACTAACAATTTTACCAGTTTGCCGTTGCTGACCCGGGTCTGAGTCCCGTCAACAATCGCACTATGTTGATCATGGTTAAAATCGATGGAAACAAGAGGCGCTTCAGTATAGTCAACAATGTTGTGTAATGTACACCTAGAAGCCTCAATTATGGTTTGATTTACGTCATTAACTTTCACGTTTGTAGCCAGAGTTACACTCAAATCCATCGCAGTCACGTTTACAGTAGGAACACGCACTGAAATCGCTTCAAACTTGTCAGAAAATTTCGGAAAGATTCGGCCAATACCAAGGTGCAGTTTGGTATCTACCGGGATGATCGACTGGCTGGCAGCGCGGGTACGGCGCAGATCCGGGTGATAAGCATCGATCACCTGCTGGTCGTTCATCGAAGAGTGGATAGTCGTGATGGTGCCGGACTCAATATTGAATGCATCATCTAACGTCTTGATTATTGGCACAATACAGTTAGTGGTGCAGGATCCGTTGGAGACCACTTTGTGCTCTGCGGTCAGGGTCTGATGGTTAACACCGTAGATGATGGTGTTGTCGAGATCCGCCGCGCCCGGATGAGAAAAGATCACTTTTTTCGCCCCGGCCCGGATATGTTTCTGTCCGTCTTCCTGGCAGCCGTATACCCCGGTGCAGTCGAGCACGATATCTACCCCGAGATCCGCCCAGGGCAGCAGTTCAATTTCAGCAAGATGTAAAATCCGCACCGCATCCTGCTCACCGTTTGGGTGGTGGATGTAGAGATGCTCCTGATCGTGTGAGACGCGCTTGAAGAAGCGTCCGTGCGATGAGTCATATTGCAGCAGGTGAGCCATGCCTTCCGGAGAGGCCAGGTCATTTACAGCAACCACCTGAATGTCATTACTTTTTCCGCTTTCATAGACAGCCCGCAACACGTTGCGGCCAATACGTCCGAAGCCGTTTATCGCTATTTTCAGGGTCATAGTTATTCTGATTTCATTAGATTAGACCGCCCGAGTTTACCCGATGGTGGCTTTTTTATCATTAGTGATACAAATGTTTGTGCATATCAGGCTTTTGCCCGGCATTTTTGTTCCCGAATAACGTTCCCGGTCTATGCTTAACATACAGCCACAGGGATATGGAATCGTATGCAAAGCCAGCTTCAGCCACTGCATGTCACCAGAAAATCGCACCAGGACTGGCCCTGGCTGGTAGGCTGTGTGTGGCTGGTACTGGCCACCCTGATGACCCAGTATGGCTGGGAAGACCTGGCGGCACTCAATTTCAGTGATAATGACGACTATATGCGGCTGCTTCAGTTCACTTCGTGGCTGGAAAACGGCAACTGGTACCTGGAGCCCATTCCCCGCTTTAATCCCGAAGACGGGCAGATTATTCACTGGTCCAGACTGGCAGATATCCCCCTGGCCGCCACCTGGGCGGTTCTGAACTGGATCCTCCCCGCCTCACTGGCGATGACCCTGACCCTGCTGCTTGTTCCGCTGCTCTACCTGCTGGCGACCATGCTGGCAGCCGGGCTGTTTGCCCAGCGCCTGACCGGCAGCACCCTGGCTGCCAAAGTCACCGCGCTGTTTGTTCCCCTTTCTCCGCTGCTGTCTCCGTTTCTGCCCGGCTCCATCGATCACCATAACCTGCAGCTGGTGCTGCTTTCTGCCTGCATTGCCATTACCCCGCTGACCACAGAAGAGTGTGACGATAAGTGGCGGGCAAAAGCAGTGGCCCTGATGATGGCGCTTTCCGCCTGGGTGGGACTGGAAAACATGCCCGCTTTTATTGCCGGGCTGATCATTCTGAGCTGGACCGGATTTCGTCATGATCACGCCTGGCTGAACTGGCTGAACCGTATGAGCTGGCGGCTGTGCGTCCTGCTGGCGCTGTTTATGCTGCTCGACCGGCCGGTGAATGAGTTTATGCAACCTTTTCATGACAAAATAGGCCTGCCACTGCTGGTGATGAGCCTGTGCGCAGCGCTGTTTTTCTTTACCCTGAAAAAGCTTTCCCCGCGCTTTGACAGCAGCGTGACGGCAGGCTTTATTATGCCTGCCATTATCTGTTTTCTCCCGTTTGCAGCGCTGTTCCCCACTTTCCTGCTCGGTCCTTACCATGAGTTCCCGGCCATGCTGCATACCTACTGGCTCGACTACGTGACCGAGGCCATGTCATCGCTCGATTACTGGCGACTGCTTGGCTTTATGAACAGCTACAACTATCTGGTACTCTGGGCTGCCGTCGCGCTGCTGCCACTGTTTTTGCCACTGACCCCGCTGCTGCGCTCAATATGGCTGATCACCACCGCCGGATTTGCCATTCCGTTTTTCTGGCAGGTCCGCACCATCTCCATCGTGTTGCTGATCGCCCTGCCCCTGCTGACCATTGCCTGCATCACCCTGCTGTCACGCCTGACCCGCACCCCAACCGGATTCTGGATCTGCATCCTTGCGCTCAGTCCACTGTGTATCCTTTCGCTCCAGGCCCGGCTGGGCGGCCAGCAACAACAGCGACAGGCCGCAGCAGAGATCTCCCCTGTCCAGCGCCTGGAGCCGGTACTGAACAAGGGGCTGAGCCGGAAAAACATCCTCGCGCCGCTCAGTTACGGCGCGCCAATGCTGGCCCTGACGGATAACGCCGTGTCCGCTGCGCCCTATCACAGAAATGTACGCGGCAACCAAATGGTCATCAGCCTGCTGCAGCAAACTGATATGCAAAGCGCGCAGGAACAGGTGTCTCAGCAGGGATTCGACTATGTACTGCTCGGGCCGGATATCGCCACCCGGGTGATTGCTGACCATGCGGCGCCGGATGCACTGGTTAAACGCCTGCTGGCAAGGCAGCCACCGGCCTGGCTTAAACCCGCCGGAGAATCGCAATACGGCGTATTGCTGTATGCCGTGATCAAAGATGAAAAGGGGGAGACACCATGAACCAGTTACGCATCGCCGTGCTCCTGCCCTGCTATAACGAACAGGGAGCGATAGGAAAGACGGTCGCTGATTTCTCCCGGGCCCTGCCCGGTGCCTGTGTGTATGTGTATGACAATAACTCTGTTGATGGCTCGGTCCGGGAGGCAGAAGAAGCCGGCGCCATAGTGCGGCATGAACCCAGACAGGGCAAAGGCGAAGTAGTCAGGCGCATGTTTGCCGATATCGAAGCCGATGTGTATGTACTCGCCGACGCCGATGATACCTACGAGGCAGAAGCCGCGCCGGAGATGATCCGTACCCTGGTTGATGAACGGCTCGATATGATCACCGGCACCCGCTCAACAGAAGCCTGCGCCTATCCGTCCGGACATGTTCTGGGTAACCGGGCATTCAGCCAGCTGATCAGCACCTTTTTCGGGGCCGAGCTCAAAGATGTCTTTTCCGGCTACCGGGTAATGAGCCGCCGTTTTGTCAAAAGCCTGCCGGTACTGAGCCACGGCTTCGAGATAGAAACGGAGCTGAGCGTCTTCGCCCTGATGCACCGCCTGCCGGCCAGAGAGATCGCTACCATGTACCGCGCCCGCCCGGAAGGCACGGTAAGCAAACTGCACACCTTTAAAGACGGGTTTAAGATCCTCAATTTTATTCTGTTCCTGCTGCGTGACGTCAAACCGCTGCAGTTCTTCTCAACCCTTTCTGCGCTGCTGGCAATCCTCTCCCTGGGTCTTGGGATCCCGGTGATCCTGGAGTTCTGGGAAACAGGCCTGGTGGCCCGCTTTCCTACTGCCATTCTCTCCAGTGCCACAGGGGTGCTCTCCGGGCTGTGTCTGTTCAGCGGCTTTATTCTGGATAATGTTTCAAGGGCCAGGCTGGAGACAAAAATGCTGGCCTATCTGGCGCAGCCCGCACTGCAGGGTTCTGATGATGTTCCCGGAAAGCGGGGCTGGGATAAGCCGGAATGCTGAGCGTAAAGCCCGGCTCTGGTGAGGGTTTCAGGTTCTGGTATCTGCTGTTCTCTGTCCTGGTTATTATGCCGGTCTGGAGCTTTGAAAACCTGGCCATGGTCGATGCGCCGCAGCACCTGTCACAGCTTGCTGACATTAAGTCGCTGCTTTATGGCAGCCATTTCATCTCTTCTGAGGTGTATCTCAACCTCTTTACCCCTTACCTGACAACAAACCTGCTCCTGACACTGCTCACTCTGCTCAGCTCTCCGGCGGTGGCCTTAAAGGCTGCAACGTCATTTTATCTGTTAGTCCTGCCCTGGTGCTGCCTGAGGTTACTGCGGCTGTATAAAAAACCTGAGCTTTTGTGTCTGCTCTGTTTCCCGCTGTTGTATAACCTGCCATTCAACTGGGGATTTATTCCATTTATGGTGACCGCCGCCCTGGGCTGCCTGTGGCTGGTCTCTCTGCTGGAGCGGGACATTTCGCATTTCAGTCTCCCTCATATCGCCATCTCTTATGCCCTCGCATTTGGTCATGCCATGGCCTGGGGACTTAACATCGCCTATATACTCACCTGGCTGATATTTAACAGAAAAATCTCCCGCCATAATGCCGGCTCCCTCTTTCTGCTCCTCAGCCCGGCGGTCTGGCTGCTTTGCTGGTCTTTCTACGTCTCCGGCAACGAAGCTTCCGCTAACCTGGTTGACCTTATCTATCAGTCACTATTTGAAAAAACAGCAATACTGATAACCGGCCACCTGATGGGTAATGACCTCCTGTTTGGCGGTATCAGGCTCCTGCTGTATGGCTATCTGTCGGTAAGACTGCTTGGTATAACCCGATCATTCACTCCGCCCCACCAGCTGATCATAGCTACCCTTGCCCTTTTCTATCTGCTGCCATCGCTGCTGTTTTCGACCTCTTTTTTTTCTGACCGCCTGGCGATACTGCTGCCGGTCTTTCTTCCCCTGTTATTCGACAGCATAAAAAAGAAGACGGCCTATACGCTGCTTGCCACTCTTTGTCTTCTTCTTGCCGTCACTTCCCGGCTAAATCAGCAGTGGATACTGGAGAGAGAAAGGCAGGACTTTGAGTCTGTCACTCACAACATACCGGCCAATACGCATGTGTTTTATATCTCTGACCCGGATGACTTTGGTTACTACAAATTCGGGCTGATGCTGGTCCCTTATTACCTTCATTACGGCCACTGGCTGAGAGCGGAAAAAGAAGTCCTTATCGATTTCAGTTTTGCTTATTACTTCAACCAGCCTGTACGCCATCTCAAAAAGCGAAATATAAACAGCCGCACCAACAAACAGTATCTGGCCATGGACTGGAGTCTCATCAGCTACCACGACTTTATTCTGGTCAGGGACTGCTCTTTAGCGGATCCGGAAGTTATCGCTGCAGCAACCGGCTACCTGTTCACCGGACAACAAAACTGCTGGGCGCTGTTCAGGCACAACTCTGTGGATGAAAGGGAGCTGTAAATCAGGTTCTGAAAGTTCAGGGAGAAAGAAGAAAAGAATTTATAACGGAAAGGGGAAACCTTCCGGCAGGGAAATTAAGCTTTAAAACAACACCAGGGAGCAAATGCTCCCCGGTGTTACAGCATAATCAATGCAGCTTTATGCCAGCAGTTCTTTCGCTGTGTTTACCACGTTTTCAGTGGTGAAGCCGAACATTTTGAACAGCTCACCCGCCGGTGCAGACTCACCGAAGGTGGTCATACCGATGATGCGGCCGCCAAAGCCCACGTACTTGTACCAGTAGTCAGCGATGCCCGCTTCAACTGCGATACGTGCAGTTACGTCTGATGGCAGTACCGCTTCACGGTATGCTGCATCCTGCTTGTCGAATGCATCGGTAGATGGCATAGAAACTACACGTACTTTCTTACCTTCTGCTGTCAGCTGGGCTGCTGCTTCAACCGCCAGTTCAACTTCAGAACCGGTCGCGATGATGATCAGCTCTGGTTTGCCTTCGCTGTCTTTCAGGATGTATGCACCCTTAGCGATGTCAGCAACCTGCTGTGCATCACGCTCCTGCTGCGCCAGGTTCTGACGTGAGAAGATCAGTGAAGTCGGGCCGTCTTTACGCTCGATAGCCAGCTTCCACGCAACCGCAGATTCAACCTGGTCACACGGACGCCAGGTGCTCATGTTTGGTGTTACACGCAGGGAAGCGATCTGCTCAACCGGCTGGTGAGTCGGACCATCTTCACCCAGACCGATAGAATCGTGAGTGTAAACCTGGATGTTCTGCACTTTCATCAGCGCAGCCATACGCATTGCGTTACGCGCGTATTCCATGAACATCAGGAAGGTTGCACCGTAAGGTACGAAACCACCGTGCAGTGCGATACCGTTGATGATCGCAGTCATACCGAACTCACGTACACCGTAGTGAACGTAGTTACCAGACGCATCTTCAGCAGTCAGAGACTTAGAGCCAGACCACATGGTCAGGTTAGAAGGTGCCAGGTCAGCAGAGCCGCCCATGAACTCTGGCAGCATCTTACCGAATGCTTCCAGTGCGTTCTGAGACGCTTTACGTGATGCGATGTTCGCAGGATTTGCCTGCAGATCAGCGATGATCCTGCCAGCTTCTTCTTCCCACTGTGCAGGCAGGTCGCCGTTCATACGACGCTTAAATTCTGCCGCCAGCTCAGGGTAAGCCGCTTCGTACGCTGCCAGCTTCTCGTTCCACGCGCTTTCGCCCGCTGCACCCGCTTCTTTCGCATCCCACTCAGAGTAAACGTCAGCAGGGATTTCAAAAGGAGCGTGCTCCCAGCCCAGGAACTCACGCGCTGCTTTGATTTCATCAGCGCCCAGAGGAGCACCGTGACAGTCGTGTGAACCCGCTTTGTTTGGTGAACCGAAACCGATGATGGTTTTGGTACAAATCAGGGTAGGACGAGGGTCAGCTTTAGCCGCTTCGATAGCCGCATTGATCGCTTCCGCGTCGTGGCCGTCAACAGCAGGGATTACGTGCCAGCCGTAAGATTCGAAACGCTTAGGCGTATCGTCAGAGAACCAGCCTTCAACTTCACCGTCGATAGAGATGCCGTTGTCATCCCAGAACGCGATCAGTTTGCCAAGACCCAGGGTACCTGCCAGAGAACACGCCTCGTGAGAGATACCTTCCATCAGACAACCGTCACCCATGAACACGTAGGTGAAGTGGTCAACGATGTCGTGGCCTTCTTTGTTGAACTGAGCAGCCAGAGATTTTTCAGCCAGTGCCATACCAACCGCGTTGGTGATGCCCTGACCCAGAGGACCTGTGGTGGTTTCAACGCCAGGCGCGTAACCGTATTCAGGATGGCCAGGCGTTTTCGAATGCAGCTGACGGAAGTTCTTCAGATCGTCGATAGACAGATCGTAGCCAGTCAGGTGAAGCAGAGAGTAAATCAGCATAGAGCCGTGGCCGTTAGAAAGTACGAAACGGTCGCGGTCTGCCCACTCTGGGTTCTGTGGGTTGTGCTTCAGGTGGCTGCGCCAAAGAACTTCAGCGATGTCAGCCATGCCCATTGGGGCACCTGGGTGACCAGAGTTTGCTTGTTGAACACCATCCATGCTTAGAGCGCGGATCGCGTTTGCCAGATATTTACGAGAAGACATGTCTGCTCCTGAGTGCATAAGCGATTAGTAAGATTTCAATTGGGGCCGGATTCCGGCGGCGCGTATTGTCTCAAAGCCCCCCGCCCTCTGCAAACGTTTTACTGGCCATTTTGCCGGACTTTAAAGCGTTTTTTTCATAAATCCCCTACTCTGTTTGGCTTTTTACGCAATCGTTTGGTTTTGTGACTTAATAAATTTGCGCTTGTAATTCACGCAGTGTGAACTAGAATAGACGTCTAGATGTAGAAACACCTACAAAACACATTCCATAAGCCGGTGAGCATTTATGAGTCTCGGTGGCTTTAATCACATAAACTATTCGGAGCTCTTATGGCTAAGCACCTGTTTACTTCTGAATCGGTATCAGAAGGTCATCCAGATAAAATCGCAGATCAGATCTCAGACGCAGTACTGGACGCAATTCTGGAGCAGGACCCTAAAGCACGCGTTGCATGTGAAACTTACGTGAAAACCGGCATGGTCATGGTTGGTGGTGAGATCACCACTTCTGCATGGGTTGATATTGAAGAGCTGACCCGTGAAACCGTTCGCGAAATCGGCTACGTACACTCAGACATGGGCTTTGATGCCAACTCATGTGCTGTTCTGAACACCATCGGTAAGCAGTCTCCGGACATCAACCAGGGCGTTGATAAAGCGGACCCTAAAGAGCAGGGCGCAGGTGACCAGGGCATCATGTTCGGTTACGCAACCAACGAAACCGACGTGCTGATGCCGGCACCGATCACTTACTCTCACCTGCTGATGGAGCGTCAGGCAAAAGTACGCAAGAACGGCACCCTGCCGTGGCTGCGCCCGGATGCGAAATCTCAGGTAACTTTCCAGTACGACCAGGGCAAGATCGTTGGTATCGACGCGGTTGTTCTGTCTACCCAGCACTGTGACAGCATCTCTACTCCGGATCTGCGTGAAGCGGTAATGGAAGAGATCATCAAGCCGGTTCTGCCTTCAGAGTGGCTGAGCAAAGAGACCAAGTACTTCATCAACCCAACCGGCCGTTTTGTAATCGGTGGTCCTATGGGTGACTGTGGCCTGACCGGCCGTAAGATCATCGTAGACACCTACGGCGGTGCAGCGCGTCACGGTGGTGGTGCGTTCTCTGGTAAAGATCCATCAAAAGTTGACCGCTCTGCAGCTTATGCAGCGCGTTACGTGGCTAAAAACATCGTGGCTGCCGGTATGGCTGACCGCTGTGAGATCCAGCTGTCTTACGCTATCGGTGTTGCTGATCCTACTTCTATCATGGTGGAAACTTTCGGTACTGAGAAAGTGTCTCACGACATCATCATCGAAGCGGTACGTCAGTTCTTCGACCTGCGCCCATACGGCCTGCAGGAAATGCTGAACCTGCTGCAGCCTATCTACAAGAAGACCGCTGCATACGGTCACTTCGGCCGCGAAGAGTTCCCTTGGGAAGCGACCGACAAAGCAGAAGCACTGCGCGACTTCGCTAACCTGAAGTAAGCTCCAGGCTGAAAATCTGGCATACTGAGCCCTGACCTGCCGGTCAGGGCTTTTTTTTATCTGAGGAATACCGTGCCGTCACCCGAAATCACCCCGCAGCTTATCAGCGACTGTCAGCGCATTATCGAAGAGTGCGTGGACAAAGCCTCCCGCTACTTCAATACCCGCTTTCCCCTGCCGGAGCTGAGCTTTAAGCTGCGCGGCCGCGCGGCCGGTAAGGCATATCTCCAGGCCTGGCAAATCAAGCTGAATCCGGTACTGCTGAGCGAAAACCGCCAGACATTTCTCAGTGAAGTGATCCCCCATGAAGTCGCTCATCTTATTGTTTACCAGCTGTTTGGGCGGGTACGCCCGCATGGCAAAGAGTGGCAGAGCGTGATGCTGCAGGTTCTTGGGGTAACACCAAACACTACCCACAGCCTGGATGTCAGCTCAGTACAGGGCAAACAGTTTGCTTATCGCTGTGGCTGCCAGAAGCACCTGCTCAGTGTCCGCCGCCACAATAAAATTGTCCGCGGTCAGGCCCGTTACCATTGCCGTGACTGCCAGCAGCAGCTCTGCGCCGAGCCAGCCTGAGTTATCCGTCCTCCACTGAACTTGGCAGCCCCTGGCCCCGGCGTTACACTGAGCTTTTGACAATAACCTCATCAGTCTCATGCGAATCTCAGTCTGCGCCGCTTTGCTGGCGGCGTTTATCAGCCAGAGCGCACTTGCCGCTCACCCCACCTCATTCAGTCAGGCCAAAAAAATAGCCCGACAGATCTACGATGATCACCCGGTCAGCTTCTACTGCGGCTGTGATATCCAGTGGCAGGGAAAGAAAGGCATTCCCGATCTTAACGGGTGCGGCTATCAGGTACGCAAACAGCAAAAACGTGCGTCACGGATCGAGTGGGAACACGTGGTGCCCGCCTGGCAGTTTGGCCACCAGCTTCAGTGCTGGCAGGAAGGCGGACGAAAAAACTGCAGCAGAAATGACAAAGCCTTCCGCCGTATGGAAGCCGACCTGCACAACCTGACTCCGGCGATCGGCGAAGTCAACGGTGACCGCTCTAACTACAACTTCAGCCAGTGGAATGGCCTGGACGGCGTCAGCTACGGCCAGTGTGAGATGCAGGTAAACTTTAAACAACGCAAAGTCATGCCGCCAGACCGCGCCCGTGGCTCTATCGCCCGCACTTACCTGTATATGAGCAAAGAGTACGGCTTTAAGCTCTCCAAATCCCAGCAACAGATGATGCTGGCGTGGAATAAGCAGTATCCTGCGGATAAATGGGAGTGTGAGCGGGAGAAAAGAATTTATAAGCTGCAGGGCAACCGAAATCCTTTTGTGTCACAGCAGTGCGCGAATTAGAATTTCACTATCCGGGCCTTGTTTTTTTAATCAAAGGCATCAATCTAACCATTATCAGTATTTAGCGGACAAACCTATGAGAGTGCCACGTATTTACCACCCCGAGCCAATCAGCCAGCTGGGGCAACTGAACCTGAGCGATGATGCCGCCGGACATATCGGCCGGGTACTGCGCATGCAGCCGGGTCAGGAAGTAGTGCTGTTTGACGGTAGTGACCACGAGTACCCGGCGCAGATCAGCGAAGTCAGCAAAAAGCACGTCAGCGTTGAAGTGACCGAAAAACGTCACCGCAGCATTGAGTCCCCGCTGGATCTTCATCTGGGTCAGGTGATCTCCCGCGGCGACAAAATGGAATTTACCATTCAAAAGTCCGTAGAACTGGGCGTCAACACTATCACTCCCCTGCTGTCTGAACGCTGTGGCGTTAAGCTCGATACTAAGCGCTTCGAAAAGAAACTGGCTCAATGGCAGAAAATCGCCATCGCTGCCTGTGAGCAGTGTGGCCGTAACGTGGTCCCGGAGATCCGCCCGATCATGCAACTGGAAGAGTGGTGTGCCGAGCAGAGCGATGCGCTTAAGCTCAACCTGCATCCCCGCGCCAAATATTCGATCAACACCCTGCCGGGCCCGATCGAAAAAGTGCGTCTGCTTATTGGCCCGGAAGGCGGGCTGTCCGCTGAAGAAATAGCCATGACCGAGCAGTATCAGTTCGAAGAAACCCTGCTTGGCCCGCGTGTACTGCGCACGGAGACCGCAGCCCTGACTGCGATCACCGCACTTCAGGTCCGTTTTGGTGACCTGGGATAACCGGAGAAAGTAATGATTAAAATCGGCATAGTGATGGACCCGATTTCGTCCATCAACATAAAAAAAGATTCAAGCTTTGCCATGATGCTCGAAGCCCAGCGCCGCGGCTGGGAACTGCACTACATCGAAATGCAGGACCTGCACCTGGATCAGGGTATTGCCTTTGCTGATACCAAAGTGGTCACCGTACAGGAAGACCCGAACGGCTGGTATCAGTTCCACTCTGAGCAGACCATTCGCCTGTCTGAGCTCGATGCAGTACTGATGCGTAAAGATCCACCATTCGATACAGAATACATCTACGCGACTTACATTCTTGAGCGCGCTGAAGATGAAGGCTGCCTGATCGTCAACAAGCCTCAGAGCCTGCGTGACTGCAACGAAAAACTGTTTACCGCCTGGTTCCCGGACCTGACCCCGACGACCATCGTGACCCGCAAAGCAGAGAACATCAAAGCGTTTCGCGAGAAGCATGGCGATGTGATCCTCAAACCTCTTGACGGTATGGGTGGCGCATCGATCTTCCGCGTTAAGGCCGGCGATCCTAACGTGTCCGTTATCATCGAAACCCTGACCAACCACGGCCAGACTTATGCCATGGCACAGACTTTTGTACCGGACATCAGCAATGGTGACAAACGTATCCTGGTGGTCGATGGTGAGCCTATGCCTTACTGCCTGGCCCGTATCCCGGCCAAAGGCGAGACCCGCGGCAACCTGGCCGCCGGTGGCAGCGGTGAAGTGCGCCCGCTGAGTGAGACCGACCGTAAGATCGCAGAAGCGGTCGCGCCGGTACTGAAAGAAAAAGGACTGATTTTTGTCGGACTGGACGTGATTGGTGATAAGCTGACAGAAATCAATGTCACCAGCCCGACCTGCATCCGTGAAATTGAAGCGGCGCATGACATCTCCATCACAGGCAAACTGATGGATGCCATCGCAGCCAGGACTGGCAAAGCGTAATACCGAACCGAGCGGAGTAAGTATGAATCTGACCAATCACTTTCTGATCGCCATGCCAGGTATGAGAGATCCTTTCTTTCATCAGTCGGTGATCTACCTGTGCGAGCACAATGACGAAGGTGCCATGGGACTGATCATCAATGCTCCGATCGATATTTCGGTGGAGAACATGCTTAAGCAGGTGGACATAGAGTCCGTCCAGCCAAGAGTGAACCATACCAGCCTCGCCCAGCCGGTACTGAGCGGCGGCCCGGTCGCAGAAGACCGTGGTTTTGTGCTGCACAAGCCCAAAGACCGCTACCAGTCCAGCATTCAGATGACCCCGGAGCTGGCCATGACCACCTCCCGGGATATTCTGACCGTACTTGGCACCGAAGCCGAGCCACAGCAGTTTCTGGTAGCGCTGGGTTACTCCGGCTGGGAAGCCGGGCAACTGGAAAGCGAGCTGGCCGAAAACTCCTGGCTGACCATAGAAGCGGATCCGGAGATCATCTTCAACACCCCTGCCGGTGAACGCTGGCGCAGCGCCATCGCCAAACTGGGGATCGATGCGGATCAGCTCTCGGCAGATGCGGGGCATGGGTAGTTAACGGTGCTGGGTGCCAGGTACTAGGTACTAGGTACTAGGTATCATATTACAGGACCCAGGACCCAGGACCCAGGACCCAGGACCATTCCTCCACCCCACAACTCAAAATCAACCACTTTTCTCAGGTTAAATCGACTATGTCCTCAAGAACCATCATGGCCTTTGACTTTGGCACCAAGAGTATTGGCAGTGCCATCGGTCAGGAAATTACCGGCACAGCGAGACCGCTGAAAGCATTTAAAGCGCAGGACGGAACGCCGAACTGGGATCTGATTGAAGCGCAGATCAAAGAGTGGCAGCCGGATCTGCTGGTGGTAGGCCTGCCGACCGACCTGCACGGCAAAGCGCTGGAAACCATCACCCCAAGAGCGAAAAAGTTCGCCAACCGCCTCCACGGCCGCTTCGGCCTGCCGGTAGAACTGCACGACGAACGCCTCTCCACCGCCGAAGCACGCTCAGAGCTGTTTGAAATGGGTGGCTACAAAGCCCTGACCAAAGGCAATGTGGATTGTCAGTCTGCGGTAGTGATACTGGAGAGCTGGTTTGAGGCGCAGTGGGGGTAAAGGCGCTGGGTGCTGGGTGCTGGGTGCTGGGTGCTGGGTGCTGGGTGCTGGGTGCTGGGTGCTGGGTGCTGGGTGCTGCAAGATGTTTTCACCTCTCTTCGCTCCCATCAAGAACAAATCTCAGGTTTACCGCTAAACCTGCCGCACGCTCCCCCAGAGCCCAGGACCCAGCGCCCAGGGCCATGGATTAAAAACGCCACAGGCGTTTTTAATCCATATCAATCTGAACCCCATCCAGCTTACCCCGGCCATAACTGCCGCCCTGCTGGGATTTCAGCATCAGGCGCAGGTCGTTGGCTGAGTCAGCCGAATGCAGGGCGTCCTGCTCGGTGATCTTGTCATCACAAACCAGCTGGTACAGGCTCTGATCGAACGTGATCATGCCGGCCTGAGTGGATTTGGCCATGGTGGTTTTCAGCTCATGCAGATCGCCGCGGCGGATCAGATCCGCCACCCGTGGGGTGTTCAGCAGGATCTCAAAGGCGGCATGACGGCCATCACCGTTTTTATCCCGGATCAGCTGCTGGGCAACCACACCACGCAGGTTCATCGAGAGATCAAACAGAAACTGCTCTTTCTGCTCTTTGGGTACCAGGTGCAGGATCCGCTCTATCGCCTGGTTGGCGTTATTGGCGTGCAGGGTTGCCATACACAGGTGACCGGTTTCAGCAAAAGTCATGGCGTACTGCATGGTTTCACGGGACCGGATCTCACCGATCAGGATCATATCCGGCGCCTGACGCAGTGAGTTCTTGAGCGCCACTTCATAGCTTTCGGTATCCAGCCCCACTTCACGCTGGGTGACGATGCATTTGTTATGCTCGTGGACAAACTCTATCGGGTCTTCTACCGTCAGAATATGACCACTGCGCTGCTGATTGCGGTAACCGGTCATCGCCGCCAGGGTAGTGGATTTACCCGAGCCGGTGGCACCGACCACCAGCACCAGGCCGCGCTTGGCAATCGACAGATCCTGCAGCACATCCGGCAGATTCAAATCAGCAAAGGTGGGGATCTCAGTTTCAATCCGGCGGATCACCGCCCCAGGCAGTTCACGCTGAAAGAAAGCGCTGACCCGGAAACGGCCGCTGTCTCGCACGATGGCAAAGTTGGCTTCTTTATCACGGCGAAACTCACCACGACGCACTTCATCCATGGCACTGTCGAGCAGTGTGTGCACCTGGTGCTCTGTAAGCTCTTCACCGACCGGAACCAGTTCGCCGTGTACCCTGAGCAGGCAGGGCGCGCCCACGGTGATATAAATATCCGATGCTTTTCGCTCCACCATCTGGCGAAGGATCTCATTCAGCTCCATAACCGCTCCTTAGTAACCCGGCTGCTCAATTTCCAGTTTGCTGGCCACTTCCTGCGGATCCACCAGCCCCTGAGAGATCAGCTGGCGTACGTTCTGCTCTGTGGTCTGCATTCCCATCGCAGCACCGGTCTGAATAACCGAGAACATCTGCGCCACCTTGTCTTCACGGATCAGGTTACGGATCGCCGGGGTGGCTATCATGATCTCGTGGCAGGCTACCCGGCCACCGCCGATACGCTTAAGCAATTTCTGCGAAATCACCGCACGCAGCGACTCAGACAGCATGGAACGCACCATGGATTTCTCATTACCCGGGAACACGTCGATGATACGGTCAATGGTCTTGGCCGCGCTGCTGGTATGCAGGGTGCCAAACACCAGGTGACCGGTTTCTGCCGCGGTCAGGGCCAAACGAATGGTCTCCTGGTCACGCAGCTCTCCCACCAGGATCACGTCCGGGTCTTCACGCAGGGCTGAGCGCAGCGCAGCGTTAAAGCTGTGGGTATCGCGGTGTACTTCACGCTGGTTGATCAGCGACTTATTGGTCTGATGAACAAACTCGATCGGGTCTTCAATGGTAAGGATGTGCTTGTTGTGATTGCGGTTTACGTGATCCACCATCGCTGCCAGGGTGGTCGATTTACCCGAACCGGTCGGGCCGGTCACCAGCACCAGGCCTTTTTCGTAATTGGAGATCTGGGTGAAGATATCCGGCGCAGAGATCTGATCAAGAGTCGGCACCTCGGTCGGAATGGTCCGGAACACCGCAGAGCATCCGCGGGACTGGTTGAAGGCATTAACACGAAAACGGCCCACGCCTGGCAGCTCAAAAGAGAAGTCCACTTCCAGCTTTTCTTCAAACTCTGCCCGCTGGGCGTCATTCATAATATCGAACACCAGCTGGTGGACTTCACCGTGCTGCAGTGGCGGTACGCCGAGCTTGCGCACATCACCGTCCACCCGGACCATCGGAGGCACTCCTGCAGAAAGATGTAGATCTGACGCATTATGCTTTACACTAAACTCCAGTAACTCTGCGATATCCATTAAAAATCCTTAATAACGTCAACTATGTGTAGTATTCAACAAAACATTGAACAAATCACCGCACAAATCCGCGCTGCTGAAGAAAAGTTTGGCCGGGATTGTGGCTCCGTGCAACTTTTGGCGGTGAGTAAAACCAAACCAGCTGAAGCCGTTGCCGATGCGATTGCCGCCGGTCAGCGCGCCTTCGGAGAAAACTATGTTCAGGAAGGGGTGGAGAAAATCGCTCACTTCCGCGCTCACTATAACCATGACGATCTGCAATGGCACTTTATTGGTCCCATCCAGTCGAATAAAACCCGACCAATAGCAGAAAATTTTGACTGGGTGCATTCAGTCGACAGGGCAAAAGTTGCGCAGCGTCTCAATGATCAGCGCCCGGATGACATGGCGCCACTTCAGGTACTTATCCAGGTCAACACAAGTGGTGAAGAGAGCAAGTCCGGCACCGGCGAACAGGAAGTATTTGAACTGGCAGAGTTGATAAACTCGCTGCCAAACCTCACTTTAAGAGGACTGATGTCAATCCCGGCTAACGTGGATGACTACGCCTCTCAGCTGAACGCTTTCAACCAGCTGGCCGCTCTGCAAAACAAGCTTAAAGCGAAATATCCGCAGCTCGATACCCTGTCGATGGGAATGAGCGGTGATATGCAGGCAGCAGTAGAGGCAGGAAGCACAATGGTGCGTATTGGTACCGCCATTTTTGGTGCCCGTAACTACAACTAAACATTACGCCTTCAGGGAACACTCATGGAACAGAAGAAAATCACCTTTATCGGCGCAGGGAACATGGCGCGCTCCATTATCGCGGGACTGGTTGCCAGCGGCTATCCGGCAGCACTGATCACGGCGACCGACCCAAGCGAAGAAGCCCGCAGCCTGCTGACCACTCAGTACGGAGTTAAGACCAGCCCGAACAACCTGAGCGCGACGGAGCAGGCAGATGTCATTGTGCTGGCAGTCAAACCCCAACTGATGGAGGTGGTTTGTCGGGACCTGCAAAGTGTGGACTACCAGCACAAACTGGTGATTTCCATTGCCGCCGGGATCAGCGCTGCAAGACTTGAAGAGATGCTGGCCTCTGAGCTTCAGCTGGTGCGGGTCATGCCTAACACCCCGGCCCTGGTCGGCAAAGGCATGAGCGGCCTGTTTGCCAGCCCTGAGGTTTCTTCAGAGCAAAAGACGTTTGCCGAGCAACTGCTTGGCGCAGTTGGTAAAACCTGCTGGGTAGAAAAAGAGTCCGGGATCAACAATGTGATCGCCGCTGCCGGCAGTGCACCTGCCTACTTCTTCCTGTTTATGGAAGCTATGCAGCAGGAAGCCATTGCCCAGGGGTTTGATGAAAAAACCGCACGCCTGCTGGTTGAGCAGTCTGCACTGGGCGCAGCCGAAATGGTGGTCGCCAATCCGGATCTGGAGCTAAGCACCCTGCGCGAACAGGTAACCTCAAAAGGCGGCACAACAGCAGAAGCGCTGCGAACCTTTAACCAGTATCAGCTGTCTGATATTGTGTCGAAAGCCATGCAGGCGGCAGTTGCCCGCGCGCAGGAAATGGAAAAACAATTTTAAACAGATTAAGGGTCTATAATGAACTCGATGTATTTTCTGGTAACTACCCTGTTTAACCTCTACATCATGGTAGTGATCCTGAGAGTCTGGCTGCAGATGGCCAGAGCCGATTTTTACAATCCGTTTTCTCAGTTTGTGGTCAAGGCAACTCAGCCGGTAGTTGGCCCACTGCGCCGCTTTATTCCATCTATCGGCAGCATTGACCTTGCCACCGTTCTGTTTGCCTACGTGCTGTGTGTGGCCAAACTGCTGGTTATTACTGCACTGAATCCACAGGTTGCCTTCTCTGTCAGCAGCGTGCACTTCATCCTGGGTCTGCTGGCACTGGTTAAAGCCGCAGGCGGACTGGTGTTCTGGGTACTGCTGCTGCGCGCTATCCTGAGCTGGGTAAGCCAGGGCCGCAGCCCGGTAGAATACGTGTTCCACCAGCTGACCGAGCCAATGCTGGCACCGGTACGCCGCTTCCTGCCTCCGATGGGCGGTTTTGACCTGAGTGTACTGGTACTGCTTATCGGCCTTCAGTTTGCTGACTCCCTGATGGGCGAGATATTCGGCGTGTTGTGGCTCAGTATAAAATGAGCAATGCGGTACAGAAGCAGGGCGACGACCTGGTGCTTAAACTGTATATCCAGCCCAAAGCCAGCCGGGATCAAATCGTCGGCCTGCACGGTGAAGAGCTGAAAGTCGCCATCACAGCTCCGCCGGTCGATGGCAAAGCCAACGCCCACCTGACCAAATTTCTGGCCAAACAGTTCAAAGTCGCCAAAGGTCTGGTCAAAATTGAAAAAGGTGAACTCGGGCGGCATAAACAGCTGCGAATCCAGGACCCGGCTCAAATCCCCGATATAGTTAAAGCTCTCATCTGAGAGCTTTAATCAATCAATTTCCAAAAAGTTAATTCAGAACCCGGGCTTCTGTTAGTTCAGCACTGTTTTCGTGGTAATACTTCAGTTCTTCCTTTTTTTGCCTCACCTCTTCCGGGCTCAGCACTTCTTGTTTCTGAAGCCAGTCAAACTTGTTTAGTTCATTTTCCAAATCATTTTCCAGGTTAATGTCCGCATACCAGGCATACAACTGAGCCTTCCTGCGCTTCATAAGCTCAGCGATCAAAGAGTCATGATGTTTATCCTTGATTATAAAAACATTTGCTTTCTCAGATTGATACACCGTGTATGTGACTTTAGTGAGATATGCCCAGGCAACGCAGGCAACGCCAAGTACCATCCACATCAAATCAAGATGCAACTTTCCTGTTGAGTAGCTGGAATACACACTTTGAGCGACACTAATAAATACCCAGAGAAAACCAACATTCCTCAACCATTCGTTCAGCTCGGTGTTTTCCATTGTTTTCACAGGCAAGTCAGCATAGTACAGGTCAACATCTCCCCTGTTGGAAGAGTCCTTGTACTCATAGTTAAAGTAATCATCTTCAAGGGTAAACGTGTGATGATTTTTCCCTTTTTTTTGTTCTATTTTCATTTCTGGCTCAACTAACAATTAAACATCAGCTTTAATTATCCAGAAAACATAAATCAAACAAATAGATGCAAACTGTAAGTGTGAGTGAACTCAATTAATCAGCAGACTAATCAGACCAACTAAGGCACTTGTGCCAGGCTGACTTCAGACCGGAACAACAATCAAACCTTACGCAGACCACCAAACATAAGGAAATGAACGATGAAAAGGATACTGCTTACGACTGTTTTTTTTCTGCTATCCCCGGCCATATTCGCAGGCCAGTTCAAAACCATTAAAGACGTCGAGGTCCACTACTCGGCGTTTAACTCCACTTTTCTGACCGCTGAGATCGCCCGCCAGTACAAAATCAAACGTAACGATTACAACGCGGTACTCAACATTTCGGTGCTCGATACTTCCAAAGCAGGCAAACCGGCCACCCAGGCCAGCATTACCGGCAAGAGCCAGAACCTGCTGGGCCAGACCCGTACACTGGAGTTCCGCGAAGTGAAAGAAGCCAGTGCCATCTACTATCTGGCCGAGTTCCCGGTCAGCGATGAAGAGACCCTGACCTTTGAACTGGACGTGGATGCCGGGCTGAGCGGCAAAGGCAAACTGCGCTTTAATCAGAAATTCTATGTCGGGCAGTGATCTGCTATTCTTGCTGCCATTAACCGCAGCAAAAGAAAAGAGTTCACTATGTCCAAATTAGTTCTTGCCACCGGCAATCAGGGTAAAGTCAAAGAGATGGCTGATCTGCTGGCTGAGTTTGGTTTTGAAGTGCTGGCCCAGAGCGAGTTTAACGTCTCTGACGTCGCTGAAACCGGCACCACTTTCATTGAGAACGCGATCATCAAAGCGCGCCACGCCGCCAAAGAGACCGGCCTTGCGGCCATCGCTGATGATTCAGGACTGGAAGTGGATTTTCTCAAAGGTGCGCCTGGCATCTACTCTGCCCGCTACGCCGGTGAAGGCGCCAGTGACCAGCAAAACCTGAACAAGCTGCTGGAAGCCATGCAGGGCGTTCCTGCTGAGCAGCGTACAGCCCGCTTCCACTGTGTACTGGTACTGATGCGTCACGCAGACGACCCTACCCCAGTCATCTGTCACGGCAGCTGGGAAGGCCGGATTCTGGAGCAGGCCAGCGGCAGCAATGGCTTTGGTTACGACCCTGTATTCTACGTACCGGAAATGGACTGCGCGTCAGCAGAGCTGGAGCCAGCACAGAAAAAGCAGCTGTCACACCGTGGCAAAGCGCTTAAGCAGCTGTTTGAAACCCTGAAACAGCAGAAGCTGGCATGAAGATAACGCCCCCGGCGCTGAGCCTGTACGTCCATATCCCGTGGTGCGTGCAAAAATGCCCTTACTGCGATTTTAACTCTCACGCCCAAAAAGGTGAGATCCCTCAGCGCGAATATATCGATGCCCTGCTCGAAGACCTTGATCAGGATATCGAACGCTACCGGCTGAGCGATGCGCCGCGTCCGCTGCATTCGATCTTTATCGGTGGGGGTACGCCGAGCCTTATCGAGCCTGAGCTGATCAAACACCTGCTTGACGGGATCCACGCAAGGCTGGCGTTTACCGGCAATATTGAGATCACCATGGAAGCCAACCCGGGCACGATAGAAGCAGAGCGCTTTGCCGCATACCGGGAAGCCGGTGTTACCCGGATCTCCATCGGGGTGCAGAGCTTTGAGCAGCAAAAGCTGGAGAGGCTTGGCCGGATCCATGGCAAAGCAGAAGCGATAAACGCGGCCAGGCTGGCTCATCAGATCGGCCTTAACAGTTTCAACCTGGATCTGATGCACGGCCTGCCGGATCAGAGCCAGGCACAGGCGCTGGCAGATCTTGACCAGGCGATCGAACTCGATCCGCCGCATCTCTCCTGGTATCAGCTCACCATCGAGCCCAATACGCTGTTTTACTCGCGTCCGCCAACCCTGCCGGATGACGATGAGCTGTGGGATATTTTTGAGCTTGGCCATCAGAAGCTGACGGAGGCCGGCTACGTGCAGTACGAAACCTCCGGCTACAGCAAACCGGGCTTCCAGTGCCGTCACAATCTTAACTACTGGCGCTTCGGGGATTACCTGGGCATTGGCTGCGGGGCACACGGAAAGCTGAGCTTTGCTGACGGCCGCATCGTGCGTACCACCAAGGTCAAACACCCGCGCGGCTACCTGAACCTGTTAAAGCCGTATCTCGACAGTGAACAGGAAGTACCGGCCGAAGACCGCCCTTTCGAGTTCTTTATGAACCGCTTCCGCCTGCTCGAACCCTGCCCTAAACAGGACTTCAGTGAAACCACCGGTCTTGATCCGGAAACCATCCGGCCAACCCTGACATGGGCACTGGATCAGGGTTACCTGAGTGAGACAGAGACTCACTGGCAGATCACCGAAAAGGGCAAACTGTTCTTAAACGATCTGCTGGCCGCCTTTATGCCGGACGAAGAAGAATAACCGCGTTTGTACAGCACTCAGGGCTTTTGGATCATGATGATCCAAAAGCCCTTTTTTCTGCCCGCCACCAGCAAAATCAGGCCATTGTTCAGTTAACCAGGCTTCAGGATCATGGGTAACCCAAAGCTCCCCCGCGCACCCGCCACCGCCACCAGTCCCAGTCCCAGTACCTAGTACCTAGTACCTAGCACCTAAAGCCTGGTAAGCAAATCCGTATCCCAGCACTCCCAGATATGCAGCGCCAGATAAGAGTGATACGGCTCTGTCAGCTCCAGGATCATGCCAGGCTCAGTGCCCTCAAGAGCCGCAAAGTGTTCCAGGCCACGCATCAGCGCAACGTCGCCATACGCCCACACATCAGGCAGGGCAAAAAAGAAGATCGCCGCCATATCTGCCGTCCACTGGCCTATTCCCCACAGTTTGGTCAGTTCATGGGTGATGAACACCCGGTCGCGGGAATGATAAAGCGCCGGGTCGAGCGTCTGGTTAACTACCGCATCACGCAGGCCGATAAGGGTTTTAACTTTGGAGTTGGACAGACCGCAGTCCCTGAGCCGCTGATAGTTATCCTGACAGCAAAAGCCGGTCAGGTCAGGGCCTGCTGCCTGCTCTACCCGCTTCCAGATTGTCGAAGCGGCAGCATTTGAGAGCTGCTGACCAGCGATGGAGCGGGCCAGATAGGGGAAGAACTGCTGCTCAGGCTGAGGTTTCAACGAGAGCTCACCGTTGGCGGCAATAGCCTGATTCAGGCCTGGCAGCGCTGTGGTGGCGTTGAGAAGATAGTTGTGGGCTTGTTTCGACATCCTTGTCCGCCTTATGGGTTTAAAAGATAGAGCGTCCTATCCGCTCAGAGAGCAGCTCCAGCGCCCGGGTACCCGCCAGCGAGTTGCCGGACGGATCCAGTTCCGGTGACCAGACCGCGATACTCATTTCTCCCGGAACCACAGCGACAATACCGCCGCCGACACCGGATTTACCCGGCATACCAACCCGGTACGCGAACTCCCCGGCGCCGTCATACAGGCCACAGGTCGCCAGCAGCGCGTTCAGCTGCTTGGTCTGGGTTGGGGTGATCACCTGTTTACCAGTCTGAACCGATACGCCCTTATTTGCCAGGTAGCTGAAAGTCTTCGCCAGGTCCACGCAGCTCATCTTCAGCGCGCACGCATGAAAATAGTTGTTCAGCACCGGAATGACCTCGTTGTCAAAGTTGCCAAACGAGCGCATCAGGTAAGCAATCGCCGCGTTACGATCGCTGTGCATCATCTCAGACGCCGCCACAACCTTGTCATAAGTGATATGAGTATCACCGGAAAGCTGACGGACAAACTCCAGCAGGCGCTGCCTTGGGGCAGACAACCGGCTGTGGAGCATATCGGCTACAACAATGGCACCAGCATTGATAAAGGGGTTTCGCGGAATGCCTTTTTCGACCTCAAGCTGGATCATGGAGTTAAATGCCTGACCGGAAGGCTCCTTGCCCACCCGTTGCCAGATCTCTTCCGGCTCATAGAGCACCATCGCCAGGGTCAGGCTGAGCGCCTTTGAAATCGACTGAACAGAGAATCCTTCATCAGCATCACCGGCTTTAAACACCTCACCTTCATTGGTATACACAGCAATAGCCAGCTTATAGCTGGGTACCTTTGCCAATGCGGGGATATAGTCAGCCACTTTTCCCTGGCCGAGCAGAGGGCGAACCTCGTGCAAAATGTCCTGCAAAATCTGGTTGGTCGGTTTCATTGCGCACCCTGTTTAATGGTTTAGTTATGCTCTTAGGGCAAAAAAGCCAACGAAATGCTGGCTTTTTAATATCTTGGGGCGGTTAAGCTTTGGTGCTTACTTTACACGCTTGTACTTAATGTCCCAAACGCCGTGTCCCAAACGGTGACCGCGCGCTTCAAACTTGGTCAGAGGACGCTCTTCCGGACGCGGAACATAGTGACCCTCTTCAGCAATGTTCTGGTAACCTGGTGCCTGCTCCATGATTTCAATCATGTGCTCTGCGTAGTTTTCCCAGTCTGTCGCCATGTGGAAGATACCCGCATCAGGGATAAGCTTCTGGCGCACCATCTCAGCGAAGTCCAGCTGTACAATACGGCGCTTATGGTGACGCTTCTTGTGCCACGGGTCAGGGAAGAACAGCTGCAGCGTGCTCAGGCTGCCATCAGGGATCATGTTGGCAAACACTTCTACCGCATCGTGACACATTACACGCAGGTTAGTGACACCCGCTTCACGGGCAGAAGCCAGACAGGCACCCACACCCGGGCTGTGAACTTCGATACCGATGTAGTTTTTCTCCGGTGCGTTCTTCGCCATTTCAACCAGTGACGCGCCCATACCAAAGCCGATCTCCAGTACTACCGGGTTGTCGTTACCAAATACTTCCTGCCAGTTGAGCAACTCTTCTTTGTAGTCGATGCCCATGGTTGGCCAGCATTCGTTCATGGCGGCTTCCTGGCCTTTGGTCAGACGGCCTTCGCGACGCACAAAGCTGCGTACTTTGCGGATCAGTTTGCCATCTTCAGTGTATTCGTTGGTGGTCACTTCACTCATTGATTTCTGCCTGATAATTGGTCAAAGCGGGGATTATCCAAAGAATCGTCTCTGGTGCAAGTGTTAATTATAACCCCACACTTTATCGGTTTTACACCGCAGGGTAAGTATGGTGCAATCGGCATCAGTTTTTCGATTGTAAGAGTACAGACAGTGACCCCATTTGCCGAGGCCATTTTGGACTGGTATCACCAGTATGGCCGCAAGTCCCTTCCCTGGCAGCAGGATAAAACCGCTTATACGGTATGGCTCTCAGAGATCATGCTGCAGCAAACCCAGGTGGCAACCGTGATCCCCTATTACCAGCGCTTTGTAGAACGCTTCCCGACCGTACAGGCGCTGGCTGAGGCTTCTCAGGATGAAGTGCTGCACCTGTGGACCGGCCTTGGTTACTACGCGCGTGCACGCAACCTGCATAAAGCTGCACAAGTTGTAATGTCTGAACACAGCGGTGAGTTTCCCCGCAATCTTGAACAGATGAACGCTCTGCCGGGCGTAGGCCGCTCGACAGCTGCTGCTGTACTGTCATCAGTCCACCAGCTGCCACACGCGATTCTGGACGGTAACGTCAAGCGCACCCTGTCGCGCTGCTTTGCGGTAGAAGGCTGGCCGGGTCAGAAGAAGGTTGAAAACCGGCTGTGGGAGCTGGCCGAACAGCATACCCCGCAAAGCGATGTTGACCACTATAACCAGGCAATGATGGATATGGGCGCCATGGTCTGCACCCGCTCAAAGCCGAAATGCCAGCTCTGCCCGGTTGAAAGCTTCTGTGAAGCCAATAAACAGGGCCGCCAGCTGGACTTCCCGCATAAAAAGCCCAAAAAAGAAAAACCGGTCAAAGAGACCTGGTTTGCCATCATCTGTCATCAGGATGAAGTCTGGCTGGAGCAGAGGCCACAAAGCGGGATCTGGGGCGGACTGTACTGTTTCCCTCAGTCTGACAGCGATGATCTTGAACCTCTGCTGGATAAAATGGGCATCACCCGGGCCAGCCAGAAAACCCTGATAAGCTTCCGCCATACATTCAGCCACTATCACCTGGATATTACCCCGGTGCTGATAGAGCCGGAGAGCGCCCCCAATATCACCATGGAAGCCGGACAGGCTCTCTGGTATAACTTACACAATCCGGAAACGGTTGGACTGGCAGCACCGGTTAAGCAGCTGCTGGAAAGCCTGCCGTTCGAAATCAATTAAGGAGCCGTTATGAGCCGCACAGTATTTTGCGCACGTCTGCAAAAAGAAGCCGAAGGGCTGGATTTTCAGCTGTACCCGGGTGAGCTGGGTAAACGCATTTTCGACAATATCTCCAAAGAAGCCTGGGCGATGTGGCAGTCAAAGCAGACCATGCTGATCAATGAGAAAAAGCTCAACATGATGGATCCGGAGCACCGTAAGCTGCTGGAAACCGAGATGGAAAGCTTCCTGTTTGAAGGCAAAGATGTAGTCATTGAAGGCTACACGCCACCAGCAGAGTAATCCACTGAGCTGATAACACAAAAGTCAGCTATTACCTTTTCGCTTAAAAAATGACATCATTAGTCCGCTGATGGTGTCATTTTTTTATGGAAGCAGAATGAAAAAACTGGTCTATTTTTTGGTGTCTTTACTGCTGGTTGGCTGCAGCCGGGAGTTTATCGAATCACTTTACGAAATCGATTATGAACCTACCAACCGTTTTGCCAAGAACCTCGCCGAGCTTCCGGGCCAGTTTCAAAAAGACATTGCTGCACTGGATGCTCTGATCAACAGCTTCAGCGGCAACATCGAAAAACGCTGGGGCAAGTCAGAAGTTAAAATGGCAGGCAAAAGTAACTATGTGAAATACATAGATAATTACATGAGCCGCGCCGAAGTCGATTTCTCAAAAGGGGTGATCACCATAGGCACCGTGGCACCAACCGAGCCCCAGAAGCACCTGAAAAATGCCATCGTTACTACTCTGCTGACACCGGATGACCCGGCGCATGTCGACCTTTACTCCTCTTCCAGCATCAAGCTGGAGGGGCGGCCGTTCCTCTACCGTCAGGTGCTCGACCAGGACCAGAAAGCCATTCAGTGGTCATGGCGCGCCAACCGCTTTGCCGACTACCTGATCGCCAATAAGCTCAAAACCCGCAGCGTGGACTATAAAAAAGCGTATTACGTCGAGATCCCTATGGTTAAGGATCACTTCGAACTGCGCAGTTACCAGTACGCCGATATCGTCCGCCGTGCTTCACGCAAGTATGACATCCCGGAAGATCTGATCTACGCCATCATCAAAACCGAGAGCAGTTTCAACCCCTATGCGGTCAGCTGGGCCAATGCTTATGGCCTGATGCAGGTGGTTCCCAAGACTGCCGGCCGGGATGTATTTAAGCTGGTGAAAAAGAAACCTGGTGAGCCGAGCCCTGAGTACCTGTTTGACCCGGAGAAGAACATAGATACCGGTACCGCGTACTTCTATATCCTGAAAAACCGCTACCTGAAAGATGTGCGCCACCCCGTTTCACTGGAGTACAGCATGATCTCAGCCTACAACGGTGGCACCGGCGGTGTACTGAACACTTTTAACCGCAATGACAGAAAACGGGCAATGCGCGACCTGAATTCACTGCAGCCAAATCAGGTTTACTGGGCGTTAACCAAAAAACACCCGAATTCGGAGTCACGCCGCTACCTGGAAAAAGTGACCAAATTTAAGAAAGATTTCAATTCCGGGCGCGGATAGTAACCATTTTGTTCAAAAACCCGGCAAACACACCATTTTTTTAGTTTTTTTAAAAATACCTGTTGACGCCGGGGCCGAAAATCCGTTTAATAGCGCTCCGTCGCCCGGATAGCTCAGTCGGTAGAGCAGAGGATTGAAAATCCTCGTGTCGGTGGTTCGATTCCGCCTCCGGGCACCACAATTTAGATTGTTGGTGCTTAATGAAAGTACGAGCAATAAGAATAAAATGTGCCGACTTAGCTCAGTAGGTAGAGCAACTGACTTGTAATCAGTAGGTCACCAGTTCGATTCCGGTAGTCGGCACCATTTATTTGCCTCGATAGCTCAGTTGGTAGAGCAGCGGATTGAAAATCCGCGTGTCGGTGGTTCGACTCCGCCTCGAGGCACCATTTTCGGTGCTTAACCTGAAAAGGTTACACGAAATTCCCCCTTAGTTCAGTTGGTAGAACGGCGGACTGTTAATCCGTATGTCGCAGGTTCGAGTCCCGCAGGGGGAGCCACATTAGAAACCCTAGCCGAAAGGCTGGGGTTTTTTCTTATCTGCTACGATAATACTTCGCGAAAGCCATGACTGGGCGTCCCCGACAAGATGTCCCCGCCGTAAGACGTGCTTTTTTCGTATATCATCTCTCGTCTCTCGTCTCTCGTCTCTCGTCTCTCGTCTCTCGTCTCTCGTCTCTCGTCTCTCGTCTCTTACGCCCATGCCAACCAGCCCCACAAACAACCCTGCCGATCACATTCCGACTTATTTTTTGCTAAAAATTTAATCCGCATCATACTTTTGTCATCTGTTAGCTTTAAGCGCTCATCATTAACGTACAGCTGACGATATCATGAAGGTATACCAACAACTCCCCATCACAACGGAAGTGATACTCCGAGGTAAATATGAAACTAAAAACCCAATCTTACCTGCTGTCTGCGGTGATCCTGGTGGCGCTGCTGGCTCTGACCGCAACCGGCCTGTGGACCCTGCGCGTTGCCAGTGATCAGGACAACCAGGCACGCGTAGGCGAGCTGTTCAAAAGCACCTACAGCATCCTGAGTGAGCTGGAAAAAATGGCAATGGACGGCACCCTGAGTGAAGAGCAGGCAAAAGCTATTGCGACCAGGGTACTGCGCAACAACATCTACAAAGACAACGAGTACGTCTATGTAGCAGATGAAAACCTGAACTTCATCGCAGCTCCGCTTGACCCTCAGTTGCACGGCACCAGCTTCCACGATTTCCGCGACTCTGAAGGCAACAGCGTCGGCGCCATTTTACAAAAAGCTGTAGCCGCGAATCCGGGCAGGATCGCCCAGTACACCTGGAGCCTGAAACTGCCGGATGGCACAGTGGAAGAAAAACTGTCTATCGCAGAGAAAAGCGACCACTGGGGCTGGTATGTCGGCACCGGTATCGGCTTTAACGAAGTGAACGAGCGATTCTGGTCAACGGCAAGCTGGCAGCTGACCCTGTGTCTGCTCATCGCAGGCGCGATTCTGGCAGTGCTGATCGTCGCTATCCGCCGCATGCTGACCCTGCTCGGCGGTGAGCCTCAGGAAGTACGCTCAGCAGTGCAGGCTGTAGCAGCAGGCAGGATTCAGACAACATTCGAATACGACGCAGAGCCTGGCAGCATCTTCCAGGCAGTTCAGCAGATGAGCCTCTCCCTGGCAGAGCTGGTTAATAACATGGAGCAGTCCATGCACGCCCTGCGCGGAGAACTTGGCAACGTAGAGTCACGCTCTGCCAGCATCAGTCAGCTGACCGATACCCAGCAGCAGTCTACCGAGATGATTGCCACCGCGATGACCGAGATGGCCTCTTCTGCCAACAATGTTGCAGATTCGGCCAGCGAGACCGCTTCTAACACAGATGAAGCCGACAAACAGAGCCAGGTGACCCAGCAACTGATCCTGAGCGCAGTGAGCAATATCGAAGGCCTTGCAGAGCAGCTGGGCACTGCCAGCGATGCCGTTGCCGCGCTGGATAACGATGTAAACAACATCGCCAAAGTCCTCGATGTGATTGGTGATATTGCCGAGCAAACCAACCTGCTTGCGCTGAATGCTGCGATTGAAGCAGCCCGTGCCGGTGAACAGGGCCGTGGCTTTGCGGTGGTGGCTGATGAGGTTCGCAACCTTGCCGGCCGTACCCAGAACAGCACCAAAGAGATCCAACAGATGATCGGCAACCTTCAGGATGGCTCACGTAACGCAATCCAGACCATGGAAGTGTGTGCAGATACCAGCCAGACCACAGTTGAAGAGTCACGTAACGCATCAGAAGCGCTGCAGCATATTGTCGATGCCCTGGAGACCATCACCAGCATGAGCCACCAGATTGCGACAGCCGCTGCTGAGCAGACCCAGGTGAGCGATGACATCTCCCAGCGTATCAATATGATTGAAGAGAGCGGCAGTCAGCTGAGCCAGGTTGTGACAGAAAGTCACAGCAGTACCCGCCACCTTGCCCAGCTGGCCAATGAGCTTGAGCTCTGGGTAAACAAATTTACGGTTAAGTAATCACTCTCAGCGCACCTTCGGGTGCGCTTTTTTTGTCTCCCGCAGCAAGATTCCGCCAACTTAAAATAAAAAAACTCTCCCCTTACCCCCGCATTTCGCATGCGTTTTAATCACCAACGCGCAAAAACAGCCCACTAAGTACAGAAAAGCATCAAACGAGAGTTTTTTTGCATTTTTCTGTTGACCTAAAACCGGAAAAACCGTTTAATACACCCCGTCGCCCGGATAGCTCAGTCGGTAGAGCAGAGGATTGAAAATCCTCGTGTCGGTGGTTCGATTCCGCCTCCGGGCACCACAATTTAGATTGTTGGTGCTTAATGAAAGTACGAGCAATAAGAATAGATGTGCCGACTTAGCTCAGTAGGTAGAGCAACTGACTTGTAATCAGTAGGTCACCAGTTCGATTCCGGTAGTCGGCACCATTTATGATTCCCCCTTAGTTCAGTTGGTAGAACGGCGGACTGTTAATCCGTATGTCGCAGGTTCGAGTCCCGCAGGGGGAGCCACTTTCGCTCCTTTAGTCAGATGACTTCTGAAGCACACAAATTGTTCCCCCTTAGTTCAGTTGGTAGAACGGCGGACTGTTAATCCGTATGTCGCAGGTTCGAGTCCCGCAGGGGGAGCCACTTTAGAAACCCTAGCCGAAAGGCTGGGGTTTTCTTTTATCTGCTTCTGTGAACGGTGAATATGTCACAGCCGGATGGCCGGCCCGTACGAGTCCCGCAGGGGGAGCCACTTTAAGAAGAAAGCCATGTCGAAAGACGTGGCTTTTTTCGTTTTAATACCCACCTAAACCACAAGATTTATCAGCCATGCGGTAACCACTCCGGTTAGTATTCCGCCCAGAATTTCAAACAGGCTGTGCCCTATCCTTTCTCTCAGGCGCTTCTTCTCAGGCGTAAGCTGATTGAGTGCTTTAGCGTGGTCGCTGATGTGCTTTCTGAGGCCGGTGGCATCCAGACATACGATAAGTGCCAGCGCCAGGGCGACTGCCAGTACCGGATTATCCCATCCGGCGCGCAGACCGATAATCATCACCGCGCCGGATACAATACTGGCATGTGTACTGGGAAAGCCACCATAGCCAATCTGGTCAAATGCCAGCGACCGGCTCCGGGCGCTGTTGACAGCAAACTTAAGACATCCGGCCATCAGCCAGGCAGCAAAAGGAGTGATGAGGTATGCCAAGTCCATGTTCTTTTCTCACTGCACCAAAACGTATCCACAGGCGAGTATCCACCCCACAATAGCCAGCTGTAACTGACGGTCAGAATAAAGAGCATCAACCGGTGACTCTCCCTTATCTTTCAGCTCAACCACAAACCAGTAGCGATACAGGCCAAAAATAACAAACAGCACCGACAGCACCATAGAGGGCTGCTCGGTAATAACAAACAGACTGTAAAACAGCACCGAACAGGTAGCAGAAAGAGCAGCATACTTATCCACCAGCGCGATCGTATAGTGTTGCAATACCGGCCTTGCGTCCCTGCCATGGTGCAGCAGCTCCTGACGCCGCTTGAGGGCCGCCAGATACAGAGCAAGAGACAGAGTAGTTACAAGCATCCAGGCAGACAGGGGCACTTCCAGAACAACCGCTCCGGCATAAACTCTTAATACAAACCCCAGTGCTACAGAGAAGATATCCAGTACGGGCTGGTGCTTCAGATAAAGAGCGTACAGGACATTCAATACCAGATACGCAGCAGCTACCCAGACCGCCTGAGGCACTGTGGCCGTAAATCCAAGAATCAGGAAGTACAGCACCAACAGCAGCCTATAAGCCCGCGGGAGAGAGATGTCTCCGGAAGCTAACGGCCGGGTCCGGGATTTCACCGGATGACGGCGGTCATGGTCAAGATCACGACAGTCGTTAAACACGTAAGCTGCGGACGCAGCCAGGCAAAATACAATCAGCGCCTGAACGGCCTGGATAACGGCGTGTGGAGAAGTAAACTGAGCCGAAAAAAACAGTGGTGCAAGCACAAACAGATTCTTTACCCAGTGCCTTGGACGCATCAGGCGAAGTAAGATTTTTAACGTACCTGCAGGGCTGCTCATCAGTATCTGTTCTTAACCTGCTTCATAGTGACTTTATTCTAAATCTAGGTAATCCCGCCCTCCTTTGCCAATTCTTCCAAAGATTAAAACCACCGTTCCTCCGAAAAAAAACCTGTAAACGTCTATAGTTATAACAACAGCAACCATCCGGTAGCTGTATCTGATAACCAGACGGACAGGTAATCTGAGGATGGCACTACCAACCACCAGCTGGGGCAGGTTCCCGGTCACCAATGCAGAAAGGCGCTACAGCCAGAGGGAACACCCGGAGCCTTTTTCCGGCAGTACGATTGCGAGAGGCCTGGGCAGAAGTTATGGCGACAGCGCACTGGCAGCGCAGCTCACAGATACCACCAGAATGGACCGCTTTGTCTGCTTTGATGAAAGTTCCGGAGTTCTGACCTGTGATGCGGGCGTATCGCTCGACGCTGTTTTAAAAACCTTTGTTCCCAAAGGCTGGTTTCTTCCTGTCACGCCTGGCACCAAATTTGTCACTGTTGGCGGAGCAATAGCGTCAGACGTTCATGGAAAGAATCACCACCTTGACGGCAGTTTCTGCGATTACCTGTTATCTCTCCGGATCTCAATTCACCAACAGGAATATCAGTGCTCCGAAACTGAAAACCCGGAGCTGTATCACGCTACCTGTGGCGGAATGGGCTTAACCGGCGTAATAACAGAAGCCACTTTCAAATTAAAACCTATCAGCAACAGCAGTATCTGTCAGACCACATACAAAGCTGAGAACCTGGAACACCTTCTGTCACTGTTTGAACAGCACCAAAACTGCACTTACTCGGTGGCCTGGGTTGACTGCCTGGCCAAAGGCGCACAACTCGGCCGCTCCCTGCTGATGCTTGGAGAGCATGCTCAGAAAGGAACTCTCAGCGTACACCGTGGCAGCAGACTCAGCATTCCCTTAAACCTGCCCTCCTTTACGCTTAACCGCTTCAGCGTGGGGGCTTTTAACCAGCTTTATTATGCCCGGGCTCTCCGGAGTAAAAACGTACAGCACTGCCACTACGATGCGTTTTTCTACCCGCTGGATTCAATCGGAAACTGGAACCGGATTTACGGCAGGGCTGGCTTCACCCAATATCAGTTTGTTTTGCCTCTGGAAGGGGGAAAACAGGGCCTGAAAAGAATACTGACCGAAATAGCATCATCGCAGCTGGGCTCTTTTCTTGCGGTACTGAAAGTATTCGGCCGTGCAAACCAGAACCTGCTCTCTTTTCCGGCACCCGGCTACACCCTCGCACTGGACTTCAAACTCAGCCAGGCAACCCTGGACCTGCTCGACAGGCTTGATGAGATTGTACGGGAGTATCAGGGCAGGCTTTATCTGAGCAAGGATATGCGCATGTCTGAAAGCATGTTCAAACAGGGTTACCCGCAATGGGAAAGGTTTCAGCAGATCAGGGAAGAGTATGGCGCAAAGCCACTGTATAACTCCCTGCAGTCGGCCAGGATAGGGCTTTAACAATGAAAAGTATCGTTATATTTGGTGCCACCTCGGCAATTGCAGAGCAGCTGGCGCGGCTCTACGCAGCCGAAGGCGCCCGTCTGTTTCTTGCAGCCCGAAACCACAACAGACTCACCTGTATTCAGCAGGATCTGCTCATACGTGGTGCGACAGAGGTTCACACAGAGCGATTTGATGCCACAGAGCACGCCACCAATGCCACCCTGGTAAAAAAAGCATTTTCTTCTTTTCAGCAGGTGGACCTGCTTATAATCTGCCATGGTCATCTGCCTGATCAGCCTAACTGTCAGGATGACTATCAGAAAACACTCGATGAGATAGAGCTGAACGGTACCAGCGTCATCACTCTGCTGACTACTGCAGCTAATAATATGGAAAATCAGGGCTCTGGTACCCTTGCCGCAATCACCAGTGTCGCCGGGGACAGGGGGCGTCAGTCCAACTATGTCTACGGTGCAGCCAAGGGAATGGTGTCCATATTCCTGCAGGGGCTGGGACAAAGGCTTGTCAAAGCCGGTGTTCACGTACTCGATATAAAACCTGGCTTTGTGGATACACCAATGACTGAAGCCTTTGCCAAAGGCCCCTTATGGAGCACACCAGACAAAATCGCAGCACTGATAAAAAGAAGAGTGGAGCGCAAATCACTGCTCAGTTACACCCCTTTCTGGTGGACTCTGCTCATGACTGCGATCCGGTTGCTCCCTGCATCACTGTTTAACCGGTTATCACTTTGACCCCAAAAAGTTGCTCTAACCCTGCTCTGCAACCCGCTCTTCCTGCCTGCCGTTGCCGGCCAGGCTGAAGTACACCATCAGAACAAGCGCAACCAAAGCTCCGCTCAGGCACAGGTAAAACGCACTGTAATAGTTATACAGCTCACCAACAAAGCCAACCGACAGACTGGCAACCAGCATACTCAGTTGCAGCATGTTGGAAAACAAAGTCGAGGCGACACCAAGGCGATCGGCCATCATATCCTGCAGTACCACCATCCCCAGCGTTGCACTGATGCCGATGAATACACCATTAAATACCTGCACAGCGATCATGGCCCAGAACTCGGTTACATTAAGCATCGAGAAGAAAAACAGACTGCCGCAGATCAGCCCCACAATCAGCATACGCTCAGTACCAAACCGCTTTGCCATTCGACCGGCATTCATCATTATCGGGATCTCACACAGCGCGGCAACACCAAACAGGATCCCGAGCCAGTTGGCTTTAATCATCAGCTCCTGTGACAAATAAAGCGGCATACTGGTTATATATAAGTTATTCGCACCAAAGGTAAATACCAGCATCACGCAATAAAGCACCACCCGGCCGCCCAGCTTCCCTTTAACTGTTTCTGCTGGCTGCGCATCATCCTTGCGTATTCCGTCACTGCCCGGCAAGTACCGGGCAACAATCAGCATGGTTACAGCAACCATAATCGCGGAGGTCAGGAACGAGGCACTGAAGCCAAAGCTCCCTTTGAGCATAAAGGCAAGCGGCGGCCCAAAAACCCATGCAATAGCAATCCCGGCGCGCATGGCAGAGAGAAATGAAGTGCTGTCACTCAGGTGCCTATCGCCATACTCACGTCCCAGCGCAAACAGCTGGCCGAAGATCGCACCACTGATACTGCCGAATACCATCGCAATTCCGACCGCCAGGTAGTAATTTCGAATTAAGGTGAAGCTGATAACCGTCACCAGGTAGCTGCCCAGCGAGAGCAGCAAAATTCGCTTACGCTGCCAGCCACGGTCAGAATAAGCAGCGATAAACTGAGAGACCACTACCGAACTGCATACAGCCAGCACCATATAGGCGCTTAACATGGCCGGCGATGCTCCAAGAGCTTCTACAATAAACAGACTGGAAAGGGGGTAGAAAAAAGCGCCGCACATCCCGGTCACAAACGCTGTCACTATGAAAAGCAGGGCAGTTTTGTTCTGATACATAACATTATCCTCTTATTAGTTCAGCGATCCTGGCCAGGTATCGGTAACAGTGTCAGTCTACTCAATATGCGTTCCTTCATTGGTAACAATCCGTCCTGGTCTGGTACTTTCCCATCATTTTCCCCCGGAGTTTTGACAGATAAACGCCACAAACAGTAATCTGTTGAGAGTCAGGGAGGGGAAATAATGCGTCCATTTATCGAGAATGTGTTCAACGAAGATCGCTTCAACTGGCAGGTACGTGAATATCACTGCAAAGTGGCCAAGAAAGAGTTTACTTGTCCCTGGCACTATCATGCTGAGTACGAACTGGTGCTCTACCGGGATCCGGAAAACATCTTTAATGGCACCTATATTGCCGGAGATGGTATCGGATCAATCCGGCATAACACCCTGCTTTTATATGGCCCGGGCCTTCCGCACATGCTGTCAGGGCAACTCAGTGATCCCGGATGTAAGCCTCACTATTCACTGATCTTTTGGTTTAGCCATAAGTGGTTGAAAAAACTACAGCAAGCCGCTCCTGAGCTAAAGGGACTCTCCCCGCTTTTACGACGCTCTGCACATGGTCTGCAATTTAGTCCGGAAACCGGAGAAACCATATTTGAACTCCTTTCCGGTATTAACGAAAAAGCACCACACCATCAGTTTCAGGGCGTAATACAGGCACTGAACAAACTGGCGGATGACACGGGTGCTGCGGAACTCTCTGCAACGCCATACGTCTTTAATCCACAGCAGGACGACACAGAAACGATAAAACGGGTGGAGGCGATAAGAAAGTTCATTGAGAACCACTACCATTCCCCTATCCGAATTGATGACCTTTGCCGGGAAGTACATATGAGCGAAAGCTCCGCATACCGGATGTTTGAAAAACACTTTAACGAGTCTTTTTCAGAGCACCTCAAGCGCTTCAGAATAGGCAAAGCGTGCGAACTGCTGGCCAATACCCATAACCCGGTCTCACTGGTCGCAGAGCGCTCAGGATTCAATAATCTGTCTAACTTTAATCGCCAGTTTAAGACACTGAAGAAAATGACACCTACGGAGTTCAGGGGAAGGTTTAGATGAGGGGTTCGGGGGACGGTTCGCTTCGTGGTACGTGGTTCGCGGAAGAGAGATCGTAAGGCTCTGGGCTCTGGGCTCTGGGCTCTGGGCTCTGGGCTCTGGGCTCTGGGCTCTGGGCTCTGGGTGGATGCTACAGCGGGCCACAATAGAATCAAAGGGAAAACTATATCCCTCGAACCACGGAGCGAAGCGCACGCGTACCACGAACCAATCCCCCAAAACCACCTGAAAGCACAAAGTTACAGACACAAAAAAAGCCCCGTCTTTCGACGAGGCTTCTAAATAAGTGGCGGAGCGGACGGGACTCGAACCCGCGACCCCCGGCGTGACAGGCCGGTATTCTAACCAACTGAACTACCGCTCCGCAGCGGTAAACACGTCTTTCAACGTGGTTCCTAAATTTAAAGCCTGGCGATGTCCTACTCTCACATGGGGAAGCCCCACACTACCATCGGCGCTATTGCGTTTCACTTCTGAGTTCGGCAAGGAATCAGGTGGGTCCACAACGCTATGGTCGCCAAGCAAATTCTTTAATTCGGAAAGCTGTTTCGTTCTACACTACATTCAATATTCTTTATTGAGTCCACGACCTCCATGGATGGAGGAAGTGCTGATAACTGTCTGGAACAGTTTCAGTAACAAAACCCCTTGGGTGTTGTATGGTTAAGCCTCACGGGCAATTAGTACAGGTTAGCTCAACGCCTCACAACGCTTACACACCCTGCCTATCAACGTTCTAGTCTCGAACAACCCTTCAGGACACTTA